>CAUBIC010000005.1 GCA_958435945.1 uncultured Collinsella sp. | reverse complement strand
GGGGTCAGCCCGTGGGAGGCCAGGGCGCCGCTGACCGGTGGACGGCACCGAGCCGTCAGCTAAACTGTAGAAGGGGGAGGCCTCGCGGCCTCCCCCTTTTTTGCGTTTGGTCGATATGAGCTAAACGCCTCTATGGCTTAATAGCCTTTTCTATTTGAAGAAAACAAAATGAATGACTAGCGCGATTGCCACGATGGCAATGATCAAGAGCGCAATTTGGAGACGGTGCTGTCTGCGCCGTCTGTTTGACGATGTAAATATCGATTTCCCCTGCTTAGGCGTCTCGAGATAGCGGGCGGAATGCGTTAGAGTTTGCTTGGGACGGGGCCCTCTACGATGCTGCTTTGTGGGTGTTTGTGTCTGCTCCTGGCTGCTTGCGCTGTTTTTGGATAAGGGGGCATCTTTTAGATACACCGGATCGCTCGAGGCGACACCCATGTGTCTGCGCGCTGATTGAGATTCTTCTAGGGTTTGATATCGATTGCGAGTTACATACTCAGGCTCTGCATCGTTAATGGGCTCTTGGGAAATATGGGGACGATGGTAGCGTATGGGCTGTGAATAGGCAGAATTATCGTTCTGTAACGACTCAAACGAATTGTCGGAGGTCTGATCGTCCATGATGCCCTTAGGTTGTCATTAACAACGTGTATGCGCTCATTGTAAGCCCTTCGCTCTGTTTTGACAGGCCGCGTATATGGTATTTAAGGCACGGTTCAAGGAACTTTGGCTTCGTTAAAACCTTAGTCTTCCAGACTTAGATATGCTTATAGAAAGAGACTTAAAAAACTTTATATCAAAATGTATATATCAGAAATGGATGGGCATATATTAGAGCGTCAAAAGAAGTTCCTGCCACCTAGAAGATGGCTCGGCAGTCCCTTAAAGGAGTGGTAGTCATGGCAAGCATGGTTCCTTATCGTTCGGTCTTTGGTGTTCGTCCCTCTGCTAGCTCGTTGTTTGATCTCTTTGATGATATGAGCGACCTAGCGAACAACTCGATTGCCTCTAAGGCGTTCCCCGTTGACGTTGAGGATAAGGGCGAAGGCTATGAGGTCAAGGCTTATTTGACTGGCGTCGCCAAGGATGACATCGACGTTGAGCTCAATGAGGGTCGTCTTTCCATTAGCGTGAATGTCGAGGAAGACGAGGAGAACGAGGGTAAGAACTTCCTACAGAAGGAGTTCAGCTCGTACAGCGCGACGCGCGGTGTGTACCTGAAGGATGCTTCGAGCGAGGGCCTTTCTGCAAAGTACGCTGACGGCATCCTTACCGTTACGGTTCCTAAGATTGTCGAGAAGAAGAACGTTACGAAGATTTCCATCGACTAACGCTATCGGCTATTAGCATCGGTGCCTGCGTTAAGGGGGCTGGGAAGTGATTCCCGGCCCCCTTTGCTGTTTACTGTATGGTCATGGGCCGATATTGCCCGGCGGGACGTATCGTGAGTTTATGCAGCCCCTCAACGCGGGTGGCGGTGCTGCCAAGCTCGTTGTCGAGTGTTGCGTCGAGGGAGCTTGCGTAGCTTTTGACGGTCAGGCTTGGGCGATTGTTGTCTTGGCTAATGTGCATCGCGATAAGTTGCTCGGTGCGATCGGTTACCAACGCGCGTGCGGCATCGGCGGCCTGATCGTTGGAGAGATGCCCTTTTACAGACAGGATACGTTCCTGAAGAAAGCGAGGATAGTCGCCTTGACGCAGCATGGTTACATCGTGGTTGCTTTCGAGTGCGAGAATGCGACAGTCCTTGAGCGTATCGATGGCATGCTTCGACAACTCGCCGGTGTCGGTGGCAAAGCCAATTGAATCACCCTGAGCGTCAAACCGGTAGCCGACGGGATTAACGACGTCGTGGGATGTCGAATATGTTTGAATGTGGACTCCGGCAATAGAGAGGGCGTCACCTGGGTCGAATTCCTCGACAGGTAGATGTGCGAGGCTTTCTTTGGACGTGAGCGTTCCTCTGCTGGAAAAGACCGGGCCATTCCAATGCTTGCACCATACCTCAAGCCCCTTGATGTGGTCGCTGTGTTCATGGGTGACAACAAGGGCGTACACGTCGTCTGCCGACAGTCCGAGTTCCGCCATGCGTTTGAGCGTTTCGCGGCGAGACAGTCCGTCATCGACCATAATGAGCCCCTGCGGGCTCTCGATGAGTGCGCAGTTGCCTTTAGAGCCACTGCCGAGGATATGAAGGTGCAGACGAGACATAAGATTCCAAAGGATACAATGGGTGCGGACGAATAGAGGAGGAAGCAAATGCCTACGGTATCTCAGCATTATGGACACCATGCCGTGCCTGGGGCAGTCGATGAGACCCGGACGAGGCAGCAGGCTGCTCCTGTCGTGCTCATGGTATCAGGCGGCGCGGACTCGACGGCACTGCTTCTTATGGCGTGCACATCAAAGCTGGATATCCAAGACGGACGCGGTGTTGCCCCCATTGCTCGCGAGCGCCTGCATGTGCTGCATGTAAACCATCATCTGCGCGGCGAGGCGTCCGATGGCGACGAGGCCTTTGTGCGTGAGCTCTGCGCGAAATATGGTTTACCGCTGTGCGTGGAGCACGCTTATTTTGATGGGGAGTCGGGCAATATTGAGGCCGCGGCCCGCGAGGTGCGCTATGCCGCGGCGCGGAGGTATGTTCGCGAGCTCTGCGCCCAGACGGGGGCACCGCGAACGGCGGCTCGTATCTGCACCGCGCACACGTCTTCGGATCGCGCGGAAACGTTTTTGATGAACGCGATTAAGGGTTCAGGGCCCGCTGGCTTATCGAGCATTCCTCGCCGGAGGAATATCGTGGTGCGCCCCTTGCTCGACCTAACTCATGGCGAGCTCGTGGGCTATCTACAGGTACATGGTCAGCCGTGGCGTGAGGACGAGAGCAATGAGGATATCTCGTATCTGCGAAACTACGTGCGCCATCGGGTAATGCCAGTGGTGGCACAGCGTAATGCGAGCGTGTGCAAGACGATTGGCGCCGCCTGCGAGATCCTTGGTGACGAAGATGCGTTTCTATCCCAGCTGTCGGCACAGGCGTTTCGAAGCTGCCTGCGCAAGCAGGCGGCGGGTGCGTTAGTGCTCGATGCCAGACGCCTTGCTGCGGCCGAGGTGGTAATCGCGCGGCGCATCGTGCGACTGGCGATCAAACGCATCGATCCGGACGCTCGTCCAGAGATGCGACATGTGGAGCGAGTCCTTTCCTGCGTTGCCGAGGGCGCAGGCTCGGTCACGCTTCCGGCGGGGATTGACGCACGCGTCGAATTTGGCATGCTGGCGTTTAAGGCTCCGGTGGCTCGCGAGGGCCTGGTCGCGGACTGGGTTACCGTACCCGGTCGTTTGCCGTTGGGCGGGGGACGTATGCTGGTCGCAGAGCCGATGGCCGTTGAACCGGGATGCGATATCGTGCGCCGCGCCCGTGAGCTTGCGGCTGCCGGGGAAGTGGCAGCTTTGGTAGATGCGGCTGCCCTGGGTTTTGCCGACAGCGATAGTGAGCGGATCCTGGCGGGCTCGCGTGGCGAGATCCCTGCCGAGGCGCGATTGGCGCGCCTGTGGGTGGACGGTCCCGCGCCGGGAGACGTGATGTGCCCGTTAGGAATGAGTGGCCGAAGCAAGAAGGTATCCGACTTGCTAGGAGAGGCTCGCATTCCCGTTTCCGAGCGCGCCGGCGTGCCCATGGTGAGGACGGCGCCGGGAGGTGCCGTGGTGTGGGTCGCCGGAGTTCGCGCGGACGAACGCTTTAAGTGCACGGCGGCGACGCGTGTGGCCTATCTGCTTCGCGTGGTTGACGCGGATTAGCCCCTCGTACCAGCTTTTCTGTGCGGCGTTGACGGTATTCCCGCGCTGATGATGCGCGGGCTGGAAAATATACCCCGTGCGCTGCTAGAATGTGTAGTTCGCGTCCATACGGCGGTGTGTGGGCGATTAAGCACAAGAAAGGGTTGTCATGGCTTCTCAACATCCGGATATCGAGAAGGTTCTGTTTACGCAGGAGGATATCGAAGGTATCGTTTCTCGCCTGGGCGAGGAGATTACGCGCGACTACGCTGGTAAGGATCTGGTGTTGATCGCGGTCCTGCGCGGCGCCGTTGTCTTTATGGGCGACCTGATGCGCAAGATCGAGCTGCCGACCAACATCGATTTCATGGCTGTTTCGAGCTATGGCGACGGTGTGAAGTCTTCGGGCATCGTGCGTATCATTAAGGACCTGGATATCGACATCCGTGGTCGCGACGTGCTGATCGTCGAGGACATTCTGGACTCGGGCCTGACCCTCAAGTACCTGATGAAGAACCTTGAGAGCCGCAAGCCCGCCTCGCTGGAGGTCGCTGCCTTCCTGTGGAAGGACGTTGAGGACCGCACCTCGGCCATCACGCCCAAGTATGTTGGAACCCATTGCCCCGATGCCTTTGTGGTGGGCTACGGCCTCGACTATGCCGAGCGCTATCGCAACCTTCCGTATCTGGGCATTTTGAAACCGGAGGTTTATTCGTAAGATGCCCGACGACCGTAACGACAACAATTCCCAGACTCCCCGGGAGCCTAAGATCCCGGGGATGCCCGGAGGCAAGAAGCCCACGCGTACGGGCTGGCTGTATTTTCTTTTGGCTTGCGCGCTTCTGGGCTATGCCTTCTTTAATATGGGCTCCGGTTTTGCCAGCTCCAGCAATACCGTTAAGCTCGCGACGAGCGAGATGGTCAGCGCCATTAAGCAGGATCGCGTCGAAGATTTGACCTATACGGTTCAAGACGGAAGCGTGGCGGGTCATTACTGGAAGACAAAAAAGGACAAGGGCGATACGAGCGAGCTCAAGAGCTTTTCCTCGACCTATGTCGGCTCCGATTCGCTTGCCGAGCTTATGGCGGAGCACCCCGATACCAAGTACATCGTCAACACCAACGATCCCGATTTTTGGGGCGACCTGGCGATGAGCGTGCTGCCGACGATCGCCCTGATCGCCATCATGTTCTACTTTATGCGCCAGATGATGGGCGCCAATAACAGGAACATGCAGTTTGGCAAGACCAATGCCAAGACCAACGAGGCTACGCGTCCCAAGGTTAAGTTCGAGGACGTGGCCGGCGTGGACGAGGCCGTCGAGGAGCTCGAGGAGATCCGCGACTTCCTAAGCGATCCGGACCGCTATCGCAAACTGGGTGCCAAGATCCCGCGCGGCGTTTTGCTGGTGGGCCCTCCGGGTACCGGTAAGACGCTGCTGGCCAAGGCCGTTGCCGGCGAGGCGGGCGTGCCGTTCTTTAGCATCTCTGGTTCTGACTTTGTCGAGATGTTCGTGGGTGTCGGTGCCAGCCGCGTGCGCGACCTCTTTAAGGAGGCCAAGTCTCAGGCTCCGTCGATCATCTTTATTGACGAGATCGATGCCGTGGGACGTCAGCGCGGAGCCGGTCTGGGCGGCGGCCACGACGAGCGCGAGCAGACGCTCAACCAGCTGCTGGTCGAGATGGATGGTTTTGAGGAAAGCGAGTCGGTCATCCTGATCGCAGCAACCAATCGTCCCGATATTCTGGACCCGGCATTGCTGCGTCCCGGCCGTTTTGACCGCCAGGTTACGGTCGACCGTCCGGACGTAAAGGGCCGCGAGCAGATCTTGCGCGTGCATGCCGAGAACAAGCCGATGGACGAGGACGTTAAGTTTGAGAAGCTCGCCCAGATGACCGTTGGCTTTACCGGTGCCGATTTGGCGAACCTGCTCAATGAGTCTGCGCTGCTGGCCGCTCGCCGTCATCGTTCCGTGATCTCGATGGACGAGGTCGAGGAGTCGATGGAGCGCGTGATTGCCGGACCGCAACTCAAGGGTCGCGTGATGACCGAAGCCGAGCGCACCACGATTGCCTACCACGAGAGCGGTCACGCCCTGGTGGGTCACATCTTGGAGCACTCCGACCCGGTTCATAAGATTTCGATTGTCAGCCGCGGCCAGGCTCTGGGCTACACGTTGCAGCTTCCACAGGAGGATCACTTCCTCAAGACCAAGAACGAGATGCTCGACGAGCTCGCCGTGTTCTTGGGCGGCCGCGTTGCCGAGGAGCTCATGTGCGATGACATCACGTCGGGCGCGAGCAACGACCTGGAGCGCGCGACCAAGATGGCACGCGAGATGGTTACGCGTTTGGGCATGAGCGAGGAGCTGGGCACGCAGGTGTTTGGCGAGGCACAGCATCAGGTGTTCCTTGGTCGCGATTACGCCGATCACCAGGATTACTCCGAGGAGACGGCACGCCGCATCGATATCGAGGTTCAGCGCATCATGCGCGAAGCCCATCGCCGTGCGGTCGAGATTCTGGATGCCCGTCGCGATCAACTCGATCTGATGGCGAAGGTGCTGCTTGAGCGCGAGACCGTCGAGGGCGACGCCGTGAACGCCCTGCTCGACAACGAGTGGGATGCCTACCTTGAGCGCGAGGGCGATATCCTGGCGGCCAAGGAGGAGCGCAACGCCAAGGCGGCCGGCATGCCGACCAAAAAGCGCATGCCTCGTATGAGCGAGGAGGAGCTGGCGGCTGATGCCGCAGCTTTTGCGCAGGCGGCCATGCAGGAGGATGCCGAAGTCGCATCCGATGATGCCGGCGATGACCGTGCCGCCAATGCCGGTGCCGACGACGACAAATAGTCTTTGTGGTGAAAGCCTCCGCGGGGAAACCTGCGGAGGCTTTTTCTTTTGAGCGATATGGGGCCATCTGTTGATTGGGGACAGACTTAAATGTGCGTTTTCGCGCATTTAAGTCTGTCCCCAATCAACATTACTGCGGCACTTTGCTCGACTAAAGCGTACAATAGCGCCTATGCGAAAGGGGAACAGATGATCAACGAAACTATGTATGCTCGCGGTGCGGAAAGCTCCATCATCCGCGAGATTTTTAGCTATGGTCTTGAGCGCAAGGCACAGATCGGTGCGGAAAACGTATTCGATTTTTCGCTGGGCAACCCGAGTGTTCCGGCGCCCGCTGCTGTGGCTGAGTCCATTAAGAAGGCCTTGGAGCTGCCGAGCGACCAGCTGCACGGCTACACCCCCGCACCGGGCCTGCCGCAATGTCGAGCGGCCGTCGCCGAATCGCTCAACCGTCGCTTTGGCACGAGCTATGAGGGCAAGGACGTCTTTATGACGGTGGGTGCCGCGGCTTCGCTCACCTGCACGCTCAACGCCGTTACGAACCCGGGCGATGAGGTTGTTGTTATCGCCCCGTACTTCCCGGAGTATCGCGTGTGGATTGAGAAGGCCGGCTGCACGTGTGTCGAGGCGCTCGCCGATGAAGACACGTTCCAACTGAGCGTGGACAACGTGCTCAAGGCGATCAGCGAAAAGACGGCGGCCGTCATCATCGACTCGCCCAACAACCCGACTGGTGCCGTTTATACGCGCGACACGCTGACGCGACTGGCCAGTGTTTTGCGCGAGGTCAACGCTCAGCGCGATCCCGAGAATCCGATTATGCTCATCTCGGATGAGCCGTACCGCGAGATCGTGTACGGTGCCGAGGTGCCTTGGGTGCCCTCAATCTACGAGAACGTTGTGGTGTGCTACTCGTATTCTAAGTCGCTGTCGTTGCCTGGTGAGCGCGTGGGCTGGATCTTGGTTCCCAACACCAATCCACAGGCTGCGCGTCTGATGCCGGCTGTTGCGGGTGCTGCCCGTACGCTGGGTTTTGTATGCGCACCGGCGCTCTTCCAGCGCGTGATTATCGATTGCATCGATGAGCCGAGCGACATCGATGCCTATGCCCGCAACCGCACAGCGCTCACTGACGCCTTGGAGGACTACGGCTATACCTATGTTGAGCCGGACGGTGCTTTCTACCTGTGGGTGAAGGCGCTCGAGCCCGATGCGAATGCGTTTTGCGAGCGCGCAAAGAAGTATGAGTTGCTTGCGGTTCCCTCGGACAGCTTTGGTATGCCGGGTTGGTTCCGCCTGGGCTATTGCGTAAGTTACGAAACGATCATCAATTCGCTACCCGCTTGGAAACAGTTGGCGGACGAGTATCGTTAAAAGTAAAGCGCTCTGCCTACAATGTTTTACGTGAAACGGGGTTTGGTGTTAAGCCGGACCCCGTTGTCATGGACGTTGTGTCGTTGGGATGGAGTGGTTTTACGACTATCGAAGGCTATGCGTACAATGAATATAAGCGACGGCCATGCCAGATAAGGAGACCCGATGCCCTACCTGCTTTCTTGTGACATTCATACCCATACGATGTTCTCTGCGCATGCATATTCGACCATTGAGGAGAATGTGTACTGGGCGGCAGAGCGTGGTCTGCAGGTGCTCGGATCTGCCGACCATTTGAGCTCTATGGTTACGGCTTGCCCTAATGACCTGCGCAGTTACCAGTTCTTTATCAACCAGGATATCTGGCCGCGCATTTGGAGCGGCGTGCTGGTGCTGCGTGGTGCCGAGGCCGATATCGTTTCGCTGGACGGAAGCCTGTTTGGCGAGGACACTCCTGTCACGCTCGATATTGCTGGCGATTCGTACAGCCGTCAGCATTCGTTGTTCGATTTGGTTACGCGTAATTTGGATTATTTGGTTGCAAGCGTGCATAATCCGCAGATTGCTGAGGGCGCGACGATGGCCCAGACGACCGAGATGTATATCAACGCCCTGGAGCACCCCAAGGTGTTCATGCTGGGTCACGCGGGGCGCTCGGGCGTGCCGTTCGATATCGACGAGGTGCTGTTGGCGGCTAAGGCCAAGCACAAGATTATCGAGATCAACAACCATAGTCTTGAACACGGTGTCGACACTGAGCATTGGGCCGTATGCCGCAAGATCGCCGAGCGCTGCGCCGAGCTGGGCGTGGGTATTGGCGTATCGACCGATGCCCACATTGGCATGGCCATTGGCAAGCTCGATCACGCGCGCAAGATGCTCGACGAGATTCACTTCCCGCTGGATTTGATCGTGACGCGCGACCGCGAGACGCTGCTGCGCGAGATGGCGGCAGCCGGTGTGTGCGATCTGCGCAAGGGGATGTAGCGGAGTTTATAAACCAAGCGAAGGGGGCGGCCCAGACGGGTCGCCCCCTTTCTTGTGCCGGAGAATTAGCGGCGTTCGAGGACCGCTACGGTTTCGGTGTGGTCGGTATGGGGGAACATGTCGACGGGCGTGATCTTGAGCAGGCGATAGCCTCCGTCGAGGAGCTGGTGCAGGTCGCGCTCCTGGGTCACGGGGTTGCAGCTGATATAGGTGATGCGGCGCGGCTTAAGTGCGCAGGCAGCTTCGAGGAACTCGGGGGTAGAGCCGGCGCGCGGCGGGTCGATGGAAAGGACATCGATGCGCTCGCTGTTGTCGGCGGCATCTAGGATGTAATCGGTGGCATCGTCGGCCATAAACCAGGCGCTGCGGGTAAGACCGTTGAGCTCGGCATTGCGGCGCGCGTCGGCAATGCCCGCCGGATTGCGCTCTACGCCGAGCAGCATGATGCCGATGCCCTTGTTCTGGGCATCTTTAGCTGCGCAAAGACCGATGGTGCCGCTGCCGCAGTAGGCATCCATAAGCACATCGCCCTGGTGCAGATCCATGCCGTCGATAGCGAACTGATAGAGCAGCTCGGTCTGCTGCGGATTGGTCTGATAGAACGCGGTGGGGGAGATATCGAACTCGCAACCGAGCAGCTGGTCGCGCATGCACTCGGCGCCATATACAATGCGGGTTTCCTCGCCGAGGATGGCGTTACCGGGACGTCCGTTGATGTTTTGGGCAACGGTGACGATGTGCGGATTGAGTGCGGCGACAGCCTCAAAGAACTCCTGCGCATGCGGTAAGTCACGCTGGGCGGTCACGAGCGTAACCATGACCTGGTCGGTACGCCAACCGCAGCGGACGACGGCATAGCGAAGCAAACCAAGATGCTTGTCCTCATTAAAGGCGGGAATATGCAACCGCTCAGCTTCGCGTGCGATGCCGTTGAGAATCTGACGGGCACCTGGCGCCTCGACAGGACATTCGGGAACAGCAACGATTCTGTGCGTGCCACGTTCAAAAAAGCCGCATCGAACAGAGCCCTCTTTGCCGGGGGCAAAGGGAGTGGCGGCCTTATGGCGAAAACCGCGTGGCGCAGGATATTTGCCTGGGTCGCCCAGGGTGACTCCCATACCGCGAATGGGGTCGACAGCAATGCCCTCACGCTCGCAAAGCGAGGCAAAAAGCTCCTCCATAGCAGTCTGCTTGGCGGCGAGCTGCTTCTTATAAGGACGATTGAGTGCTGTGCACCCACCGCAGGCTTTCATGATGGAACAGGGAGACTTGGGGTCCACAGCCTTACGCGCAGGTGAAACCTGATCTTTATGCGAACGCTTGGAGCGAGTCTGAGATGCCTTGTCCCCGCTCCGACGAGAGCCGGGACGCTTGGCCTTAGCCTTGCCCTTGGCCGACTTACCCTTCGCGTCCTGAGGCGACTTGGATTTCTTAGAAGATTTTTTCTCTTCCAACCCCTCAGCCGCCTCGATCAAAGCACGACGAGCCTTACGCTCCGCACGAGATTCTGCCATCAATAACTCCACTAATTCATGAATTAAAGCTGCAAGTATTGTACCGTGCCAAGCCAGCAGACGATATACAAGCGGTTTATTCGTGTCAGTGATAAGCCCAACGACGGTTGCCCGCCGCGTGAGGGGTGTGGGGGTTAAGTTTATCGCGAGTTCCGCACGAACAGGAGGCCACTTAATGTGGCCTCCGTCGTGAGCAGGACTGTAGAGCAGGAAACTTAACCCCCACACCCCTCACGCGCGGGCAAACTCGCCTTGTGCTCTATCACGCTAAAGTGTATGATTCTGAACGTTACATGACTCACTTTACTTAACTAAAGTGCCATCAAGGGGGAATACCATGAATACCGATATGTCTCGTCGTCAGTTTGTTGGTCTAGCCGGCTCGTTTGCCACGGTGCTTGGCCTTGGTCTTGTCGGCTGCGGCGGTGGTGCCGGCAAGGGCTCCGCTGCTGGCTCTGCCGCGGCCAAGGATGTGAAGGGCACTGCAGAGTCCAAGAAGCTTGTGGTGGGCTTTGATAAGTCCTACCCTCCGTATGGTTTTGTGGGCGACGATGGCGAGTACACCGGCTATGATCTCGATTTGGCCAAGGCTGTTGCCGATAAGCAGGGCTGGGAGGTCAAATACGAGGCCATCGACTGGGACGCCAAGGATACGCTGCTCAACTCGGGCGCCATCAACTGCATCTGGAACGGCTTTACCATGGAGGGCCGCGAGGACGACTACACGTTCTCCGAGCCGTACATGCTCAACGAGCAGGTGCTGGTGGTCAAGAAGGATGCGGGCATCAAGAGCTGGGACGATCTTGCCGGCAAGACCGTCATTACCCAGACTGATTCCGCTGCACAGGATGTGCTCGAGGGCGACCAGAAGGATTTGGCCGCGACGTTTGCCACGCTCGATACCATCGGTGAGTACAACACGGCGTTTATGCAGCTCGAGAGTGGTGCAGTCGATGCCGTCGCCTGTGACCTCTCGATCGCTCAGTATCAGCTTGCCGCCAAGCCCGATGCCTATACGCAGCTTGATGAGCCGCTGTCCAGCGAGCACTACGCCGTTGGCTTTAAGAAGGGCGACACCAAGTCGGCCGACGCCGTGACCGAGTCGCTCAAGGCACTCTACGAGGATGGCACGGTTAAGGACCTGTGTGACAAGTATACGAGCTACGGTCTATCCTTCGACAACTGGGTTTTGAAATAGCCACAGCACCCAACCTTGCGGCTCCAACCCTCCTCGCGTACCAAAGTACGCTTCGTCGGGCTTGTCGCTCGCAATCTTGGGCACTGTGCCTATTTCAATTAACACCTGCTGTTCTGTTACTGTGAAAGAGAGCTTGGGTTGTCTATTCAGGTCATGATGCAGATGCTTGGCCAGGGATTCTTGGTCAGTTTGCAGCTGTTTGTACTGACGCTGCTCGGGTCGATTCCTCTGGGGATCCCCGTGGCGTTTATGCGCATGAGCAAGGTCGCGCCGCTGCGTTGGATTGCGCGCATCTATATTTCGGTGATGCGCGGTACGCCGCTCATGCTGCAGATGTTTGCCATCTACTTTGCCCCGTACTACGTGTTCGGTATCTCGCTCACGCCCGATTCCAAGTGGACGGCGTGCGTTGTGGCGTTCATCATCAACTACGCCGGCTACTTTGCCGAGATCTATCGCTCGGGCCTGCAGTCGATTCCGCGCGGTCAATATGAGGCCGCCGAGGTGCTGGGCTACTCGCGCCTGCAGACGTTTTTGTACATCGTGATGCCGCAGGTTGCCAAACGCATTTTGCCGGCGATGGGCAACGAGATCATCACGCTGGTCAAAGACACGTCGCTGGCGTTTGCCATCGGCGTGGGGGAGATGTTCTCGACGGCTAAGGCGCTGGTCGCCTCGCAGGTGAGCATGGTGCCGTTTGCGATCGCGGCGCTGATTTACTGGGTCTTTAACTTCGTCGTCGAGATGCTGCTGGGCGCCGCCGAGACAAAATTGGATTACTACCATGACTAGATCGTTCCGCCGTTCTAGCGAACGGCGGACTGCTCGACGCTGCGCGCGTGCCTGACGGCCAATCTGCTCCTCAAGCCGTCGCTTGCGTACAGAAGTACGCGGCGCTCCTCTTTCGGAGCACATTGTCTCGCCAGTCACACGCTCGCTGACTTTTTAAACACATGGAGGTTCCCGTGTCCGGAACGGTAATGAAAATATCGAACGCGCGCAAGGCGTTTGGTGGCAATGAGGTGCTCAAGGATATCTCGCTCGAGGTAAAGCGTGGCGAGGTCGTAGCGATTATCGGGCCTTCAGGCGGCGGTAAGTCAACGCTGCTGCGCTGCGCTACGCTGCTCGAGGCACTCGACGGTGGCTCGCTTTCGTTTGGCGACCTTGCCGTTGCGACGGACACGGGGTCGGGTGCGGTATATGCGAAAGGCGACGTGCCCAAGCGGGCGCGCTCGCGATTTGGCCTGGTGTTTCAGAACTACAATCTGTTTCCGCACTATACCGTGATGAAAAATATTACCGACGCTCCGATTCGTGTGCTCAAGCGCCCGCGCGAGCAGGCGGAGGCACGCGCACGTGAGTTGATCGCGCAGATGGGGCTTGCGGGCAACGAGAACAAGGTGCCTTGCGAGCTTTCGGGCGGTCAGCAACAGCGTGTGAGTATCGCCCGCGCCTTGGCGCTCGATCCGGAGATCTTGTTCTTTGACGAGCCGACCTCGGCGCTCGATCCCGAGCTAACGGCCGAGGTGCTGCGTGTCATTAAAGACCTGGCGGCGCAGAATATGACGATGGTGATCGTGACCCATGCGATGCAGTTTGCGCGCGATGTTGCCGACCGCGTGGTCTTTATGGACGGAGGCCGCATTGTCGAGGAGGGTCCTGCCGAGCAGGTTATCGATCATCCTCGTGAGCAACGCACCCGTGAGTTCTTGAGCCGTATCGAGGGGTAGGCTCATCTATTTACTCAACTATTAATTTGAGGCGATGCCGCCGCAGGTCTTACGGCCTGCGGCGGCATTTTATTTGCATCGGCGGGGTCCAATAATCGCCTCGCGTACGTTCTCCTTCCTCTCGCCGCCTGTATTCATACGTGCGCCGAAAGGTGTGCATGGACAGTCACCCGTGAGGGTAGGGTGGTGGCATAGGACATTTGGAGGGTGAGTCGGCTCGGCTGCCGACCATGCTGCTCCCGGGATGGCACCGACCGCGAACTCTCCCCGTTGGCGTCGCGCATTGCGCGCGGCCCTGCAAGGAGGTCATCATGGGTGCTCCCAAGACCGGTAACGTAAGGAACGTGGTGCTCGTAGGCCAAGGCGGGGTGGGCAAGACCTCACTCGCCGAGGCCATGCTCCACCTTTCCGGCAAGACCGCCCGCCTGGGCGGCCACGACGGCACCAAGCCCACGCTCGACTATGACCCCGAAGAGGTCAAGCGTTCATTCTCCATCTCGACGACCATTGCGCCGATCGACTGGAAGGGCGCGCGCATCAACGTGCTCGATGCCCCGTGCTACCCCGATTTTATCGGCGACGCCTTTGCCGCTATGAGCGTCTGCGAGACGGCTCTGTTTGTGGTCGACGCTGAGGCCGGTCCGCAGCCTACGACGGTTAAGCTCTGGTATGCTGCCGAGGACCTGCGCCTGGCGCGTGCAGTGTTCGTGAACCACCTGTCGCGCTCCGAGGCCAGCTTTACGACCACCATGGAACTGCTGCAGGAGCGCTTTGGCACGCGCCTGGGCGCCGTGACCCTTCCCTGGGGCGAGGGCGAGGACTTTGACGGCATCATCGACCTGGTGCGCATGAAGGCGCGCCATTGCAACGGCACCGAAGCCGTTGAGTCGGAGATTCCCGAGGAGTATCGTGCCCAGGCTGAGGAAGCCCATGACCATCTGTGCGAGCTGGTGGCCGAGGCTGACGACGAGCTGATGATGAAGTACTTGGAAGGCGAGGAGACGCTGACGCAGGAGGAGCTCGAAGGCCTGCTGTCGAAAGCGATCGCCGAGCGCATCTTTGTGCCGGTCTTTGCGGGCGATTGTATTAAGGAGCAGGGCGTCAACTCGCTGATGGACGACATCGCAACGTACTTCCCGGCGCCGACCGACTACGGCGAGATGCCGCTCATCGACGGTGATTCGCTCAAGATTTCGAGCGACGATGACCGCCCGGTGGCGTTTGTGTTTAAGACGCTGGTCGATCCGCAGCAGGGTCGTATCAGCTTTATCAAGGTGCTGACGGGCACGCTTGAGCCGGGCCTTGAGCTGATCAACGCGCGCACCCGCAAGAGCGATCGTCTGGCTCACCTGTATGTGATGTGCGGCCGCGACATGACCGAGGTCGGCCACGCCTATGCCGGCGACATCATCGTAGCGCCTAAGCTGGCTGCCGAGACGGGTGATACGCTCTCGATTACCGGCAAGGTCGAGGCTGCGGCGTTTAAGTTCCCCAACTCGCAGTACCGCATCGCCATCGAGGCCGAGAATCGCGGCGATGAGGAAAAGCTTTACACGTTTATCGAGAAGGCCTGCAAGGCCGATCCGACTATGAGCATCGACCGCGACGAGGAGACGGGCCAGACTATCATCTCCGCCGTGGGCGAGGCACAGGTTTCGGTCCTGCTCAATCGCCTTGAGGACCGTACCAAGGTCGCGGCCAAGAGCGTGCCGATCCGCATTCCGTATCGTGAGACCATTCGCCGTACGGCAAGTGCCCAGGGCCGCCACAAGAAGCAGACAGGCGGCGCCGGCCAGTATGGTGACTGCTGGCTGCGCGTTGAGCCACTCATTGGGCCCGACGGCACGAGCGATGGCTATGAGTTTGTGGACGAGGTCGTGGGTGGTCGCATCCCGCGCTCGCTCATCCCCGCCGTGGACAAGGGCGTCCAGGAGACCATGAAGGACGGCATCATTGCCGGCTATCCGCTCACGGGCATTCGCGTGGCTGTGTACGACGGCTCGTATCACAGCGTCGACTCCAATGAGATGGCGTTCCGCGCGGCGGCTCGCATCGGCCTGCGCAAGGCATGCGCCGATGCCGACCCGGTGGTGCTGGAGCCCATCGAGGAAATCACGGTGACTATTCCCGAGAGCTACGCCGGCGCCGTGATGGGCGACATCTCGGCATCGCGCGGTCGCGTGACGGGCATGGAGACCGATGAGCGCGGCGACACCGTGGTCATTGCCCAGGCGCCTCTCGCCGAGCTGACGGATTACTCGACGCGCCTGCGTTCTATCACGCGCGGCACGGGCGACTTTACCATGAAGCCCGCGGGCTATGAGCAGGTGCCTTATGACGTTCAGGCCAAGCTGGTCGAGCGCTATGAGGAGGGCCGCGCTAAGTAACGTGTGGTTTTGCCTGCAATGTAGGTGCTGACGAAAAGGCCGCCCTGGGTAACCGGGGCGGCCTTATTTGATCCCTTGAGGACGGAGGAAAACGGATCATTTTTTGGGTTACGGGCGGCGCGGTCGGCCCTAGTCTCCCGAGGCCTGGTTGCGGCCGGTGGCATAGTCGATCTGCACGTGCGGCTGCAGGTTGTAGCAGTACACGTGGAAGCAGAGGGTCTTGCCATGGTCCTCGACCGATTGCGCCTCAAGGCGCACGCCACGGCAGACAAGTTCCTCTTCGTTATACATGAGCGTGACGCGGTAGAGCACGTGGTTGCCCGTTTCGCGGATGTAGTTGAGAACCTGCTCTTCAAACGGTAGCATGCCTGTCTCGTTGAGATAGCGCGTGCCGGTGAGGAGATTCTTGCGGTTGGCGTTTTCGCCGCAGAGCGACCAGGCGATAAGGTGGCAGCGGTTGTAGAGGCTCTGGCCCGGAATAAAGTCGTAGCGCTGCTGGTGCCAACCGGCGGGGTGGATGCGCGAGATATCGCCGCGCTCGCCTTGACCAAGCGATTCGGGGCCCACGCAGGCGAGCGCTTTGCGGGTGCGGCCCAAGCTGTCGAGCTTGGAGAACTTCTTAAAGCAGCCCTCTTCTGCGGCGCGCTCGTATTCATCGAGCGTGAATGACGGCGTGCCGAGCGGGTGCGTGCTGTCGGCGCGCAGGGCAACGTAGGGGTTGCCGGCGTAGTCGGGAATGCTGCTGAGATATACGCCGCGGGCGCGGTCGAGATCGGGGTTTTCGACCTCGTCGATAGGGGTGGCGGCACTGTCCGCGGAGGCGTCGCCACCGGTGTCGGTTGCGGCGGAATCGGAGCCATCGCCAGAGTCTTGGCTATTTTGGGAGTCCGAGGAGCTCGCTGTTCCCGATTCGAGTCGAGCGACCAGGTCCGCCTCGTCTTCGGTTCGGCTGGGGCTCTCGTCTTGCTTTTCGGCCAGGGCCGCTGCCTGCTCATCACTTTGCGGCGAGAGCAGTCTGGGCGCCCCGTCCAGTGACCCTGTGAACAACGCAAATCCCAGCACCACGGCGGTGCCGATGGAAAGCACTTGCTTATAGGCGGACTTGCGCGACATTGAGGCTCCTGGATGGACGGTTGGGGCCTACCAGTCTAGCAGGAGCCGGCAGGGGCCGTTCTGTCGAACAAATACTCAAGATTTGGGACAAACGCTACCGATTCATTTGCCGCATATGGAGCTGCGGCGGTTGTATACATGGAATCAGTCGGCGTTTCCCCAGATAAAACCTACCAAAATAAACCTGTCCCTTTTTGGCAGACTAATCGTGAGTTATTTCACCGCAACATAGGGTACGGTTAGGAAGTGTGCACCTTAAAGAGTGGAGCCCTTGATTAGAGAGATTGCGCTCGTCTCTCTAAATATCTCTTTAAAGAGAAGGTCAGTTAAAGAGATAACATTAGGAAATCTAGCAGTGAATTTGATGCATCTCTCTAAATTTCTCTCTAAAATAAGATGCCTATCTCTCTAAAGTTAGAGAGATATACTATACTTTAGAGAGATAAATCTATCGTTTTAGAGAGACGGAATTCCGATGCTGCTGGATGAACCTCTTGGCCTTATCGTTGAGTGCCTTCGCAGGCGGGGGACTGATGACGCATCGGTAGAAGTTAAAGCCTGCACGAATAAATTGAGCGCAGACGTATGGGAGACAGTGAGCGCTTTTGCGAACACTGCGGGTGGGCTCATTATTTTGGGCCTGAACGAAGCCGAAGGATTTGTTCCTTCGGCTAACTTTGCTATCGATAGGGTGCGCGATCAGTTTGTTTCGGGTATCGGAGACGGAGGCTCAGCGGCAGTGGTGACCCATGCGCCGCGGTACGAGCTTGATCGAGGCGAGGTCGACGGGCTCCAGGTGCTTCTGGTGCGCATCTTTGAACTTGAGCTTAAAGCGAAGCCTTGCTATATCGGCGCGCGCGGCGTGCAGAACGGTAGCTACAAGCGCGTGGATGATAAAGATATCAAGATGTCACCCGCTGAGCTATATGAGCTGCAGAGTGCGTTGCTTCCGAGCGATGCAGACGGCACGGTGGTTTCGGAGGCAACGGTCGAGGATTTGGATCCAGATGTCGTGCGGTCTATTATCGCAAATCGCCGGCTGCAGACCCCGCGCGTTTTGCGCGGGGCCGATACGCTGGAAAAGCAGCTGGTCAGACTCAATATCACTACAAAGGATGGTGCCGTGAAGCTCGCGGGGCTTCTGTCGGCGGGAATTTACCCCCAGCAGTTCTATCCCAAACTGATGATCGATGTCGCCGTTCATTCCGATGTGGAAAAATCTGCACCCGGGCAACCCCGGTTTATTGACCGCCAGTTGTGCGATGGCCCGATTCCGGCTTGCATCGAAGATGCCCTTGCCGCGATTGGACGAAACTTGCGCAAAGCGACGATAGTGCAAGGCGCTGGCAGAAGGGAGGATTGGGAAGTTCCCCAGGAGGTTTTGCGCGAGGCCTTGGCAAATGCCTGCATCCATCGAGAATATTCGCCCATGTTTGTGGGGCAGGCCGTGAGTGTCGATATCTATCCAGACAGAATAGAGATCAAAAACCCTGGCGGGCTTTGGGGCGGAAAGACGGTGGACAATCTTGCAGACGGGGAATCGCGCTGCCGAAACCCAAAGCTCATGAGCCTAATGGGGGCGACGCCGTTAGAGCATGCCGAGGGGGCCGTTGCGGAAAGCCAGGGATCTGGTATCCCGGCTATGATTCGCGAGATGGAGTCTCGTTCGCTTGGCAGGCCGAAATTTATCGTTAAGGCCGATTCGTTTACGGTGCTGCTTTCCCGGCACGGGGCGGAGCTTGCTGAAAACCGCACGTGGATTCAGAGCCATGTGGGCGCCGAGCTGACGGATCGCGAAGAAACATTGCTCATGTTTATGCGGGAGCATGGGTGCGTATGCGATGTTCAAAAAATACGAGAGGCCCTGAAGTGGGATTCGGATGACATTCGTCTGATCTGCGGGGACCTTGTAGATAAACATGCCCTGTCAAAATGTGGCAAAGACACGTTTGAGATTATCGATATGAGCAGAGAATCGTCAGCTTCGACAGCGGATAGGATTCTGGAGGCTCTCAGCGCCGAAGTGGATATGACGGCGCGAGAAATAGCGGTTGCATCGGGGGTCAAAATTTCGTCCGTCCGCTACCATCTGCCAAAAATGGCGGATAAAGGACTCATCGAAGTAATGGGTTCGTCGACGAGCCGCAACCGCCGCTATCGGAAGAAGTAGATGCAGCCGGGTCGCCTCTCTAGTGTCTCTCGAGGCCAGATGGGTGCTGGAGGGGCGAGTGTCTCGCGATATTTCCCCAGATAAAACCTGCCAAAATAAACCTGTCCCTTTTTGGTAGGTCAGTTAACGCAGTGCAGGTTGAGCATATGCGAGCGAGCGGGCTCCGGGTGCGGTAAGGTGACGTGAAACAAGCGGGCGCTGACCTTTTGGTCGCGCCCGTGAAGTTGAACGTCAGATTGCCGTGCCCGGAGCCCGCGCAGCGCTGAGCAGGTACGCCGTTTGTAAAACGGCGTAACCTAAAGATTCATGTTGCCGTGGATGTAGGGGGTGACCTCGGGGGAGATGTGGCCGCAGCCCAGCTCGCGCAGCGCGGACTCGATGGCGGCGGGCAGCGGGGTCTTGCCTTCGGCATCGACGGCGGTACCGCCGAGGGCGGCAATCTTGGTGACATCTGCGGGAGCGGCTTCGATATGCATGCAGCCGCCGACCAAGCGCGCGCGTACCTGTGCCAGATCAAGATCGTGCAGGTAATCCTCGCAGGCGCGGATCAAATCGACCTTCTCGCGCGTAAGCTCCTCGCCCGTGGGGACGCGCGTGGCAAGACAGGCTTCCGCCGGCAGGCTCCAAACGGGATAGCCCCATGCACGCAACAGCTCGCGCTCTTCGTTCTTGGTAAAGCCGACCTCCATGAGAGGGGAGCGTACGCCGAGCTCTTCTGCCGCGCGCATGCCGGGGCGGTAGTCACCGCGATCGCTTGCATTACTGCCATCGATGACGGTGGAAAAGCCGAGCGACTTGGCGTGGTTGACGATGGCGGTAAAGCCGGCCTGCTTGCAGTGGTAGCAGCGATTGGCGTCGTTGCAGGCTACTTGGGGGAGCTGCAGCTGATCGACCGAAAGATTGAGCACGGGGAGCTTAAAATGCGGCCCCTCATTGGTTTGCCCGTCAACGGATCGCTCAAACGAGGTTTGTTCGGGCGTGCCGATGAGCGGCGTGGTGAGGTGAACGAGAAGCGTGCTGGCAGGCATAATGCGGGCGCAGACCGCGGCCAAAAAGCTGCTATCGACGCCACCGGAAAAGCCGATGGCGACGCGTCCGTATGCCAAAAGCAACTGCTCGAGCGTCGCGAGTTTGTCCTGAAGCTCCTCTGCAGGTGCAGTAGTGTCTGAAAGCATGAAACGATCCTTACCATTGAGTACTCGGTTGAAAACTATAATCCTACCGAGCTGCCTGTCATAAGACCTCTACCTATGTAACGAAAGTGCAATATGCTATATACGTTATATACAAGTTTGTAAAGTGCGGTAGAGTGGCAGTAATGCAATCCGGTGAGGGGGCCGATATGATCAAGGCTGTTATTTTTGACATGGACGGAACGCTGGTCGATACCGAGCGTTTAGGCATCAAGGCATGGAAGGCGGGCGCTGCCGAGCTGGGGATCGCGATTGATGATGCTCTGATCCATCAGTTTATCGGCCGCACGCTGCCCGATGTCATGGACATCCTTGATGAACATTACGGTAGTCGCGAAACCGCCGAGGCGATCTATGTCCGCCACAAGGAGATTCGCGACGAGATAGTCAAGACCGAACTGGAGCTTAAGGCCGGCGCCGCCGAGTGTCTAGACGAGCTGCTGGCTGCGGGCTATCACGTGGGCCTTGCGACGTCGTCACGCCACGTTACGGCGGAGCGCAACCTTAAGATGGTCGGCCTCTTTGACAAGTTTGAAACGGTGACCTGCGGCGAGGACGTCGTGCACGGCAAGCCCAACCCTGAGATGTACCTGCTTGCCTGCGAGCGCGCGGGCTTCGCTCCCGAGGAATGTGCCGTGGTCGAGGATTCGCGCAACGGCTGCGTCTCGGGCATCACGGCCGGCTGCCATGTCTTTGCCGTTCCCGATATCGTGCCGCTGCCGCAGGACGTGGTGGATGGCTGCGAGGCCGTGCTCGATACGTTGTTCGATCTGACGGCGGCGGTCAAGGCCGTGCGCTAGACAATTGCGGAGCTGAAACGAGCAATTGGCCGTCTTTGCGCTCAAGCAAAAGAGGTCCGGCAATGGTCGGGCCTCTTTTGCTTGAGCGGCGTTTTGGCATACTGGCCGACGTGCTATAGATACGCGCCGAGGTTGATGGCGGTGGCTTCGGCTTGGCTGCTCGCCTGGGTACTGGCGCGCTCCAAGAGGAACGGCCGCACGAGTTCCTGACGGTTGATGTCCTCGGCGGCTGTGACCGCAGTAACGGTTCTCGCTGCGGAACCAATGCGGATGTGCTTGGTTTTTGCCGGCTCCTTGTTCTCGATTTGCTCCATGAGCAGCTGGACACCCTTGCGGCCAATCTCGTAGCCCGGGGGTGCCACCGTGGTGAGGGGGACCGACCCGCTCCATGCAAGCGGGTTGCCGTCGCAGCCGGCCACGCGAACCTGTTCGGGGACGGAGATGCCTTTGTCGGTCAACGCCGAGATAACGCCCGAGGCCAATACATCGGTAAGGCCGATGACAAAATCGGGACGCTCGCCGGTAGAGCGCTCGGCAATCTTAGCGCCGATGCTGTAACCATCGGCAGCGGTATTCCATTCTCCGGCGTCAATGACCTCAATTTTGATATCGGGATGCAGGACGAGGGCCTTATGAATGCCAAGTACGCGCAGGGTGAGCTGCATAAATGCCGCTCTGCCCACAACGGTGATATGGCGCGCGCCGCGGGTGATGGCGAGCTCGGCGATAATGCGCCCTTGCGCCTCGTTGTCGGCGGCCACGTAGTAACCGGGTTCGGGGCAGTGGATGTCCAGATGGACGATCGGCACGGGCATCTTGGTCATTGCGGGGTGCCAATCGGGGGACGCCATAGGCTGAACCATGACGCCGGACATCTGCGTGCCCATAAAATAGCGCAGGTAGTGGTCCTCGAGGATGTCGTCGTTATCGGCGTTGGCGATGAGCAGGTCATAGCCGTGCTTGCGGGCCTCGTTATGGGCGCCGCTGGCAATTTGGAGCGAGAAGCCATGGTCGAGACGGGGGAGGACCAGGCCAAAGGACTTGGTGGCGCCGCCCGCGAGCTGACGAGCACTTTGGTTGGGCAGGTAGCCAAGGCGATTGATGGTCTCGTTGATGAGCTTGAGGGTCTCGGGGCGCAGCTTTTCGGGGTGGTTGAGCGCGTTGGATACCGTGCCCAGCGAGACTCCTGCCTCGCGCGCGACGTCGCTGATTTTTACCTTTGCCATAGCGGCCCCTTTGATGCGTTTCAAGTACGAGTCAGATTGTAGCATCGCCCGTTTCCAGGGTGTCAAAACCTACCAATTAGGGGCAGGTTTATTTTGGCAGGTTTTATCTGGGCAAACACCGGAGTCCAGACCACACCACCGCAAGGGTGGCGCAGCGCGCTGCCTCCTTTGCGGTGGTCGCGTTGCCTGGCCCTTCAATTGTCTCGATCTGTAACATCTGGACGACAAAACAAGACCTACCTGTTACAGATTGAGACAGATCGCCGGGGCCGGGCGGAAAATCTCGATCTGTAACAGCAAACCCTCTTTCGGCGCCCCAGATGTTACAGATTGAGACGTTTCGGCGGAGCTTGTTGTCAGACACCCGAACCACCACAAAGGTGCCTGTCCCCTTTGTGGTGGTTTTGCCGCAGCTGGGCTGCTCGCTAGACAGTGGAGTGTCTACAATAGAAGCCGTTTTGATCGTAGATTGAAAGGCTTTGGTATGACTCGCGCTGTTTCTCGTCGTGATTTCCTGGGTTTGATCGCCGGTGCTGCAATGGTTGCGGCGAGCGGTTGCGCTGGCAGTGGCGCTGACAAGGGCTCTGCCGCCGGTTCTGCCGCGGTTGCGGGCGACGATATCAAGGGCGCCAAGCTCACCTTTGTGGGCGACGATGCCTTTGCGCCCTATCGCTATCTGGAGACGCAGTCGGACGGCAAGCAGAAGGTTGTCGGCCTGGATATCGCCATTGCCGACGAGATGGCCTCGCGCCTGGGCTTTTCTTACGACTTTGAGCCGCAGGACTTTGCCGCCACGCTTGCATCGGTGCAGAGCGATGACAAGGCCTTTACCATGGCGATGAGCTCCAACGAAGAGCGCGAGCAGACCTACGACTTCACGCGCGGCTACTATCAGCCGCTTGTGGGCGTTCTCACGCTCGGCGGCGATCCCGTCAAGCGCGTTGAGGACCTCGTCGGCAAGTCTATCGCCTGCACCACCGGTACCGTGCAGAACAAGTTCATCGCCAAGGTCATGCCCGATGCTGATATTCACACGTACGACGGTGGCGACCAGTGCCTGCAAGAGGTGCTCGCCGGGCGCATCGATGCCTACCTGTGTGACGGCGCCGAGGGCCAGTCCATGCGCGATGCGAATGAGGGCCTGGTGCTGGGCCTGCTCGATCGCTCCGAGACGAGCGATCACGTGGGCGTGTACCGCCTGATGGCCAAGAAGGGTGCCGGATTTGTCGCGGCGCTTGACGAATGCATCGGCGAGATGCTCGAGGACGGCACCATCGATGACTGCATCAAGCAGTATGTGGGCGCCGACTTCATGTGGAACGGCGACTATTCCGCTTCCGGTACGTCGACGGTTGCCGGAAAATAGCGAGCCGGTGAGGCGCGCGCCAAGGGCATGCTGATGAAGTTTGAACTGCTAGAACCATATATACCGATGTTTATGAGCGGCCTGGTCGTGACCTGTCAGGTGACGGCCGCCGCGCTGGCCATAGCACTCGTCCTGGGCTTTCTCATTGCCGTGCTCAAGGTTTTGCCCTGTCGCCCATTGCGTGCGGTGCTCAACTTCTACACCTCTATCTTTCGCGGCGTGCCGCTCATCGTGTTGCTTTTTTTGGCGTACTTTGCGACGCCGCAGCTCACGGGCTTCAAAATTTCGATGTTTGCCGCCGGTGCCATTACGCTGGGGCTCAACGGCTCAGCGACGGTGTCCGAGACGGTGCGCGGTGGTATCGAGGGCGTTGACCGGGGGCAGTACGATGCCGCTCGGGCCATCGGGCTTCGCTATGTTCCCATGATGCGCAAGATCATCGTTCCGCAGGCGATGCGCTCGATTGCCCCTGCTCTGGTCAACGAAGTGATCACGGTCCTCAAGAGCTCCTCGCTGGTGGCAACCATCGGCCTGATGGATATGATGCGCGCCGCCCAGAGCGTGCAGGCGCTCACCTATCGAGCCTTTGAACCGTTTTTAGTGGTGGCCTTGGTCTACTACGTCATTGTTATGGCACTCACGGCCCTGGGCAATCGGCTCGAACGCCGCCTGCGTCCCTAGGGGAGTGTCAACCACAGCAAAGGTGCCTGTTACCGTTGTGGTGGTAGGGTGTGTGCATCGAGTGGTATCCAGTTTAAGATACCACTTCTGGTATATCAGCTTGCGTTTGTGTGAGTACAATACTCGGACGTTATACGTCTCAGCGCCCGTCGTGCGTGGGCGTTTTGCAGTCACGCGAGCGAAGGGATTTATCCTATGTGCGGAATTGTCGGCTACACCGGCTCTGATATTGCAAAGAACATTCTGGTCACGGGCCTTAAGCGTATGGAATATCGCGGTTATGACTCCTCGGGCGTCGCGCTCGAGGTGGGCGAGGGCGCCGCGGCTCACCTCGACGTCATCCGCCGCGTGGGTAAGGTTGCGGGCCTGGAGAGCGAGCTTTCCAATATCGACAGCGACGCTACCTGCGGTATCGGCCATACCCGCTGGGCCACTCACGGCAAGCCTTCCGTTGTCAACGCCCATCCCCACACCAGCTGCGATGGTCGCATCGCCATCGTCCACAACGGCATCATCGAGAACTTCGCCGAGCTGCGCGAAGAGCTGGAGGGCCGCGGCCATCACTTTAAGAGCGAGACCGATACCGAAGTTTTCGCGCACTTGATCGAAGAGGCCTATGCCGAGACGCGCGACCTGATGGCTTCCGTGCGCGAGGCCTGCACCCACGTGGTGGGCGCCTATGGCCTGGCCGCCGTGTGCGCCGACGAACCTGGCGTGATCGCCGTTGCCCGCAAGGACTCCCCGATTGTGGTCGGCGTGGGCGAGACCGGCTCCTACGTTGCCTCCGATGTGATCGCGCTTATCGATGCCACCCGCGATGTCGTGGTGCTCGAAGATGGTCAGTTTGCCAAGCTCACGCCCGCAGGCGTCGAGTATACCGACGAGGCCGGCAATGTGATTGAGCCCAAGATCACCCATATCGACTGGGACCTGGACATGGCCGAAAAGGGCGGTTATCCCGACTTTATGCTCAAGGAGATTCACGAGCAGCCGCGCGTGGTGCGCGACACGCTGGTGGGCCGCATGACCCCTGCCGGTGAGCTCGATATCGACGAGCTGGGCCTTTCGCTCGAGGAACTCAACGATATCGACCGCGTATATGTGATTGCCTGCGGCACCAGCTACCACGCCGGACTCATCGCCAAGAACCTTATTGAGGGCTGGGCTCGTATTCCTACCGAGGTTGAGGCGGCTAGCGAGTTCCGCTACCGCAACCCCATCATCACGCCGACGACGCTCGTCGTGGCCGTGTCCCAATCGGGCGAGACGGCCGACACCCTTGCCGCCATTCGCGATGCGCGCATCAAGGGCGCCAAGGTCTTTGGCATCACCAACGTGGTGGGCAGCCCGGTGGCGCGCGAAAGCGACGGCGTCATCTACACCAAGGCCAACAAGGAGATTGCAGTCGCCTCGACTAAGAGCTTCATCGGTCAGGTCGTGAGCCTCACGCTTTTGGCCTTGCTGCTGGCGCAGGTCAAGTACCGCTTGACCACCAAGCAGACGCGCATGCTGTTCCGCGAGCTTTCCGATACGGCCGAGCAGATCCAGTGGATCCTGGATACGCAGACCGAGGCCGTGCACGAGGCCGCGCTTGTGTGCAAGGACGCGCAGTCCGCGCTGTTTGTGGGTCGCGGCATGGGCGCCGCCATTTCTTATGAGGGCGCGCTTAAGCTCAAGGAGGTCAGCTACCTGCATGCCGAGGCATATGCCGCCGGCGAGATGAAGCACGGCCCCATCGCGCTGATCGATCCGGGTTTCCCTGTCATCGCGGTGGCAACCAAGAGCGCAACATACGATAAGACGGTGTCGAACCTCATGGAGTGCAAGGCTCGCGGCGCCAAGGTCATCGTCGTTGCTACCGAGGGCGACGAGGAAATCAACAAGATTGCCGACTGCATCATTCGCGTGCCGTCCGTCCGTGACGTGTTCAGCCCCATCACGGCGAGCGTTCCGCTGCAGCTGCTCGCCCGCGAGGTGGCCATCCTGCGCGGTTGCGACGTTGACCAGCCTCGCAACCTGGCTAAGAGCGTGACCGTGGAGTAGTTGTTGTTCCGCCGTTCTGGCGACCAAGGCCCGGCTCCGTTGCGGCGGAGCCGGGCCTTGTTGCATTTGCCCAGATAAAACCTGCCAAAATAAACCTGTCCTCTTTTGGCAGGTTAGCGGAGCTTGCTGGTCTCGAAATACTTGGGATATTGGTCCAGGACCTCGGTCTGGTTGCGGAACATCATATGCAGGTGCTTGCTGACCAAAAAGCTCGCCTCGATGGGGTCGCGGCCGGCGATGGCGCGGCGGATTTGCTTGTGCTCGTTAACAATCTCCTGATTGTCGAGCCTCTGCGTGGCGGCGCGCAGCCAGCGGAAGCGCTCCAGATCGGCATTGGTCGCCTCGAGCCACGACCACACGGTGCTGCGGCACGCGATGCTAAAGATCATGCGGTGCATGAGGTTGTCGCTTAAAAAGAATCCGATGCGATCCTCTTCGGCCATGGCCTTTTCCTGCAGCGCGATGGCTCGGTCGAGCTGCTCGATGCCTGCCGAGGTGGCACGGGCGCAGCACTCCACAATCACCTGTTTTTCCAGGTGTTCGCGAATGTAGCAGGCGCTCTCGGCAAAGGTGAGGTTGATGGGCGAGACATAGGTGCCGCTTTGGGGCACGGTGCGCACCAGGCCCTCTTGCGCCAGACGCACCAGTGCCTCGCGCACAGGGGTGCGCCCCATATCCAGGTCGTCGCAAAGCTGCTTGACGCCTAGCTTTTCGCCCGGCTTGTAGTCCAGGTAGACGATTTTGCGTCGAATGGTGTGGTAGGACTGGTCCTGTAGGCTCGTTTCCTGCTCGCCGACGTGCATCGATTCTTCCATAGTGCCTCACAACCGTTCTATCACACTCATATATCAGCTGTTAATTATGCCGCGAATCAGCTCTCCGCGGTGGGTAATTCGGCTGTTGCCCAAGAACTATTGCGGCATCTTAGTCTGTATTTGCGCAGGGCTGTGCCCAATGTTGCCGTATCATAAGCCGTCGCAAACGTGAAATAGAAAGAAGGAATCCCATATGCAACTGGCAAATATCGTACGCGAGCGCTGGAAGGGCGTCTTGTTCTGCCTGATCATCGCCATCCCCGCGACGTTGTTTGGCAAACAGATTGAGGTGGTCGGTGGGCCGGTATTTGCCATCCTCTTTGGCATGGTTCTGGCGCTTGTCTTTCCCAAGAATCGCCGCGAACAGCTCACCGCCGGTGTCACCTATACGTCTAAAAAAGTCTTGCAGTACGCGGTTATCCTGCTTGGCTTTGGCATGAACCTCTCGCAGATTCTGTCCAAAGGCGCCCAGTCGCTGCCGATTATCGTGGCGACGATCTCGACCTCGCTTGTCATCGCCTTTGTGCTCTGCCGCGTTATGAACGTGCCGGGCAAGATCGCGACGCTTGTGGGTGTGGGCTCGTCGATTTGCGGCGGGTCGGCCATCGCTGCGACCGCGCCCGTTATCGATGCTGATGATCGCGAGATTGCCCAAGCCATTTCGGTCATCTTCCTGTTTAACGTTATCGCGGCGCTCGTGTTTCCGACGCTCGGCGGCATGCTCGGGCTGACCAACGAGGGCTTTGGCCTGTTTGCCGGCACCGCCATCAACGATACCTCGTCGGTAACGGCTGCGGCGAGCGCCTGGGACAGCATGCATCCCGGCGCCAATGTGCTCGAAAGCGCCACAGTGGTTAAGCTCACCAGGACGCTGGCCATTATTCCCACTACGTTGGTTCTCGCATGCTGGCAGATGCATCTGGCGCGCAAGGCCGGCGGCGACGCCAAAAGCACGTTCTCGCTTAAACGAGCGTTTCCCATGTTCGTGCTGTTCTTTGTGCTGGCGAGCGTGATCACCACGGTGCTTCAGCTTCCCGCGTCCATTACGGCGCCCATCAAGGAGCTGTCGAAGTTCTTTATTGTGATGGCCATGGCGGCTATTGGCTTTAATACCGATATCGTCGAGCTGGTCAAAAAGGGCGGCAAGCCCATCGCGTTGGGCTTTTGCTGCTGGATTGGCATTGCATGCATGAGTTTGGGAATGCAGCACGTGCTGGGAATCTGGTAGAGAAGTAGCTGATTTGCGTGCTGCGTGCTGGTGGGCGCATTCTCACGGTGGAGCGATAGGAGCTCTTGCGGGTATGGCTTGTCCGCAGGTTGATAGGTCCCGAAGAGCTCTTATCGCCCCGCCAGGATGGCGATGCGGGGCAATTCATATATTCGCAAGAAGGCACCGCGGGCCCTATAGTGTTTGGTGAACATTATCGTTTAATTTTGAAACACTTGAGATGCCGGGTCTCAGATGGGGCCGCGGCTGGAGACGGGGCGAACCATGGACAGCGATGCCAAGCTGCAGATTCTGATTGAGGCATTGTCCGCAGCCGGAGCATCGGCGCTGGCAATCGACGGGCGCGGTGGCGTTGTAATCTCGACTATGAGCGACGCGGCGCTCGAGCAGGATATCGCTGCTTTTGTTTCCGAGCGTCTCGCTCGCGTGGGCGATGGGGCACGCCTGGTGATGGGCCACGAGGGCGTGCGGTTGAGCTTGACGGTGCGCCCGACGGCCAAGGAGCGCGGAGCGCTTTGGGTGGTCGTGGCGCATGAGGTGCGCGCCGCTGCGACGCATGCGGGCATCGAGTGGCTCAATGCCGACGAAGTCGAGGCTCGCTACGAGTCGAGCACGTACGGCATCGTCGAAGATGCGGCAGCGGTCGCTGCCCCCGTACGGGAGAGTTACGCACGCGGAGTACCCCTTATGCTCGAGGGTGAACTGGGCGCGGGGCAGGACCAGATTGCAAAACGCCTGTACCTGGATGGACCCTATGCCGATCAGCCCTTTGTGTCCGTTGCGCTCGATGAGCTTACGGATCGCGGTTGGCGCCATCTGCTCAAAAGTTCCGAATCGCCGCTATTCCAAACGGGGCTGACGCTTTGCGTGAGCGGCTGGCATGCCGTTGGTCCCCAACGCCTGCGCGAGCTCGTGTCCGCAATGATCGACACGGCGCTCGCAACTCGTTGCCATGTGGTGTTGACGGCAAACGATATGCCGGGTGGCGGCGAAAGCGACCAGGCTGCCTTTGTGACCGAGCGCTTGGCATGTGCAGTGAGCGTGGCGCCTGCGATTGCCGAGCAGGGCGGCGCGTCGAAAAAGACTGCGTGCTACCTGAAGTATCTGGCAGATATGTTTAAGACGGGTGCCCCCATGTTGTCCGCCGCCGCGGCAGAGACGCTCGATGTGTACCGTTGGCCCCGCAACTACCTGCAGCTGCGTGAAGTCTCTGAACGACTCTATATATTAGTGGGGGCTGGAACGGTGGAGCGTGCCGTGGCGAAAGAGGTACTCGCCCAGGAGGACGTTATCAAGACCGCGACCTTTGGTGCCCCGACGCTCGATAGCGATCTGTATATCTTGCGTCCACTGGCCGATACCGAGCGCGATATCGCGCGGTTGGTCCTGCAGTACCTTCACGGCAACAGGACTCGTGCGGCAGAGGTGCTCGATATAAGCCGTACGACCTTATGGCGCCTGCTGAAGGACAGCGACCGCTGAGCGAGGCGCCGTGACCGCGTGCGTCGCGTGTGCTACAGTCCAAAGAAGCATTGTTTCGATTGTGTTACGGCGTGCGGGGGAGTATGGCAGAGACTTCAAAACCGAACCGAACAAAACGAAGTGCGGCGCCGGTCAGCCGACGTACGACTTCGCGGACGTGGGGCAAAAGCGCCTCGGGGTTCGACGGCTCGTTCAAGCGCACAAAATATGGCTATCCTTCGGCAAGCGCTCGCTTGGCTATGCAGGCCGAATCCTCGTTGTGGGGACGAAGGTGCGTGGTGGGCTCAAAGCTCAAGCACGATGGCACGCTTGGCTACATTAGCCGTGGTGCTGCCCGCCGTAGCGGCCTCAATCCTGCAGGCTGGCATCGTTACGTGCCGACCGTGGTCGTTGCTGCGATAGTCGTCATCGCGCTCGCAGCGCTTGGCTATGCCGGCGGCGGCGCGAGCCTGGGCACGATGTTCAAATCGCCCGAGCTCGCGCATGTTGGCACGGAGCTTGTTGAAGGCGCACGAGACCAGACGGGTGTGGCGCCCCAGCGTGGCATGGTCGCAGCTGCTGCCACCATTGCCGATGCTCAAAAGGACGAAGGCGAGCAAGGCGACGGCGCCAAAACGACTCACACGAACGAAACGACGACAACTCCATCGGCAAGATAAGTTGCGAGTGGGGCAGCAAATTTGGGACGGGGCCTTTCAGCGGGTCCGCCGTTCGGTAGAACGGCGGAACTGTCTACCTGACGTACACCACGTTGTCGCGGCGAGGCTTGGCCTTGGGGAGTGCGTCCTCGGCGTAGCCCAGAATGCAGTTGCCCACACCGCGCAAGCTTCCGTCGGCGGGCAGACCCCACTTGGCCAGCAGCTCCAGACCCTCGGGCGAATCGAAAACCTCGTGGGCGCGATGAATCCAGCACGAATCAACGCCCAGCGCATAGGCAGCATTGAGCAGGTTGCCCATGGCAAGCGAACCGTCTTCCAGATGCGTGGGCACGCTGCGGTCGACCAGCACCACCACAACCGTTTTGGCGCCGTAGAAGGGGTCGCCGTTGCTTCCCATGACTTGCGCATTGAGCTGTGAGAGACGCTTGACGGTCGCGGGGTCGGTAACGGCGACAAACGTCACTGGCTGGCGCCCCATGCCGCTGGGCGCGTACTGGCCGGCCTCGATAATGCGTGCGAGCTTTTCGGCTTCGACGGGGCGATCGCTGTAGTTGCGGCAGCTACGGCGATGGATGAGCGCTTCGATGGTCTCCATGGGTTCTCCTAGCGATGACGTTGCAGATGCTCCGTTCTTACCCGTCGTGCCGTAGCCGTAATCGCGCGAAGGGCTCCAAACAGCAATGGCCGCCAATCGGAAAAGTCGGCTTGCATAAAACTGCGGCAAGAATGTGAGAAGCTGATGAGATGGTTAAACGTTTTATCCCGTCTACCCTGCGGTTTTTTACCACTTGCCTAAATGATGCGCGCATAAGCTCTGATAAAGGTTTTACTAAAGGAGTACCAACGTTTATCAACGCGCCATGGTGGCGCCGGGCCAGGAGGTAACATCATGTTCCAGGCTGGAGATGTCGTCGAGACTGACTTCGAAGGATTTCTGAAGCTGCTGCGTTCCAAGACGCGCGCTTTTGTGACGATCGACAACCACGAGTACTACATCACGCACACCGATGGCTATTGGCGTGTTCAGGATTGCGAGGCTCTCAACGATAAGGGCCACTTTACTGACTGCTCCGAGCTGGTTAACACGGTCTGCGAGGTCGTCGAGCTGCCTTGGATCTGCGGCAAGAGCCTGCACGACAGCTTCTCGGGCGCTACGGTCTACGAGGCCGTCGCTGCTTAACAGCCAACAATCGATATTCTCTCGCAACCGCCGGCGCCGCCCCCGCGCCGGCGGTCTTTTTTGTCGATATGCTTATGTGGAGCCGACCATAAGCAACGAGCTTATTGACGATAGTCAAAACTCGGACTAATGTAGAGATATAAATTGGTCAAAACTCGGACAATCGAATGGTGGGAGAGATGAATAGTGCAGTTAGCTTGGTCGATTTCGACCGGATGCTCAACGGGCTTGACCGTATCTATTCGGAGTTCGCACGCACCTGCGGTCTTTCGGACTGCGCCTACTGGATGCTCGTCGACACGAGTGCAGCGGGCGGAAGCGTTGCCGTGAGTCGGCTGACGAGTGAATGGTTCTACAGCAAACAGACCATCAATTCGGCGATTAAGACGCTTAGGGCGCGAGGGCTTGCGACGTTGGAGTTTGCCGAGGGCAGTCGTAAGAACAAGGTTGTGCGACTGACCGAAGAAGGCGTGCAGTTTGCCAAGCGCTACGCATTGCCGGCGCAAAAAGCCGAACAACAGGCATTCGAGGCGCTCGAGCCGTGGGAACAGCGCGAGATCATGCGCTTGGTCGGTAAGTTCTCCCATGTTCTTAACGAAGAGTGCGAGGCATTTAAACGGCAAGTGGCCGCCGAGAACGAGGCTGACGATAAGGGCGAGGGGGACACATGCGACTCTTAATGAGGTTTATGAGGCCGTACCGCGGTCTGATTGCGGTGACGCTGTTTGCGGTGCTGATAGATAACGTCGGTACGCTGTTGGTTCCCACGATGCTGGCGAACATGGTCAACACCGGTATTACCACGGGCGATGTCGACTATATTTTACGCAACGGCCTGTACATGCTTATCGCGACCGGCATGGCCAGCGGCGGCACGGTGTTGGGCTGCTATCTTTCGGCGCGCCTGGCCGCCAACGTGGCCTGCGATATCCGCAATGCCGTGTACGACAAGTCGCTCGAGCTGTCCGCCAGCGACTTTGAGCGCTTTGGCACGGGTTCGATGATCACGCGCTCGCTCAACGACATCAACGTGATCCAGCAAGCGATCCTGCAGACGATTCAGCTGGTGCTGCCGGTACCGTTCTTGGCCGTGGCGGGCATCATCTTTGCTTGGTTCATCGATCCTGCCATGGGCACGCTGCTGGGTGTGGTGGTTGCGATCGTGCTGGTGGCGGCGGTCTTTACGGTGGCTAACGCCGCGCCGATCTTTATGCGCCTGCAGAGCTTTATCGACCGCATGAACGTGGTGCTGCGCGAGAACATCGTGGGCGTGCGCGTCATCCGCGCATTTAACAAGGAGCGCCACGAGGAGCAGCGCCTGGACGAGGTGTTTAGCGATTACGCGGCCAACGCCATCAAGGTTAACCACCTGTTTGTGGGTCTCGACAGCTCCAGCTTCTTTTTGATGAACATCGCCGAGGTGGCGGTGCTGTGGGTGGGCGGCAACCGCGTGGGCGTCCATGCCATGCAAATCGGCAGCATCTCGGCCGTGCTGGAGTACGCGATCCTGATCCTGTTCTTTGTGATGATGGCGCAGATGGTGATTCTGACGCTTCCGCGCGCCGCCGCATGCCTGAACCGTGCGCAGCAGGTGTTGGAGATTGAGCCGAGCATCGTGGACGGCAAGCGCACGCTGGACACGTGCGCGGCGGAGCCTGTTGACGGTGCCGATGCGGTTGCCGTGTTCGACCATATGTCGTTCCGTTTTGACGATGCCGACGAGGATACCCTGTGCGACCTGAGCTTTGCCTGTCGCCGTGGCCAGACCACGGCGATTGTAGGCTCGACGGGTTCGGGCAAGTCGACGGTGGCCAAGCTCTTGCTTCGCTTCCACGATGCCACAAAGGGCGCCATTCGCCTGAACGGCATCGATCTGCGCGACCTTTCGCAAGACGACATCCGCGGGCATATCGCCTATGTGCCGCAGAAGGCGTGGCTGTTCTCGGGTACGGTGGCGAGCAACCTGCGCTTTGGCAACGAAGACGCGACCGAGGCTGACATGCTCCATGTGCTGGAGGTTGCCCAGAGCACCTTTGTGCTCGACCAGCCCCAGGGGCTCGATACTCCGGTGGCCCAGGGCGGCACGAACTTTTCGGGCGGTCAGCGCCAGCGCCTGGCCATTGCCCGCGCACTCATGAAGCGCGCCGATCTATATATCTTCGACGACAGTTTTTCGGCCCTGGACTTTAAGACCGATGCCGCCCTGCGCCATGCGCTGCAGGACGAGACGCGCGATGCCGCGGTGCTCATCATCGCCCAGCGCATCTCGACTATTTTGCATGCCGATCAGATCGTGGTGCTCAAAGACGGCGAGATCGTGGGCCTAGGCACGCACGACGAGCTCATGGAAACCTGCGAGGTGTACCGCGCTATCGCGGAATCGCAGATGAAGGGAGGTGAGTAGCATGACCGAGGAGCTCAAGAAGCAGGCCATCGCCGAGGATGCCGCGGTTGCAGAGACAGTTGAGGAGACGGGCGCCACACCCGGCCTGGACGAGGCCGCCAAGGCTGCAGCCGAGCGCGAGGCTCGCCGCCAAGCGCTCTACGAGGAAAACGAACGCGCCGAGGACGAGCGCGCCCGCGCTGAGGCAGAGCGCATGCGCGATGTGGACGACGAGGACGAGGACGAGAAACCCCGCGACACCTGGGCGACGGTGCGCCGCCTGTGGAGCGAGGATGCCGGTGACCATTGGCGCTTCTATATCGTGTTCGCGAGCATCGTGTTCTATGCCATCTTTAACACCGCTGCGCCGGCATATAGCGCCCGCGTGATCGATGAGCTGTGGGGCCACATTCAGGTGGCGTTTGCCAACGACACCTCCTTCAACATCACCTGGGAGAACTGCGGCAGGACCATCTTCATCTACTTTATGATCTGGACGGCCGCTGCCTCGTTCTACGCGCTCCAGAGCTTTTTGATGTCGAGCGTGGCCGAACGCCTCAACCTGCGTCTGCGCAACCGCATCGCTCAAAAGCTCAATCGTCTGCCGCTCGCCTATTTTGACGTACATCGTCCCGGCGAGGTCGTCAGCCGCGCGACCAATGACTTGGACAAGATGTCCGAGAGCATGCAGCGCGGCTTGCTGCAGCTGCTGGTGTCGATTGGTACGGTAGTGGGCGCTGTGGGCGTGATGTTTGTGTTCAGTGTGCCACTTACGCTGGTCTTTTTGTTCTTTACGGCGTTGTCGCTGCTGGTGACCAAGGTGGTCTCGCGCCGTACGCATGACGTAACCGGCGAGCGCCAGGAGTGGGTGTCCAAGATTACGAGTGCAGTCGAGGAAGGCTACTCGGGTCGTCTGGTGATTCGCGCGTTTAACCGCGAGCGTCAGAGTTCTGCCGAGGTGCACCAGGCCTCGGGCGAGCTGGCACGCATGAGTGCCAAGGCCGACTTTATGATTAACGCCGTCGGCCCCGCGGTGCGCTTTATCGGCCGCCTGGCACAGATCGTGATTGCGATTGTGGGCTGCAGCATGCTGGTTGCCGGCCACATGACCGTCGGCGTGTTCCAGGCGTTCTTCCAGTTTATCTACGAGGCATCCGAGCCCATGACGCAGCTGTCGTTTACCTTCAACTCGCTGCAGAGCGCGCTGGCGAGTGCGGAGCGCGTGTTCGACCTGCTCGATGAGCCCGAGATGGAGGCTGATCCGCAGCCGGGCGAGGCCGCCAAGCTACCGGGTCGCGTGGAGGGCCGCGTTGCCTTTGAGCATGTGCGCTTTGGCTACACGCCCGAAAAGCCGCTTATGCGCGACGTGTCGTTCACCGCCGAGCCGGGCCAGAAGATCGCCGTGGTGGGAACCACGGGCGCGGGCAAGACCACGCTCATCAACCTGCTCATGCGTTTCTACGAGATTGACGGCGGGCGCATTACGCTCGACGGCGTGGATACGAGCCGCATGGATCGCGGCGAGCTGCGGCAGCAGTTTGGCATGGTGCTGCAGGACGCCTGGCTGTTCGATGGCACGATTGCCGAAAACATCGCATACGGCTGCCCCGAGGCAACGCGCGAGGAGGTCGTGGCCGCCGCCCGTGCCGCGCAGGTCGATTTCTTTGTGCGTACCATGCCACAGGGCTACGACACGCATGTGGCCAACGATGCCGAAAGCATCAGCCAGGGTCAGCGCCAGCTGCTGACCATCGCACGCGTGCTGCTCAACAACCCGGCGATTCTCATCCTGGACGAGGCGACATCGAGCGTGGACACGCGTACCGAGCTTGCCATCGGCCGTGCCATGGATGCGCTTATGCGCGGGCGCACGAGCTTTGTGATCGCGCATCGCCTGTCGACAATTGTGGATGCCGACCTGATCTTGGTCATGGATCATGGCAACATTATCGAGCAGGGTACGCACAAGGAGCTGCTGGCTGCCGAGGGCGCTTACGCCGACCTCTATCTGAGCCAGTTCGCATAATTTGACAAAGGGGCAGCCCCTTTGTCACATCACAAATAAGGCGCGCCGGGGATGAATTCCCTGGCGCGCCTTTGCGTTGACGTCAATGTTGTCGGTAGCCATCCGCTTCTAGCGTTCGTCCATGAGCTTCGTGACGAGGGCTTTGAGCTCGGCCACCTCTCGCTCGAGTTCCTTGACGCGGCGGGCATTCTCGGTGATGCCTTGGCGGTTGAGCGCGGACTGCTCGGCGGCGTCATCGGGCATGTACTCGCGATGCTGCTTGGCATCGAAGCTCTCCTCGAACACGCGGCAGCCGTTGCGCTTGATGATGCGGCCCGGCACGCCCACGACGGTGCAGTTGTCGGGCACGTCCTTGACGACAACCGAATTGCCGCCGATCTTGACGTTGTTGCCGATGCGAATGTTGCCGAGCACCTTGGCGCCCGTGCCCACGGTGACGTTGTTGCCCAGGGTGGGGTGGCGCTTGCCGGTTTCGTTGCCGGTGCCGCCGAGCGTAACGCCCTGGTAGAGCACGCAGTTGTCGCCCACGATGGTGGTTTCGCCGATGACGACGCCCATGGCGTGGTCGATAAAGAAATGCTTGCCGATCTGTGCAGCGGGATGAATCTCGACGCCGGTGATGTGGCGGGTGATTTGCGAGAGCACACGGGCGAGCGAGCGATGTCCATGCTCCCACAGCCAGTGCTCGGGCACATGGTTCCACTTGGCGTGCAGGCCGGGGTAGGACAGGAAGATGACCAGACCGTTTTGCGCAGCGGGGTCTTGCGCCTGGACGGTTTTGATGTCCTCGCGAATGGTATTGATAAAGCTCACCGGCCGCCCTCCCTTAGCGCCATGGCAATGCGATTCAATAAAGTATAGCGATTCGCTAGGGATTAGGAAGGACAATCTTGGCGGCATTGCGCGACAGGTGTCAGTTATGCAAACTTGCTGGTAATGAAGTAAGACTTTTGAGGGGTTTGACCCGTGCTCGTGCCGCAACCGTATACTGGTCAACTCGGACGTGTCCGCGCCCACAACTGAGAGGTTTTACTTCATGGGTTTCATCAATTTTATCGCCGAGCTGCTTAAAGACCCGCGCACCGCGATTGCCAGCTGGATCGCCGCCGGCCCGCTTATGGCCTACGGCTGCGTGTTCCTGATCATCTTTATCGAGACGGGCGTGGTGTTCTTCCCGTTCCTTCCTGGCGACTCGCTGCTGTTTGCCTCGGGCTTCTTTGCCCATAACGGCGGCTTTAACATCGTGGCGCTTCTGGCCACCGCATGGGCCGCAGCCATCCTGGGCGATCAGTGTAACTTTATGATCGGCCACTTCTTTGGCCGCAAAATCATCGCCTCGGGCAAGGTAAAGGCTATGACGCCCGAGCGCATTAAAAAGTCCGAGGATTTCCTGGATAAGTGGGGCCATCTGGCCATCTTCCTCGGTCGCTTCTTCCCGTTCATCCGCACCTTTGTGCCTTTTATCGCTGGCATGGGCGGCATGCACTGGCGCAACTTTGTCATCTTTAACGTGCTGGGTGGCATTACCTGGTCGACGGTCTTTACGCTGCTGGGTTACTTCTTTGGTGGCATTCCGTTTGTGCAGGAGCACTTTGAGCTGCTGATCGTCGGCATCGTCGCCGTGTCGATCATTCCGACCGTGGTCGGCTTGGTTAAGGCTAAACTGGGCAAAAAGAACGCATAGCTCGAGGCAGCGCACAAACTGTGTCGTTGAGGCCCGTCACCGATTACGGTGGCGGGCCTTTATGCTTCGGTCAAATGAAAATACTTTACTTAGTTAAAGAAAAGCGTTTTATCAGACGCGTGCGGGGAGTACAATCTCGTGCATGCGAATCGACGTGCCATGGGCTTTGGTGCTGCCCGCGTGTCCCGTCCGGCTCTACGCTCCGGGCGTGCGACGTTGCGACGCGGTCGACCTCGGTCCTTGCGTGCGAGTTCGCGAGTATGCAACTGTGTATGTAAGGAGCGACATATGACTGTCGAGAAGAAGGATATCGATTGGGGTAGCCTCGGCTTTGGCTACATGAAGACCGATTACAGCTACGAGGCCCATTGGAAGGATGGCGAGTGGGACGAGGGCGGCCTGACCACCGACCACACCCTGCATGTCTCCGAGTGCGGCGGCATCTTCCATTACTGCCAGGAGGTCTTTGAGGGCCTGAAGGCCTACACCGCCGAGGATGGCAGCATCGTCTGCTTCCGTCCCGACATGAACGCCGAGCGTATGTACAACTCCGCCCAGCGCCTCGAGATGCCGCCGTTCCCCAAGGACAAGTTCGTCGAGGCCGTCAAGCAGGTCGTTTCTGCCAACGCCGCCTGGGTTCCGCCCTTCGGCTCCGGTGCGACCCTGTACGTGCGCCCGTTTATGATCGGCTCCGGTGACGTGATCGGCGTGGCTCCCGCTCCTGAGTACACGTTCCGCATTCTCGTGACCCCGGTCGGTCCGTACTTTAAGGGTGGCCTCAAGCCCGTCAAGCTGCGCGTTTCCGAGTATGACCGCGCCGCACCGCACGGCACCGGCAACATCAAGGCCGGCCTCAACTACGCCATGTCCCTCAAGCCCACGATGGAGGCTCACCGCGAGGGTTATGCCGAGAACCTGTATCTCGACTCCGAGTCCCGCACCTATGTCGAGGAGACCGGTGGCGCCAACGTCCTGTTCGTGAAGGAGGATGGCACCCTCGTCGTCCCGCAGTCGCACACCGACTCCATCCTGCCCTCCATCACCCGTCGTTCGCTCGTTCAGGTTGCCGAGGATCTGGGTATGACCGTCGATCAGCGTCCCGTCGAGTGGGCCGAGGTCAAGGCCGGTACCTTTGTGGAGTGCGGCCTGTGCGGCACCGCTGCCGTCATCTCCCCGGTGGGCGAGATCGACAACAAGGTCTATGGTGCCGATGAGACCGTGACCTTCCCGGCTGGCTACACCGAGATCGGCCCCGTGATGAAGAAGCTTCGCGAGACCCTGACTGGTATCCAGTCCGGTGCTGTCGAGGATAAGCACAACTGGGTTTACACCGTCGCGTAAGCTGCCTTGTATGTCCGGCCCGAGGGCAACCTGCCTTTCCGGCGCGTCCTCGGACATGAAAGAACCTCCGCTGCGCACTTCGTGCGGCGGAGGTTCTTTCGTCCTGCGGAGTGCGCCGGAAAGGCAGGTTGCCCTCGGGCCTGCGTTACCTCGGTGCTGCCGTTACGGGCAATATAGATCTGAAGTAAAGATGGTGCGCGGCCTATTGGCCGCGCGTTGTGCGTGGGCGCGTTGTGCGTGGATAAGAAAAGGGCCCAAGGTTTGTGCCTTGGACCCCAAAGGGTTGATGAGCTGGCTTAAGACTCGGCCGTGATTGTTAGAACTTGACGGTCGGTGCCTGGCGGGCGGCCTCGGCGGCCTCGAAGCCCTGGCGCTCCTTAAACTGGAAGATGCCGGCAAAGATAACGGCCGGGAACGTCTGGATGGCGTTGTTGTAGCTGAGCACGCAATCGTTGTAGCTCTGGCGCGCGTAGCTCACCTTGTTCTCGGTGTCCTCGAGCGTGGACTGGAGCTGCGTAAAGTTGGTATTTGCCTTAAGGTCGGGGTAGGCCTCGGCGACGGCAAAGAGCTGGCGCAGCGCACCGGTCAGCACGTTGTCCGCTTCCATCTTGGCCTCGGGGGTGGTGGCGCTCACGGCGGCGTTGCGCGCGTTGACTACGGCGGCGAGCGTGTCCTGCTCGTGCTTGGCGTAGCCCTTGACGGTCTCGACCAGGTTAGGGATCAGGTCGTTGCGGCGCTGCAGCTGCGTGTCGATGTTCTGCCAGGCATTATCGATGCGATTGCGCTTGGTGACCATGTTGTTGTAGATGCCGGCGATGGCGCTGGCGATCACAACGACAACAACGATACCGATGATGACGGGAAGCATGATGTCTCCGTTTCGAATGGCAGCGGCGTTTTGCGCCGGCTGCCGTTGGTGTAACGCTACTAGTATACCCGCAACCTTTGGCGATACCGAACTTTCCGGTAAGCGTTATGTTTCCGCCAAGGAGGGGCCGCCAATATGGAACGGGTGGTACAGGTGTAAGATATGCGACAAATTAAGGAATGCTGTCTACACCTTGAGGATGGCGATACGGATGGACCTTCGCATCAAGAAAACCTATCGTGCCCTGTTCGATGCCTTTACCGAGCTTTTGGAAGAGCATCGGTTTGAGGATTTGACGGTTGCCATGCTTTGCGACCGGGCCCTGATTCGCCGCACAACGTTCTATAAGCATTTTCGTGATAAAAACGATTACTTTGCCTTCTATATCGATGAGCTTATGACGGGCTTGCCGCAAAACCGGACCGATGCAGCGGACGCGGAGCCGCTTGATGACGTACGGGCGCTTCGCCATGAGGTCTTTGACGATGCCATGAATATGATTCTGGCGCATGAGCAGCTCATGGATAACCTTTTGGCCAGCAGCATGTCGGGCATGCTGACCGGCATGATTTGCGACCGCATTGCGCGTTCCATCCGCGAGCGTGTGATGAGCTCGCTTGCCGAAGATACCCTGGCGCCCGTTTCGCTCGAGACGACATCGGAGTTTATCGCCGGTGGCATTATTCGACTGTTCACAAATTGGTGGGAGTCGGGTCACGATCTTGAGCGTCGACCCGAGATGGCCGACGTGGTCGATGCGCTGTTTGAGCGCACCATGACGCCGGTGAATCACTAAGGTGGCGGAGAGAGGGGGATTCGAACCCCCGGAACGCTCTCGCGCTCAACGGTTTTCAAGACCGCCGCATTCAACCGCTCTGCCATCTCTCCGTGAGTCGTAATGATAGCATCGTTTTGGATTTGCAACAGGGAAGGCGAACGATGACGATCACCGAAATCGATGAGAAGTTCATGCGCGAGGCGCTGGCGGAGGCGCACGCCGCCGCTGCGGTGGGCGAGGTGCCCATCGGAGCCGTAGTGGTGCGCGACGGCGAGGTCGTCGCGAGAGCACACAATCGGCGCGAGCTCGACCAGGATCCTTCGGCTCATGCCGAGTTTTCGGCCCTGTGCGCCGCTGCTCAGGCGCTTGGGCGCTGGCGCCTTTCCGATTGCACGGTCTACGTGACGCTCGAGCCCTGCTGTATGTGCGCGGGGCTTATGGTTAACGCGCGCGTGGGGCGTTGCGTGTATGGCGCGACCGATGCCAAGGCGGGTGCACTGGGCTCGCTGTACGACCTCAATGCCGATTCGCGCCTGAACCATCGGTTTAATGTGACCGCCGGCGTGCTGGCAGGCGAGTGCCGTGAAGTGCTGAGCGGCTATTTTGCTGGCCTGCGCGGTGTCGACGGTGTCGGTTGCGGTTTGAACCTTGAGGCGCATGCGGCTCACGCCGAGGCGCTTGCGGGTGCCGAAGAGGATTCTGGCGCAGCGGTTGACTTTGGCCCCGCGCAGCGCCGGCCCCGCCGTGTGCTGCTGGCGATCGATTCCTTTAAGGGCAGCGTTTCGAGCGCGCAGGCGGAGAAAGCCGTTGCCGAAGGCGTGCGCCGTGTGTGGCCCGATGCCGAGCTGGGCGCTTTGCCGCTGGCAGATGGTGGCGAGGGAACGCTCGACGCCATCGCCGCGCGCGGTGGCGAGCTCTCGACCTGTGAGGCTGCAGGCCCCTTGGGCGACCGCGTGTCTGCCCGGATGCTGGTGGACGGCGAGCACGAGTCGGCTGTAATTGAGATGGCCGAGGCGGCGGGTATTGGGTATTCGCCCTGCACGGAGTCGGCGGCGTTGGCGGCCACAACTTATGGCGTGGGCGAACTGATGCTTCGTGCGGTTCGCGCGGGTGCAAAGACGATCTATATTGGTTTGGGCGGCAGCGCCACCAACGACGGTGGCGCCGGCATGCTGCAGGCGCTGGGCGCCCGCCTTGTCGATGAGCGTGGCCGCAATATCGCCCCCGGCCTGGCGGGCCTTGAACACGTGGCGGGTATCGATTTGGCACCAGCGCTTCGGGTACTGAATGGCACGCGTGTCGTGGTGCTTTCCGATGTCGAGAATCCGCTCGTGGGGCGTCGAGGCGCACTGGCGGTGTTTGGCGGGCAGAAGGGTCTGCCGACGGATGATGCCGAGGCGCTGCGCAGGTACGACAGCTGGATGGTCGGCTATGGTCGCCTGCTCGATGCGGCGATTACCGGGGCGCGGGCTCAGGGGTTGTTGCGCGTGCCCGAGGGTGCACGGACATTTGGCTCGGTGCTCGGTGTGCCCGGTGCTGGCGCCGCCGGCGGCCTGGGCGCCGCGTTGCTAGCGCTCGGTGCGGAGCTGCGTTCGGGCGTGGAGACGGTGCTCGATCTGATTGGGTTTGACGAGTGCGTGCGCGATGCCGACCTGGTCATAACGGGCGAGGGCAATATGGACGAGCAATCCGCTGCCGGCAAGGCACCGGTGGGCGTGGCTCGTCGTGCGAAGCGATATGGCAAGCCGGTTGTTGCCGTCGTGGGCGGTCGTGCCGACAACCTGGATGCGGTGTATGGGCAGGGTGTCGACTTAGTTTTGCCGGTCTGTCGCAGGCCCATGCCCCTTGACCAAGCGCTCGACCCCCAGGAAGCCACAACCAACCTCATCTGCGCCGGTGAAGCCGCCGCCCGATCCTACGACCTCGCCCGCCTCTAAAACCCAACTCCCTATAAGTTGCGGTGGAATAGTTCCTGTTTGGCGGCTCAGGCGGCAAAAACAGGAACTATTCCACCGCAACTCAAAAGTGGTCTTTTGGCCCTGTCCCAAATTAGCTACCTTGCCCCATCGGGCGGGAGCGGGTAAGATATACCGAGCGCCTAGCGCGTTCGATGGGTTCGGATGACGACATGTTCCGAATCTGGTCAGGTCCGGAAGGAAGCAGCCATAAGGAGCCTCTGTCGGGCATCCGAATCCATCGAGCGCACGGGCGCTTTTTGGTGCCGCGATGTGGTCCCGGTGCCGGCGGGCTGTTTGGTGTCTCGCTGGTCCTCGGCTTTGCCTGCGGAATCGCTCGACTACCAAACAGCCCGCCGGCACCGGGACCACATCGTCCAAAATGCGCCCGTAGAGGCGCGTTAATCTGAACAATTAATCCCTTGTCTAGTGCTGCTCGTTGGCTTTGCCAAAACATGTTCGGGTGCTTTGTCTCTGTGCCTAGTTTCCTGATTGTTTCGGGGGCTTGTTCTGTGACGAGTTGATTTCATATCTCCAGGGCTCGCCGTACTATCATGAATCAGATTGAAGAGAGATGATGATAAGGAGCGCCTATACATGATTGAGCTGCTCAGGCGTTTTGGTGGTAAGTTTCGCCGGTATATGGTGATTGGTCCTGCGTGCAAGCTGATCGAAGTGATCTTTGACCTGCTGACGCCGCTGGTGATTGCCCAGATGATCGATAAGGGCATTGGCTCGCACGACGTGAACGCCGTTATCCACTACGGTATGGTGCTTGGCGCCATGGCTGTGATCGGCATCTCGTTTACGCTCGTCTGCCAAAAGATGGCGGCGCTGACTTCGCAGGGCATGGGTACCGACATTCGCGGTGCACTCTACCAGCACATCAACGAACTGAGCTATGTCGAACTCGATCGCTTTGGCACGCCGTCGCTCATCACGCGCATTACCAACGATGTCAACCAGGTGCAGCTCGCTGTGGCGCTGGGCGTGCGCATGCTCATCCGCTGGCCCTTCTTGGCGGTGGGTTCTATGTGCGCGGCCCTTGCCATCGACCTTAAGCTCGGCATCATCTTTTTGATTTGCACACCCGCCATCGGCTTGGTGTTTTGGTTTGTCATGGCGCGCTGCATTCCGTACTACAAGCAGCTGCAGGCAAAGCTCGACCGCATCGCGCTTGTCTGCCGCGAGGGGCTTTCGGGCGCCCGCGTGGTTCGCGCCTTTGTGCGCGAAGATCACGAGCGTGAGCGCTTTGCCCAAGCCGCCGATGACCAGGCCTATACCGCCATCGCGGTGGGCAAGCTCTCGTCGGTCCTTAACCCCGTCACGTTTTTGGTGATGAATCTGGGCGTGTGCGCCATCCTGTGGGTGGGTGGCATCCAGGTCAACGTGGGCGAGCTCACGCAGGGCCAGGTCATGGCGTTTGTGAACTACATGACGCAGACCCTGACCTCCATCGTGTATGTCGCCAACCTGGTCGTGGTCTTTACCAAGGCGAGCGCGAGCGCGTCGCGTATCAACGAGGTGCTCAACTGCGAGCCGAGCATCACCGACGAGGGCAACCAGCCGGTCGCGCTGCCCGAGCCGAGCGCGATGGGCAACGCCGTTCCGGTCCCCGCGCTGAGCTTGAGCCATGCGAGCTTTTCTTTTGGCGCCGGCGCTGCCAACGCCGTCAACGATGTGACCCTGGAGCTGCCGCTGGGCAAAACGCTCGGCATTATCGGCGGCACGGGCAGCGGTAAGTCGACGCTCGTCTCGCTCATCCCGCGCCTGTACGATGCGAGCACCGGCCGCGTGAGCGTAATGGGTGCCGACGTGCGCGCCTGGCCGCTCGATCAGCTGCGCCACGTGGTCGCGACCGTTCCGCAGCGCGCGTCGCTCGTGAGCGGCACGATCCGCAGCAACCTAACCTGGCGCGACGAGTCGGCGACCGACGAGGAGCTGTGGGCAGCGCTCGATATGGCGCAGGCCAGCGAGTTCGTGCGCAACAAGCCGCAGGGGCTCGACGCCCCGGTCGAGGCGGGCGGCAAGAACTTTAGCGGCGGTCAGCGTCAGCGTCTGACCATCGCGCGTGCCCTGGTGGGCTCGCCGCAGATCCTGATTATGGATGACTCCGTCTCGGCGCTCGACTTTAAGACCGACGCGGCGCTTCGCCACGCCATTCGCGAGCGCAGCGTACGCGGTGCCGCCGCGGGCGGGCTCCCGCTGACCACGGTGATCGTGAGTCAGCGCGTCTCGACCGTGCGCGATGCCGACATGATCTGCGTGCTCGACCACGGCTCGGTCGCGGGCCTGGGTACGCACGACGAGCTGTACGCGAGCTGCCAGCTCTACCGCGAGATTTGCCAGTCGCAGCTTCGCCGCGAGGAGCTCGAGGGTCAGCAGGGGAGTACGGCGCCCGCGCCCGCCCCAGGCGCCCCGACCGTCCCCACATCCGTCTGCGCAAAGGAGGGCTGCTAAATGAATCCGTACACTTCCTCCGGTTCGGTCGCCACGATGACGGCCAACGTGTCCGGCAACGATAGCCTCAACGACCTGGGAGACGGTCCGCGCCAGCCCGGCGATCCCGAGCGCTATCCCGTGGGTGCGGTGACCCGCCGCCTGCTGGGCTATGTCCGTCCGCACCGCGTCTCGTTTGCGGCATCGTTTTTGAGTGCCGCCGTCTCGGTGATTCTGCAGCTCTACACGCCCATTCTCATTGGCGAGGGCATCGACCTTATCGTCGCCGCCGGGCAGGTGGACTTCGATGCGCTGCTGCCGCTCGTTACCAAGCTCGCGATTGTCGTCGTAGGCGCTGCGGCCTTCCAGTGGCTGCAGGGCTATTGCGTCAACCGCCTGTCCTACGAAACGGTGCGCGACATGCGCGTGGAGGCGAGCGATAAGCTCAGCCGCATGCCGCTCAGCTTTATCGACAGCCATGCCCACGGCGACCTTATGAGCCGCGTGGTCAACGACGTCGACCAGGTGGGCGACGGTCTGCTGCAGGGCTTTACCCAGCTTTTCACCGGCGTTATCACCATTGTGGGCACGCTCGCGTTTATGCTTTCCATCAACCTGACCATGACGCTCGTGGTGGTGCTCGTCACGCCGTTCTCCATCTTTGCGGCCAGCGCCATCGCCAAGCTTTCCAACAAAAGCTTTACGGCACAGCAGCGTATTCAAGGGCAGCTCGGCGGTCATATCGAGGAGTACGTAGGCGAGCAAAAGCTTGTCGACGCCTTTGCCTATGGCCCCAACGCTCAGCAGCGCTTCGATGCCCTCAATGCCGAGCTCTACACCGCGGGCGAGCGCGCGCAGTTTATGGGTTCGCTCTCCAACCCCGGCACACGCTTTATCAATAACATCATCTATGCCGTGGTCGCTGTGATCGGCTGCGTGGGCGTGATCACGGGCGTGCCGGCGGCGCTTACGGTGGGCGGCGTGCAGATTTTCCTGTCCTATGCTAACCAGTACACCAAGCCGTTCAACGAGGTCACCAACGTCATTACGCAGATCCAGACGGCGTATGCCTCGGCGCGCCGTATGTTTGCGCTGCTCGATGCGCGCGAGCAGGAGCCCGATGCGCCAGATGCCGTGGAACTTGCCGCACCGCAGGGCGAGGTCGCCCTTGAGCATGTGGACTTTAGCTACGTGCCCGACCGCAGGCTGCTGCAGGACATCTGCATCGAGGCTAAGCCCGGCATGCGCTTTGCCCTGGTCGGTCCTACGGGCTGTGGCAAGACGACGCTCATCAATTTGCTACTGCGTTTTTACGATATCGATGCCGGTCGCATTGCGGTCGATGGTCGTTCCTCGCGTGACTACACGCGCGCAAGCCTGCGCCGCGCCTTTGGCATGGTGCTGCAGGACACTTGGCTGTTCGAGGGCACGGTGGCGGACAACATCGCTTACGGTTGCCCAGGAGCTACGCGCGAGCAGGTTGTCGAAGCCGCCAAGCGCGCTCATGCGCATAAGTTTATCGTGCAGCTGCCAGGCGGCTACGATACGGTGATCGGCGAGGACGGCGGCACGTTTAGCCAGGGCCAAAAGCAGCTGCTGTGCATCGCACGCGTCATGCTCACCGACCCGGCGATTCTGCTGCTGGACGAGGCGACCTCGAGTATCGACACACGCACCGAGCTGCAGGTGCAGGCAGCATTCGACGAGCTCATGGCCGGCCGTACGACCTTTGTCGTGGCGCATCGCCTGAGCACGATTCGCAACGCCGACTGCATTCTGGTCATGCGCGACGGCCAGATTATCGAGCGCGGCACGCACGACGAGCTGCTAGCGGCAGGCGGCTTCTACGCCGAACTCTACCGCAGCCAGTTTGCCCAGTAAGCAAGCCCGTGGGGCAAATTAATCAATCGACAGACGGTGGTTTACATCTGTCACGTTAGTACTAAGATAGTCATCTAATAAATTGCATTAGTGGCTTTAGTTTTGGGGGATACGAGGCAACGTGACTATGACGTGCTCTTTGGTGGTTAACAGCAAGAGCGGTAATACCAGGATGGTTTCGGGTGCGATCAAGCGCACTCTACAGGCTGCGGGTGTTGAGTTTGTCCATGCCGCGGCGTTGAGCGACGATGCGGATGCAGATCAGGTTGCGCTCGAGGCGCAGGGCGCCTGCGCGGCCGACACGGTGCTCGTCGGTTTTTGGTGCGACAAGGGCGCGTGCACGCCTTCGGTCGCGGCGTTGCTCTCCGCCTTGCACGGTAAGCGCGTGTTCCTGTTTGGCACCTGCGGCTTTGGGGCCGACCAGAGCTACTATCAGCAGATTATCGACCGCGTAACTTCCAATTTGGCTGGGGATGCCGAGCTTGCGGGCTGGGCGATGTGCCAGGGCAAGATGGGCCCCGCGGTCAAGCAGCGCTACGAGGCGATGCTTGAGCAAGAACCCGAAAACGCGCGCTATAAGATGCTGCTCGACAACTGGGTTGCCGCAAAGGACCATCCCACCAAGGAAGATTTGGACAACATGGCCACAGCCGCAAAGAAGGCCGTGCTAGGGGAGTAGCTCCCATCGCTGACGGCGGTCGGTCCATCTTTCTAAATGAAACGTCCTCCCGGGCGTCGGGGCACGAAGTTCCCTGCTCTACAGTCCTGCGCAAGACGAAGGCCACATTAAGTGGCCTTCTTTGCGTGCGGAACTCGCGATGAACTTCGTGCCCCGCCGTCCGGGAGGACGCCTCTTTATTGATGGGAGGCCTGATAGGTCGATGGTTCCGTGCCCGGATGCGTCCAAAGTGGGACGGGCTTTCCGGATGGGCAGGCTTTCGAAAAATGCGTCCCGGAATTTGCCTTTGGAATGGGACGTAGTTTCCCGTTGAGGTGCTTTGCGGAAAGTGCATCCCACTCTGGGCGGTCGAAGTGGGACACACTTTCCCAAAGGGATGGCGTGAATTTTTGTGGTGTAAGAGGGAGGGCCGCGTCAGCGCCCCCTGCGCCTAAGGCTATTCCGCCACGCCGTGGCGGTCAAGGACCTCCCTTATGACCTCGTGCGCGGCCAGCCTTACCGCCTCGAGCCTCTCGCCCTCGAGCGGTTCCGGGGCCGGGGCCGGGGCGGACGCGCGGGCGGCCGACTCGGGCGCGGCGACCCGGTGGGCGGCCCACCTGCCCTCCTCTCCGGCGAGCACCGCGCACACGAGCCGCATCATGGACGCCTCGGAGGGGAACGACTGCACCGAGCGGTACCTCCTCTTGATCTCGCGGTTCGCACGCTCCTGCACGTTGTTCGTCCTGATCTTCTGCCAGTGCTCGCGGGGGAAGGACATGAAGGCGAGCGCGTCCTCCCTCGCGCCCTCGAAGACGTCGCCGGCCGCGCGGGAGAGGGCGCGCACCCTGGGCGCCGCCAGGTCCCACGCCGCGCGGGCGACGTCGGCGTCGGCCTGCCCCGCGCACGCCCGGACCAGGTCGGCGGCGAGCGCCTGGCCGGCGAGGCTGTGGACGTGGCCCCTGATGTCGCGCTGGAGGTGCGTCAGGCACCGCTGCCAGGAGCAGCCCGGCAGGACCCTGGAGACGGCGGCGACGAGCCCCGCGTGGGCGTCGGACACCGCGAGCCTCACGCCGCGCAGGCCCCTGTCCCTGAGGGAGCCGAGGAACTCGGACCAGGCGGCCTCGCTCTCGCTGTCGAAGCAGGCGCAGCCGAGGAACTCCTTGTGCCCGGAGGACGACATGCCGATCGCCGTGACGAGCGCGACGCTCGCGTAGCGCCCGCCGGTCCTGCACTTCATGTAGGTCGCGTCGAGCCACACGTAGGGGTGCTCGCCCTCGATCGGCCGGGTCCTGAACGCCTCGGCCTCCTCGTCCAGCCCGGCGCACAGCGCCGACACCTCGGAGCTGGACAGCGACGAGCCCGACCTTGCGGGTGCTCACGCCAGCGACGTACATCTCGCGCACGAGCGCGACCATGGACGCCTCGACGCGCGTGTAGCGCTCGAGTATGCCCTCGGGGAAGTAGGTCCCCTCGCGCAGCTTGGGGACCCGCAGCTCGAGGTCGCCGAGGGAGGTCGACAGGGACCTCTCGCGGTAGCCGTTCCTGCTGTTGACGCGCTCGGGCGACCTGGAGCCGCGGGGCGCGCCGCAGGCCTCCTGCGCCTGGGAGTCCATCAGGGCGTTGACCACGGACTGGATCACCTCCCTGCCGAACTCCCTCAGGTCGTCGCACCGCGAGAACAGCGCGAGCAGGGCCTCGGTCTGGGGCCGGTCGAGGCCGAGCCCCCGGTCCGGCTGGGATAGAATGTCGCTGTGGGCCATCGTCTTTCCTTTCGTCGAATATCTAGGCACTGACGATTCTAGGCGATGGCCCTCCCTTGCTTCTTACACCACGACTCTGCGCGCTACCCCCAAAGGCGCTCCAACGGGAAATTGCGTCCCATTATTCGGTCAAGAAACGGGATGCATTTTCCCAATGAGAGCAAAACCGGAAAATGCATCCCACAATCAGCCCTCAAAGTGGGACGCCGTTTCCCAATGAGGCTCAAGCGGAAAATGCATCCCGGAATTTGCGCTCAAAGTGGAATGCGGTTTCCGGTTGAGGGTCTAAGGGGAAAATGCGTCCCAGAATCGACGCTTGAAATGGGATGCAGTTTCCCGATGAGGCACTCGACGGAAAATACATCCCAGAAATGGCCTTTGAGCTGGGATAAGATTTCCGCGGCATCTCGGATTCTCAAAAATGAGACACGCCGTTGGCGAAAATGAGACACGTGATATCGGGCATCGGATGTATCATTTGCAAAAATGAGTCCACTCCACTCGAATAAAGCGAGGTCCCTCATGTACGTTCCACACCCCCGTATCCGTAGGCTGTCGAAAATCCCGCTTGTTGGGACGGCGGCGCTTGCTGCGTTGATCGCCACGAGCGTCGCCTGCTTCACGGCCACGCCCCAGGTTGCCCAGGCGGCAGACGCGCCCGCAATCACCGATATGACCGAGCAGGATTATCAAGCCCTGGGTCTGGGCACGAGCGAGGACATTCCGGCCGATACCGTTGGCCCCTATTCCACTGATACCCCCACGACGTTTGCCACGCGCAGCGAGGTCTATATGGCAGCTAACGGTAGCCATGGCAATCGCTACACTCTGCGCGACAAGCTCGAGAACGTCGAGCGCGGTGACATTGGCGGCAGCAGCAAACTCACCGATGGCTATGGAAGTGTGTGGGGCGCCGCAAAGTTCTGGCAAAACGTCAACAACTTCGATACGAACAGCGATCTCTACAAGCATAGCGACTACGGTGGCGGCACCTGGTCGTACCTAAGCAACAATGAGTCCTCAACAGTACTCGCCAACGACAACAACGGTTTCTCGGGCATTCACGCCACGAGTGTTGAGTTCTGCAGCGACGCCAGCACGGGCAAAAAGAGCCGCGTTGCCGAGCTCCGTGCCTACGGCGACAGTTCCTCCACGACGATTGACGGCAAGTCATACGCCGGAAAGGTTGAGCTGGTCCTCTACTCGTTTAGCAACGGGCGTACGCGCACTCTCGACACACACCTGCCGGTGACGGTCAACACTAGTATGATGTACGAAGGCCGTTTTAAGTACCTGGATGCCGGTTACCTGCAAGAGCACGACGCCGTCTTTGATGTCGAGGCGGGCGATGTCGATGGCGACGGCGTCGACGAGCTTTTTGTCTACGCGGGCTGCTATGTCGACGAGAACGGCGTGCGCAAGGCTGTAGTCGACATGTATGACTTGGAGGGCGGCAACTGGAAGCAAAGCGTCGTCAAGATCGATGCCGGTAACGCCGCGGACTACACCACGCACAACAAGGGCGGGAACGTCTCCTGGACGCAGCTTCAGTCAGCTCCTGTCGTTTCGCTAGCGGCCGGCGACCTCGATCGCGATTTTTGCGATGACCTCGCCATCGTGGTCTCGGCACCCTACGGCAAGAAGAATATTGATAAGTCGACGCATTGCGAGCTGTTTTCGTGGGATGCATCCAAGGGTGCGCTCGTCCATGTCGATGCTCTGGGCGACGCGGGCGCAATCTCCCTCTCCGCGAACGGCAAGACCATGGTCGCTGCGAATGCGACGTTCGGCACGTTTGCCGCCTACGATGAAGAAGGAAAGAAGACGGGTGAAACCGTCACGGGCCTTATTCTTGCGGGCTATGACTGGCAACGCAGCGCTTTTGATTACGGCGCTTCTGACGGCAGCAAGGGGCTGTACGGCGCGCTGTACCGCTACGCGTATTTTGACTCGGAGTCTGGCGAGTTCAAGCTTTCCGATTGCAAGGAATACAGAGACGGGCTCCTCGCCTCCTATGGGCTGATGCATGTGCCCAACAGCGCATGGAAGGATAGCGCTCAGGATAAGCGCTATCCGTGCACCTTGGCGCCTATTGCCCTTGCCACTGCCAACCTTGACGGCCTGTCCGAGCAGCTGGCGGTCGACGAGGTGCTCGTGGGCGGCGATGTGTTCCGCGACTTTGCCTGCAACACGGCACAGAGCGGGGCTCAGGGCTTGGGGTCCATGGTCGGAACCATGAGCATGAGCGGTCAGCAATACAACAGCAGCAACAAGCATGACCACAAGGGTATAGAGCAGGTGTGGATCAGCGACGTCAAGGCGGGCAGCGTCTCGGGTTCGGACCGCTATAACGAGAGCTTTATCGCCGTGGTGGGCAAGCACCGCGACGAGGACCTGCGCAAGAACGATGACTACTATTGGATGACCGCCTCGCATTTTTCGCTCGACGAGAACGGAAAGGTGCGCCGCGGCGAGGAGCAGGTGATTAGCGAGAGCAACCGTCGCGGCACTACCTACGGCACATTTATCTCGCTCGCGCTGCCCGATGTCGACAACGACAGCGTCAAGATCACGTACAAGGACCGCTACAAGGTCTATACCAACCCGCGCGTGCTTGCCGTGCTGCAGGATGCGCCCTATGTTGAGGATCTGGAGCAGGCATACGGCTATCTGGTGTTGGGCGGCACGTCATACGGAGAGGAAAAGGGCACGGGGACATCCCAGGGCTATACCATTGGCGCCGAGTTGGGCGTTGCCGTCGAGGTGCAGACCGGTCCGCCCCTGGTCGCGATGAATGCTTCAGTCGATTTTGCCGCCGAGGGATGCTATGACTACCGGAGCGAGCGCACGGTCAGCGCAAGCGTAAGCTATGAGTCGCATGCCGGCGAGGGTGACAAGACCGTGCTCTACACGATTCCGATGGTCTATTACGAGTATGAGATCGAAAATGAGGAAACTGGTGGTAAGGGCGTGATGGCGGCGCCCGTGTCGCTCGGCGCGCAGACCTCGGTCGTTAATGTCGAGGCCTATGACCGCATTGCCAAACAGCACAATATGACGCCGCTCAGCTACTTTTTGACCAACCGGTCGGGAGAACCCGGAACCTATCAAACGACGCTCAACGGCGAGACTCCCGTTGGGGATTCCTTTGGCCTGGGCAAGCCTGGCGTAACGCGCGCCTACACGCACGATGGGTTTAACGGCGCCGCCGCGCAGTCGGGGGCGAGCATTGAGCAGACCATCGAAGTCGAGGAGGGCAAGGAGCAGGAGCTCGAGCTCGGCTTGACGCTGAACGGCAGCGTTGTCATGGGCGCGAAGCTCGCAAAGCACGAGTTGTTTGGCGGCCTGTGCTTTGGTGCCAACGCCGGCTTTACTACGGGTAACTCCTCGAGTGAATCGACCGAATACGGCGGCACCGTCGACAACCTGCCCGAGGCCTCGCAGGGCAAGTACGGTTTTGTGTGGCGTCTGGGCGTCAACGCGGTGGATGTCGACAAGTTCGAGGCAGACTCGGGCGACAAGCTCGGCACCAAGGACACCGACCAGTTCTGGATCGTGGGCTATGACGTTAAGGACGTCGAGATGCCCGACGCGCCGGCCGTGACGGGCTTTACGGCAAACGCCGTCGATTCGACCAGCGTTACGTTTAGCTGGGACGATGTACTCGCAAACAAGAGTGGCTTTAGCTACGGCGTGGGCATGCTGCAGAGCAATGCGGCGGATGCGGTCGTCAATAGCTGGAAGATTGCCGACAACACGCAGACCTCGCTCAAGTGGGATGGGCTGCAGCCCAATACGGAGTATCGATTCGCCATCGCCGCCGTTAAGAATGGATCCACGACCGAAACAGGTATTCGCTCGGCAATCATCACGGTCAAGACCATGCCCGATGGCATGACGATGACCGTGAGTGGACCTGCGGCGGATGCTGCGGAGGGGTCGGATCTTGGATACGACTCTTCGGTTGAGCGCGCGGCGGGAAGCCACCTGACGCTCTCGGCGATTGGCCATGTGAAGCAACTCGGTGCCGACGATAGAGAAACAGGGCTGGCACCGACCTATATGTGGTACCGCAAGGGCCGCGGCGAGACAGAGTTTAAGCTCGTGGGTGCCGATGGCAACCTCGCGGCTGGAACGGCCTCAAAGCTCGAGATTGACCTGACCGCAGACGATGACGGTGCGCAGTATTACTGCCACGTGGGATACAACGACGTGGGCCTCGACACCGGCACGACGCTCGTGAATATCGAGGCCGAGGAGACGGCGCCCACAACGGTGAACGCCACCCCGATCCGCACGCGCCGCCTGTTCTCACAGGCAAGTGCGGGCGCCAAGAAGTTCCTGGACCATACGCTGGTAAACACCGCCGGCCCAACCGATTCCGAAGGCTCAAAGGACCCCGAGACTCCTGAGATCCCGACGAACCCGGACAAGCCCAAGTCCGACAACGGAGCTAAGACCGACACCAAGGTCAAGACTACGACCACAGCGAAGAACCTCGCAAACACCGGCGACCAAACATTCGCCCTAGTCGCCACCGCAGCAGCAGCGGGAGCAACGCTCGTAGTGATAGCCCTCATCATGCTGATCAAGCGCCGCAAGACCCACTAGTAGCCAGTCGAACATATCGACAACCCAAAACCCGGGTAGCCAAAAAACAGGCCACCCGGGTTTTCTGTTGAGTGGAGACTCCGCAAGCGGAAACTGCATCCCACAATTAGCGCCCGGAACGGGACACATTTTCCGTCAAGCCCTCATCCGGAAAATCCATCCCAGTTTGAGCGCCCAGACCGGGACGCACTTTCCCAAAGGGTCCTCAACGGGAAACTGCGTCCCATAATTAGGCCGAGAAATGGGATGAACTTTCCCAATGAGAGCCAACCGGAAACCACGTCCCAGAATCAGCCCCCAAAGTGGGACGCACTTTCCCAATCGGGTCCCAAGCGGAAACTGCATCCCATTCCAGACAAGAATTCCGGGACACACTTTCCGCAAACAAAGAAGGCCACATGACGTGGCCTTCAACTTATATATGTTCAGCAGATTCCCCCATGACAAGCCGCGCTCCAACAACAGGGCGTCTGTCCGGGCGGAGGCATATAAGGTTCATCGCGAGTTCCGCACGCAAAGGGGGCCACTTAATGTGGCCCCCGTCTTGCGCAGGACTGTCCGAGCAGGGAACCTTATATGCCTCCGCCCGGACAGACGTTTCAGTTATGAGTGACCCGCTACTTGATCTTGGTCGTACCCGGTGCCAGGTTGGGGTCGGTTTCGTTGGCCTCGGTCTGGAAGTGCTCGGTGTAGACGTTCTTGCCGTCGCGGAACATCTCGTAGTACTGCATCTTGGCGTAATCCTCGCGCGCCTTGGTTGCGGCTGCGGCAGCGGCGTCGTCACCGGTGACGTTGGAGGAGAGCGCCCAGCGCAGGCTGGCGTCCTCGTAGCCCACGGAGTTGATAGCGGGCAGCGACTCGCGCAGCGTCATGTGCGCCTTCTGATAGTCGGTCAGCGGTGCGCCGATCAGCTGCATCAGCTGCGTGGACAGGTAGTTGGTGGACAGGTCGTCGACCTCGCTTGTCTGGTCGCAGCCGGCAACGTCGTAGTTGGCCCAGATGATGTAGTCGGTCTGCCACAGACGTTCCTGGTGCGTGGCGTCGTCTTCGCCGGTAAACCACTTGTCGTTGAACTTGGACGGGAAGAACGGCTGGTGGTCGCCCCAGAACACCACGACTACCTTACGGTCGAGCTTGCTCAGGGCGTTTAGGAAGTAGCGAAGCGCCTGGTCGGACTGCTCGATGCACGAGACATACTCGTCGACATCGGAGAGCGTGCCGTCCTCGACGGTCTTGGCATCCAGATCGGTCGTGTCGATATTCAGGTGCATCTGCTTATCGACCGGCAGCAGACCCGTATCGTAGCCCGAGTGGTTCTGCATGGTCACGTCGAAGATAAACTGCGGATCGGCGTTCTGGTCGAGCAGCTCAAGAATCTTGTCGTAGGTAGCCTGGTCGGTCACCATGCCGCGCAGGGTATCGGCGCCCTGGAAATCGTTGATGGACAGGAACTGGTCAAAGCCAAAGTCCTTGTAGACGTTCTCACGGTTCCAGTTGGTCGCGTGATTGGGATGCATGGCCGTGGTGGAATATCCGAGCGACTTGAACTGCTCGGCTAAGTTCCCGGTCGTCTCCATGTTGTAGATGGTGTAGGGGTACACGCCCGAGCCCAGGTTGGCCATGGAGTTGCCGGTCATAAACTCAAACTCGGTATTGGCGGTACCGCCGCCGTAGGCGCTCACATAGAGCTTGCCGCGGCTGAGGCAGTCGGACAGGTTCTTAAAGTACTGCGGACCCTCGTAGCCGGCGCGCATGTTCTGGTAGATCGACAGATCCGAGAACGTCTCGTTCATGATGGCGATGACCGTGGGCTTCTCGCTATCGAACTGCTCCTTTGCGGCGGCGCGCTCGTCGCTCTTGGCCGCGTCGGACTTGTCGTAGGCCTTGGCGTACTTTTTGAGCGTGGCCTTGGCATCGTCGACGGAGTAGTCGGCGGGTTTGGGCGGCTTGATGGACTGCGCTGCGCTAATGAAAGCGGGCAGGTAGCCCTCGCGCCAGTAGCTCTCGAGCGGGCGCCAGGTGTAGACGGTGATGCCGAGAGTGTTGTAGTAGTCGATGAGCGTAACATGCGCGGTCACGCCGCCCAGGCACAGCACGGCGACGAGCAGGTTGGTGAGCAGCATGCGCTTGGCGTTGGCGGCGCCCTTCTGGCGATGCGGCGCGACCAGGCCGGCGTACTCGCATAGCAGCATGGCGATGGCGGTAAAGCCCATGGACAGCACGCAGAACAGCGAGATCGAGAAGGTGTAGCCGTTGCCGGCGACTGCGGCGGCGGTGGAGATGGCCGAAAGGTCGCCCGGCTGGATGGGCATGGATTTAAACGTGATGACGAAGAACTCGGCAATGCCCAGGATAAAGAGGGCGAAGGCCAGGACGGCCGGAGCTGCGCCGTGGCGCTGGAACAGGAAGAACAAGCCGGTCATGAGCACGGTGATGATGGCCCACTCGAGCAGGATGCACAGGGGGTAGACCCAGGTAAAGTCGTGGTTGGACGAGACCTCCATGCCCAACAGCGCAAAGACGCCGGCGAGCAGCAGGCACAGCACGGCGGCGACGAGTGGCTTGCCCACAAAGGCGCCGCGCAGGCGGGCGAGCTTGCCGGTGGGGGCGGGGGCGTCGGGCTTGGCGAACGCAAAGACGCGCGGGGCGATGCGATCGCGGGCGATGCTGGCCCAGGCGCATCCGGTGAGGATGGCGTTGGTCAGGATGAGCATCACAAAGGCGAGCGGCTCGTTTTGGGCGACGAGGCCAATGGCGCCCCAAATAGTCAAAAAGACCTGGAACAGGCCGAAGACGACGCTCCACCCAAGAGCGCTTTTGGCAACGGTGCCCGACTGAGCGCGAATGGCCTTGGCCTCGCGCAAGACAAGGTAGACGGTCGCCGCAAGACCGACGAGCGAGATGGCGGCAGCGAACATGCTGAGACTCCTCACAAACTTAAAACCTACGAAAGCGGGGGTTTACCCGATTGTTACCAAGATATGCGCTGCAATTGGTGGCTGCGCACAACAACCAGCCATATTAACGCGCACGTGCGGCGGTGTGGCGCAATGTAGTGGCGGCCTGCGCGATAATGGACGGGAATTACACGGAAACGTAAAGGCTTCTTAAAGAATTAGCGAGGATAGAGCTATGGGCGAGCAGGTTTGTATGACGGGCACCGAGTACTGCGGCGGAGCTGTGGGCGTGGACGCGGGCGGCTATCCGGTCGAGACTACGGGCAACGCGGCGCTGGACATCTTGGAACACCGCTCGTCCACGCGTGCCTTCGCGCGTGATGACGACGACCGTCCCGTGGCGGTGACCGACGAGCAGCGGGCGGCGATCTTGCATGCGGCGAGCCGCGCGCCGTCGGCGGGCGCCATGATGATGTATTCCATCGTGAGCATCCGCGAGCAGGCAACGCTCGACCGCCTGGCCGACCTGTGCGACCACCAGCCCATGATCGCCAAGGCGCCCTGGGCACTTATATTTGTGGTCGACTATGCCAAGTGGATCGATCTGTTTAAGCACGTGGGCTGCTTTGAGCCCGAGTTTGTAGAGCGTACGGGCAAGGCGCCCCGCCGCGCGCCGGGTCTGGGCGACTTTGCCATCGCGGCTCAGGATGCCGTGATCGCCGCGCAAAACGCCGTGGTTGCCGCCGAGGCCCTGGGGCTGGGGAGCTGCTATATCGGCGACATCGTCGAGAACGCCGAGGAAGTTGCCGTGCTGCTCGATCTGCCGCCCTATACCATGCCGCTGTCGATGCTCATCATCGGCACGCCCCGTAAGGAGCGCCCGGCAATCGCGCACCCCGTGGTGAACCTGGTGCACGAGGAGCGCTACTGCCGTGCGGATGCCGCGACTATGGATGCGCAGGTGGCCGAGATGGATGCGATGTTTCGCCCGCACGCCCGCGAGGTGGGGGAGCGCGTCGTGGATATCTACACCCGCAAGCACACGAGCCCCTTTATGGCCGAGATGAGCCGCTCCATGGAGTGGTGGTTCAAAAACTGGCTCGGAAAATGACGAATGTGACAAGGGGATAGTCCCTTTGTCACATTCCATATCGCCGCGGTGGCCTAAAGACTGTATAAATCTTTATCTAGCTGGGAAAACAGTGCATTAAAACATGGGCCGATTACCTATAATCCCTTCGAACATTAAAGTTGGGAGGAAACCGGCTTATGGAACAAAAGGCCAAGGAGGCAGCCTCGCACGCTGCGATTCCTGTGAGCATCTCGGCGATGCTCGTCACGCTGGGCGTGGTGTACGGCGATATCGGCACCAGCCCTATGTATGTAACCAAGGCGCTCGTTGCCGGCAACGGCGGCATCGGAAGCGTCACGGAGGAGTTCGTGCTCGGCGCGCTCTCCCTTGTCGTGTGGACGGTCACGCTGCTGACCACCATCAAGTATGTGCTCATCTCGCTGCGCGCCGATAACCATGGTGAGGGCGGCATCTTTGCCCTGTACAGCCTGGTCAAGCGCTGCGGCAAGTGGCTCATCATCCCCGCCATGCTGGGTGGCGCCGCGCTGCTCGCCGACGGCATCCTGACACCTGCCGTTACCGTTACCACGGCCATCGAGGGCCTGCGCACCATCCCGGCGGTCCATGCCGTGCTGGGCGATGACCAGGGTCGCGTCGTCGCCATTACGCTCGCCATCATCATCGTGCTCTTCTTGGTACAGCGCATCGGTACGGCCAAGATCGGTCACGCCTTTGGCCCCATCATGACGCTGTGGTTCCTGTTCCTGGGCGGCACGGGTCTGTTCTTTGTCTTACAGCACCCCGCCGTGCTGCTGTGCCTCAACCCGGTGCGCGGCATCGCCTTTTTGCTGAGCCCCAACAACCACGCGGGCATCATGATTCTGGGCAGTTGCTTCCTCGCCACCACCGGTGCCGAGGCGCTCTACTCCGACATGGGCCACGTCGGCCGCGGCAACATCTACGCTACCTGGCCGTTCGTTAAGTGCTGCCTGCTGCTTTCCTATATGGGCCAGGGCGCTTGGCTTATGAACAACGCTGCCAACCCCGAGCTCATGGGCATTGCCGACCTCAACCCGTTCTACCAGATGCTCGCCCCGGGTCTGCGTCCGTTTGCCGTAGGCCTTTCCACCGTTGCGGCCATCATTGCCTCGCAGGCGCTCATCACCGGCGCATTCTCGCTGGTGTCCGAGGCCAGCCGTCTGGACCTCATGCCGCACATGCAGGTCTTCTACCCTGCCGAGACCAAGGGCCAGCTCTACATCCCCATGGTCAACAACGTCATGCTTGTCGGCTGCGTCATCGTGGTGCTGCTGTTCCAGAACTCGGCGCATATGGAAGCCGCGTACGGCCTTGCCATTACGCTGACTATGATGTGCACCACGCTGCTGCTCTTCTTCTACCTGCACGAGGAGCGCAAGCTCAAGGTTGCTCCGTGGATCTTCGCGGCCTTCTTCCTTTTGCTCGAAGGCTTCTTCTTCGTGAGCTCGCTCACCAAGTTCTTCCACGGCGGCTATTTCACCATCCTCATGGCTGCACTCATCATGGGCATTATGGTGTGCTGGTACAACGGCACGGCGGTCGAGCAGCGCCAGTTTACGCTGCTGCCGCTGCGCAGCTACCTGCCGCAGCTCAAGCGCCTGCGCGACGACGACCGTTACGAGCGCATGAGTGACAACGTCGTGTACCTGACCAAGGACACCCATACCGACTACATCGACCGCGATATCGTCTATTCGATCTTGGACAAGCATCCCAAGCGTGCCCGCGCCTGGTGGTTCGTGAATGTCGAGACCATGGACGAACCGCACACCTTTGCCTATTCGGTCGAGACGTTCGGCACCGACTACGTGTTCCGCGTGCATCTGTACCTGGGCTACAAGATCAACCAGCGCGTCAATGCCTACCTGCGTCAGGTTGTTCAGGACTTGGCTGCCACCGGCGAGCTGCCGCCGCAGACGCATGACTACTCGGTCTACAAGGATCCGGGTAACATCGGCACGTTCAAGTTTGTCCTGATCCGTAAGCTTCTGGCGCCCGAAAGCGATGTGGAGCCGAGCGAACGTACGGCCATCACGCTCAAGTACATCATCCGCCGCGCCGCCGGCACGCCTGCGCGTTGGTACGGCCTGGAGAACTCCAACGTGAGCTTTGAGTACGTGCCGCTGTTCACCAAGTTCAAGGCCGTGAACAAGATGCAGCGCCTGGCTCCCAACGAGCGGCCGTAGTCGACGCTCGAGGTTTGTCTGCGAACGGGCGGGCTTGTATTGACGGGGATTGAGTCCTGGGAGGAAACCATGGATGCAAAGGTGCTTGACGGTTGCGATTTTGCGACCGAGCTGGTGCGTGAGGTACGCGCCGATGCTGCCGAAGATCGGTTCTTTACGAATCGGGCCAACATGGACATGGCCGACCGCGTGATTTCGATCGTGGTGACGGTGCTTGTCGCGGCGTGCGTGTGCGCACTGCTTGCGCACGTGCTGTTTGTCTAACGTCCGCAGGTTGCAAAGGCTTTACACTTGGAACCACCACAAGGGGAAACCACCACAAAGGTGCCTGTCCCCTTTGTGGTGGTTTTTGTTTTTGAGAGAGGGGTGGAACGCTGATGGACGTCCGTACGGACGGCGATATTGCCGATAGCTTTTGGTGGCGGCGCACAACGCTGACGCGCCGCACTCCTCTGTATGACGCCTGCGTATCGGCGGGGTTGCTGGTCGCGGCGACGATTGTGGGCGCTCTGCTCGACCATCCGGGTCTCGCGCCGAGCATCATGATCGTCTATGTGTTCGCCGTTCAGCTGTGCGCATTCTTTACCTGGAGTCGCCTGTATTGCTTGCTGAGCTCGGCTGCCGCCGTGGCGCTCTACAACTTCTTGTTTGTCGACCCGCGCTACTCGCTGTCGCTTATCGACCGCGTCTATCCCGGCATGTTCTTCATCATGTTCGTGGTCTCGCTTGTGTCGAGCTCGATTGCGTTGGCCCTGCGCCGCGCCTTGGCACAGGCTGCCGCCAGCGACCGCCGCACGCATATGGTGCTCGAGACCAACCGCATGCTGCAGCGGTGCGCCGATCAGCAGCAGATTGTCCATGCCATGGCAACGCAGCTGGCGCGTCTTTCGGGCTGTCCGGTCGTGTGGTACAGCGCTGACGCCGAGGGCGATGACCTGCTGCCGCGTGCGACGTACACGGCCGTGGGCGATGCCGCGCCGGTGCACGAGCTGGCGCCGCAGATGCCGCCGCGGCTCTCGGCGTCCGCCTATGTGGGAACGCCGCTCGACGCCACGTTTGGCGGCTCGGCGTTTTATGGCATCTACCTGACGGTTCGCACGGGCGACGGCTTCGTGCGCTCGGGCGACCCCGCCTCGGTGGTGGGCGTGCTGGCTATCGTTGCCGAGCCCGACGTGCTGACGCATGAGGAGCGGACGCTTGCCGATGCTATCGTGAGCGAAGGCGAGCTGGCACTCGATCGCGCCCGCGCCATGGAGGCCCGCGAGGAGGCGGCGGTGCTCGCCAAAAACGAACAGTTGCGCGCCAACCTGCTGCGCTCAATCTCGCACGATCTGCGCACGCCGCTTACCAGTATTTCGGGTAATGCCGACGTGCTGCTCGACCAGGGCTCGACCGGCACCGCCGTGCTCGACGCCCAAACGCGCCGCGGCCTGCTCCTGTCCATTCGCTCGGATGCGCAATGGCTCAACGCCACCGTCGAGAATCTGCTCGCCATCACCAAGCTCGAGGGTGGCGGTATGCGCCTGTCGACCACGCTCGAGCTCATGGACGATATCGTCGAGGAGGCGCTGCGCCACGTGAACCCTGCCGTGCGCGAGCACGACCTTAAGGTGGTGGCGTGCGATGAGCCGGCGCTCGTCAACGTCGATGCACGCCTGATGGTGCAGCTGGTGGTCAATCTGGTGAACAACGCCATCACCTATACGCCCGCGGGCTCGCATATCATGATTTCGATTAGCGTCGACGATGGACGCGTGGCGTGCTCGGTGGCCGATGATGGTCCGGGCATCGCACCCGAGGATCGCGAACGGATCTTCGAGTCGTTCTATACCGCCAACCATGGTCTGGCCGACAGCCACCGCAGCGTTGGCTTGGGTCTTTCGCTCTGCCGTTCCATTGCGTTGGCACATGGCGGTAGCATAGAGGTTGCCGCGGCGGACCCGCACGGTTCGGTCTTTACGATTGAACTTCCCGCCGCCGACGTTTCGTTTGATAAGGAGTAGCGCTGTGCCGAACTCTGCCGTAAAACCGCTCATCTTGGTCGTTGAGGACGACCCCGCCGTTCGCAATCTTATTGTTGCCGCGCTCGAGGCGCACGGCTTGCGTCATATGGCTGTGGAGACCGCCCATGCCGCCATCGCCGCCGCCTCATCGCAGGCGCCGAGCATTGTGCTGCTCGATCTGGGCCTGCCCGATATGGACGGCGTCAAGGTGGTGGAGTCGGTGCGCACATGGTCGGGCATGCCGATCATTGTGGTCTCGGCGCGCAGCGAGGACGCGGACAAGATCCGCGCGCTCGATGCCGGTGCCGACGACTACCTGACCAAGCCGTTTTCGGTCGAGGAACTGCTCGCGCGCATTCGCACGACGCTCAGGCGCCTTTCGTATGCGCAGGCGGGTGGTGTTGCCTCCGAGGGCTCGTTCGATACCGGTGAGCTGCATATCGACTTTGATGCCGGCATTGCCACGATGGATGGCGAGGAGCTGCATCTGACGCCGATTGAGTACAAGCTCTTGTGCCTGCTGGCACATAACGCCGACAAGGTACTAACGCACCAGTTTATCCTGCACGAGATTTGGGGTACGGCAACTAAGAGCGACCTGGCGAGCCTGCGCGTCTTTATGGGCACGCTGCGCAAGAAGATCGAGTCCGACCCCGCGCACCCGCGCTATATCCAAACACACGTGGGCATCGGTTACCGATTGGTCACCCAAGGCTAGATCGCCAACCACCGTCCCAATATGAGTTGCGGTGAAATACGGACGGAAATGGCCTATTTGGCGGCCAAACAGTCCATATTCCACCGCAACTTTGTTTATTTGCCCCTGGGTTTGCTGGCGTAGAACTTCTTCTTTTTGGGCTTGCCGGCGGGGGAGGGTTTGCCGTCGCCGCGCGGCCCTCGGTCTCCGGCCTGCGCGTGCGCGGGTACTGCCGCGCGAGGCTTGCGGGCCTCGGGGTTGCGCAGCTCCTCGACACGCTCGGCAATCTCCTCGGCGCTAAAGCCGACCTCGGCCATGGCGTCCTCAATGGGCAGGCGGCGCACGATATAGCAGTGGTGCACCTTCTGGTTGCGTGCGAAATCCTCGGGGATGGTCTGCGCCGTAATGTCCTCCAGCACCACGCCCGCGCGCGCGAGCTTGCGTGTCTCGGGGCGGAAGCCGCGCAGGTTGCAGCTAAAGATGGCGTGGCCGCCCTGTGCGAGCAGGCGCGATACGCCGGCCAAAAGCTCAACATGGTCGCGCTGGACATCCCAGGTGCGGCGGCCCATCTTGGACGAGTTCGAGAACGTGGGCGGGTCGACAAAGATCAAGTCCCAGCGGTTGCGCGTCTGGCGCTGGTCGCGAATCCAGGCGAGCACGTCGTCGCGCACAAAATGATGCTGCGGACCAACAAAGCCGTTCTGGCGCATATTGCGCTCGGCCCAGTCCAGGTAGGTGTTGGAAAGGTCGACCGTCACGGTCTCCTCGACGCCGCCGTCTGCCGCATAGCAGGTGGCGGTGCCGGTGTAGGCAAACAGGTTGAGGAAGCGGCGCGCCTGCTTGGCGTGCTCGCGCACTAGGTTGCGGGTGACGCGGTGATCCAGGAAGATGCCCACATCCAGATAGTCGTCAAAGTTGACGGCAAAGGTGAGCCCGCCCTCTTCGATGAGCGGCAGGCGACGGCGCGCGATGTTGGCGCGTTCTCCCGATCCGCCCTTGCCGGCGCCCTGCTTGCCGTACTGCGAGCCGCCGCGCGAACGCATGCGGGCCTTGGCGTGCACGTGCTCGGCCGGAACATCTAGGATGCGCGGCGCGATGGCCAGAATGTCGAGCATGCGGGCCTGGGCCAGTGCGGGGTCGATGGTCTTGGGCGCGGCGTATTCGGCGATGACGAGCCAGCGTCCCGGCGTCTGCGGGCAGCCCTCGTACAGGTCGATGGCGGCGGAGTAATCGGGCAGGTCGGCATCGTAGACGCGGTAGCAGCTCACACCCTCGCGCTTGGCCCACTTGCGGCGCAGACGGGCATTCTTGCGCAGGCGGTTGGCGAACTGCTCGGACTCCGAGATGAGCACGGGCAGCGTCTTGCCGTCGCCCAGGTCGAGCATGGCGGCAGGCTCGGGCATGGGGGTGCCGGCGGCTTCGTCTTGGGCACCTGCGGTCTGCTCCTCAGCACCTGCACTGGTCGCAGCTTCAAATGCCGCGGCGGCGTGATCGAGCGAGGGCCAAACCTCAATAGTTGCCTCCTCGTTGTTGGGCATGACGGCAATCGAGCGCTCGGGCTCGGCGTGGAGCGCGCGGGCCAGCAATCTGTCGCGGGTGAGTGCGGCGACCGGCGCCGCGGCAAGCTCGGGCGCGCGGCGCAGCTCGCCGACCAGCGTCATGGCGTCGTGCATGAGCGAAAGCGGTGTCTCGGTCGTATCCGCGATCACGGCGGCACCGGCGACGGCGCCCGCGTGGTCCAGCACGGTGGCGGACTTGGCGGCGCAAAAATCGACAAAGCGCTTGTAGCCGGCGCACTTGACCATGCGCTCAGCGGTCTTGCGGGCGGCGGGGTCAACATCCACGGCCACGATGCGTGCCTGGCGCTCGCGTGCTGCCGCCTCGCGCTCGCGTGCCTCGGTAAGCAGCTGCTCCCACAGGGCGGCGTCGTGCAGCTGCCAGCCCTCAAAGCCCCAGCGCTCGCGGGCGGCGCCCGGTGCACGGTCAGTCAGGATATTCACGGCCTCCAGCAGCAGGCCGCCGCCGGCGCACGAGGCGTCGATCAGCGTGGGCAGAGCCTCGTTCTCGTAATCGTCGGCCGTCAGCTCGCGCTCGCACAGCATGGTCCAGCCGACCTGCGAAAGCACCAGGGCGGCGTAGTCGGGGCGCAGCACGTGCGTACCCTCGCCGGCGCGGGTCGCCGCGGGCGGCAGGCGCTTGAACAGCGGGTCGCCCGAAAGATCCAGGCTGATGCTCGCGCGGCGCTGGCGCAGCGAAAGCAACAGGTGAACGTCGGGATCGGCAACGTCGACATCGGCGCGACGGCCCGTGGTCTCGGCCAGACGGTCGCACAGCGCGTCCTTGGCGCGCAGGGACGAGAAGCGCGTGTTGCGCAGCTGCTCGGTCACGCCGCGGGCGGTGATGGCGATGGTGGCGCCGGGGCGGATGATGGTCTCCCAGGTGATGTCGTAAACGCTATCGTACAGCTCGTCGGCATCCTGCGCCTCAAAGCGCCCGAGCACCGCAAACACGCGGCTCGCTAGGCGCGACCACAGACAGGCGCGGTAGCCTTCTTCGAGCTCGCCCTCAAACGTGGCGCGGCCCTTCAGCCGGCGAACATGCGAAAGCCCGAGGCGTTTAAGCTCATCGGCGAGTGCGGACTCAAAGCCCTCGGGGCAGCTTGCGTAAAATTCCATGGGTGACCTCTCTGGTTGCGTCGCTCCATTATATGATGGATGCTTCGTTTGCCCTTATCCTCGAAAGGAACCCATATGATTGATGCGTGCCCCGAATCCGCTGTGCTCTTTTTTGACGTGGACGGCACGCTGGCGTCGTTCGATCCCGACGATATGACCGATAAGGACTTCAATGCAGTCCATCCGTCGAAGTCCGTTATCGATGCATTTGGTCGCCTGCGCAATGCGGGTCACCGGGCATTTATCTGCACGGGTCGTCCCTTGTGGCTGATTGCCGATGGCCTGCGCGCGCTGAACCCGGCGGGTATCGTTGCCATGGCGGGGGCGACGCTCGAGGTCGAGGGCCGCGTGGTGCATGAGGACTGCTTTGACGAAGACATTGTTGAGGAGCTTGCGCATCGCGTTGTGGATGCCGGCATCGAGGTTTTTTTCGAGTCCAATGCTGCGACCTTTGCCCTGGAACCCGCGGGTGTTGAGCGGTCGTCTCTGATCGGTACCTCTGTGGTGCACAGCGCCGAGGAGATGCGCATCGACGGCAGCTTGCGCGTGGGCAAGGTATGCCTCAATGTGCCCAGTTTGGCTCGTGTAGCCAACGATGACGGCTTTATCAATCGCAACTTTGAGCTGTGCAACACCGGTGGTCAGAACCGCGAGCTGAGTCCCAAGGGTATTGACAAGGGCGTGGGCGTGGCGCGAGCGCTGGCGTATCTGGGCCGCGAGGGAAATGCGCGCACCTTTGGCTTTGGCGATTCGGGCAACGACCTGGGCATGCTCGCTGCGGTCGAGACGGCTGTCGCCATGGGCAACGCCATGCCCGAGGTCAAGGCGGTCGCCGACTACGTGACCGACGATGTCGAACACGACGGCACCGTCACAGCGATGCAGCATTTCGGCCTCATCTAATGAATCCCGCGTTCTGACGTTTGCTCAAACTGCGACTCTTTGCTTTTGCATGCTCAATCGATTTATCAATCCAAACACTGAGGTGTTTATACCGTTCGCCGAGAAGATAAAAACCCGCAGCTCACGCCTTGATAAACGTAGGTAAAGTGTTTAGCAGTGCAACGCCCATGTGCAAGCGAAAGGAATCAGGCAGATGGCAATCAAGGTGTTCGCTGACGGTGCAAACCTCGAGGGCATGCTCGACATGTACGAGAACGGCAACGTTCAGGGTTTCACGACCAACCCGTCCCTTATGAAGAAGGGCGGCGTGACGGATTACCGCGCGTTTGCCAAGGAGGTCCTGGCCCACATCACCGATGTGTCTGTGTCGTTTGAGGTCTTTGCCGACGACGTCGAGACCATGGAGGTCGAGGCTCGCGAGATCGCCACCTGGGCCGAGAACGTCTACGTCAAGATTCCGTGCGTGACCACCAAGGGCGAGTCCACCGCCGAGCTGGTCCGCAAGCTTTCGGCCGACGGCATCAAGGTTAACGTCACCACCATCTTTACGCCCGAGCAGGTCGACGAGATGGTCGAGGCCGTTGACGCCGAGACGCCGTCCATCATCTCGCTCTTTGCCGGCCGTATCGCCGATACCGGCGTCGACCCCATTCCGTTTATGACGGAGTCGGTCAAGAAGGCCGCCGCCAAGCCCAACTGCGAGGTCCTGTGGGCGTCCACGCGTGAGCTCATCAACATCTACCAGGCCGAAGCCTGCGGTTGCCAGATCATCACGGTGCCCAACAGCATCCTGGCCAAGCGCAAGAACATCGGCCGTGATCCGTACGAGGTCTCGCTCGACACCGTGCGCGGCTTTGCCAAGGATATCGCCTCGCTCGGCTTCCATATCCTGCCGTAAGCAAGGGTACCCCCTCTGGCGACGTGCAAAATCGCGAATATTCAGCATGGTGAAGGCTTTTACCAGTTGGTTGAAGCACGGAACGGCCCCCGTTTTGGCTCTGACGACGCTAAAACGGGGGCTGTTTTTTGCTTTTTCGTCTCTGAGGGGCATCCGGAACGGTGGAATTTGCAGAATACTCGCGATTTTGCACGTCGCGTGAGGGGGGACCCTTGCTTTGGCGGTTTACTTCCCCTGCACCATGGTGAGGGAGATCTTTTTGCGGTCGCGATCAACCTTCTCGACCCAAACCTTGACCGTATCGCCGACGCGCACCACGTCGCTCGGGTGCTTGACAAAGCGGTTGGCCAGCTTGGAGATGTGCACGAGGCCGTCCTGGTGCACGCCCACGTCGACGAAGGCGCCAAAGTCCACAACGTTGCGCACCGTGCCCTTGAGCTCCATGCCGGGTTCCAGGTCGTCGATGGAAAGCGCTGAGCGGCTAAAGACCACCTCGGGCGCGTCGTCGCGCGGGTCGCGACCGGGCTTCTTGAGCTCGTTGACAATGTCGATGAGCGTGAGGGTGCCGCAGTCCAGGTCGCTTGCCAGCGCCGAGATGCTGCCCAGACGGCGCTCGATGTCGGGCACGCCGCCGCGGCTGAGCTCGCTGGCTTTAACTCCTGCGCGCTCCAGGACGGTTGTGGCCACCTCGTAGCTCTCAGGGTGGACGCTTGTCGCGTCGAGCGGGTTCTTACCGCCGCTGATGCGCAAAAAGCCCGCGGCGTTGAGGTATGCCTTGGGCCCCAACTTGGGGACCTTCTTGAGCTGGCGGCGATCGGTAAAGGCGCCGTTTTCCTCGCGGTAGGCCACGATATTCTTGGCCACGCTCGGCGTGATACCCGACACGTAGCCCAGCAGGCTCGCACTCGCGGTGTTGACGTCGACGCCCACGCGGTTGACGACGTCCTCCACCACGTGGCCCAGGGTGCGTGAAAGCTCGGCCTGGTCAAGGTCGTGCTGGTACTGGCCCACGCCGATGGACTGGGGCGGAATCTTGACGAGCTCTGCCAGCGGGTCCTGCAGGCGGCGGCCCAGGCTCATGGCGCCACGTACGGTGACGTCCAGGTCGGGATATTCCTGGCTGGCAAGCTCGGAAGCGGAGTACACCGATGCGCCGGCTTCGTTAACGATGGTGTAGCGAAGGCCGGGTGCCTGCTCGGCAATGAACTCCGAGACGACTTCCTCGGTCTCGCGGCTGGCGGTGCCATTGCCGATGACGATGGTGTTGACGCTGTCCTTTTTGACGAGGCGGGTGAGCTCGCGCTTGGTGCCGGCGACGTCGTGGCGCGGCTTGGTGGGATAGACCACGCCGTGGTCGAGCAGCTTGCCGGTCTCGTCCATGACGGCGACCTTGCAGCCGGTGCGGTAGCCCGGGTCGAGCGCGAGTACGCGGGCGCCGCGCACGGGGCGTGCCGAGAGCAGGCCCTCGAGATTCTTGGCGAAGACGTTGATAGCCTCGGTCTGGGCGCGAACGGTGAGTTTGGCGCGGGCCTCGCGCTCCAGCGAGGGGGCCATGAGACGCTTGTAGCCGTCGGCGATGGCGGCATCGAAGACGGGCGCGAACACGCCCTGGCGACGGGGCCAGCGGCTGCCGAGGCGCGTCGTGGCGGCGGCGCCGTCGACGTTCACGCGCACGCGGAGCTTGCCCTCGCGCTCACCGCGGTCGATAGCCAGCACGCGGTGGTTGGGTATACGGCGCAGCGGCTCATCATAGCTGTAGTACGGCTCGTAGGGGGTCTTCTCGGCGGGGTTGGTCGCCTCGACGACGATATCGGCGGTGTTTTGCGTAAAGGCGCGCAGGTCGGCGACGTTCTCGGGGTCCTCGGCTACCGTCTCAGCCACGATGTCCGCTGCGCCGGCAAGCGCCTTCTCGGGCGTGTCGAAGCCGGCTTCCTCGTTGACGTATGCCGCGGCGGCGTCGAGCGCGCTGCCCTTGGCGGATGCCTGCATGATGATCATGTTAGCAAGCGGCTCCAGGCCGGCTTCGCGGGCCTTCTGCGCGCGGGTCATGCGCTTTTTTCGGTAGGGCTTGTAGAGGTCCTCGACACGCTGGAGCTGCGTGGCCTCGCGAATCTGCTGCTCGAGCTCGGGCGTGAGTTTGCCCTGGGCGTCGATGAGCAGGATGACGTCCTCTTTACGCTGCTCAAGATTGCGCAGGTAGGACAGGCGCTCGTCGAGTGCGCGCAGGGCAACGTCGTCCATGCCGCCCGTTGCTTCCTTGCGGTAGCGCGAGATAAAGGGGATGGTGTTGCCCTCGTCGATGAGCTTGACGACCGCCTCGATGTTGGCGGCCTTAAGGTTGAGCTCGCGGGCGAGCTGGGCGATAAGATCCATGGGACTCCTTGCGTTTAAGGTGCGTTTGCAGCACAGGGCTACCAAGGATACCACCCGTCCCAAAAGACTGTTTTGGGGCTGCGCCATGAAAACGGCCCATCTACTACGTTTGAACCGTATAGGTCGACCATGCCTGGGTTTTCAGAAAATCGGCAAGTCGTCTACCTGCGGTTTTTATTTCGCGAAATTCGGTATGGTTGAGGGTAATCGGTTAAACGTAGTAGATAGGCGCATTTCGTGGCAAACGAATCAAGCCGAGGTACAAAATAGCCCCCGCCCCAGAAAAATCGTCGGCAAGGTAGCAAAATGCCCCGCGGGCAGGAGGCTGCTCGCGGGGCAAAGAAGAGGGGCTTATTGGTGGCGGACCGAGGGGCTCGGCATGGGGCTTCTGCCGCGGTCTGCCCTAAGGCATTACAGCTCGACGAGCTGGCCGGTCTCGGCGGCCTCCTTGATGGCGTTGAGAAGCGTGAGCGTCTTGACGTTATCGGCGGGGGTCACGACGGGCTCGACCTCGCGGCGGACGACCTTCACAAAGTGCTTGAGCTGCATCTTGTGCGGCAGTGCCGGGTCCACGGCCGGAATCTCCATCTGCAGCGGCTTGTGCCAGTTAGAGGCGCCGTCGTAGGAGAACTGGTGCAGGCGGGGCAGCGACAGGGCGCCCTTGGTGCCACCGATAAAATAGGCGTCGGCGTCGAAGGGACGGTACTGCGGATCCTCGCGAGCGGTTGCCTCCCAGTTCCAGGGGCTGGCGGTGGCGTCGGAGATGGTCATGCTCGCGAGCGCGCCATCGGCAAAACGGACGTTGACCACGGCGGAGTCCTCGGTCTCAAAACCGCGGGCGGCGCTGGACTGCATGCCCTGGACGGCAACGGGCTCGCCCAGCAGGTAACGGAGCAGGTCGACGTCGTGCACCAGGTTGACCAGAATCGGGCCGGCACCCTTCTTGCGGCGCCACTCGACATCGAAGTACTCGTCGTTCTTATAGATCATGTAGTGGAAGCTCGACACGGTGAGCTTGCCCAGCTCGCCGGACTCGATAATCTCCTTGGCCTTGTTGACGAAGGGGTTGTGGCGACGGTGCTGACCCACGAGCACGGGCACGCCGGCGGTCTCGGCCTCGGCGGCAAAGGCCTGGGCATCCTCTAGGTCGTTGGAGATCGGCTTTTCGACCAGCGGCACGATATTGCGCTTCACAGCCTCGCGGGCAACGCCCAGGTGCAGGTCGTTGGGGGTGGCGATAATGACGGCCTCGGGCTTGACCTCGTCCATCATCTGGGCGGGATCGGTGTAAAACGGCACGCCGGCGGCCTCGGCCGTGGCGCGGGCGCCCTCAAAGGCGTCGGCGATGGCGACGAGCTCGGCCTCGGGCTCCTCGGTGACAAAGCGGATGTGGTTGCGGCCCATGGCGCCGGCGCCGATAACGGCAATGCGGACGGGGTTGAGCTCAGACATTTCGACTCCTTAATACTGGTGACCGGTGGAATGCGACAAAGGGGCTATCCCTTTGTCGCATCGGTATAACTAGGCGGACTTCTTCTTGCTGTCGGAGACCATCATGTAGACGGTGAGCACGACGGCGATGGCGGCGATCACAATGGCGCCGTAGAAGGACTGCTGATAGGCGGCGCTGCCGGCCTCGGCGTGATACAGCACGGCGGTGATGGGCTGGCTGATCCAGGTGGAAGCGGCATAGCCCAAAAACATGATGCCGTAGTTGACGCCGATGTTGCTGGTGCCAAAGGCGCCACCGGTGAGCGGCGGGTAGATGACGAGCAGAGCGCCAAAGCTAAAGCCGAGCAGGGCGAGCGCCACAAAGAACATGCTCTGCGTAAAGCTCATCGACATGATGATGAGCGCGACGATGGTGACGACAAGGCTGATGAGCAGCGACTTATAGGCGCCGAGCTTGTCGATGATCTGGCCAAAAGACAGACGGCCAACTAGGTTGGCGCAGGTGTTAACGGAGACGACCACGCCGCCGAGGGCGACGGCCGCGGCGCCCGTGGGGTCGGCGAAGAGCTGGACGGCGGCGATGGAGGCAACCTTGCCCACGAGCAGGGTGCCCGCGGTGGCGGCAAAGGCGAAGGTGACGATGAGGACCCAGAAACGCGGGGTCTTGACCATCTCGCCCGGGGTGAGGTCGCCGAAGGTGCCAGCGTGCGCGCCGCCCTTGGGGGCCTCGAAGCCCTCGGGCAGCCAACCGGCCTCGGGGGCCTTCAGGAACAGGGCGGAGGCGGCGATCGTCACAAAGAAGATGACGCCGAGTGCCTTGAGGGCGGCAAAGATGCCCAGGCTCGGGATGAGCAGCGAGGCGAGCACCGGGGACAGCACAGCGGGGCCGGCGGTCGAAGCGGCCAGGGTGATGCCGGAGGCGAGACCCTTCTTGTCGATGAACCACTTTTGGCCGGTGGTGAGCGCCGGGTTGTAACCCAGGCCGTTGCCGACGGCGGCGACGAGCGAGAACCACAGGTAGAACTGCCACGGCTCGGTGACGGTGCCGGACATGAACCAGCCCACGCCGTAGCACACAGCGGCGGCGATCACGACGTTGCGCGGACCGATCTTATCGGAGATGCGGCCGGCGAAGATGCCCGTCACGGCCATGATGGTCTGGAAGACCGGGAAAGCCCAGGTAAGGGCGCTCGACCACTCGGGGTAGACGGCGAGCAGGTTCTTGCTCACGACGGAATACAGCGCGATGGAGCTGATGAAGAACATGGTGACGCACGCGGCGGAAAGCACGACGGCGCGACCCTTGTTGGAGTTGGTGGAAGCCATTGGACTCTTTCTAATCGATGCGGGGGAGGAGCGGGCGTATCCGCGGGCCTCCCTGTTGGGTTGGTTTACTGGTCAGTCGGCTTGGCGACGCCGGACTCATCGGACCAAAGCTCGACACCCTTGTTCTTAAGGTAGTTGTCGGCATAGGCGCGACGGCCGCCGGGCTTGGCGGTGAGGTCGCCCATCATGTTGGAGAAGCCGCCGTCGACCTTGATGGCGTCGCCGGTGGTAAAGTCCGAGCGCTTGGACGCCAGGAACATGACGGCGTTGGCGATATCGTTGACCTCGCCGATGCGACGCGTGGCGATCAGGCGGCTGCGGCTCTTCTCGACCTCGGGGTCGGCGTAGAAATTGGCCGACATCGGGGTCTTGACGAAGCAGGGCTCGACGCAGTTGGAGCGCACGCCGTAGGGGCCCCACTCGGCGGCGAGCATCTTGGACATCATGTTGACGCCGGCCTTGGTAGAGCTGTACACGCCCGAGAACGTCTCGGGGGAGTGGCTGGCGACGGTCGAGATGTGCACCAGGCGGCCCTGGCCGGCCTTGATCATCTCGCGACCAAAGCGCTGCGAGGTGATGAAGTAGCCGGTGAGGTTGACGTTGATGACCTCGTTCCAGTCGGAGAGCGGCAGGTCTTCCATAGCTGCGAAGCGCAGGATGCCGGCGGTGTTGACGAGAACGTCGACGCGGCCGAAGTCGGCGATGGTGGCGTCAACGGCTGCCTGAACCTCGGCCTCGTCGGTGGCGTTCATCTTGTAACCCTCGGCGTGGATGCCAAACTCGGCAGCGAGGTCGGCGGCAGCGGCCTTGACCTTCTCCTCGTCCAGATCGAGCAGGACGACGTTGGCGCCATTGCGGGCGAACTCGCGGCAAATCTCGACGCCCATACCGCCGAGCGCGCCAGTCACGGCGCAGACATCGCCCTCAAGCTTAAGCCAGTTGCTCATAGGAACTTCCCTTCTTGTGCCTCCCTGTGGGTCGTTTCCATTAACCGACCCACGTGGTTTTCGCAGGTTATCGTATGCTTTGCATTTGCGCAGGTGAATTGCATATTTGTTAGAATGGCGTTAACCGTAGGTTTACACTGTGCGATGCAGTTTATTCTCAATTGAGCGCGTGACCTGCGAAAACAACCCCCTGTGGCACCATGCGGCCACGGGCGCGAAAACGGGAGATTGACGTGTACGATCGACGACTTGAGGCCATATCGGCCGCCGCGGAGCTGGGAAGCTTCTCGCGTGCGGCGGCAAAATTGCGCGTGTCGACTCCGGCGCTCGTCAAGCAGGTGTCGGGCTTCGAGGCCGAGTTCGGCATCACGCTGTTCGAACGCTCGCACTCGGGCGTCAAGGTGACGCCGGCCGGCGCACTGCTGGTGGACGATGCGCGCTCGATCATGCGGCAGTCCGAGGACGCGCTGCGCCGTGCCCGGCGCGCGGCGGGCGATGGCGGTGCCGTGCGCCTGGGCGTGTCGATGATGTGTCCGGGGCGCCAAACGCTGTCGATGTGGACGGGCATCCACGATCTGGAGCCGTCGCTGCGATTTGAGATCGTGCCGGTAAGCGACCTCTACGACGAGCGCGAGACAGTCATGCGCAGCTTGGGCCGCGAGGTCGATGTGGTGCAGTCGAGTTTTTCGACCCCGCGCTGGGGCGACACCTGTCAAAAGCTCCGCATTGTCAACGTGCCGTTTTATATCGACCTGCCGCGCACGAGCCCGTTGACGCGCAAGAATCGCATTACGGTCGCCGACTTGGAGGGTATGCGTCTGCGCGTACTGCGCCACGGCAACGACGCCATGGACAGCCTGCGCATCGACCTTTTGGCCGACGGCGGCGTGGACGTGATCGATGTGGATAGCTTCGACTTTGCGCTCTTTAACGAGGCGGAGGAAAAGGGCGATGCGGTGCTTACCTGCGGCGCATGGTCGGGCGTGCACCCGGCCTTTGTGGGCGTGCCGTTCCTGTGCGGGCGAGAGGTGCCGGTCTTTTTGCACTATCCGCTCGAGCCAACCCTCCAAGTCCAGAAATTCGTCAACGCCATGGCACAACTTCTCAAATAGCTATCGTGTCGATGATTCTTTAATCCCCGTCCTAGAAAAATCATCTGGTAGAGTTGACCTCACGTGAATTTCAGCACACTGCGTGCTACCTGCACTTTTGTCATTTGGGGGAGTGAACTTGTGAATACTTCTGTCACCAAGAAGGCCAGCCGGTCGGTGCGCCTGCTCATGATGGTGCTCACGGCAGTTCTCATCTTCTTCTTCATCAATGTTATGCTGCTCGTCTCCGATATCCAGGGCACGGCGCGCGTGGTCAACTACGCCGGTCTGGTGCGCGGCACCACGCAACGAATCGTTAAGCTCGAGGATGCAGGCCAGCCTCAAGACGACCTGCTCAAGGCCGTGGATTCATACATCAACGGTTTGCGTTACGGAAGCGACGACCTCAACCTCGTCCGTCTCGACGACGACGAGTATCAGGCAAAGATGACCGAGCTTGCAAATTATTTTGATGAGCTTTGCGCCGAGATCATCCGCGTGCGGGAAGTTGGCTACGAGAACACCGACATCATCTCCATGAGCGAGGAGTTCTTTGGCATTTGCGACGATGCTACACGACTCGCAGAGGACTACTCTCAGGAGAAGGCATCGGCGCTCAACTATCTCGAGGGCTTGGTGATCATCGACATCGTGGGCTTGGTGGCGACCTTTGCGGTCGAACTTGTTCGCGCGGTGCACACTGCCGCACTCAATCGCGAGCTGCAGAGCAAAGTCTATCTCGACAAAGCCACGGGACTGCCCAACAAGAACAAGTGCGAGGAGATCTTGGGGCAGGAGCAGCCTGTCTCCGCTGAAGCGCCCGTTGCGCTGTGCGTCTTCGATCTTAACAATCTGCATACGGTCAATAACAGCTTTGGCCACGAGAAGGGCGACGAATACATCCGTTCTTTTGCCCAGCAGCTGGGGCGCGTGGCGTCAGAGACCTGCTTTGTGGGCCGCGACGGCGGCGATGAGTTTATCGCGGTGCTGCGGGATGCCGATCGAGCTGCCGTGGAGTCCTGTCTCGCTCGGGTTCGTGCGAACGTGAACGAGTATTCCGAAGCTCACTCCGACATGCCTATCAGCTATGCGGTGGGCTACGCGGTTTCCAGTGATTTTGATGAACCGCCTACGATGCGCGAGCTCTTTTCCCAGGCCGACAAAAACATGTACATCGACAAGAACCGCATAAAGACAGCCGAGGCGGCCGGGCTGCAACGCGAGGAACGGTAAGCTTGTAACGGAGGGCATAGAAAAGCCTCCGCAGCTCATGCGTGCTGCGGAGGCTTTATTCGTTGCGGTGCATTGTGTTTGGGTCGTTGAGATGAGTCGATTTGCCCCGAAAGAGGAGGGCATTGACCTTAGGGTCATGCCCGACGAATGAGCGGCAAATCGGTCATCTCGGCGAGCCGAACTACTCCAGCTCAAACGCTCCGGTATAGAGCTGGTAGTAATACCCGCGCTTGGCGATCAGCTCGTCGTGGTTGCCGCGCTCGATGATGCGGCCGTGGTCCAGGCAGATGATCGCGTCGGAGTTACGCACGGTGGACAGACGGTGCGCGATGACAAACGTCGTGCGGCCTTCCATGAGCTTGTCCATGCCGGCTTGCACGATAGCCTCGGTGCGGGTGTCGATGGAGCTCGTGGCCTCGTCCAGGATCATCGCCGGCGGATCGGCGACGGCGGCGCGTGCAATCGAAATCAGCTGACGTTGGCCCTGCGACAGCTGCGCGCCGTTGCCGGTGAGCATGGTGTCGTAGCCGTCGGGCAGGCGGGTGATAAAGTCGTCCGCGCCCGCGAGCTTGGCCGCCGCGATGCACTCCTCGTCGGTAGCGTCCAGGTTGCCGTAGCGGATGTTGTCCATCACGGTGCCGGTGAACAGGTTCACGTCCTGCAGCACCACGCCCAGCGAGCGGCGCAGATCGGCCTTGCGGATCTTGTTGACGTTGATGCCGTCGTAGCGGATCTTGCCATCGGCGATGTCATAGAAGCGGTTGATAAGGTTGGTGATGGTCGTCTTGCCGGCACCGGTGGCGCCGACAAACGCGACCTTCTGGCCCGGCTTGGCAAACACGGACACGCCGTGCAGCACCTCGTGGTCGGGCGTGTAGCCAAAGTCCACGTTGTCCATGACCAGGTCGCCGCGCAGCGGCACGTACTCGATCTCGCCGGTTGCGCGGTGCGGATGTTTCCACGCCCACATGCCGGTGTGGTGGTCGGCCTCCTCGAACTCCCAGGTGTCGGGGTTCACCTGCGCGTTGACGAGCGTCACATAGCCTTCGTCGGCCTCGGGCTTCTCGTCGATAAGCTCAAAGATGCGGTCGGCGCCGGCGAGGCCCATGACCACGGCGTTGATCTGCTGCGAGATCTGACCGATCTGTCCGCAGAACTGCTTGGTCATATTGAGGAACGGCACCACGACGGCGATGGACAGCGTCATGCCCGAGATGCTCAGGTTGGGCACGCCCAGTGCCAGGAAAATGCCGCCGGCAAGGGCCACCAGCACGTAGAGCAGGTTGCCCAGGTTCATAAGGATAGGCATGAGGATGTTGGCGTACATGTTGGCCTTCTGCGAGACCCCGAAGAGCTTTTCGTTGCGCTCGTCAAAATCGGCCTCGGCGGCAGACTCGTGGCAGAATGCCTTGACGACCTTCTGGCCGTTCATGACTTCCTCGATATGGCCCTCGACCACGCCGAGCTCGGTCTGCTGCGCAATAAAGAAGCGCGCGGAGTTGGAGCCGAGCAGCTTGGTCATAAAGGTCATAAAGGCGACGCCGGCCACAATGACCAGGCACATCCACACGCTGTAGTACAGCATGATAAAGAACACCGTGGCGATGACGATGACCGTCATGAGCAGGTTGGGCAGCGACTGGCTGATCATCTGGCGCAGCGTGTCGATGTCGTTGGTGTAGTGGCTCATGATGTCGCCGCGCTGGTGCGTGTCGAAGTAGCGGATCGGCAGGTCCTGCATGCGGTTGAACATCTTCTCGCGCAGCTTCTCGAGCGAGCCCTGCGTGACGATGGCCATGGCGCGGTTCCAGAACAGCGAGGACAGGATGCCGACGCCGTAGATGCAGGCGAGGGTGGTCACGAGCTGTGCGATCTTGGGCTGCGCGGCTTCCCAATCGCCCGACTGCCACGATTCGCTAATAATCTGCAGAGCGCTCTGAAGGAAGGTCGCGCCGATGGAGTTGATGATGGCACAGAGTACCACGCCGACGACGACGAGGGGCAAAAGCACGGGGTAGAAGCCAAAGAGCGTCTTGATGAGGCGCGACATGGTGCCGCCCTTGCGGTTGAGCGCGCGCTCGGCGGTCGTTGCCTTACTCATGTGCCTCGCCTCCTTCCTGGGTCTGAGCTTGCGTTACGGATACCTCGGTGCCGGCTTCGACGGCCTCTTCGCCTTCGGCAGACATCTTGTTTTGCGAGGTGAAGGTCTCGCGGTAGATCTCGCTCGTCTTGAGCAGCTCGTCGTGGTTGCCGATCTGGGCGATACGGCCGCCCTCCATGACGATGATGCGGTCTGCGTCCTGCACGGAGCTGATGCGCTGGGCGATGATGAGCTTGGTCGTGTTGGGCAGATAGCTTGCCAGTCCTGCGCGGATCTTGGCGTCGGTCTTGGTGTCGACGGCGCTGGTGGAGTCGTCCAGGATCAAGATCTTGGGGCGACGCAGCAGGGCACGCGCAATGCACAGGCGCTGCTTCTGACCGCCCGAGACATTGGAGCCGCCCTGCTCGATCCAGGTGTCATAGCCCTTGGGGAAGCCATCGACAAACTCATCGGCGCAGGCCAGATGTGCCGCCTCGCGGACCTCCTCGTCGGTGGCGTTCGGGTCGCCCCAGCGCAGGTTCTCGGCAATGGTGCCGCTAAACAGCACGTTTTTCTGCAGCACCATGGCCACCTGGTGGCGCAGGGCGTCCAAGTCGTAGTCGCGCACATCCACGCCGCCCACGCGCACGGTGCCCTCGGTGGCGTCGTACAGGCGGGCGATGAGGTTTACAAGCGTGGACTTGGCCGAGCCGGTGCCGCCGATGATGCCGATGGTCTCGCCGCTCTTAATGTGCAGGTCGATATCGTCGAGCGCCTGGCGCTTCGCATGCGCAGAATACTTAAAGCTCACGTGGTCAAAGTCGATGGAGCCGTCGGCCACCTCGAGCACGGGCTCGGCGGGATCGGCGATCGTGGGCTCGGCGGCCAGCACCTCGGTAATGCGGTGCGCCGATTCGTCGGCCATGGTCACCATGACAAAGATCATCGACAGCTGCATCAGGCTCATAAGGATCTGGAAGCCATAGGTAAAGATCGAGGAGAGCTGGCCCACGTCGAACAGCGTGCCCTGACTCGTGATAATGAGCTTGGAGCCCAGGTAGATGATGACGACAAACGCGCCGTTGACACAGATGTTCATCATGGGGTTGTTAAAGGCGAGCAGCTTCTCGGCGCGGGTGAAGTCCATCTGGACGTCGCGCGCGGCGGTCGCGAACTTCTCCTTCTCAAAGTCTTCGCGCACGTAGCTCTTGACCACGCGCATGCCGGTGACGTTTTCCTCGACGGACTCGTTAAGGGCGTCGTACTTGTGGAACACACGCGAGAAGATGGGGCGCACCTTAAAGATGATAAAGAACAGCCCAAAGCCCAGCAGCGGAATGATGACCAGGTAGACCATGGCGACGCTGCCGCCCATGATAAACGCCATAGTAAAGGCGAAGATCAATACCAGCGGCGCGCGCACGGCGATACGGATGATCATCATAAAGGCCTGCTGCACGTTGTTGATGTCGGTGGTCAGGCGCGTGACGAGCGAGGAGCTCGAGAACTCATCGATGTTGGCAAAGCTGAACGTCTGGATCTTGTAGAACAGGTCGTGACGCAGGTTCTTGGCGAAGCCGCAGCTCGCATGGCTGCAGGTGACGCCGGCAGCGGCGCCAAAAGCAAGCGACGTCAGCGCGATGAGCACCAAAAAGCCCGCGGTGGGAAGCATCTCGGCTACGGTGGCGCCGTCTTTGATGGCGTCGATCAGGTTGGCGGTGATAAATGGAATCAGCATCTCGCAGAGCACCTCGCCAAGCACGAGCAATGGCGTGGCAACGGTGGCTTTCATATAGTCACGGATGCTGCCCATGAGGGTTTTAATCATCCAGTTCCTCCCAGGTTACACGGATTTTCTCGAGCATTTCGGCGAGGTCCTCGCGCTCGTCGTGGGTGAGCGCGCTAAAGGCCTGCTCTCTAAAGCGAATGCGGGCGGCCTGCTCAACGCGGGCCTTTTCCCATCCCGCTTCGGTTAGGCGTATGGTGAGTTGCCGGCGGTCTTTGGGATTGCGACTGCGTTCGATGATGCCGCCCATTTCGAGCTTGGATAGGATCTCGGAAAGGGACCCCGGCTTGAGGTCGAAGTGCATGCCGAGTTCCTGTTGGGAAAGCTCGCCGGTGGGCTGCTTAGCGAGCAGGCAGACGATGGGCGCCTTGCCGGACACGCCTCCGCCATGAAAGTGCATGTAATGGCCGCAAAATCCCAAGCCGCTCAGGATGCGCTTGGCGAGTTTGTCCTCGGCGCTGACCGCTTCGGGTATGTCTACCGGTTGCGACGGGTCACCGCCGGGCTCATGCGGAAGGACGAGTGGTTCAACACACATATCTAAGCTTCGCTCCTTTCTTTAGTTAGGTAGAGGGATTGTTTTGTGCCTAACTAATCTAGGAGCATGAGAAATCAATGTCAAGGTACCAAACTTATTAAGTTACGGCGTTTTACCAAACGCCGTAACCGCTCGACGCTGCAAACGTTCCTAAGCGGCAATCTGGCGTTCAATCGTCGGGCATGGCCACAAGGCCTATGCCCTCCTCTTTCACGCCACCTTGCTCGCCTAGGAACGCTTTCGCTGTCCGTCCTCAATCTGCAGCGCTGCCTCGGTTGGCATTTGAGTGATCCGTGGGGGACGGAGGAAAACGAATCATTTTGGGCTGCGGTGACACCCTTTCGAAGTTGCTTTGTCCAAAACTATGCCGGATTACTACGATGAATTCGAAATATCAGACCTCGGCATTGTTTTTCGGAAAATCACAAGCTGTCTACCTGCGGTTTTGCTGGAGTGCAATTCGTTGTGGTTGGAGACTGGCGGTTTATCGTAGTAATCCGGCATAGTTTTGGAATGGTAGCAACTAGATGGCAGATACTGTGCCGCTACCGCCGCGATTTGCCTCCCATTTCCGTAACCTTTCCGCAACAATTTGCGCTTCGTACCGCTCGCCTCCGCTCGCAACGCCCTCTGCGCTACACTTAGTCGCACTATGGCGCCGTCGCGCCGCGCCCGAACCAAGGGGGACACTCATGAAGAACACTCAGCTGCTGCTGATTAACGATATGTGCGGCTACGGCAAGGTCGCGCTTTCTGCCATGCTGCCGGTGCTGTCGCACATGGGCTATCGCATCCACAACCTGCCGACGGCACTTGTGTCCGATACGCTCAACTACCCCAAGTTCTACATCCACGACACCACGGAGTATGTCCGCCAGAGCCTCGCCATCTGGGAGGAACTCGGCTTTGAATTCGACGCCATCTCGACCGGCTTTATCGTGACCGAAGAAGAGGCGCGCATCATCTCGGACTTTTGCCACCGCCGCGCGCAAAAGGGCACCAAAGTGTTCGTCGACCCCATCATGGCCGACAACGGCAGGCTCTACGCTGGCGTGCCCGAGTCGACCATCGGCCTTATGCGCAGCCTGGTCGAGTGCGCCGACTACGCGGTGCCCAACTATACCGAGGCGTGTCTGCTCACCGATACGCCTATGGCCGAGCAGATTACGGCCGACGAGGCTCGTACGCTCGTGGATGCCATGCTCGCGCTGGGCGCCAAGTCGGTGGTCATCACGAGCGCAAAGGTCGACGGGGCGAGTGCCGTTATCGGCTACGACCATGTGGCGGGAGAGTACTTTACGATTCCCTTTGAGCTGATTCCGGTGTATTTCCCGGGCACGGGCGATACGTTCTCGTCGGTGCTTGTGGGTCGCGTTATGGCCGGCTGGAGCCTGCAACGTGCGACGACCGACGCTATGCGTGTGGTGGCCGAGCTTATCGAGCGCAATGCCGACCAAGAGGACAAGTCGGCCGGCCTTCCCATCGAGGCCTGCCTGGATGTGGTTGACCATGAGTAACGCCGACGAGAGCAGCACCGAGGCGGCGGGCGAGAACAAGCCGCTCGGTGCCCCGCGCGGCAGGCGCCCACGTATTCGCATTAGCTGCGTGGACCAGCTGGGCACATGCCGCTGCCACCACGGGCACAAGCCGGGTGACGTCTTCGACTTCGACCGCGACCGCGGCAAGATGTGCGCCATGGCCTGCCATGTGGGCTTTCCCTATATCGATATCCTGCGCTACGGCGGAACCGTGCCTGGCAACGAGCCCGGTACGGCAAAGTTCTGCTGCCCCGAGGTCGATACGCTGAACGTTTGGCTTGCCGATGTCGTCGACGAGTAGCTGAGCGCAATGTGACAAAGGGACAGTTCTTTTGTCACATTCGCGGGTGGTGTCCCTTCTTTTTGCTTATAATCTCAAATCTCTGCATTTCATCAGATTTTAGGTTCTAAAAATTCTGCGTTTCATCGATAATCAAGCGTATAAAACTTTGCATTTCATTTGATGACACCGAGGGGAGAGCCTATGCTGCGCAGGAAAATAGCGGCAGAGCTGGAGCGTTGGCTGAAGTCTTCCGAGCAAAAGGCCTTGTTCATTACGGGTTCTCGCCAGATTGGCAAAAGCTATTCGATTCGCGCATTTGGCAAAGCCAACCATGCAACCTACATCGAGCTTAACCTCATGGAAAACCGCCAGGCAAAAGATGCTCTTCTCGAGGCGCGGAATGCCGATGATTTCATCAGCAGGGTGACGCTTCTTTCGGGAAAGTCGATTGCGCCAGGCAAAACGCTCGTGTTTATCGATGAGGTCCAAGAGGCCCCCGACATCATGACGATGGCAAAGTTCCTTGTTGAGGACGGGAGGTGCCGCTGGGCGTTTTCGGGGTCAATGCTCGGGACTCAGTTCAAGGGCGTCAGGTCCTATCCCGTGGGGTATGTCCACGAGCTTAGGATGTTCCCGCTCGATTTTGAGGAGTTTTGCTGGGCAACCGGGGTGAGCGAGGGGGCTCGCCAAACGATACGTGACGCGTGTATCAGCGAGAGGCCCGTTCCTGATTACATTCATGACGCGATGATGGCAAACTTCAGGACCTATACCGTTGTCGGCGGAATGCCGGAGGTCGTGCAGCGTTTCCTTGACACGCAGGGCGACCTTGCCTCTGTTCGTCAGCTACAGTCAGAGCTCAACGAACAGTACCGGCGGGATATCTCCAAGTATGCAAGCGGGCGAGCCCTTCAGGTGCAGAGCATTTACGATCAGCTCCCTATTATGCTCGAGGGCGAAAACAAGCGCTTCGTGCTCAATTCCATTGACCCCAAGGCTCACTACGAGAAGTATCAGCGAGATTTTGTATGGCTTGTCGATGCCGGCGTTGCTCTCAAAGCCGATATCGTAACCGAGCCAAAATCGCCCTTGCTCAAGACGGCACGGCCATCGCAGTTCAAGCTATATCAATCGGATACGGGCATGTTGATGGCGCGCTACCCCGTCGGAGTCGCCCAAGCGGCGTATCTTGATAGCAAGGAGCCCAATCTGGGCGGCATTTACGAAAACGTGGTGGCCCAGCAGCTGGCTGCCCAAAATCGCCAGCTTTACTACTATCAGACAAAAAAGCGCGGTGAAGTGGACTTTGTGGTCGATGGACCGGATGGGACGGCTGTTCCGATCGAGGTTAAATCGGGCTCCTATTACCACGCGCACGCTGCGCTCGGTCATGTGCTTGATACGGCTGAATATGGCGTAAGGCTCGGGATTGTTTTCTCGAGAGGCAACGTTGAGCGCAACGGAGCGGTTCTCTATTTGCCGCTATATGCGACCTGGGCCCTTTCGGATGTTTTGGGCGACTCCTGCGCCGAGGGGATAAAGCTGGAGGTCAAGCCGGTCTAGGGCTAGTCCCGGATGTGACAAAGGCGTGGCCCGCGACCTCGATTGCCTACAGCTGCTCGAGCATAGCGGTGCAGCCGTCGAGTACGTCGCGGTAGGTGGCATCGAAATTGCCGGTGTACCAGGGGTCGGCCACGTCGCCGGGGCGCTCGGTCCAATCGAGCATGCGCGTAATCTTGCCGTCGGGGTCGTCGCCAAAGATGCGACGCAGGCCACGCGCGTTCTCGTCGTCCATATAGACAATGTGGTCCCAGTCGCCATACTCCGCGCGACGCACCTGACGTGCACGATGTGCGACGACGGGAATCCCGACCTCCCGCAGCTTGGCAACGGTACCGTGGTGTGGCGGGTTGCCGATCTCCTCGGTCGAGGTCGCAGCGGAGTCAATGACAAACTCGCCCGCGCGCCCGGCGCGCCGCACCAGCTCGGTAAACACCGACTCAGCCATCGTCGAGCGGCAGATGTTGCCATGGCAGATAAACAGTATGCGTTGCATGAGCGGTTTCCTTTCTAGGCGGTCGTGCAGGGCTTACAGACTGCTCTTGAGGCAGTTTGCTTCAATAAAGCCCGCTGCGTACAAGGGGAGGTGGCGTAGCTCGCGCCCGTCATCGGTTTCGCTGCGGAAAAAATTGTTCTCGGACAAAATGTAGGCATATGGCGATCGGGCTTTGTCCATGAACGACCCGAGGGTTCTCGCGCGCACGTTGCGTGCGGACTTTACCTCGACGGGCACGATTTCCATACGGTCGGTCTGAAGTAGAAAATCGAGCTCGCCGGTCGTCTTCCAAGACGACGGCGGCACCCAGTAATACGTCTGCAAGCTGTTACCCGAAAATGCTTGCATGACCGAGTTTTCCGCCAGGGCGCCTCGGAAGTCGGAAGATAGCGCTATGGCGGAATCTTCTTTGAGGTCGAGCCAGAGCCTCGGGTTGATGCCGAGTTTGTAGAACATGAGGCCGGTATCGAGAAGATAGACCTTAAAGAAACTTCCATCTTCGTCGTCGAAGGGAACGAGGGGAGGCTCGATGCCTTCGGTCAGGTTGTTGACCGATATGATACCGGCGCCTTCGAGCCAGTCGAGCGGCTCGATAAGCTTGGCGCGACGGCCTCCGCGTTCGACCTCGGAGTACTTGAATTTTTTTGTGGACGATCTCAGCAGCTGGGACGGAATGGAGCGCCAGACCTTGCGTGCCGCCACGCCGCTGATCCCGTTTTCGGGGTCGGTCATATCGGCGGTATAGGTCTCGTTGATTTCGCGCTGCTCGACGCGCGCATCCTCGATGGATAACGTCTTGCGATATGCGTTGACGGCGGCGGGCATGCCGCCCACGATCTGGTATCGATGAAACAGGCTGAGCGCGGCTTGGTGCGCGGCGTAGGTCTCGAGCGTGCCGGCGTGGGTACGAATGGCATCGGCCATCTGCTCCTCATCGAGCGCCCAGAGAAACTCCTCGAACGACATAGGATGCATGGTCTCTTGACGAACGCCGCTGGGAAAAGGCAGCTTACGTTTGCGCGTGGCGACGCCGAGCTGACTGCCGGTCGCGCATATGCGCCAGCCCGAACCCGAAAAAAAGCGAAGCGAGTTGAGCGCCCGTTCGCAGAGCTGCACCTCGTCAAACAGGATGAAGGTGGTTTCTTTGCGAATGGGGGCGCGTTTATAGTCTGAAATCCGCGCCACGATGGTGTCAACGTCGTCGGTGGGACAATCGAACAGCGGAGCGATCAGCTCAAGATCGGTCTGAAAGTCGAGTTTGACAAACGCATCGCCGGCGATTCGCCTGCCGATTTCCTCGGCAGCGTACGTTTTGCCTACGCGTCGCGCACCACGGATGAGGAGGGGGCGTGAGGCGTCCTTTGTCGCCCATGATTCGATAACGGACTCGATTGATCTGCGCATGGGGCCGCCTTTCCAATTTCGTGTACTTCAGATACATAGTTTAGTACGATTTCATGTACTTGAAATACACGAAATAATAGAAAAGCGTGTATCTCAAATACACGAAATTGCACTGCTGAAGCTTCCAGGCGGATAAACATACTCATATTGGGCGGTTTTCACCGGTTACTCGCCACCTTGGGCTATGTTTGCCCCTATGCCCGTATTGAGGGCCGTGCTGATTGACGACGGCGCTCCCAGCGGGCGAGCTTAATCGTCACCAGCGTGAGCGCCCAGGCCACAAGCGAGAACGCGGCACCCACTGCGCCCACGTACGCAATGCCAACGCCGCTTACCACGGCACCGCCCACTGCGGTGCCAAACGAGATGCCGACGTTAAATGCCATGGGCTCAACCGAACTTGCGAGCACCATCGATTTGGGATGGCGGCTGCGAGCCACGTCCATAAAGTGAGTGATGCACGATACCGAGAACAGGTACATGAGCATCGCCAGGCTAAAGACAAAGACCAGCGCGAGCGGCATGGTGCCGCCCACAGCAAACAGCCCGAGCAACGCCGCAGCCTGCAGCACAAACGTCACAAGCAGCGCCTTCATGCCAAAGCGCGCATCAATCCATCCGCCCAGGATGTTCGAGATCAGGCAGAACACGCCGTAGGCCATAAGCGTGGTACTGGCTTCGACCGTGCCCATGCCCAGCACCTGCTCGAGATAAGGCGTCACGTAGCCGTAGAACACATAGACCGAGCCCACGCCAAACAAGAAGATGAGCATGCCGGTGATGATGCTCGGCTCGCGTAGCAGCCCCGCCTGCTCGCGGAAGGTGGCAGGCTCGTCGGTTTGCCCAGCGCGCGGCATAAACGCCACGAGCGCTCCGCAGATCAGAACGGCAAAGGTCAGCGTGCCGTACATGGCCACGTGCCAATCGAGCGTGTCGGCCACAAACTTGCCGATCGAAGTGACAAAGACCATTGCCACGGAAAACGCACCGTACACGACCGAGATGGCGAGTGAGGTTTGCTGCGGGGACAGCAGCTCGGGGATGTACGTCACACCCACGGCGAGCAGTGCGCCCGAGACGGAGCCCAGGACAATGCGCGAGATAAACAACACCTGGAAGTTAGGTGCTAGCGCCATAACCAAATTGCCGAGCACAAAGACGATGCTGTAGCACACGAGCAGCTGGTAGCGGCGGAACCGCCCCGTGCCAAGCGCAAGCACCGGCGTAGCGATAGCGTAGACGAGCGCGAACACGCTGATGAGCTGGCCCGCAGTGGCAAGTGATACGCCGAGTTCCGTTGCCAAGTCGCTCTCGATACCGATGACCACGAACTCGGAGCAGCCGAGCGAGAATCCCAACAGCACGAGCAGCGCCAGGCAGAGCTTGGTGCGCGCGGGGGAGAGCGCGGCGGCGGTTGGCTTACTTTTAGGCGTGGTTGCGGCAGTCAAGGTTGTCACTCCAATGTCGCATGAATAGGCGGGATTCAATCCCTGCAACTCTAGCAGAATGTGACAAAGGGGCAGCTCCTTTGTCACATTGCTCTGCCAGCCAGTCGCCCAAGCCGTCACAACATTCGGCGAAAATCTCGAAAACGAGGAAAAGCGCCGAATGTTGTGACGGTTTTCCTGTCTGTGCCGGCGAGCTCCGGCGCTATCTGGGGGTATAAGGCTAGCAAGTGTTTATTTGCGAGGCCTAAGGGGCGCCCCGTATGGATATCGATAACTTTGAATGGTGGTATAGCGAGGGCGAGGCTCCGGACGAGGAGTGGGACGAGCCGTCGCCGCGTGACGTGTCGAGCGACGAGGACGAGACCGGCAACGATGCCGTCGAGACGGACGCCGCTTCCGACTCCGCCGAGCCCCTAACCTTTGAACAGGCCTGGGCTCAGGCCGAGGCCGACGAGGCAAAGGCCGATGCCACGGCCACGCTGGGTGAGCCAGCCGACATGTCCATCTCGCCGGCAAAGACCCCGCAACCGCGCCACACCATCGACCCCGGCAGTACGGCATCTTTCAGCATTCTCGACGTGCCCGCGCAAGGCGCCCAGGCGCCTGCACCCACGCATCGCCCCGACCTGGCTCGTGAGGAAGACGCGGGCCGCCGTTCTCCGCTCGGCCCCATCCTCATTGCCTTCATGGCCGGCGTTATCGCCTGCTCGGCAATCGGCAGCATCTGGGGCCATGTTGAGCAGCAGCGCCAAGACGCCGCCAAGGTCGAGATGTCCGTCGAGCAATCGCTCAGCCGCACGCGCTCGGTGCATGTGTCAGTCGAGGTTAAGGAAGGCGCGACGTGGGATACCGCGCGCGGCGACAGCCAAATGCTCGTCCATATCGTGGGCCGCACGCTCAAGGGACAAGCAATCGACGAGTATCAATACGTCAATTCCGAAGGCGACGGCATCGAGCTCAAGCCCGGCGACTACGAGCTCACGGTCGATGAGCCGCCCGTCGCCACCGACGGCACGCGTTACCGCGCCTCAAAGCGCATGGTTCCGGTGAGTTTTAATTCACAGGCTCCCGACACGGTCGATAGCACGCCGCAGGGCGGGTTTGACCTTTACGCTATTGCTCAATAACTGTGCCTGCCGCTCAGCCCCGCCGCCAAGAGTGGGACAATAACCCTCGACACTGTTGTTTACTTTTGGAGGAAGTAGTATGTCCACCGTCACTACCATCAAGCGCGGCGACCTCACCGCAGCCATCGATTCCATGGGCGCCCAGCTCACGAGCCTTGCCCTCAACGGCAACGAGTATCTGTGGCAGGGCGACCCGGCCTTTTGGGGCAAGCACGCGCCTATCCTGTTCCCCATCGTGGGATCGCTGCGCAACAACACGGCGACGTCTGCCGCCGGCACCTGCGAGATGGCGCGCCACGGCATCGCGCGCATTGTCGAGCACAAGATCGTCGGGGTGTCGGAGGACGGTTCGTCCGTTACCTACGAGCTCACCGACACGCCCGAGTCTCTCAAGGCGTTCCCGTTCCACTTTAAGCTCAACATGACCTATGCCCTGACCGGCGACGCCACCCTCACGCAGACCTTTGCCGTCACCAACACCGGCGACGTGGACCTGCCGTTCTCGGTGGGCGGCCACCCCGCATTCAACGTGCCCGCCCCCGGTGCCGAGGACGAGGCGTTCGAGGACTACGAGCTGGCATTTACCGAGGCTTGGACTAACGAGGCCCCCGCCATAACGCCCGATGGCCTTATGACGTTCGAGGGTAGCTACAAGGCTCCCGACAACTCGGACGTGCTGCCCATCACGCACCGCAGCTTCGATAACGACGCCATCATGTTCACCGATACCCCGGGCTCCACGCTCACGCTGCGCGGCCGCAAGTCGGGCCACGGCGTCAAGATCGACTTTGAGGGCTTTAAATACATCGGCGTGTGGTCTGCCGCCAACGACGCTCCGTTTGTGGCGCTCGAGCCCTGGACCGGTCACACCACCATGGACACCGAGGACGACGTCTTTGAGCACAAAGTCAACACCATTACGCTGGCGCCGGGCGAGACGGACGTCCGCAGCTTTAGCGTCACCTTGCTCTAGAGGTTCCGCCGTTCTAACGAACGGCGGACCGGTCGATGCTGCGCGCCGCCCAGAGCGACAATTTGTCATTCAAAAGGCAAGGCATGACCAAAAGGTCTATGCCTTGCCTTTTTCATGCCAACTTGTTCGCTCTGGATGGCGCTCGCTGGCATTGTCAGATCATCGATGTCGCCGCTTCTGTCAAGTAGTCATCGGGTGTAGCCATCGGGGACGTTCTTGTTTGACTGGTCGTTTAAGAACGTCCCCAACGGCTACTAATCGTTTTCAGTTCGTTAATTTGTATATATGCATCTTATATATGCATCTGCTGGAAGTAACGCTGAGCGGTATCCTGTTAAGTCGTCAGCATACGATTCAACAGGGAAGGCAGATTATGCATTCTCCCCATCAACGCGACGCGCATCCACAGCCGGTGTGCAGCCGTCGTATCTTCTTGGGTAGCGCTCTTGCTGCGAGTGCTACCGTCGTCGCCGGCGCACTTGCCGGCTGCCAGCGCCCCTCCACGCTGGAAGTAGTTCAGCCCACGACGGGCGGCGGTCGCGACGACCTGTCCGATTCCGTTATTGGCAAGGACAAGATCCGTATCGGTATGGAGGCGGCCTACGCCCCGTACAACTGGCAGGTCTCCGAGGCCAGCGAGTACACCATTCCCATCGACAACGTGCAGGGAGCCTACGCCGATGGCTACGACGTGCAGATCGCCAAGATCGTCTGCAAGGCCCTCGGCGGCGAGCCCGTCGCCGTCAAGCAGAGCTTTTCGGGCCTTATTGACTCGCTCAACAACGGCCAGATCGACCTCATCATCGCCGGTATGAGCGCCACGCCCGAGCGTGAGGAGTCCGTCGGCTTTTCCGATCCGTACTTCATTGGCTACTTTGGCCTGTTCGTAAAAGAGGGCTCGCCCTACCAGAACGCCACCAAGCTCAGCGACTTTAGCGGCGCTACGGTCCTCGGCCAAAAGGACACCATGCTCGATACCGTCATCGACGAGATTCCGGGCGTTGTGCACAAGAACCCGGTCGACTCCGTCCCCACGGTATTTTCGAACCTGCTGCAGGGCACCTGCGACGCCGTGACCTACAACACCGAGAACGAGAAGGGCTATATGGCCCAAAACCCGGGCATCGTCCCCATTCATTTTGCCGAGGGCGAGGGCTTTAAGCAGGAGGTCGCGGCAAACGTCGGCTGCCGCAAGGGTTCGGACAAGCTCCTTAAGCTCATCGACAAGACGCTCAAGGGCATTAGCCAAGAGGAGCGCGACCAAATGTGGGACGCGTGCCTCGACCGTCAGCCGGCATAGGGAGGCAGCATGAAAACCATCAATCGTCTGGCCTCCTTTATCAAGGCCGACCACCGTTATGTGTACCTGGGCACGAGCGTTATCGCGGCGCTCGGCCTGGCGTTTAGCCAGCGCAACCCCACGCCGCTGAGCTTCTTGGCGCCTACGGGCGTGTTCCAAGACTGCCTCTGGGCAATCCTTTGGGCCTGGCTCGTCGTGTCGGCGGCGGCGCTTGTCACTAAACTCATGCATTGGAATGACTATCGCGAAAAGTCGCCGTTCGCATCCGAGCGTTTCCGCCGCGGCGCGCGCCTGGGCAGCTACGTCGTGGTCGCCATCGCGGCGATCTTTTTCGTGGACCGCTGCGTCATGTCGTTTATCGACCTGGTGCAGGTGAGCATTGTCTCGGATTCCAACCCTAGCGACTTTTTGTCGAGCCTGGTCTACATGACCTACAAGAGCGGCGACTTCTTCATCCGCGGCATCGAGATCACCATCGCGCTTGCCACCTTCGGCACCGTCATCGCGTTCTTCCTGGCGTTGCTCTTTGTGTTCCTGCGTATTCAGACCTTCGATCGCGTGGACAACGACCTGGTGCGCTTCTTTAAGAGCATTGGCCGCGGCTTTGCGACCATCTACTCCACCATCGTGCGCGGCACACCCATGATGGTCCAGGGCCTGCTCATCTATTACGCGGGCTTCACCGTTTTGCGCGGCATGGGCTTCGAGACCGCCCAGGCCAACCAGATTTGGAGTACCTTCACCGCCGGCCTCGTCACCATCTCGCTCAACTCCACCGCCTACATGATGGAGGTCCTGCGCGGTGGCATCGAGTCCATCGATCCCGGCCAGGCCGAGGCGGCGCGCTCGCTGGGTCTGTCGCAGTGGCAGGCCATGCGCAAGGTCGTGTTCCCCCAGGGCATTAAAAACGCGATTCCGGCGCTCACCAACGAGCTCATCATCAACATCAAGGATTCGTCGGTGCTCTCGGTCATCGGCGTGTTCGACCTCATGTACGCCACTACTACGGTCGCCGGCGTGTACTACCGCCAGATGGAGGTCTACTGCGTGGCGCTCGTGGTCTACCTGATCCTGACGCTCGTGGCAAGCCGTCTGCTCGAAGCCTTTGGCAAAAAACTCGGTGCCGAGGCTCCGGCCACGCTGCCCAGCTCTAACTAGGCCTAAGACGAGGAGAATCATCATGGCAGATACCGCCATTACCGGCGCTGCGGCCGCCGCACAGATTAATGAGCCGCTCATCCGCGTCGAGGGCCTACGCAAGAGCTTCGGCTCGCTCGAGGTGCTCAAAGGCATCGACCTGTCCGTCAAATCCGGTGAGGTCGTCACCATCATCGGCGCCTCGGGCTCGGGCAAGTCGACCTTTCTGCGCTGCCTCAACCTGCTCGAGACCCCGGACGCGGGCCACATCTGGTTCCACGGCCAGGACCTCACGGCCGAGCGCTGCAACATCAACAAGCTGCGCGAGGACATCGGTATGGTGTTCCAGGGCTTTAACCTGTTCAACAATATGGATGTGCTCGACAACTGCACGCTCGCGCCCGTTACGCTCAAAAAGATGAGCAAGGCCGAGGCCGAGAAGGTCGCGATGGAGCATCTGACCAGCGTGGGACTCGAAAAGTTCGCGCACGCCGCTGTGGGTCGCCTGTCCGGTGGCCAAAAGCAGCGCGTGGCCATCGCGCGCGCCCTGTGCATGAATCCGCAGATCATGCTGTTCGACGAGCCGACCTCCGCGCTCGACCCTGAGATCGTGGGCGAGGTGCTCGAGGTCATGCGCAAGCTCGCGGCCGACGGCATGACCATGGTCGTCGTCACGCACGAGATGGCCTTTGCCCGAACCGTGTCCGACCGCGTGGTCTTTATGGACAAGGGCGTGGTACTCGAGGATGCCGCGCCGGCCGAGCTCTTCGGCAACCCCAAGCACCAGCGCACCCGCGAGTTCCTCTCGCGTTATCTCGAGGACAAATAACCGACCGCAAACGCTTATGTGGCAGGGCCGCTCCGGTGGGGCGGCCCTCGTCATCACAATCGAAAGGATGCCATGGCCGAGGTTTGGCGCTTCTTTGCGCATGAGGATGATTTTGCCGATTTGGACGAAGCTGGCGCGTGCGAACGCCTGGGCCGCGTGCTGTCGTTTCCGACCGTCTCGAGCATGGATGCCGAGGCGGTGAACTGGCAGCCGTTCGACGACCTGCGCGCCTATATGCAGCAGGCCTGGCCGCGCGTGTTTGCGGTGGGCGAGGTCGAGCTTGTCGACCATTCGCTGCTGGTGACGCTTGGCGGTTCCGACCCCGCCCTCAAACCCGTCATGCTCATGGGCCACATGGACGTGGTTCCCGTGGTGCCCGGCACCGAGGCTGACTGGACGCATGCCCCCTTTAGTGGCCACGTGGATGACACCTACATTTGGGGTCGCGGCGCTATCGACATGAAGGACCAGGTCGCAGGCATTCTCGAGGCGGTTGAGTATGCGCTGGCGCATGGCTGGGAGCACGAGCGCACCCTGCTGCTCGCCTTTGGCCAGGACGAGGAGACTACGCAGTACGGCGCAGGCGCCATCGGTCGCGTGCTCGAGGAGCGCGGCATTGAGCTTGAGTACCTGATCGACGAGGGCGACTACCGTATTGTTTCGGCTGCCGAGTACGGCGCGGGCGAGGGTTGGCTTATGCATGCCGACCTTGCCGAGAAGGGCTATGCCGATATCGTGCTCAAGACGAAGAGTGAAGGCGGGCATTCGTCTAACCCCTACGGCGGCACTTCGCTCGAGGTGCTGAGCCGTGCCATCGCCGCAATCTGCGATATCGAGTGGCCGACGCGTGTGACCGATCTGCTTGCCGTACAGCTCGTCGAGCTGGGGCTCTACACGGCCGATGAGATTGCTGCCAACGGGGATGCCATTGTCCGCGATTGCCTCGTCAGCAAAAAGCTCTATCCGCTGGTGACGACCACCTGCGCGCCCACGCAGATCGAGGGCGGCAGCACTGGCGCTAACGTGATGCCACAGGATATGTGGGCCAATATCAACTTCCGCATGCTCGAGGGTACGGGCGTGGCCGATGTCGTTACCTGCTGCTGCGAGGCCGTTGCCGCGGCGGGCCTTGCCGGACGTGTGGAGGTCGAACTCGGCCCCGGCAGCTCCGAGCCCTCGCCGTCCCCGCGTGTCGGTGGATCGGGGCTCGAGGCCGTTCGCGCCATTGCCGCCCGCTATTTCCGCGATCCAAAGGGGACGGAGGAAAACGGATCATCTACGACGGGCGGGGCTCCTGTCAGCATCGTCCCCTCAACTGTCATCGGCGCGACCGACGCTGCCAACTATCAGCGCATTTGCTCCGAGTGCATTCGTTTTTCGGCGTTTGTGGTCGACGATGACGAGTGCGAGCGCGGTGTCCACGGCACTAACGAGCGCATTACCCGCCGTGCCTACCTCCAGGGTGTCCGCTTCCTCATCGCTCTGCTCCACACGCTCTAGAATGTGACAAAGCGACAGTCCCTTTGTTAGCCGTTGGGAACGTTCTTAAACGACTAGTCGTTAAGGAACATACCCAACGGCTACGTCCACTCATTCCGTGCGGGTTATATGCAGGTTTGTCTGCGCACGCTATCATGTATGGGTTAGACCGCAACTATGTACCCCACACGCGAAGGGATGCGCATGTATCTGAAGATCGACATGTTCTAGCTGGGCTTACCCCCGCAGTGGCGCCATGCGCCCCATCAACTCTGCCGATTTTCATCTTCACGCATATAAAGGAGTCCTGCCATGCGCGACAAGCTCGAAAAGATCATCAAGGCCTACGAGGAGCTCGAGAAGAAGCTGTCCGACCCGGCCGTCGCCTCCGACATCAAGGAGTTCACGCGTCTCAACAAGGAGTACGCGCACCAGTCCGACCTCATTGCTGCCTCGCGCGAGTACATCGGCGCGCTCGACGACATCGAGGCTGCCAAGGAAATGCTCCACGATACCACCGACGCCGATGAGAAGGAGATGCTCCAGATGGACATCTCCGAAAACGAGGCTAAGCTTCCCCAGCTCGAGGAAGATATCAAGTACATGCTCATCCCGAGCGACCCCAACGACGACAAGAATACCATCGTCGAGATTCGCTCCGCCGCCGGTGGCGACGAGGCGGCCATCTTCGCCGGCGACCTGTACAAGATGTACCAGCGCTTTTGCGAGTCTCGCGGCTGGAAGACCACCGTGCTCGATTCCAGTCCCAGCGAGGCCGGCGGCTTTAAGTCCATCGAGTTCAAGGTCGAGGGCGACCGCGTCTACTCCGTCATGAAGTTCGAGTCCGGCGTGCACCGTGTCCAGCGCGTTCCCAAGACCGAGTCCCAGGGCCGCATCCAGACCTCCACGGCAACCGTCGCAGTGCTTCCCGAGGCCGAGGAGATTGACGTCCAGATCAACCAGTCCGACCTGCGTATCGACACTTACTGCGCTTCGGGCCCTGGCGGTCAGTGCGTTAACACCACCTACTCCGCCGTGCGTATCACTCACCTGCCCACCAACACCGTGGTGCAGTCGCAGGAGCAGCGCTCCCAGATCCAGAACCGCGAGGTCTGCATGCAGATGCTGCGTGCCCGTCTGTACGAGATGGAACTCGAGAAGCAGCAGGCCGAGCTCGGCGCCGAGCGCCAGAGCCAGATCGGCCACGGCAACCGTTCCGAGAAGATCCGTACCTACAACCAGCCCCAGGACCGCGTGACCGATCACCGCATCGGCTTCAACTCCACCTACAACGGCGTTCTTCTGGGCGACCAGCTCGGCACCGTGATCGAGGCGCTCGCCGCCGCCGAGCGTGCTGAGAAGCTGGCACAGGCGGTTTAAGTTACGGCGTTTTACCAAACGCCGTAACTGCTCGACGCTGCAAACGCCCCTAAGCGGCAATCTGACGTTCAATCGTCGGTCGCGTACCAAAGTACGCTTCCCTCCTCTTTCACGTCACCTTGCTCGCTTAGGGGCGTTTTCGCTGACTTATGCTCAACCTGCGGGGTTTCCAAGGTAGTCATTGGGGACGTTCTTAAATGACTGGGTTGGGTAAAATACTTTTCGAGTTTATTTAATCTGCTTTGTTGGATATTAAGCTGCTTACCTGCTTAAAGCAATTGGCGGTATTCATCTGTTATTGAAAATATTGCTCGAAAAATCGTCCAAGAAGTCGCGGGGCCCTTTTTGGTGCGTCGCGCGTCAAGTGATGTGGCAAGCGTTTGGTTAGATATTGGTCAGGTTAGGGGCAACCTTGCCAAAAGCTTGACGGATGCAGATATGAACGTCGACGAATGAACACTTTGGACGGGGCCAAACCAAAAATCTGGGCTGATTCTCGATAATCGCCTTCAATTGTCTCTTGCCAAGCGCTGGCCTCGCGTACAATCTGCTCCGACATTCGCGCGCCGCCTGGCGCTTAAGAGGGGAGGACCCCATGGCAAACGAGATCTGGACCATCAAGCGTTGTCTCGAGTGGACCAAGGAGTACCTGGCCGAGCGCGGCGAGGAACACCCCCGTCTTTCTGCCGAATGGCTGCTGTGCGCAGCCACGGGTCTGACGCGCATCGACTTATATATGCGTATGGACGAGACGCTCGATGCGGCGCAGCTCGAGACCATGCACGCGGCGGTCGTCCGCCGCGCCAAGGGCGAACCGCTGCAGTACATCACCGGTAGCACGCAGTTTCGCATGATCGACGTCGCGTGCGCCCCCGGCGTGCTCATCCCGCGCCCCGAGACCGAGATGCTCGTCGAAGAAGTCCTGAACTATCTGGATGCCGAGGTGCTGAGCCCCGAGGCTGCCGCCCGTCAGCGCGTTGAGCTGCCCTGGAACGACGAGGTCGAGCAAGCGCGCAAAGCCGAAGCCGCGTTGGCCGACGAGCGAGCGACGGCCGAGCGCCGTGCCGCTAACCTCACAGCTGCCGATGAGGCGGCGCTAGGCAGCGACGTACTGGGCAGCCGTGCCTATGCCGAGGAACTGGCCGACCGCGAGGCCGAGGAAGCCGCCGCGCAGGCAGCAGATGCCGAGGCCGAGGAGGCCGCCGAGCCCGAGCTCGACGAATACGGCATCGCCATCGAAGGCGCCGACCACGAGGCGTCTCTGACGGAGGATGCCGCCGCGCCCGCTCCGGTCGAGCCCCGTATCGCCCGCGTTCTCGAGGTCGGTTGCGGCACGGGCTGCATCTCGCTCTCCCTTGCCTGGGAGCGCCGCGGCCATGTCACCTGCACCGCTACCGATATCGAGCCGCGCGCCATCGAGCTGGCCACCAAAAACCGCGACGCGCTCGGGCTTACGTCCGATGAGGTCGCCTTCAGCCTCACCAACCTGGTGAGCTCTATCTCCCGCGAGGAATGGGGCACCTTCGACGTGCTCGTCTCCAACCCGCCTTACATTCCGACCGACGTCATGCGCTCGCTGCCGCACGAGGTCAAGGACTTCGAGCCCGATTTGGCGCTCGAGGGCGGTGCCGATGGCCTTGATATCTTCCGCCGCCTGCTCAATGCGGCGCCCTATATGCTGCGCGCCGGCGGCCTGTTTGCCTGCGAGCTCTACGAGGGTGCCCTCGACGTCGCCGCCGAGCTCTGCCGCCAGGCTGGTCTCTCGGACGTGCGCATCGTCCACGACCTCACCGATCGTCCCCGCATCGTCCGAGCCATCGTCACCGAGCCCAAACAGCGCCAGTAATATTTATTAACTGGTTAGCAAAAATTATAAACTAGTTTATAATTAGGACGGCTGAAAGAGGTCGGCCCATGCAACCTCCTACCTTTCGGGAAATTATTGCCCTACTCAAGCACGATGGATTCGTGAAGGTCGCGCAAGTCGGTAGTCATGCTAAGTATGTTTCTGGTGACCGTGTTGTCACCGTGAACGGCTCTGGTGGTGATCGACCGAAGAAGGGCACGTGGGCAAGTATTCGTCGCCAAGCTGGATGGTAGTTGGAGGCAAAATGAGGCAGCGATTTACCTATGACTGCGTTCTCATAAAAGAAGACGACGGTTACTGCGCTAGCTTCCCGCAGATTCCTGGCGCCTTTGCCGATGGCGACACGCGCGAAGAAGCGATTGCCCATGCCACCGAGGCACTGATGGCGTTTTTGGCCGACGACCTCAACAACGGTTTGACTCCGGCGGGGTACGAACGCTCGGCCGAGGTCGTGGCCCTTTCAGTCGAAATCGACCACGAGGACGCTCGGGAAGCGGCGTGCCGAACATTTAAAGACGCAGCGCTGGACCTCAAAGTCTCCGCTCCGCGGATTACCGCGCTGGTCAAAGCCGGAAAGCTCGATGTTGAACTCGTCGACGGCCGTCGGATGATAACGATAGACAGCATCGAGCGCTACGCCGCCCAAGAACGCCACGCCGGCAGGCCAAAGAAGTTCGTCGCAGTCCAATAACCCCCTCACTTTCACCGACTACTAGAGCCGCTCACCAAACCAACATGCGCTCTGGGCAAATAGGTTGAACGTTTCGTGCGAGAATGCCCCTCAGTAAACAAACTTTCACCAGAGCGTAAGGGGCTGGCATACACATGCAGACGGTCTATCGGGTATTCGAGGGAGCGCGTGAGCCGCATCGGCTCGCCGTCGAGCGTACGGCCGAGGTACTCAGCTGTGGTGGCTTGGCCCTGATCCCGACCGAGACCGTCTATGGTGTCGCTGTGGCAGTCAGCGCTTTCTCGGACGCCTTGCCCCAAGATACAAGCGAATCTCTGCCGTGGCCGCGCGATCCGCAGGTTGCCGTCAATGGCGCCGCGGTGCCCGCACTCGGTACCGGCTACCGTCGCATCTTTACCCTCAAGCAACGTGAACTCACCCAAACGGTCGCCTGGCTGGTCGATGATGCCGAGGCCCTCGACCGCTACGGCGTTGATATTCCGGAAGAGGCCCGCGCGCTTGCTCGAAGATGCTGGCCGGGCGCCCTGACTATCGTGGTCAAGGCGGCGCCCTGCGTGCCGACCTTTATGCGCGCCGCCGACGATACGGTGGCCCTTCGCGCGTCGGCCTCGCCCGTGGTGCAGGCGCTCATCCGTACTTGTGGCAGTCCGCTTGCCTGCACCAGCGCCAACACGCACGGCGCGCCCGCGCCGGCAAGCTTTGCCGCCGTTGAGGACCGTATTCTGGAGGGGGTCGATGTGGCCGTCGACGCGGGCGAGACGCCGTGCCGCGATGCTTCGACCATCGTGACGTTTAAGCATGGCGAGCTCCAGATCCTGCGCCAAGGCGCACTTCCCGCATCAGAGATCGAGCGGGTCCTGTCCGACCCGATGCAATAGAAAGGTGTAAGCGATGTCGTTGAATCTAGGTAGCCTGGGTATGGAAGACGCCTCGTTTAGCTTTGGCGGTTCCTACATCATGGCGCTCGACTGCGGCACCACCTCGGTACTCGCGACCATCGTCGACGAGTACGGCTGCATCGTCGCCCAGGCGCGTCGTAGCGTCAAAACCAGCTTCCCGTGCCCCGGCTGGGTGGAGCAGGATCCCACGGAGGTGCTTGCCAGCCAGATCGGCGTGATGATGGAGGTCCAGTTTAAGAGCGGCATCCATTCCGATCGCATCGCCGCCATCGGTATCTCCAACCAGCGCGAGACCACGGTGGTGTGGGACCGCGTGAGTGGCCAGCCTATCTACAACGCCATCGTTTGGCAGTGTCGCCGCACCGCCTCGACAATCGATAAACTGGCCGAGCAGGGCTGCGAGGAGCTGGTGCGTTCCCGCACGGGACTTACGCTCGACCCGTATTTCTCGGCCTCCAAGGTGCAGTGGATTCTCGACAACGTTGACGGCGCGCGCGAGAGCGCGGCAGCGGGCGACCTCATGTTTGGCACCATCGATACCTGGCTCATCTATAACCTCACCGGCGGCCAAACCTTCGCCACCGACTACACCAACGCCAGCCGCACGGCGCTCTTCAATATTCATACGCTGGACTGGGACGATGACCTGCTGGCTCTCTTCGACATCCCGCGTGCCATGATGCCCGAGGTCCGTTGGAGCGCCGGTGACTACGGCCGCGTCGCGAGCGACATCATGACCAACATGCCGCCCATCATGGGTGTGGCGGGCGACCAGCAGGCATCGCTGTTCGGTCACTGCTGCTTCCATCCCGGCCAGACCAAAAACACCTATGGCACGGGCTGCTTCATGCTCATGAACACCGGCGACGAGATCGTCGAATCCAAGAATGGCCTGGTCTCCACCATCGGTATCGCTGCGAACGGCAAGGTCAGCTATGCGCTTGAGGGCTCTATTTTTGCCGCCGGCTCAACGATGAACTGGCTGCGCGACAACATGGGCGTTATCTCCAACGTATCCGAATCGGCACAGCTCGCCTCTTCGATCGGCGATAACGAGGGATGCTACTTTGTCCCCGCTTTTGCGGGCTTGGGTGCACCATGGTGGGACGCGCACGCCCGCGGCATCGTATGCGGTCTGACCGGCGCCTCGAGTCGCGCGACCATCGTGCGTGCCGCTTGCGAGTCCATGGCCTATCAGAGCTATGACGTGCTGCGTGCCATGGAGCAGGACGTGGGTCTTTCGATCGAGCGCCTGTCCGTCGATGGTGGCGCCTCGCGCAACGAGTTCATCATGCAGTTCCAGGCAGACTTGCTGGATATCCCCGTACTGCAATGTGAGTCGGTGGAGACAACGGCGATCGGTGCCGCGTATCTGGCGGGCCTCGCGGTTGGGTATTGGGAGGATCTGGAGGAGCTGGAGCAAAACACCCAGATCGTCAAGACATTCCATCCCCATATGTCCGTTGAGCGTCGCGAGCACAACCTGGACGGTTGGCACGATGCGGTCAGGCGTTCGCTCAGCACCGCTCAATAGGGCTGCGACGGGGCGCTCGATACAACAAACCGTTAAACTTATGCACGGCGCGAGGCAACAACGTCGCCATGCGCCTTGTCAGCAAGGCCATCTTCCGGCCGCAACGAAAGGGGCATCAACCCATGACCGTCACCTACGATACGTCCCGTGTGACCCTTGTCGATCACCCGCTCGTCCAGCACAAACTGTCGATCCTGCGCGACAAGGAGACCGGCACCAACCAGTTCCGCCAGCTCGTGCGCGAGCTCGCGCTTTTTGACGGCTACGAGGCCATGCGCGACCTGCCCATGGAGGATGTCGAAGTCGAGACTCCCATCACCACCGCCACGTTTAAGCAACTTGCCGGCAAGAAGCTCGCCATCGTGCCCATTCTGCGTGCGGGCCTTGGCATGGTCGACGGCATCCTCGACCTGGTACCCTCCGCTCGCGTGGGCCACATTGGAATGGAGCGCGACGAGGTCACCCACGAGCCGCATGAGTATTACTGCAAGATGCCCAAGGATATCGACCAGCGCATCTGCCTGGTCGTCGACCCCATGCTCGCCACGGGCGGCTCGGCCGAGATGGCTATCAGCTATCTGCGCGAGCACGGTGTCAAGGATATCCGCATGCTGTGCATCGTCGCGGCCCCCGAGGGCCTCAAGTCGCTGACCGAGAAAGACCCCGATGTGCATATCTATACCTGCGCCATCGACGACCACCTCAACGAGGCTGCCTACATCGTTCCCGGCCTGGGCGATGCCGGCGACCGTATCTACGGCACGCTGTAGTCGTCGGGCCTTGTCGGCTACGGTTACAAATACGAAGAAATGGTGCGCGCGGGCGAGCAAAAGACGTCCACGCGCACTCTTGTTAACGGACGTTTAGCCCAGAGGGGTTCGCGAAAAAACGTATTACCTACCTGCGGCATAAAGAAGGTCTTAAGAAAACGTACAGCTGCGTATTAACCGATGCTTTTTCGGTTGTACTTTAGCGATTGGCTCGTACAATAGTCACCAATGTTTGGCGGGAACTGTTCTGTGAAGCGTTAAAAAGGAAAGTGAGGACGCCAGTGTTTCAGATAGCCGATCTGCTCGCTATCGTTGCAGGCGCCATCGCGGGCGCGGTCGCCTTTCTTCCCTTTGTTTTTACGCTCAAGCCGGTTCTTGACGATAAGCAGAATGCGGACATGCTCAAGGGCATGGTGAGTCTGGCGGTCTCGGCAATCGCCCTGCTCGTCTTTACCTTGGTTGTGTTTGTGTTGTTCGGAGAGGCATTTCGCATGTTCCTCCTGGGCGAGGCGATCGGCTTCGTGGTCTTTATGGCCGCCTGCACGGTTCGTGTCGCCAAGGCGCTGCGAGATCCTCATGAGGTCGAAAGGTAAGTCGTGGAAATTTTTGAAAAGCTGCCTGATGAGATTAATCATCTGGTCAGCGAGTTCAGCTCCACCCCTGTCGTGGGCGATTTGAGCTGCGGCATCACGCAGTACTCGTTTTGGCTGATCGTCTCCACGATCGTGCTCCTGATCGTCCTGGCCGTGTTCAAGAAGAAGCAGACCCTGGTTCCCAAGGGCTTCTTCGTCAACGGTTTCGAGTACATCATCGAGTACGTCGAGAACGATATCGGCAAGGGCGTTGTGGGTGAGAACTGGAAGAAGCACTTCCCGTTCCTGTGCTCGCTTTTCCTGTTCATCCTGATCAACAACATGATCGGCCTGATCCCGGGAATGAAGCCCGGCACCGGTGCAATCGGCTCCACCGCCGCGCTCGCCATCTTCGCCTTCGTGTACTTCATCTACTACGGATGCAAGGCTCACGGCGTAATCGGCTACATCAAGAGCCTCGCCCCGCAGGGCGTGAGTTTCCCGATGAACGTGCTCGTGTGGGTCGTCGAGCTTTTCTCGACCTTCCTGCGCCTCATCACGCTCGCCGTCCGTCTGTTCTGCAACATGTTTGCAGGACACGTGGTCATGGGCTCGTTCGCCATCATGGCGAGCATGTTCATGCAGCCGCTGCTTCAGCAGGTTTCCGCGGCCCACGCCGTCGGCGCCCTGCCTTCGCTGGCCTGGCTTGCCATCCTCATCCTGATCTATGCGATCGAGCTTGTGGTCGGCGCCATCCAGGCTTACGTCTTCACGGTCCTTACCGCCGTGTATGTCTCCGAGGCAGAGGAGGTCGCGGAGGAGGAGTAGTCTTCCGTTCGCGCCTTAAAGGTAAGGCAATTCGTTAAACCGCCGGTGCCCGTACCCATGGAGCCCGGCAGTTATAAAAAGGTTATCCTGCGTGAAATAAGACACGCACGACAAAGGAGGAATCGTGGGAGTTATCGGTTACGGTCTCGGTGTTATCGGCGCTGGTCTTGCTATCGGCCTGTCTGCTCTGGGTGCTACGGGTGCTATGGCCCGTCAGCCTGAGGTCCAGGGCCGCGTGTTCACCGTCTTCATCATGGGCTCCGCCTTCGGCGAGGCTCTGGCTCTGATCGGCTTCGTTGTCGCGCTGATCGTTAAATAGCACGGAGCGTCAAGTATGAATCTTTCATCCCAGAAGAGCGCGATCGCACTCTCCGCGTCCGCGGCCGCGCTGCTCATGCCGGTTTCCGCGTTCGCCGAGGACGGCGCTGCCGGTGCGGACATCCTCATCCCTAAGATGGCGGAGTTCATCCCGGCGCTTATCGCCTTCCTGATTATCTGGATCGTGCTGGCCAAGGTCGCCCTGCCGGGCATCATGAAAACCATGGAGGAGCGCGGCAAGAAGATCGAGGAGAGCCTCGACGAGGCCGAGAAGACCAAGCAGGAGGCTATCGCCAAGCGCACTGAGTCCGACTCGATCGTCACCGACGCCCGTCGTCAGGCTGCCGACATTGTTCTCGAGGCCCGTAAGGACGCCGAGTCCGAGCGCGCCCGTATCATCGAGGCTGCTCACAAGGAGGCCGAGGAGATCATCGCCAAGGCCCATACGACCGTCGAGGACGAGCGCAAGTCCATCTACGCCGGTGCCGCGAGCTCCATCGCCGACCTGTCCGTTGCCGTCGCCACCAAGATCGTGGGCGAGGCACTCGAGGACGATGCCGAGCAGAAGAAGCTCATCGAGCGCTACATCCAGGAAGCAGGTAGCCTGAATGCCGACTAGCCGCTATCAGGACAAGGTGCTCGAGACCTACGCGCGTTCCCTTTTGGAAGCCGCCAAGGCCGAGAACCATGTGTTCGAGGACCTCGAGATGGTCGAGCGCCTGGCCTCTGCCAGCCCCGAGATCATCGCCGTGCTCGACACCATGTCCAAGCGCGACCAGCTCGACCTTCTTCCCAAGGTGGCAGCTGCCTTTAAGTATGTTGCCGAGGAAGACGAGGATGTAGTGGGCGTGACCGTCACCACGGCGATCCCGCTCGACGACGAGCTGCGTCAAACCATCACTAAGAAATGCGAGCAGGACTTCGGCCGCAAGGTATTCCTTATCGAGCAGGTCGACCCGTCTATCGTGGGCGGCCTGGTGCTCGAGGCCCGCGGCGAGCGTCGTGACATTTCCGTCAAGACGCAGCTGCGCATCGCGCAGGAGACCCTCGCAAACTCTGCTAATTCGTACGGAGGTGAAGCCTAATGTCCGAAACCCTCAATGCCCAGGATATCGCCAAGAAACTGCAGGAGCAGCTCACGAGCCTCTCCGCGACGGTCGATACGCATGAGGTTTCAACGGTCGACGAGGTAGGCGACGGCATCGCGCGCGTCTCCGGCCTCAAGAGCGCCATGGCAGGCGAGCTTCTGGAGTTCAAGAGCTCCGATACCGGTGAGACCGTCTTCGGCCTTGCCCAGAACCTTGACCGTGACGAGGTCGGCGCCGTTCTGTTTGGTGCCGTCGACTCCATCAAGGAAGGCGACGAGTGCCGCACCACTGGCCGCATTATGGATATCCCCGTGAGCCGTGCCATGCTCGGCCGCGTCGTCAATCCGCTCGGCCAGCCCATCGACGGCCTGGGCGACATCGTCGCCACGCACCGTCGCCCCATCGAGTTCAAGGCTCCCGGCGTCATCGATCGTACCCCGGTGTGCGAGCCGGTTCAGACCGGTCTGCTCGCTATCGACTCCATGGTGCCTATTGGCCGCGGTCAGCGTGAGCTCATCATCGGCGACCGTAAGACCGGTAAGACCGCCATCGCCATCGACGCTATCCTCAACCAGCGCGGCAAGGGCATGGTCTGCATCTATGTCGCCATCGGCCAGAAGGCCTCCACGGTTGCCAACATCCGCGAGACCCTCGCTCAGCACGGTGCGCTCGACTACACCATCATCGTTTCGGCCACCGCTGCCGATTCCGCCCCTATGCAGTACATCGCGCCTATGGCCGGTGCCGCTATCGGCGAGTTCTTCATGTACAACGGCGAGGACGGTAAGCCCGCCAGCGAGACCAACCCCGGCGGCCACGTGCTCGTCATCTACGACGACCTGTCCAAGCAGGCTGTGGCCTACCGTCAGATGTCGCTGACGCTGCATCGTCCGCCCGGACGCGAGGCCTATCCTGGCGACATCTTCTACCTGCACTCTCGTCTGCTCGAGCGTGCCGTCAAGATGTCCAAGAAGAACGGTTACGGCTCCATGACGGCACTGCCGATCATCGAGACCCAGGACGGCGACGTCTCGGCCTACATTCCGACCAACGTCATTTCCATTACCGATGGTCAGATTTACCTGCAGTCCGAGCTCTTCTTCCAGGGTCAGCGCCCGGCAGTCGACGTGGGCATCTCCGTGTCCCGCGTCGGTGGCGATGCGCAGACCAAGGCCATGAAGCAGGTCGCCGGCAACCTCCGTCTGGACCTCGCTTCCTATCAGGAGCTCGCTGGCTTTACCCAGTTCGGCTCCGACCTCGACGAGGCTACTCAGAAGCAGCTGACCCATGGTGCCCGCATGACCGAGCTCCTGAAGCAGCCGCGCTACAAGCCGTTCGAGGTTGGCGAGCAGATCGTTACGCTGTTCGCTGGCAACGAGGGCTTCCTGGATGACCTGGAAATCTCCGACGTGCTGCCCTTCCGTGCTGAGCTCATCGAGTACATGGACAATGGCTTTGGCTCGCTGCTCGACAAGGTTCGCGCCAAGAAGATTGACGATGACACCAAGGCTGAGCTCCTGCGCGTCATCGGCGACTTTAAGCAGCAGTTCATGGCTAAGCACCATGCCGATACGACTGGATCAGAGGAGAACTAAGCCCTATGGCCAACCTTCGCGACATTAAGAAGCGAATCTCCTCGGTTACCACGACCAAGCAGATCACGCGCACGATGGAGATGGTCTCTACGGCCAAGATCCGTCGTGCCCTCGATCGCTCCAAGCAGGCCGAGCCCTATAAGGAGGCGCTGACCGACGTCATGTTGACGGTCGCCGGCGACGCCTCCTGTTCGGGCACCGATCCCATGCTGCAGAAGCATGAGAGTGTCAAGCATGGCCTGATTGTCGTTATTGCCTCGGACCGCGGCCTTGCCGGCGGTTTCAATACGACGGTGGAGCGCACGGCCGAAAAGCTCGCCGCTTCTTGGGCGAACGACGGCATCGAGTGCGAGATCATCGCGTGCGGGCGTAAGCCGGCCACGTATTTCCGTGACCGCGCAAACGTTGTCATGCACTTTGAGGGCAACTCCTCTGAGCCCGATTTCAATCAGGCCCGCATGATCTCCTCTCATATCTGCGATGCGTATCGTGCCGGTGAGCTTGACCGTGTCGAGCTTGTCTACCACCACGCCAAGAACCGCGTGGATCAGGAGCTTCGCGTCGAGCATCTGTTGCCGCTCGACCCCGAGATGATCGCTATGGCCCACGGTCCGCGTAAGAACGAGACCGACGCCCCTAAGCGCATCTCGTCCACGTTCGAGTTCGTGCCCTCTCCCGAGCATGTTCTCGGCAAGCTTGTGCCGTCTTATATCCTGACGGTCATCTACCAGGCCCTGATCGATTCGGCGGCTGCTGAGCAGGGTGCACGCCGCAAGGCCATGCACTCCGCGACGGAAAACGCCACCGCGATCATCTCGACCCTTACCCGCACGTATAGTCGCGTGCGCCAGGCTTCGATCACGACCGAGATTAACGAGATCGTCGGCGGAGCCTCAGCATTGGAGGAACAGTAATGGCTAATAACACCGTAAAGCTTGCGGTCGAGGAAGCCACCAAGAAGACGACTGCCGGTGATGGTCGCATCGTGCGAATCATCGGCCCTGTCGTCGACGTCAAGTTTGACGGCGCGGTGCCCCCGATCTACAACGCGCTCACGGTCGAGGCCGAGACCCCGATCGGTCATCTGAGCACGATCCTCGAGGTCGAGAGCCAGCTTCCGGGCGGCGTCGTCCGCACGGTCGCCATGTCCTCGACCGACGGCCTGCAGCGTGGTCTCATCGCCACCGATACTGGTGAGCCCATGAAGATGCCCGTTGGCCCCAAGACGCTCGGCCGCATTTGGAACGTCATGGGCAAGCCTGTCGACGGTAAGCCCATGCCCGAGGTGGAGGAGTTCTATCCCATCCACCACGCAGCGCCCCGCTTCGACGAGCTCACCACCAAGACCGAGATCTTCGAAACCGGCATCAAGGCCGTTGACCTGCTCGAGCCCTACATCCGTGGCGGCAAAACGGGTCTGTTCGGCGGCGCCGGCGTCGGCAAGACCGTTCTGATTCAGGAGCTCATCAACAACCTCGCCCAGGAGCACGGCGGCACCTCGGTGTTCACCGGTGTCGGCGAGCGTACTCGTGAGGGCACCGACCTGTTCCTCGAGATGAGCGAGTCTGGCGTTATCGACAAGACCTGCTTGGTCTATGGTCAGATGAACGAGCCGCCTGGAGCGCGTCTGCGCATCGGTCTGGCTGGCCTTACCACCGCTGAGTACTTCCGCGATCGCGGCCAGGACGTTCTGCTGTTCATCGACAACATCTTCCGTTTCTCCCAGGCCGGTTCCGAGGTTTCCGCACTGCTGGGTCGTATGCCGTCCGCTGTCGGTTACCAGCCTACGCTGGCTACCGAGATGGGCGACCTCCAGGAGCGCATTACCTCGACCAAGACGGGTTCCATTACCTCCGTCCAGGCTGTCTATGTCCCTGCAGACGACCTGACCGACCCGGCGCCTGCCACGACGTTTACGCACCTCGACGCCACCACGGTTCTTTCGCGTAGCATTTCGTCGCTCGGTCTGTTCCCGGCTATCGACCCGCTCGCGTCTTCCTCCGACGCTCTCGATCCCTCGATCGTCGGCGAGGAGCACTACCGTGTCGCCGTCAAGGTCCAGGAGCTCCTGCAGGAGTACTCCGACCTTCAGGACATCATCGCCATTCTGGGTATGGATGAGCTGTCCGAGGAGCAGCGCCTTACGGTCAACCGTGCCCGTAAGATTCAGCAGTTCCTCTCCCAGTCCTTCCACGTCGCCGAGAAGTTCACCGGCAACCCCGGTGTCTACGTCCGCGTCGAGGATACCGTTCGCTCCTTCGCCGAGATTGTCGACGGCAAGGCCGATGACCTGCCCGAGCAGGCATTCCGCTATGCTTCCACGATTGAGGACGTGCGCGAGCGCGCCCGCAAGATGGGGGAGAAGTAGGTTATGCGTATCCGCATCGTGTGCCCCGTGAGCTGCGCCTATGAGGGCGACGCTGCGTTTGTGTCGATTCCGTCCACGGATGGCGAGTTTGGCGTTCTGCCTGCTCACTCCAGCGAAATCTGCACAATCGACCGCGGTTACGTTCGCGTTTCCGATAAGGCCATGGGCACTGTCGACCACACGTTTGCCGTGGCCGGCGGCTATGCCCAGGTTGCGGACGATGTCGTGACCGTCCTCGCCGAGCGCGCTTGCGATTTGGCGACCGTCGACGCCGACAAGGTTAAAGCTGATATTCAAGGTTTTGAAGAGAAGCTGGGTAATTTGTCGGAGGATGATGCACGCCGCGCCTACCTCTATAATGAAATCGCATGGTGTAAGCTCAAGCTTGCCCAATAGTCAGACGTTTTAACGTTCGACCATTTGCGAACACATCATGCCCGGGATGGCCCAGCCACCCCGGGCATGCTTTTTGAAAGGGTAGACCTTGGATATTATCCGCGTTGAGGGTGGCCACGCCATCGGAGGTTCCGTGCCTGTTTCGGGTGCCAAGAACTCCGCGCTCAAACTTATGGCGGCAACGCTTCTGGCGCCGGGCAAGACGACGCTGCAGAACGTGCCTGATATTTCCGATGTCCACGTGATGGGCAAGGTGCTCAAGGGCATGGGCGCCACGATCGATGTCCTCGACGAGCACACGCTCGAGATTGATACCTCTCAGGTCGATTCCTGGGAGGCTCCCTATGAGCTCGTTGCCAAGATGCGCGCTTCCACTGCCGTGATGGGTCCCCTGCTGGGCCGTTTCCATCGCGCCAAGATCGCCATGCCCGGCGGCTGCAACCTGGGCGCTCGCAAGATCGATATGCATATCTTGGGTCTTGAGGCCTTGGGCGTTGAGTTCGATACCGCCTACGGCTATATCAACGCCAACGCGCCCCAGGGCCTGCGCGGTACCACCGTCACGCTCGAGTTCGCCAGCGTCGGTGCGACCGAGAACCTCATCATGGCCTCCGTGCGTGCGCAGGGTACCACGGTTATCGATAATGCCGCCCGTGAGCCCGAGATCGTCGATCTCGCCAACATGCTTAACGAGATGGGCGCCAAGATCGTCGGTGCGGGTACACCCGTCGTGACCATCGAGGGCGTAGAAGAGCTGCATCCTGTTACTCATCGCGTGGTGGGCGACCGCATCGAGGCCGGTACCTTTATCGTTGCCGGTGCGTTGATGGCCGACGATCGCGGTGTCGACGTCACAGGCTTTTGCCCCATTCACTTGGGCATGGTGCTCAAGAAGATGGAGCTCATGGGCATCGACTGCGAGCGCGTCGAGGATGGCGTCCATGTGAGGCGTGCCGAGCGTATCAAGCCGGTCGACATCCAGACGCTTCCGTTCCCCGGTTTCCCCACGGACATGCAGGCGCAGATCATGGTGCTCTCCGCCCTGGCCGACGGCAGCTCCGTTATCACCGAGAACATCTTCGAGAATCGCTTTATGTTCGCATCCGAGCTGGTGCGAATGGGCGCCGATATTCGCATCGAGAGCCATCACGCTATGATTCACGGCGTCAAGGGCTTTTCCGGCGCTCAGGTAACCTCACCGGATCTTCGTGGTGGCGCGGCACTCGTCGTTGCCGGCCTAATTGCCGACGGCACGACCGAGGTCTCGGCCATCCATCACATTAAGCGCGGCTACGAGCAGTTTGTTGAAAAGCTGCAGGCGCTTGGCGCTCATGTCGAACACGCCACTGTTCCCGATCCCGTCATCTACTAATGCAGGTTGCCTATGTTTAAGAAAAAGCCCATTACGGAATCTCGAAGACCTTCGACCGGCGCTCAGGCAAAAATCTATAGCCGCGATAACGTTGCCCGCTATTCCGAGCGCGCTCGTCAGCGCCGTCGCGGTCATACGGTTCGCCGCGTCGCGCTCATTGCTGTGCTCGGTGTGCTGTTGAGCGCTACGACTGCCGCCGGCCTGTGGTTTGCCACCATTATGGGCAAGCTCGGCGATTCCAACGTCATTACCGACAACCTGCGCCGGATCCTGGTTGATACCGACGAGGCAAAGGACCCGTTCTACGTGCTACTCCTTGGCACTGACGGTCGCCCGGGCGAGGATACATACCGCGCCGACTCGATTATCCTGGCGCGTATCGATCCCACGCAAAAGCAGGCGACGCTCATCTCCATTCCGCGTGATACCAAGGTCGTCTACAACGGTTCGACCATGAAGATCAACGCCTGCCACACCTACGGCGGCGCCGAAGCCATGGTCCAGGCGGTCAACGAGCTGTGCGGCGTGCAGATTTCGCACTATGCCGAGGTCAGCTTCGATGGCATGCAGTCGCTCATCGACTCGGTCGGCGGCATCGACATCAACGCGACCGATGACGTTGATGACCCTGAGCACCTCGACATTAAGATCACCGCCGGTCAGCAGCACATGGATGGCGCAACCGCCCTTACCTATGCCCGCTGCCGCTACATCTATGCCGATGGCGACTACACGCGTATGCGCCACCAGCGTCAGGTACTTGGCGCCCTTGCCAACCAGATCCTCAACAACTTCGATGCTACCAAGGTCTTCGACCTCGTCAATTCGCTGTCCGACATGCTCGTGACCGATATGAGCGTTCAGGACATCGTCTCTACGGTCAATGCCATGCGCGGCATGGATGTTGACGGCATCTATTCGGCCAACTTGCCTTCGTATGCCGATGACAGCACCATGATTGATGGCGTGAGCTACGTCTTTGTCTACGAGGACGAGCTCAAGGAAATGATGGAGCGCGTCGACGCTGGTAAGGATCCCAAGGGCCCCAATACCATGGGCCAGTCCGATGGCTCCAGCTCTACAATCGGCGACCTGAACAACAACACGTCCGACGATTACGCTAACGGCACCGCAACCTCATCGGTCAGTTCTGACGATCCCGATGACTCAAGCGATTCGAGCGATTCGGACTACTACGAAGAGCCCACCGGCGACGGCAACGGCTACGAAGCCAACTACTAGAGTTACGCGGGCTTACCAGCCCGCGTAACGGCTCGACGCTGCGCGCCGTCCAAGGCGACAATTTGTCATTCAAAAGGCAGGGCATGACCAGAAGGTCAATGCCCTGCCTTTTTCATGCCAACTTGTCCGCCTTGGGCGACGCTCGCTGACGTTGGCTCAACCTGCGATGCTGTGTAGTGGTAGTCATTGGGGACGTTCTTAAACGACTAGTCAAGGGGGACACTCTTGCGGCATTTGGCACTTGGGGACGTTCCCTTTGTGCCGGCAGTTGGGGACACTCCTTGCGTCAAGAGGCTGGCGCGCGTCAACCTGTCCTCATTGCAGCAAAAAATCGCCCCGTTCTCTGGTGAGGACGGGGCGATTCGTCTTTTGGGATTGTGCAGCCAGGCTTATGCGAAGCGGGCGACGAGTTCCTGGAGGACGTCGGTCATCTTGACGAGCGAGCTGACCGGGACAAACTCGTTGACGCCGTGGTAACAGTAGCCGCCTGTCGAGAGGTTGGGGCAGGGCAGGCCGCGGAACGACAGCTGTGCGCCGTCGGTGCCGCCGCGAATCGGCAGCACTTTGGGCTCAACGCCGCAGGCAAGGTAGGCTTCCTTGGCAACATCAATAAGCTCCGGGTAGTCGCGAACGATCTCGGCCATATTTCGATACTGCTGCTTAATCTCGACCGTCACGTGCTCCTCGCCCAGTCGCTGGTTGAGCAGTGCGGCAGCGGCATCCATCAGCTCGAGTTTCTGCTGGAACTTGGCGGCATCGTGATCACGGACGATATAGCGCGCCGTGGCATGGTCGACCGTTGCCGAGACGCCCTCAAGGTGATAGAAGCCCTCGTAGCCCTCGGTGTATTCCGGACGCTGCTCGTAGGGGAGCAGGGCGTTGAAGTCGCAGAACAGGTTGCCCGCGTTGACCATGCGGCCCTTGGCGTCGCCGGGGTGAATGGACTGGCCCTCAAAGCGAACGGTTGCCTCGGCGGCATTGAAGCACTCCCACTCAAGCTCGCCAACCGGACCGCCGTCGACCGTGTAAGCGTACTTGCAGCCGAAGGCCTGGATATCCAACAGCTCGGCACCGTGACCGATTTCCTCGTCCGGGCAGAAGCAAATACCGAGCGCGGGGTGGGGCAGGGAGGGATCCTGCGCGATGCGAGCGACGAGTGCCATGATTTCGGCAACACCCGCCTTGTCGTCGGCGCCCAGCAGTGTGGTGCCGTCACTGCAGGCAAGGTCCTCACCCACCAGGTTGTTCAAGGCGGGAAGCTTGGCGGTGCTCATGGACACGGGCTTGCCGTCGACGATGCCACAAACCAGGTCGCCACCCTCGTAGTGTACGATGTGCGGCTTCACGCCAGCGCCCGGTGCAACTTCGGTGGTATCGAGGTGCGCGATCAGGCCCAGGGCGGGCTTATTCTCGGAACCGGCGCTAGCGGGAATGTGCGCGCAGACATAGGCGTTTTCGGTTACATGGGCATCGGTTGCACCCAGCTCGCGCAGTTCCTCGGCAAGCACGTTGGCAAGGTCAAACTGTACGGTGCTCGACGGCACCTGGTCGCAGTTGGCATCCTCGGACTGCGTGTTGATCTGGACATAGCGCAAAAAACGCTCGAGGACGTCGGGGTTCGTGGTGGTGTTTTCCATAAAGATCGCTCCAATCTTGGTCGTCGTGTGCAACAAGAACTCTAGCACGGTATGCCGCGGCATACCGCGACGCTTGGATGGGGTAGAATCAGCCATTGAGTGCAGAAGGGACGGATGTTCATGGATACGACAAATAGCTCGCGCGAGCTACACCTAACGGTGGCGAACGAAGACTACTTGGAGTGCATGGTTCGCATCGAAAGCGAAGATGGGGAGACCAGCGGCGTGCGGTCGGTCGATATCGCACAGCGCCTTGGCGTCTCGAAGGCATCGGTCAACAAGGCGGTTTCGGCTCTCAAAGCATCCGAGCTTGTCGAACAGTCTCACTACGGCAAAGTTATCCTGACTGACCGTGGGCGCGAGGTCGGCTCGGCTATCTGGTATCGCCATCGTCTGGTCCGCACGTTTTTGGTCCAGGAGCTCGGCGTCGATTTTGAGCGCGCCGATGCCGAGGCCTGCATGATGGAGCATGCGCTTTCCGAGGATACGATGAACCGCTGGCTCTCCTATCTCGAAAAGCAGGGAATCAGCGTCGAGGAATAGCGAAATACATATATGGATACGAGTTATTACAATCGTTTTGGCGGCGAGGAGCTTATGCGCCGCTTGTCGAGCGAGACCTTGTTGGCGCAGGGCCCCATGGGCAGTGTTCTGTTGAGTGAGTACGATGCCGCCGACATTCCACCGGCGTTTTGGAATCTGGCAGAGCCGCAGACCGTTTCTCGTATCCATCGCTTGTATGTCGCCGCCGGCGCGCAGGTGCTCATTACCAACACCTTTCAGGCATCAAGCTATGCCCTCAAGCACGACCAGATTGCGCCGTCCGTGGCGGAGGTCAATCGCGGGGCCGTCGACGATGCTCGCCAGGCGCACCCACAGCTGCTGCTGGGCTCGATGGGCCCGATTTGTATTGAGTGGTTTGCCGAGGACTCTGCCGAGTATCGTGAAATCCGAGGCATTGCGCGCGAACAAGCGCACGCCTTGCTCAATGCTGGTGTTGACGGTCTGCTGATCGAGACGGTGACGTCTATCCGTAATTTGCAGCCCATGCTTGCCGGCGCCCGAGATGCCGCCGACGGTATGCCTGTCCTGGTGAGTTTTGTCGTTGACGATAAAGGCGACCTGTTGGGCGATGGCCTCAACATCGAGGCAGCCGTTTTGTACGCCGAAAAACACGGCGCAAACTCGGTTGGTGTTAATTGCTGTTCGCTTGCGGCCGCGAACGCGGCGGTGCCCAGGATGGTTGCATCGGCGACTACTCCCGTCACGGTGCGTCCCAATGCGGGAAATCCGGTTCAGACACAGGATGGTCCCGTGTGGCATGAGGACCCCGAAGCCTTCGCTCGCGCATGCGTCGAGTGGAAGCGGGCGGGCGCCGCAATGGTAGGCAGCTGCTGCGGAACCACGGCGGTTACGACAGCCGCTATGGCAGATGCGCTCAATATATAGAACCCGAAAATGGGAGTATCGAATCACCGCCCCCGCTGGGGCGGTTTTTTTTGTTGGCGGTGCGCACCTCGACGCTTTTGCCTAAACGGTGAACGAGCGTGCCGGCGGCTTGCCGGATGCCCGTTGCGGGTATACCTCATGCGTACCATGATCCAAACACTGCGAGGTGTCTGCGCGTGTGCGCGATAATTCACTTTGGAACTGACGGTTGGCGAGCTCGCGTCGACGGAGACTTTACTATCAACAACGTCGCTCGTGTCACCGATGCTATCGGCAGGCTATGGCAAAAGACGAATCCCGGTAAAACGGTATATGTAGGATTTGACACTCGGCCGCAAGCGCGCGAGTTCGCCGAGCTCGCGGCGGGCGTGATTGCCGCCCACGGGCTCGATGCCGTGCTCGTGTCTCGACCGGTGCCGACTCCCGCTCTTACGTGGGCGGCTGCGTATGACGGCGAGGCATGCGGCGCGCTTATGGTGACGGGCTCACATCATCCGCAGGGCTATCTATGCCTCAAGCTGCGGATGGGTGATGGCTCGACGGCCAACCAGGATGTCATCGAAGAGCTCGAGGAGACGATGGCCGCCGAGCCGCTGGGGCTTGAGGGGCAATACCGCACGGCAGATATCATTCCCGACTATATGCGAGCGGTGGCATCGTTTGTCGACGCGGATGCCATTCGCGCCGCGCATATGCGTGTGGTGGTTGACCCCATGGGCGGAGCTGCGCAGGGATATCTTGCCGACTTGCTTCGAGAGATTGGCGTCGAAGTCCACGAGATTCACGCCGACGAGACGACCGATAGGGGAGATATCTGCCCCGACCCGGTCGAGCCGTGGGTGGATGCTTGTGAGCGCGCAGTTGTCGAAGACGGGGCGTGCGCCGGTCTGGTGACTGATGGCGACGCCGATCGTATCGGCGCGGTTGATGAGCGCGGCAGATATATACATCCACATCAGATCATGGCGCTCGTTTTGGGCGATTTGGTCCAGTATCGCGATCTGAAGGGACGCGTCGTCGTCAACCTTTCATGCTCCACGCTTGTGCGTCGCATTGCCGAGGCGCTCGGCTGCCGCGTGGTCATCAAGCCCGTCGGTTTTAAATATATAGCCGCCGAGATGAAGAAGGGCGGCGTTCTCGTGGGCGGTGAAGAGGCCGGTGGTATCGGTATCGCCGCGCACATGCCCGAGCGCGACGGCATCCTTGCCTGCCTGATTTTGTGCGAGCTCATGGCCAAGACCGGCGCGCCCTTGGGCGTGCTTATCGATCAGCTCGAGGCGAGCTTTGGCAAGACGAGTTACGGACGTCGAGATTTGCGCCTTGAGGCCGAGGATGCCGAGACGTTGCGCACGCTGCTTCCCGGCGTGAATCCCAAGTCGATATGCGGCAAGGCGTCGCAGAGCGTAAGCCATATGGATGGCTTACGTCTGGCATTTGAGGATGACACCTGGCTACTGATCCGTCCCAGCGGGACCGAACCGGTGGTGCGCGTGTACGCCGAGGGCTTTTCGGTGGAGGAGCGCGATGAACTGCTAGATGCCGGCTGCGCTTTGGCCAGGGGCGCATATCGGCTCTAGCCAAGGGGCCACTCTATATAAAGATGTGCTCGGCGAGCGGTAGCTATCAACTGGCAAGCGTCAGTTGAGGGCACAGTTGTGTAGGAAATGTGTGCGTCCAGATTCCCGCCCCCGGGGCCCCTCCGGTCT
>CAUBIC010000004.1 GCA_958435945.1 uncultured Collinsella sp. | reverse complement strand
ACGACGGAGGCCACATTAAGTGGCCTCCTGTTCGTGCGGAACTCGCGATAAACTTCATCAGTGCCCGCCCCATGGGAAACCTGCCAATAAGGGATAGGTTTGTTTTAGTAGGTTTTATCTGCGGGAATGCCGAGGCTATGATCCAATTGCCTCGTTGTAGGCATTCAGCTGGCCTTGCCAGAGCTTGCGATCGCTGTCGGTAATCTCTCGAATGATATGAGCTGGATTGCCGCCGATGATGACGTGGCTTGGAACGTCTTTAACAACAACTGAACCTGAGGCTATGACCACATCGTCTCCGATTGATACGCCCGGATTGATAATCACCCCGCCGCCCATCCAGACGTTGTTGCCGATTACGACAGGCTTAGCATACTCGAGGTCTAGATTGCGCACATCGGCGTCAATTGGATGCCCAGCAGTAAATATACTCACATGGGGTCCTAGAAAGACGTTGTCGCCAAAGGTCACGTAATTATCGTCCAGAATCGTCAAACCGGTATTCGCATAGAAATGGTTACCAAACGAAACCCTGTCACCGTGATCAAAATAAACGGGAGCCGTTAAGACCATATCGTCCGGAGCAACGCGAAAACACTTCTTTAGTTCCTCAAAGGCGCTCGAATCAGCCCAATACTCCGACTCATTAAACAACTTCTGAGCCGCATGCACCCTACTAAACGAATGGTCGTTAACCCGATAGGGGCTATAGAGCTCCCCGGCAATCATGCGGTCCCATTCAACCTTATTTGTCATGCCAACCCCCTAGGCTAAGCGTTAGATGCGAAAAAGTATATCAACTAAGAATAGAAGACCAGCAAGCGACCAACAGCGCTAACCAGCCCTTTTGCTTGCGCCCGGGAGGGACGCATATGAAGTTTATCGCGAGTTCCGCACGCAAAGGAAAGCACTTAATGTGCTTTCCGTCTTGCGCAGGACTGTAGAGCAGGAAACTTCATATGCGACCCTCTCGGGCGCAAGCAAAAGGGCGACCCCTGTCCGGAGTCGCCCTTGTTGAGATGCCTATGTGTAGCTGTTACTCGGCGTCGTGGTGACGGCGGGGCTTGCGGCCTCCGTTGTCGCCGGGACGGCGCGGGCGGTCACTGCGCTCGGAGCGCTCGCGACGCGGACGCTCACGGCGCTGGAAGTGCTCGCCGTCGCCCTCGGAGGAACCCTCAGTGCGAGCCGGGGCCTCGGGCTTGTCGAGACGATCAAGCGAGATCTTGCCGCGATCGTCGACCTCGATGACGACGACCTTGACCTCGTCGCCCACGTTGAGAACGTCCTCGACCTTCTCCACGCGGCCCTTGGCGACGCGGGAGATGTGCAGCAGGCCGTCCTTACCGGGCAGCAGGTTCACGAAGGCGCCGAAGGGCTGGATGGAGACCACGCGACCGGTGTACTCCTCGCCCGGCTCGGGAACCTTGATGATGAGCTTGATGCGCTCGACGGCCTGGTCGACGGACTCGCCGGTGCCGCCGACAAAGACGGTACCATCCTCCTGGATATCGACCGAGGCGCCGGTCTCGTCCTGGATCCCGCGGATGACCTTACCGCCAGAACCGATGACGTCGCGGATCTTGTCGGTCGGAACCTGGATGGAAACGATGCGCGGAGCGGTGCTGCGCGTGGTGTGACGCGGCTCGGGGATCACATCGAGCATCTTCTGCAGGATGAAGGCGCGACCCTCCTTGGCCTGCTGCAGGGCGCGGGCCAAGATGTCGAAGGTAAGGCCGGTGGCCTTGTTGTCCATCTGCAGGGCGGTGATGCCCTTAGTGGTGCCGGTGACCTTAAAGTCCATGTCGCCCAGGAAGTCCTCGAGACCCTGGATGTCAGACAGGACCACGGTCTTGCCCTCCTCCTGGATCAGGCCCATGGCGATACCGGAGACCGGGCGCTTAATGGGCACGCCGCCGTCCATAAGGGCAAGCGTGGAGCCGCAGGTCGAAGCCATCGAAGAGGAGCCGTTGGACTCCATGACCTCGGAGACCACGCGGATGGCGTAGGGGAACTCGTTCTCGTCGGGGAGCACCGGGAGCAGAGCGCGCTCGGCAAGGTTGCCGTGACCGATCTCGCGACGCTTGGGGCTGCCCATGCGGCCGGTCTCGCCGGTGCAGAACGGCGGGAAGTTATAGTGGTGCATATAGCGCTTGCCCTCGGTGGGCTCGATGGTATCCAGACGCTGGCCCTCGTTGAGCATGCCGAGCGACAGGACGGAGAGCACCTGGGTCTGGCCACGCTGGAACAGACCGGAGCCGTGAACGAGCGGCAGGTAGTTATCCTTCACCATGATGGGACGGATCTCGTCTGCAGCACGGCCATCGACGCGCTCGCCAGTCTCGACGACCATGGTGCGCATGGCCTTCTTCTCGAGCTTCTTGAGCGCCACGGGGATCTCGCGCTCCCAAGCGGCCTGCTCCTCCTCGGTAAACTCGGCGCGGATGGACTCCTTCAGAGCCTCGACCTTACCGATACGAGAGAGCTTGTCGGCGTCGCGAAGGGCAGCTGCCATCTCGTCGTAGTGGGCAAAGATGCGCTCCTGGACCTCCTCGACGGGCTGGTCGAGCGGGTACTCCTTCTTGACGATGGGGCCGTTGACCTGCTCCCACTCGGCGACGAACTCGTCCTGGGCCTGGCAGAAGGCAGCAAGGGCCTCCTGGCCAAACTTCATGGCGGCGAGCATGTCGTCCTCGGAGATCTCCTCGGCGCCGGCCTCGACCATCGAGATGAAGTCGGCAGAGCCGCCCAGCTCCAGGTCCAGATCGGAGTTCTCGCGCTCCTCGTAGGTGGGGTTGACGATAAACTCGCCAGTCTCCACGTTACGGCCGATGCGCACGCAGGCAAGCGGGCCCTCAAAGGGCACGCCGCCGAGCGTCATGGCCAGGGAAGCACCCATGACGTTGATGACGTCGAAGGGGTTGACCTGGTCGGCGACGAGCGAGGTGGCGACGATGTGCACCTCGTTGCGGAAGCCGTCCGGGAAACTCGGGCGGATCGGACGGTCGATCATGCGCGCGGTGAGCGTGGCCTTCTCGCTGGGACGGCCCTCACGCTTGAGGTAACCACCCGGGATGCGGCCAGCGGCGTACATCTTCTCGTTGAAGTCGACGGTCAGCGGGAAGAAGTCGTAGTTCTTGCGCTCCTTGGAGACGACCACGGTGTCGAGCATCGTGGTGTCGCCCTGCTTGACCAGGCAGGCGCCGGTGGCCTGCTTGGCAAGCTCGCCCGACTCAAAGGTGTAGGTCTTGCCGTACAGCTCAAAGGTCTTGGATACGAGTGTCATTGTTCTCCTTTACCCCACAGGCCCCTTGCCTGCGGGCTTCTCATGTGACGCGGGCCCCCTGCCCCCGCCACGCTTCAGAGCGTGATTGTTCGCGCCCTTACACAAAAAGAGCGCCCCGCTGCGCAGGACGCTCTTAGCATGTACAAATCCTTACTGGATGTTGTCGCGGATGCCCAGAGCCTTGATGAGCTCACGGTACTCGACGATGTCGTTCTTCTTAATGTAGGAGAGAAGACGACGACGACGGCCGACGAGCATGAGCAGGCCACGACGGGTGTGGAAGTCCTTCTGGTGGGACTTCATGTGCTCGGTCAGCTCCTTGATGCGCTCGGACAGGATGGCGACCTGAACCTTGGGGTTGCCGGTGTCGACCGGGGTGTTACCGAACTGGGCAGTCAGCTCCGCCTTGCGCTCTTTGGAAACAGCCATTGTTTCACCTTTCGTTTCTTGTCGCCCTCGGGCGACGCTATTCGCCTCGGACTGGGAAGCCGCCGGTGGAGCGAGCATCCAAGATCGAGGTACCAACAGGTCGGTATGTTACCACAAGCAGCCCACGCCTGCGCATCATCACCGACCCAACATGAATTCCATCGCACGGAGGCGCTGATCGGTATGAGTTGCCGCCCAGACATGCGAAAGCCCCAACAAAAAAGCGGCAGTATGGGGATCAACCCTCTCGGCCATGAGCGCATCGAAGGTCATGGACATGAGGGCGCGCAGCCACGCGACCTCACCGGTCGACACCAGCTCGGCACCCGGAACGCTCGACGCACACGACCCGCACATGAGACCGCCCGCCTGGGGCGAAAAATACGACAGCATGGGGTCTCCGCACAGCACGCAGGCCGAAAAATCGGGTCGGTAGCCAACGTGCGACAGCAGCTTAAACACATATGCCGCCACAAGTAGATCCATGTGCGCCGTGTCGAGCCCGCTGCCCACCAGGGCAAGCGCTCGCTGCGTGATGGCAAAGGTAAACGGGTCCTCGGCGTCCTCAAACGAGCACACGCGCGCGACCTCGGCGATTGCGCTTGCGGCGCAAGTCGTCTCGTAATCGGGCGCTGCGCCGAGCGGCGCCTCCATAAGCTCGGCCTGCGAAACCACGTCAAGCGACCGTCCATGCGCGAGCAGCATATCGACGGTACAGAACAGCTCGCAGCGCGCAGCCAGGCGCCCACCGGGTTTGCGGGCGCCCTTTGCCACGGCGCGAACCTGCCGACCCCGTTCGTCAAGCATCGTCAGGATCAGGTCCGTCTCTTTGAGCTTCGTCTTGTCGAGGACGAGCGCCTTCGTGCGATATGTCCGGGAGCCTGCCATGCGCGCCGCGCGTCCTTAGTCCTCGGCGTTGTAGCCAAAGCGGCGAATCTGGGCCTCGTCGTCACGCCAGCCGGCCTTGACCTTCACGTCCAGCTCCAAAAAGACCTGCGTGCCAAAGATGCGCTCAAGATCGCGGCGAGCGTCGATACCGATATGTTTGATCATCTCGCCGCCCTTGCCGATGATGATGCCCTTTTGGCCCTCGCGCTCGACGTAAATGGTAGCGTGCACGCGCAGCACCTTCTTGGTCTGCTCGAGCGCATCGCAGATCACGCCAACGGAGTGCGGGATCTCATCACGGGTGCGGCGCAAGACCTTCTCGCGCACAAACTCGGCAACGAGCGTCTCATCGGAAGCGTCGGTACCCATGTCCTCGGGGAACCAACGCGGACCCTCGGGCAAAAAGTGCGCAACGGTCTCGATAAAGGCATCGACGTTGAAGTTCTTGACCGACGACGTCACGATCTCGTCGTCATATTCCATAAGCTCGTGGGCGGCCTTAAGCTGCTCCATGACCTGTGCGGGGTCGGCCTCATCGGCCTTGGTGAGCACCAGGACCTTCTTGGAACGGGCATTCTTGACGCGCTCGGCAACCCAGGCGTCTCCCCTGCCGATCGGCTTGGTGGCATCAATCAAAAACGCGACGACATCGACATCGTTCAGCTCGAACAGCGCGCTCTTGTTGAGCTCGGACCCCAGGCCGTCCTTGGGCTTGTGAATACCCGGGGTATCGACAAAGACCAGCTGGTAGCCGGGGCGATTGACGACGGCGCGCATGCGACGGCGGGTGGTCTGGGCCACCGGCGAGGTGATGGCAACCTTTTTGCCATAGCAGGCGTTGAGCAGCGTGGACTTACCGGCGTTGGGACGGCCGACCAGGGCCACGAAGCCGCTGCGAAAACCGGGTTCCACGTCGCCAAAACCCGCGAGGCTCTCATCCTCGTCGCACAGGGCGTCGAGCTCCTCGTCGCTCATGCCCTCAAACGGATCGAATTCCTCGACATCCTCGCAATCCTCGGTCGCTTCGGCATCCACCGCATCCAGGGACTCGTCGTCCAGAGTTTCATCGAAAGGCTGCATATTGTCGGACATGAAAATCCCTTTCTAAATAAAGTCGAGCGCGTGGGCAAATACCAGCAATCCCACAATCGCGGCGGTGATGGAAAGTACGTATACGGAGGCGGCGGCGATATCCTTCGCACGCTTTGCCAGCGGATGGAGCTCCTGGGTCGCCAGGTCGACGATCGCCTCCATGGCGGTGTTGCACAGCTCGCCGTGAATCACCAAGCCACAGCAGATGATAACCGTGGCCCACTCGGCAATGTCGAGCCCCACGATGCAGCCGGCAATGACGGTGCACACGCCCGCCACGAGCATGACCTTAATGTTGCGCTCGGTCTTAACGGCGGTGACGAAGCCCTCCATGGCGTAGGAGAACGACTTTAAGAAGGACGGATGGTCCTTGTTCGATCCGGGAATCATAGACGGCTCCTAGTCGTGGGCGTGGTTGGTGATGGGGCCGACGTGGACCAGCTTGGGGTCCTCGCCGCGCTCGAGCGCCAGATCGCGCAAGATGGCGTCCTCGCGGGCCTCCATGACCTCGGCCTCGTCGTCCTCGATATGGTCATACCCCAGCAGGTGCAGCATGCCATGCACGAGCATCAGGCGGCACTCGTCGGTAGGGCTATTACCAAAGCCGGGGGCCTGGCGGGCAATGACCTCCGGGGCCAGGATAATATCGCCGAGCTCGAGCGTCTCGTCGGCGGGAATATCCTCGTCAAAGGCCGAGTCGCACTCAAACGAGAGGACATCGGTGGTACGGTCGATACCGCGCCACTCGTGGTTGAGCTCGTGCATCTCGTCCTCATCGACATACGAAAGGGAAATCTCAACTTCACGCTCAACGCCCTCGGCGGCAAGCACGACCTCGCAGATGTGCTCTACCTCATGCGCGTCGAGCAGCGTATCGAGCTCGGCATCGTTGCTGATCAATACACTCAACGGGACTCCTTTCGGTCGTGCACGCGCTTATCGCGCACATCATCATAAGCATCGTATGCCTCGACGATACGCCCCACCAAGGCATGGCGCACCACGTCGGCACGCTCGAGGTGAGAAAATGCGACATCGTCGACACGGCCTAAAATCCGCTCAACGTCGGCAAGACCGCCGCGACGACCCACCAGGTCGCGCTGACTCAGGTCGCCGGTAATCACAAACTTGGAGTTAAAACCCAGGCGCGTCAGGAACATCTTCATCTGCTCGGGCGTGGTATTTTGCGCCTCGTCGAGCACCACGAAGGCATCGCTCAGCGTGCGGCCGCGCATGTAGGCAAGCGGGGCGATCTCAATCACGCCGCGCTCCATGAGCTCATCGGTGCGCTCGCGATCCATCATGTCAAAAAGGGCGTCGTAGAGCGGACGCATGTAGGGGTCAATCTTTTCCTCGAGGGTACCGGGCAAAAAGCCCAGATTCTCCCCCGCCTCGACAACCGGACGCGTCAAGATCAGACGGCCCACCTCGTGACGCTTGAGCGCGGCAACGGCGAGCGCCATGGCCAGATAGGTCTTACCGGTACCGGCGGGACCAAGGCCAAACGTGATGGTATGCGAGCGGATGGCATCCACGTAGCGCTTTTGGCCGAGCGTCTTGGGGCGAATGGCACGACCGCGATACGAAAGCAGCACATCATCGCGAAGCGACGTAGCCTCGTGCTCACCGTCGCGCAAGACGGCCAGGCAGCGAGAAACATCGTCGGCAGACAGCGTGCGTCCGGCGGCCGCCTCGCGAAAAGTATGGTCGAAAAAACGCGCCACGAGCTCGACCTCGTCCGGGTCACCGCTCACGGCGATGCTGTCGCCACGGACGACCACATGGGCACGAACCAAACTCTCGAGTGCACGAAGGACACCGTCGCCGGCGCCCAAAACGCGCGAGGGGTCAATACCCTCGGGAACGGTAAGTCTAATCTTCGAGGCTTCCATGAACCTCCCTGCGTGCATGGACCAAGCCGGAATCATCGACTCCGATGATAGCAACATCGAGCAGGCACGGGGCTGTGAGTCCACAGGTATCGTCAAGACGGGCATGATGGAACGAACCGAGCGTCAGGTTGTCGCCATACTCAAGCACGGCACGCTCGACGGTTCCCACGCGACGGCGAGCGTCGGCAATGGCGAGTTCCTGCGCCGCGGCCCTCATGCGGCGGCTACGCTCGGCCATAACCTCGGGCGGCACCTGGTCGGGCATATCGGCAGCAAGGGTACCGGGACGCTTGCTGTAGCGGAACACGTGCATACGCGAAAAGCCCACACGGCGGCACAGTGCCAGCGACTCCTCAAACTCCTCGTCCGTCTCACCGGGAAAACCGACGATGACATCGCACGAAAGGGACACCTGAGGCAAGTTGGTGCGAATCATGCGCACCGTTTCCTCGAAGGCCTCGGCGCTATAGGGACGGCCCATGCGATGCAGTGTCCTGGTGCAGCCGGACTGCACGGGCAGGTGTAAAAACGGGGCGATGCGCTTCGGATAGCGCGCCATGACCTTAAGCAGGGACTCGGAGATATCCATGGGCTCGACCGAGGAAATGCGCACATGCGGAATGGACGTGCGCTCCATGATCGCCTCGAGCAGCTCATCGATCTCGACGTGTTCATCAGTCGCGCTCTTGCCATCGTAGGCGCCCAGGTTCACACCCGTCAGCACCACCTCGGGCACGCCGGCCTCCTGTGCCTCGCGAACTTGCTCGAGCACGGACTCGACCGGCACGGAGCGCTCGGGGCCGCGGGCCTTCCACACAATGCAATAGGTGCAACGATGGTTGCAGCCGTCCTGGATCTTCACGCCCAGACGCGAGCGACCGAGCGCGTCGACAACCTCGCCGTCGCTGCAGGCAGGAACGTTATCGGACTCAACGCCCAGCACCTCGCAGACGCGTTCGGCGACATCGATCTTGGACGGCTCGGCGATCACGCGGTCCGAAAGCTCCAGTAGCTCCTCGGGATGCAAATTGACCACGCATCCGGTAACGACCACATAGGGCTCGTTTGGATGGGCCAGCGCATGGCGGACGGCCTTACGGGTCTTGGCCTCGGCCTCGCCCGTAACGGCACAGGTGTTAATGACGATCAGCTCAGCATCCTGAGGCTCCACCATCGCAAAGCCCAGGCGCATTAGATCGGCAGTGATACGGTCGGACTCAACCCGGTTGACACGGCAACCGAGGTTGACGACAGAGATATGAGGTGCGAGCACGCGGGCTCCTTAATCGAGGATGTCGTCGAGGGCACTCTTGATACGATCGGTCACCGACTTCTTACCGGATGCGACGTCATCACCCATCTCGTCGGCAAAGGCACGAAGCAGCTCGCGCTGCTTATTGGAGAGATTGGTGGGGACGAGCACGCGCAGCTGAACGATCAGGCGGCCACGCGAGCCGCCACCGCCGATACGGGGCATGCCATAGTTGCCAACGCTCACGGTGTCGCCGTACTGCGTACCGGCGGGAACCGTCACCTTGACGACCTCGTCAGGCATAATGCCCTCGACCTCGATCTCGCAACCGAGCGCGGCCTGCGCAATCGAGATATCGCTCACCAAGTACAGGTCATCGCCATTACGCTTAAAACGCTCGTGGTCGGCGACACGCACGTTGACGATCAGGTCGCCCGAGGGCTCACCGCGAAGGCCGGCCTCGCCAAAGCCACTCACGCGCAGCTGGCGACCGGTCGAAACACCGGCGGGAATATCGATGTCGATCTTTTCGTGCGAAGGCGTACGACCCTGACCGTCGCAGGTCTCGCAGGGATGATCGATGACCGTGCCCTCGCCGTGGCAGTCGGGACAGGGCGAAGAAGACTGGACCTGGCCTAGGAACGAACGCTGGACCGTCGTGACATAGCCCGTGCCGTGGCAGCGGCTGCACTGCTTTTCCTGTGCGCCCTCGGCCCTACCAGTGCCGTTGCAATCCTCGCAGGGGGCAAGGCGGTCATAGCTGATCGTCTTTTTGCAACCGAGTGCCGCCTCCTCAAGGGTCACCGAAAGGGAGATGGCCATATCGCGGCCGCGACGACGCTCACGGCGATTTCGGGCGCCACCGCCGGCACCGCCGCCAAAGAACGACGAGAACAGGTCGTCCATGCCCATGCCGCCAAAGATATCGTTGATGTCGACATAGCCAGAGCCACCGGGGCCGTCCGCGGTGCCGTAACGGTCGTAGTTAGCACGCTTCTGCTCGTCGGAAAGAACGGAATAGGCCTCGTTGAGCTCTTTGAACTTGGCCTCGGCCTCGGGGTCGTCCGAAACGTCCGGGTGTACGGTACGGGCCTTCTTTAGAAACGCGCGCTTAATCGTCCGCGCGTCGGCATCCTTGTCGACGCCAAGCACCTCGTAGTAATCCCTATTTTCCGACACGACCGAATCCTTCCGACTTTCATTATTGTCACAGTGCGTCCTATACCCAAGCTGGGCCGGCCGCAAACAGAGGGTTTGATGTTATTGCATTCCGTAAGGCGAAAGCATGGCACGCTGCGAGCAGCTCGCAAACCAAACCGACACGAGCGCAAACATAAATCCGTTGGCAAAACCGTTGACAAACTGCATCGCGCCGCGCTTCCACCACAGCAGGCTGCGATGCAGCACGCCATCCGAGAGCACCATAAACAGGCCCATGGCAAACGGAATAAAGCACATCACGGCAAAGGCCGAGAACACGCCCGAGATGGCCGATAGCACCAAAAACGGCGCCACGATGCCCATCAGGTAAAAACCGGTACGGGCCTTGCCTTCCAGACGCTCGGCCTCGACATGGGCGCGGCCGACCAGATCGCCGCCCGAGGCACCGTTGGTGCCGGCGTGACCCATGCCACCAATACGGACATCATCGCCATCGTGCGTACCGGCAGGAAACTCAATCGTCTGCTCGGAGGTCACACGGACACGGCCGCTGCCGCCGCAATCGGGGCAGGGATCGGCGACGACCTTACCGGAACCGCCGCACTCGGGGCAGACCGACTGAAACGTGCCGGCGCCAAACAGGAAAGACAGGTCGACGTCGATGTGGCCGCGACCACCGCAGCTCGGACAAGTATGTGCATGCTCGGACGAAACAGAACCCGAACCTCCGCAGTGACCACAGGTATCGAAGCGCGTATAGCGGACGGTCTTGCGGGCACCGCCCTTGGCCTCCTTGGCGTCGAGCTTGATATCGACGACCACGTTGGCGCCGTTCTCGGGATTGTAGGCAGCCTGCCCGCGACGCGGCTGGCCCCAGGCGCCACCAAAGGGAAAGCCGCCCTCAAAGGGATTGCCATAGCCCGCGCTACCGGCGTAGCCGCCGCCATAGGGAGAAGCCGTAGGAGCGCCGGCGAAGGGATTGCCCGAGCGCATGGCGTCGTAGCGCGCACGCTTCTGCTCGTCCGAAAGCACGGCATAGGCCTCGGAAACCTCTTTGAACTTTTCCTCGGCATCCGGTTCTTTGTTGACGTCCGGATGGAGCTTGCGGGCCTTTTGCTGGAAGGCCTTCTGTATATCACGCGAGGTGGCGTCCTTGGAGACACCCAAAATCTCGTAGTAATCTTTTTCGTTCATCGTCGCCATGCGCGGCAACCTCCTGCTCACAGCAGCGTATATATTGCGGTAATTCTACCCGAGCGGCCTAGGCTAGACCCCAAAACAGCTCGAACAGCACATTTCCATCGAGCCAGCCCAAGTGGCTGGGCGCCAAACGAGCACGGACGCGACCTGCGATAACGTCTTTCGAGGCGACGCGCTCCGCAAGCCCCTCAACGCCATCGGGCACCCAAGTGGCAAGGCCCAACTCGAGCGCACGGTCACAGGTCGCCGCCAACTCATCTGCAGCGATCACGTTTGCCGAGCGAACCAACAGGTCGGGCCCAATGCCACGCGTCATGCGGCAGGCGAGCATCAAATCCTCGGCCGCAGCCTCGCGCTGCGACAGATACTCGGCATCAAACGTCGTCGCGGCATCGTCGCGTTGCACCAAGCGCACGCGATATGCATCGCCGCGAGCGGGCACGTCGGGAAACAGCCCGGCCAGGCGATCGAAATCCTCGGCGTCGAGCATACCGGCGGCAGAGCGACCCAAGCCCAGATAGCCCTGTCCGGTCCAATAGGCAATGTTGTGGGCACACTCATGGCCGTCGAGCGCGTAGCTTGCCACCTCATACGGGTGATAGCCGGCCGCACCCAGGCGCTCGCGCGCCGCATCCATGCATGCAGCCTGAAAATCCTCGTCGGGCTCGAGCGACTCGTCGCGACACGCCATGCGGTAGAGCGGCGTGCCCTCCTCAAGCGTGAGCGGGTACACCGATACGTGATGCGGCGCCGCCGCCAACAAGCCATCGAGCGTGCGCTGCCAGCTTACGGCGGTCTGCCCGGGAAGGCCACACATGAGGTCGCAGGACACATCGAGCCCAGCGTCCTTAACCGTCGTGATGGCAGCGAGCGCCCGATCGGCATCGTGAATACGGCCAATCGCAGCAAGCTCGGCGTTGTCGAGGGTTTGAACTCCCAGAGAAATGCGCGTGACGCCCACCACGGCAAGCGCCGCGGCGAGCTGCGAAGTCAACGACTCGGGATTGGCCTCACAGGTAAACTCGACGGGCTTGCACCACACAGAGATACGCCGGGCAAGTTCTACCAGACGCTTACCTGCCAGCGACGGCGTGCCGCCGCCTACATAGACGGTGCAGACTTGCGCAAGCGCCCCGGCGTCGCCAAAGGCATCGAGGCGCGCATAAAGCTGCTCAAAATAGGCATCGAGCGCAGCGCTCAGGTCGCACGGAGCAAAACTGCGCGAGTCAAAGTCGCAGTACCGGCACTTTTGGGCGCAAAACGGCACGTGCATGTACAGCGCGGTAACGGCCACCCTTAGGCCTCCAGCGGATGCGCGGGCACCGACTCGCCGGCGGCAAGTGCGGCCTCGCAGGCCACCACATCGCGCTCGATATCATCGACCAATGCCATGAACTCCTCGTACGTGGAGCAGCGCACCACCTGGGCGCGCCAGGCCGCAGCATGGGGCATGCCCTTTAAATACCAACTCGCGTACGTACGGGCACGCGACATGAGCGGCAACAGCTCGTGCGTGAGCGTCAGGTGCTCGCGCAGGGCGCCCAGTCGCTCGACCGAGCTACGCACCGGTACCGGCGTGCCATCGAGCGCAAGGGCGCGGGCATCGCCGAACACCCAGGGGTTACCATAGATACCGCGCGCGATGAACACCGCGCTGGCACCCGAGCTTTGCAGATGCTCCGCGGCATCCTCGGCCGAGAAAACATCGCCCGAACCGATAACGGGAATCTCGACGGCGTCGGCCACCTCATCGATGACCGACCAATCGGCCTGGCCCGTATAGAGCTGCGTGGCACAGCGGCCGTGCACCGCCACCGCAGCTGCCCCTGCCCCCTCGAGCATCTGGGCAAACGTCGCGGCATTGCGGTCTTCGGCGTAAAAGCCCTTGCGAATCTTCACGGTCACGGGAACATGCGCCGCGCCCACCGCTGCCTCGACAATCTGCTCGGCCAGGTCGGGCGTACGCATAAGCGCCGAGCCCTCGCCCTTGGTAACGACCTTGCGAGCCGGACAGGCCATGTTGATATCAATCAATGACAGGCGATCGCCCACGCGTTCCTCGACGGCAGCGACGGCACCCGCAAACTGATCGGGCTTGGAACCAAAGAGCTGCACGCAGATCTGCTGCTCCTCGTCGGCCGGCAACACCAGGCGCCACGTCTTGTTGCTGGCATAGGCAAGGCCCGCAACGCTCACCATCTCGCTGTAGGCAAGGTTGGCACCGCGGCGGCGACACATGATGCGATAGGCGGGGTCGGTTACGCCCGCCATGGGAGCCATAAGGAACGGCTGCTCGGCATAGGCGCCCAGCAGACGCTTGCTGTATTCAGAAAGCGCCATGGACTTACTCGTCTACCTTTAGGATCGCCATAAAGGCCTCCTGCGGGACCTCGACCGAACCGATGGCCTTCATGCGCTTCTTGCCCTCTTTCTGCTTCTCGAGCAGCTTGCGCTTTCGCGAGATATCGCCGCCATAGCACTTGGCCAAAACGTCCTTGCGACGCGCCTTGACGGTAGAGCGGGCAATGATCTTGTTGCCGATGGCGCCCTGAATAGGCACCTCGAACAGCTGGCGCGGGATGATTTCCTTGAGCTTGTCACACAGGCCGCGGGCCAGGCCATAGGCCTTATCCTTGTGCACGATAAACGAAAGCGCGTCCACCTCATCGCCCGAAAGCAAAATATCGAGCTTGACGAGTTCGGAGGGACGGTACTCGTTGAACTCGTAGTCGAGTGAGGCATAGCCCTTGGTGCGACTCTTGAGCTGGTCAAAGAAGTCCAGGATGAGCTCGGCGAGCGGCATGTCAAAGCGCATCTCGACCGATTTGCTCGTGAGATGGATCATGTCAGTTGTAATGCCGCGGTGCTCGATAGCGAGCTGCATGACGGCACCCGTATACTCGGGCGGGCAGATAATTTTGGCCTTGAGGTAAGGCTCCTCAATGCGCTCGATGCGCGTAGCCTCGGGCAGATCCTGCGGGCTGCGAACATCAATCATCTCGCCGTCGGTCTTATAGACGTGATAGTCCACCGAAGGGCTCGTAGCAATGAGGTCAAGGTTGAACTCGCGCTCCAGGCGCTCCTTGACGACTTCCATATGCAGCAGGCCTAAGAAGCCCACGCGGAAGCCAAAGCCGAGCGCCACCGAGGTCTCGGGCTCCCACACCAACGACGGGTCGTTGACGTGCAGCTTATCGAGAGCGTCGCGCAGGTTCTCGTAATCCTTGTTGTCGATCGGAAACAGGCCCGTATAGACCATGGGCTTGGCCTCGCGGTAACCGGGAAGCGGCTCGGGGCAGGGATTAGACGCCCACGTGAGGGTATCGCCCACGTGCACGGCCTCAGGATCCTTCAGACCCGTGACCACGTAGCCGACCTCGCCAACCGTCAGTGCGTCAACCGGGGTCTCGGCAGGACGCTTGACGCCCACGCCGTCGACCAAGAAGTCACCTTCTGCCTGCATCATGCGCAGAGTATCGCCCTTCTTGATGGAGCCGTCAAAGACGCGGACCGTGGCAACGACGCCGCGGTACTCATCGAAATACGAATCCAGGATAAGCGCCTTGAGCGGCGCGTTCGCATCGCCCTTGGGCGGAGAGATCAAAAAGACGATAGACTCCAGCAAATCGTGAATGCCCTCGCCGGTCTTGCCCGATACGCATACGGCATCGTCGGCAGGGATCGCCAGGTCGTCCTCGATCTCGGTCTTGACCTCGTCGGGGTGTGCCGACGGCAGGTCGATCTTGTTGATAGCGGGCACGATATCCAAGTTGGCGTTCATGGCGAGCGTCGCGTTGGAGACGGTCTGCGCCTCGACGCCCTGCGTGGCGTCGACGACAAGCACCGCACCCTCGCAGGCGGCAAGCGAACGCGAGACCTCGTAGGTAAAGTCCACGTGGCCCGGCGTATCGATCAGGTTGAACTGATACGTCTCACCATCGTCGGCGTCATAGGACACGCGAACGGCATTAGACTTGATCGTGATGCCGCGCTCGCGCTCGATATCCATGGTGTCGAGCAGCTGCGACTCCATATCGCGCTCGTCGACGGTATGGGTGAGCTCGAGGATGCGGTCACTGATCGTGGACTTGCCATGGTCGATGTGCGCAACGATCGAGAAGTTGCGGATGTGGGAAATGTCAATTGAAGTATTCATGCGGACTATCTTACCCGAGCGGTACAAAAAATGGAGCCTGTTCCATAAAACAGGCTCCATTTATGCGCGTAATCTGTGTGGTGTGAAATTTACAACTTAGGCGTTGATGCTGTTCACGAGCTTGGCAAGACCGGACTTGCGGTTGGAAGCCTGGTTCTTGTGGATAACATGCTTGGCGGCAGCCATGTCGAGACGCTTGGTGACGGTCTTGAGGGCAGCCTGGGCCTTCTCGGCGTCGCCCTCGGCGACGGCGGACTGGACGTGCTTGGTCAGCGTCTTGAGCTCGGACTTGACAGCCTTGTTACGCATGCGAGCTGCCTCATTGGTGCGGATACGCTTCTTCTGAGACTTGATGTTTGCCACTTCTGGAGTTCCTTTCGAGTTCCTTGCAAAAAATGTATGACACCTCTGAGACACGGTGAGGTCATGCAAGCGCCTACTATAGCACGCTCCCCCTCAAAGGGATAGAACGAATTTGTCAAATAGGCAGGTATCATCACGATTTTCTCAAGATGTTCGTAATCCAGAGCAAAAGCGCGGTCTCCGAATCGGCAGAACCCTTCAGTGCGAGCTCCACATCGACCGCGCCCTCGAGCGCAGCGACAAGCTCCGCCATCGAAAAGCGGCGTGCCCAGGTCAGGTGATTTTTGACCTGCCAGGCCTGAAGCTTGAGTGTCGCGGCGAGCTCACGCCCCTGCCCACGAGAGTCGAGCGCCTTGGCGACGATCAACTCGCGGATGCGACCGCATAGCAGCGTGTAGGTCCACACATAGCTCTTGGCGGGCAGCAGCCCAAAGAGCTCAAGCGAGCGGCGCATATCGCGGGCCGAGACGGCATTGAGGAAGTCCCAGGGCTGAACTTCGGCCGTGCGCACGATCCAGCGCTCCACATCGGCAAGCTCAATTTGCGGCGCCTCGACCATCTGGGCAAGCTTGGCCAAGTCGTTATCGAGCATGCGGGTGTTCTCGCCCGAGCGCGAGACGAGCTCCTCGGCAGCAGCCGTCGAGATGGACTTACCGCGCTGCGTCGCCATCTGCTGAACGCGGCGCGGCAGTTCCCAGCGCTTGGTACCCGAACAATCGACGATAGCCTTCTTGTCGATCTTGGCGATTGCCTTATACAGGCGCGTATTCTTGGCAAGTGAGTCGGCAATAATGAGACAGACCGTCGTGGGGCTGGGACTTGCGAGGTACTCGACAAGCGGTTCCGAGACCGCCTTGGCAAGCTTGGAGCAGCCGTCGAGGATCACCAGGCGAAACTCGCTGCCCATGGGAAAGGTATTGAGCGAGCCGATGATCGACTCGATATCGGGATCTTTCGTCATGTCGCGTTCATCGAGGTTGAACTCAACCATACCCGACTTTTCCAAGCGAGCTTTCATACGCGAGACGGCGTGGTCGCGCTTGACCCCATCGGTACCGACGATCAGATATGCCGGCAGCAGACCGGTTTCGGACATTGCGCTCCCCTCTCGCACACACTCGAATTCGTACCGTGCCATTTTAGCCCAGGGGTCCACCGCGCGCCAACGATGTCATCACGGTCGCTGGCATCGCATGGCAAAGCCCTTCGCAGTCGGCGTGACGGTAATGTCGCCGTGTTCGATGGTGCATGCGAACGCACCACCCGCTTCCTTAACTGCATCGATGCAGGCATCCGACGGATGGCCGTAACGATTCCCCTCGCCGGCGCTCGCGATAGAGAACTCGGGCTTAAGCGTGCCCAGCAGGTCTGTGTCGACGGAAACTTTTGAGCCATGATGCCCCAGCTTGAGCACATCGATATCTCCCACCTCCTGTACAAACTCGCGCTCCTGATCGAGCTCGGCGTCACCAGTAAGGAGCACACGCAGGCTCTTGCCTTCCTGAGCGTAGGAGAGCAGCAAAACAAGAGAGTCCTCATTGCCCTCGCCATCCACCGTGTCAAACGGCCACATCACACGAGCCCGAAATGCGCCGATATCGACCGTGTCTCCGCGAGCCACCTGCCGATACGTTACACCCGGGCGATTCAGAACCTCAGTAGGCGCGCCGTCAAGTGCATCGGCCGCGACCGCAATGGTTCCAACCGAAAAACGATCGAGTACGTCGGGAAGACCGCCCCAATGGTCTTCATCCCAATGCGTCACGAAGACGGCGTCGATATGGTGGACGTTATTGCGAACCAACGCCGACACCACGCGGTCATCGAGCCCACAGTCGACGAGTGCCACGGCGCCACCCTGACGAACCAGAATCGCATCGGCCTGGCCAACATCGAGGACCGTTACCGAAGGCGGCGCACATCGATCCCAATAGACATACGGAACACCCGCTGCGAGCATTAAACACAGCAGCCCCGCTGCCATGCTCCGCGCGCGGGGGCGTGGCCACCAGACCAAGAGGGCCACCAGCGCGAATGGCACCACATATACCAAGGGCGTATCGGGCGGCACGCTTACGGATGCGCCCGAAACGGCAGCAAAGAGCTGTTCAAAGAACAGCGCACAGCGGGCGACAATCATGGGCACCACGAGCGCCCCGTGACGCAGCAGCGGCACAAGCGAGCAGGGCACCAGCACAACCGATACAGCGAGCAGCACGCTTATCACCGGACCGATCACGGCATTTGCAAGTGGGGCAATGAGCGAAAACGTCTCAAATGCGGGAATCGTAACGGGAAGTGTCGCCAGCTGCGAGCACAGCGTGACAGACAAAACGCTGGCGACACCCGATGGCATGCCCAGCTCGCCCAAGGCGTAGGTGGCGTAGGGGCAAAAACAAAGGATGGCAAAGACACTGGCGCACGAAAGCTGAAAACCCATTTCGAACAATACCGTCGGACGCAGCAACACAAAGATTGCCATGGTGACGAACAGAGCCGAGAGGCCATGCCGACGACGCCCGGCGCCGTTGGCGACAAGCGACGCCGCCACCATGCAGCACGCGCGCACGGCCGAGGGCGAAGCGCCCGTAAAAACGGCATAGGCAGCGAGGGCCAGCACCAACAGCCCCCGCTGCAGCCCACGAGAGAGGCGTGTCTTTTGCAGGGCGCTCTCAATCACAAACCCCACGATGGCAAGATGACTACCCGAGACAGCGATAAGATGTGCGGTGCCCGTTACCGAAAACCAATCGCCCGCCGGCTGGGCACGCAGCTCGGCCGAGCGTCCGCAGACAACGCCGGCAATGAGCGAGCGCGCTGGATCGGTCGCGGGCGCGATAACGGCAAGGAGCTCGTTTCGAAGCCAAGACAACGGGCCTGGAGGGCCCTCGTTGATCGATACCAACCGGACGACTTTAACCTTTCGAAGCTCGCCCCGAAGCACGCGTGAGCGCCCATACGCATCATTCTCAAAGCGCGAAATTCGACCGATAGCACGTACATGCGAACCGACGCCGAGCTCACGATCGCACGACAGCCATACCTGACCCAAATGCTTTTCGCCCGCAAACGCATCGCAGGTATAGGAGTACACACCGTCATTGATGGACGGATCGCCGTGCACAACAAACTCAAGACTGCTCGCAGCCCGATTATCCAGTGCCCTCGATGCGTGTAGCGCTCCTATCGCCCAAGCCGCGGACACGACCGCTCCCGCAACGAGGCCAAGGGCCGCGGCATACAGCCATCGCTTCCACCGCACAAGACGCATACAGGACCGTGCCAATACGATGCACGTCGCAGCCGCGAAGGGAATGGCCATAAGCAATGTGACGGGCGCCGCCCGCTCTCCCAGCAGCGCATCGGCCGCCATGTTAAGCACTAACCCACAGCTCGCACACAAGCCGGCACAAAGGGCTATCGCCCACGGCATCAATGGGCGCGGTGGCATCACATGCTCGCGCTCGGTCGCACTCATACGCAGATGCAATCTTTAATTTTGGCGAGTTTCTTCTCACCGATCCCCGATACGCGCATAAGGTCATCGACCGAGGCAAAGGCCCCGTTTTGCGTCCGTTCGTCGATAATTGACTGGGCCATAGAAGGCCCGATGCCCGAAAGCGTCTGCAGCTCCGCCGCACTTGCCGTATTGATATTCACAAGTCCCGACGAAGACCCTGTACCAGGGGTCGTGGAAGCACTGCTTTCGGCGGCGCCGACGGCCGCAGCCGTTTGTTGCTCCCCTACCGTCGGCACATAGATCTTTTGACCATCGGTGATCTTGGACGCACGGTTAAGAACCGTCACATCCGCCTCGGCCGTAAGCCCTCCGGCGGCATCAATCGCCTGGGACACCCGTGCTCCATCTTTAAGCCGGTACACGCCAGGCTTCACAACGGCGCCATCAACATCGACGTACACCTCGGCAGCAGAGGAGCTCTTGGCAGACGGCTCATCGGCATCGTCAGGAGAGGCATCCCCGGCCCCGCGCACATCCGAGGCGCTCGCCTCATCACTACGCTCAAACGATACGTCGCTGGAGTGACCACCAAAACCTGCCATCGCCAAGCCGCTCGCGGCGGCAATGACAACCAGGATCGCCACGACCATCGCCTTATGGCCGAGCAGCTTTTCTGCCCAGCGGTCCATCCGTTTAACCCGTTCGTGTTGCTCGCGCTGCGCCATAGCAAACACCTCCCAACACCATCGTGTCAGGAAACGAACGCCGCAGCCTCCGCACGCCCACACCGGTTTTCGCGGTCAAACCAAAAGCTGACCAAAACCTTGCGGAAAAGTGTCCATTTATTCAGGCACACGTCGACAAATGAACCGTTTATCGCCTAATGCCCAGATAGAAAAAGACCGACGATGCAAAATCACCGCCGGTCTATACACAACATTATTCGTGATCTTGGTAAATCTCACGTGGAGCGAGCTCGGAATGTTTGCGTTTTAAGGTCTTAGGGGCCTTATACGTGTTGCTCTCGAAGTCGATATACTCGGTCTGCTTGAGCAAGCGCTCAATCATCTCCTCGTGATCGAACAGCTCCCACGCCTCATGCACGGCATCGAGTTTGGCGTGCGTCTCGGGGCGGCGCGGCATAAAGAGCGTGCAGCAATCGGGAGCGGCCTCGGTCGAGATATCGAAGGTACCGATTTCCTCGGCACGCGCGATGATCTCCTGCTTGTCCGAACCAATCAGCGGGCGGAACACGGGGATCTTGACGGCCTCGTTGACGGCCATGATGTTCTCGAGCGTCTGGGAAGCAACCTGACCGAGCGATTCACCGGTCACAATAGCCTTGGCGCCCTCGATATGCGCAATGCGCTCGGCAACCGAATACATAATGCGACGGTACATGATCACGCGCAGGTTGCTGGGGCAGGTCACCGAGATCTCACGCTGACAATCGCCAAACGGCACCACGTACAGGCGGCCGATCTGGACACCCGGCTCAAGCGCACGGATGATGTCCTGCACCAAATACTCGCTCGTGTCGGGCGTCTGCGGACGACCGGAGAAATGTACCGGCACGCACACCGCGCCGCGACGCGCGAGCATCCAGGTCGCTACCGGAGAATCGATACCCGATGACAGTAGCGTCACGACCTTGCCGGCAGATCCCACCGGCAGACCGCCCACGCCGCGCTCGGAGCGCGCGTACACATAAACGCTACCCTGGACCACCAGCACGTGCACCATTGCGTCGGGGTCGTGCATCTGGACCTTTTTATCGGGAAACGCCTCGCACAACACCTCTCCCACCTGACGATTGATATCAATCGAGGTGAGCTCGTAGTCGGTGTTCGAGCGCTTGGCATGCACCTTAAACGACTCAAAGGGACCAAACTCGCGCAGCGCCTTCACGGCGGCGGCGCAGTACTCCTGCGGGTCGCGGTTCGTGTGATATGCCAGGGACACGCGAGCAACGCCGGGGACGGTGCGAATGACGCGCGCCGCCTCGTCGGCCTGATGCTCGTTAAAGGTCACGAGGATATAACCGGAAATTCGAGACACGGCATTCACGGAAAAGGCGGCCAAGGCCGCCTTGATGTTATCCATGAGGATATGCTCAAAATGTGCGCGGTTCTTGCCCTTTAGTCCAACCTCGTGATAGTGGACCAGGCAGACGCGGGCTGCCATTTAGGCTTCAGCAACCTTATGGCCGAGTGCCTTCTCGTAACGGGCCTCGTCGTAGGAGATGTCGCCGTCGACAATCTCGTCCATAGCCATCGAGATGGTATCGGCGCCGGAAAGCGCAATAGTGATGTCATCGACATCCTGGACGGCGAGCACGCGGTTGTGCTGGCCACGCAACATGCTGTTAATGTCGCAGGCGCGCTTGGAGGCAAGCGAGGCGAGCAGGAAGCGGTTGTGATCGGTCTTCTCCAGAAGATCGTCAATGCAAGGCTTTACAACGGACACGGACCTCAGATCCTTTCATGCATATCGAGAACGCGAACGAGCTCATCGGTCGCGCGGTCGAGATCGTCATTCACCACGACGTCGTCGTAGCGGTCGGCAAGGGCAAGTTCATCGGCGGCGTTTGCCATACGCAGCTCAATCGTCTCGGGCGTCTCGGTACCGCGACCGACCAGACGCTCGCGGAGCACCTCGAGCGAAGGCGGCTTGATAAAGATCAACACGGCCTCGGGGAAACGCTCCTTGACCTGCAGGGCTCCCTGGACATCGATCTCCAAGATCAGAGACGAGCCAGAGGCGAGCTTGGATGTGACCTCGCTCACCAAGGTGCCGTAGCAGTTACCGTGGACCTCGGCCCACTCAACAAACTCACCGTTTGCCACGCGGCGGTCGAACTCCTCGCGCGTCAGGAAAAAGTAGTTGACGCCGTCGACCTCACCTTTGCGTGGTGCTCGCGTGGTAGCCGAAACCGTCAGGCCCAGGTTCGAGCGACGCTCGCGCACACGAGTGACGAGCGTGCCCTTGCCTGCACCTGACGGTCCAGAAATCACAAAGAGCTTTGAATCCTGAGCGCTCACTTATTTGGTCAGCTGCTCGAGGAGCTGCTCGCGCTGGCGGACGCCGAGGCCCTGGACGCGACGGGTAGCGGAGATGCCGAGCTCCTCCATGATCTTGGCGGCCTTGGCCTTGCCATAACCGGGGAGAGACTCGATGAGGGTGGAAACCTTCATGCGGGAAGCGATGGGGTCATCGGAGTTGAGCACGGACTCGAGGGACTTCTCGCCCTTCTTGATCTGCTCGCGAAGCTCAGCGCGGGCGTGACGTGCGGCGGCAGCCTTCTCAAGAGCCTGCTTGCGCTGCTCGTCGGTAAGCTGAGGGAGTGCCATTCGAACCTCCAAATAGTTGGGTTATATCTGATGCAATAATTGGCATTTTAGCACGTCAAACGCACTAAATGCCCAATCGACGGCACCATAGGTTAGACGATACCTGCGAAAAGTGCAATATACGGAGGTTAAAGTTGAGCCCCTGACCTGCGATTCCACACAAAGGATGGGAAAGTTTTCGCAGGCACAGGGGCTAATTTGTGCTAATGAGACCCAAAAGTGGTGACTTGAGGGAATCTTTTAGGCGACGTTTTCGACCAGCTCGGCAACGATAGCGTCAAAGGCGGCAACCGGGTCGTCGGCACCGGTGATGGGTCGGCCCACCACGATATGGCTCGCGCCGCGCTCGATAGCCTGAGAAGGCGTCGCCACACGGGACTGGTCACCAAGGGCGGCACCCACCGGACGAACGCCCGGAGTCACGATCAACGCGTCGGGGCCGAGCAGCTCGCGCATGTCATGGGCCTCCATCGGCGAGCACACGATGCCGTCGATACCGTTGGCCTGGGCAAGCTTTGCCAGGCGGGCGGCCTCCTCGGCCACGGGTGACTCGACGCCGATCTCAGCCAGCGAATCCTGGTTCATGCTCGTGAGCACGGTGATGGCGACGAGCTTGGCGCGGTCCTCGCGCGCCTCCTCGGCACCCTCACGGCACGCAGCGAGCATAGCACCAGAACCCAGGCCGTGGACCGAGAGCAGGTCGGCACCGGCAAGCGAGGCCGAACGGGCGGCACCGCGCACCTGATGCGGAATGTCATGGAACTTGAGGTCGAGGAAGACCTTAAAGCCCAGGTCCTTGAACGTCTTGACGATCTCGGGCCCCTCGGCGTAATAGAGCGTCATGCCCACCTTGAGCCAAGCGGCATGACCAGAAAGCTCGTGGGCGAGCTCGAGCGCACGCTCACGGTCGCAGTCGAGGGCGACGATAACGCGGTCGCGGGCGTCGGTCTCTAGCATTCGAAAGCACCTACCAGCTCGTTGATGTCCTTCACGCCCTGGGACTCCGCCCAGGCCTCGAGCTCGTGCGCGATCTTAATTGAGGCGCACGGATCGACGAAATTGGCCATGCCGACCGACACGCAGGTGGCGCCGGCCAGGATAAACTCGGCCGCATCCTCGCCCGTCATGACGCCGCCGACACCGTTGATGGGGATATCGACGGCCTGAGCGACCTCCCAGACCATGCGAACGGCGATGTGGTGGCACAGCGGACCCGAAAGGCCGCCCTTGGGCTTGGCCACACGGGACTTGCGGGTATGAACGTCAATGGCCATGCCCTGGATGGAGTTGATGACCGAAAGGCCGTCGGCTCCCGCGGCCTCGAGAGCCTTGGCAATCTCGGCGACGTTAACCGGCGCCATCTTCACGAACAGCGGCTTATCGGTCACCTTACGGCAGGCAGCCATAACGGCAGAGGCGCCCTCGGGCGAGGAGCCCATGGCGGCACCGCCGGCGGCAATATTGGGGCAGCTGACGTTGATCTCGTAGCCGGCAGCCCAGGGGCACAGCTCGACATACATCTCGAGCGCGCGCACAAACTCGTCAACGGAGTGGCCGGCGACCTGGCAGATGACCTGGCAACCGTCCTTGGAGAGCTGCTCGAGCCAGGGACCGGACTCACGGGCGAAGGCAGCCACGCCGGGGTTCTGAAGGCCCACGGAGTTGATCATGCCGCCCGGGATCTCGGCCATGCGGGGCGCAGGGTTGCCGGGCCAGGGCTCGGCAGCACAACCCTTGGTGGTGATGGCGCCCAGCTGGGAGACATCAAAGAAGTTCTGGAACTGCCAGCCGTAGCCAAAGGTACCGGCTGCGGTGTTGATGGGGTTCTGCATCTTGACGCCGCCGAAGTCGACGGCCATGTTCACGGTACCCACTAGAAGACCACCACCTTGGAAGCATCGAACACGGGGCCGCACATACAGGCGCCCTTCATACCGTCGACCGTCTCGACATTGCAGGTGTTGCAGGCACCAAAGCCACAGCTCATCATGCGCTCGAGCGAAACCTCGCAGTACGCACCGGCCTCGGCGGCAGCGGCGGCGACCTTCTTCATCATGACGGCGGGACCGCAGCTGGCCACGTAGTCGTAGCCGCCCTCGCCGAGCAGCTCGGCGGCAGGATCGGTGCAAAAACCGTGCGTGCCAAGCGAACCGTCGTCAGTGCAAACGCTGACCGTGTCGCACAAAGCGCGGAACTCATCGATGCCCACGGCCTTGGACGCGGTACCAAAGCCCAGGCACACGTCGACGGCCACACCCTGCTCGGCAAGCTTACCGGCAAGGCACAGCACGGGCGGAACGCCGATGCCGCCCGCCACGAGCAGCGCCTTCCTGGTGCCCTCGGGCACGAACCAGCCGCGGCCGCCAGGACCCAGCAGATTAGAGGTGGAGCCGGGGCCCATCTGCGACAGACGACGGGTGTCGTCGCCCACGACGGCGTACCACAGCTCGACGGTGCCGGCCTGGGCGTCGGCGCGATAGAAGCTCAGGGGCACGCGAAGCAGCGAGGACGCATCACCGGGCACGGCAATGTTCACAAACTGACCGGGCTTGAGCGCACTTGCAAGCTTGGGGGCCGAGATGACGAGCGAGAAGATGCCGTCGGCGATCTCCTGGTTCGAGACGACCTCGAAGTCGTGCATGCGTGCAGTGGAAGGTGTGGGCATAGACGCTCCAATCCCCCATGCGGTTGCATGGTCAAAACGAACAGAAAGCGCGGCACCGCAAGGGCGCCGCGCACATAAGCGATAAGGCAATGCTAGCAGATGCAGCCGTCGGCGAGCGTCTGCTTGCCGCCGACAAACACATCGGTGGCACGACCGGTGAGCGTGCGGCCGGCGAAACCGGAGTTCTCGGCGCGCGACTCGTAACCGTCCTCGCCGACCGTCCAGGTGGCGGACGCGTCGAACACGGTCAGATCGGCAACGGAGCCCGCCTTGACCTGAACCTGGTCGAGGCCCAGGATCTCACGCGGCTTGATGGCCATGAGCTCGACCATGCGGCCCATGCTCATCTTGCCCGTGTTGACCAGCTCGGTAAGTACAAGCGACAGCGAGGTCTCGAGGCCGATCATGCCAAAGGGCGCAAGCTCGAACTCGCGGGCCTTCTCCCACGGGGTGTGGGGAGCGTGATCGGTGACGATAACGTCGACGGTACCGTCGATGACGCCCTGACGGATAGCCTCGGCATCCTCCTCGGTACGCAGCGGCGGGTTGACCTTGAGCGAGGTGTTGTAGGTCTCGTCCAGGTCGTTCTCGGTCAGGAACATATGGTGCGGGGTGGCCTCACAGGTAACCTGAACGCCAGCGGCCTTACCGGCACGCACGATCTCCAGGCCATGGGCGGTGGAGATGTGCTGGATGTGCAGCTTGGCACCGGTCAGCTTGGCGATCTCGATGTCGCGGGCGATCTGAAGCTCCTCGCCGGCAGCCGGCCAGCCCTCGAGAGCCAGACGGGTCGAGACCTTGCCCTCGTTGATCTGGCCGTGGCCGACCAGGTCCTCGTCCTGGCAGTGGCTCATAAAGACCTTGCCGAACATCTTGCCGTAGTCCATGCAGCGACGGAGCATGCCCGCGCCCTGTACGCCGCGACCGTCGTCGGTAAAGGCGACGGCGCCGTGGGCGACCATATCGCCCATCTCGGACATAGCCTCGCCCTTAAGGCCGCGGGTCATGGCGCCCGACGGATAGACGCGGCAGTGACCGACCTCGGCAGCGCGGGACTTGACGAACTCCACGACGGTGCCGTTATCGGTGACGGGATCGGTGTTGGGCATGGCGCACACGCCGGTGAAGCCGCCCTTGGCAGCTGCGCGGGTGCCGCTCTCGATGTCCTCTTTGACCTCATAGCCGGGCTCGCGAAGGTGAACGTGCATATCCACCAGGCCGGGGACGAGGTACTTGCCGGAAAGGTCGCGGACCTCGGCTCCCTCGACGGCGAGATTCTCGCCGACCTCGGCGATCTTGTCGCCGTCAATCAGGACGTCAACGACACCGTCAAGCTCGACGGACGGGTCGACGACGTGGGCATTCTTAAGAAGCAAGGCCATTATCGGCACCTCCAAGCAGCAGATACAGGATAGCCATACGCACGCAGATACCGGCGTAGACCTGCTCCAGGATGACGGAGCGTTGCGGGTGGTCGGCCATATAGGAGTCGAACTCGACGCCGCGGTTGATGGGGCCCGGGTGGCAGATGATCGCATCGGGCTTCATGAGCTTCTCGCGGTCCTTGGTCAGGCCGAAGAGCTTGTGGTACTCGCGAATGGTCGGGAACGGAGCACCCTCGAGGCGCTCCTGCTGCACGCGCAGCATGTAGACGACGTCCAGCTCGGGCAGGACGGAATCGAGGTCGCTCGTCACGTGGTCGCAGCCCAGGACCTCGGGCGCCGGCGGCAGCAGCGTGCCGGGGGCGACGGCGTAGGTCTCGCAGCCCATGATCTTAAGGGCGGGGATCAGCGAGCCGCAAACGCGGGAGTGGGCGATATCGCCGACGACAGCGACCTTCAGACCGTGGAAGTCGCCCTTGTGCTCCCAGATGGTGTACAGGTCGAGCAGGGCTTGCGTGGGATGGTTGTGCTTGCCATCACCGGCGCAGATGACGCTTGCGGGCGAGTTCTGCGTGACGATGTAGGGGGCGCCGGCGTGCTTATCGCGCACGACGATGCAGTCGATCTTATAGGCGTTGAGGGTCTCGACGGTGTCAACGAGGCTCTCACCCTTGACCGTGGAGGTCGAGGAGCCGCCAAAGTTAAGGCTGTCGGCCGAAAGACGCTTCTCAGCAAGCTCGAAGGAGCTGCGGGTGCGTGTCGAGGGCTCATTAAACATGTTGACGATGGTCTTGCCCTTGAGCGTGGGGACCTTCTTGATCGCACGCTCGTTGACCTCGGAGAACGCCTTGGCGGTCTCGAGGATGAGCTTAATGTCCTCTTCGGAGTACTCGGTAATGTCGATCAGGTGCTTATGGTTGAACGCCACGGTACTACTCACCTCCCAGCGGCGCGGAGCCCACGTGGGAACCCGGCGCGACGTCGTTAATCTCGACGGCGGTGTGGCCGTCGACTTCCTTCATATATAGGTGCACGTTCTCCTCATGCGACGAGGGAACGTTCTTGCCGACAAAGTCCGGCGAGATGGGGAGCTCACGGTGGCCGCGGTCAACGAGAACTGCCAGCTCAATACGGCTCGGACGGCCCAGGTCCATGACGGCGTCGAGAGCGGCGCGAATGGTACGGCCCGTATACAGGATGTCGTCCACCAGCACGACGCGTTTGCCGTCGACGCTAAAGGGAATGTTGGTGGCGTGGATCGCGGGAGCGAAATTGGTAGCGTAGTCATCGCGGTAGAAGCTGATGTCGAGGCTGCCGAGCGGAACGTCGACGCCCTCGATCTCCTTGATCTCCTCGGCGAGCTTCTTTGCCAGAAGGTCGCCGCGCGTGACGATGCCGACCAGAGCGAGGTCTTCACAGCCCTCGTTGCGCTCGAGAATCTCGTGCGCGATGCGGGTCATCGCTCGATTGACGGCGGTCTCGTCCATAATGACCGCCTTGGGGGAAGTCGTGCCCATCGATCTCCTTCCTCACATGTCTTGACTGCTGACACAGTCAAAAAAATAGATGCCCGACCGCTCAAAGCGGAACCAGACACCCACAGGAAGGGCTGCTCTTTGGCAGCTATGTAATTCCATGTGGGTATCTCGTACCCCTTTAATGGTCAAGGGATAGTGTAGCCAACCTCAAGCTGAATTGCGAGCATAAATACAGAGCATTCCGTAAACGGAGCCCTACGCTCAATAAACCTATATATATTTGTGGGACGAGCTTGAAAACGCACACACGAGCTGGCATAATCCCCTCTGCTGCACGCAAATCGGATCTACGTCCAGGGCCGTGGCGTGGGCACTATCGCCAAAAGAGAAATATCTCTGTGTAGATTACGCACAGGGAGCTGCTTCTGTGCTATAGTTCAGGCTTGTTTGTTAACGCGACATGTTCGTTTGTCGCCCAAGGAGGGTCAGTTATGTCCAAAGTTTGCGAAGTTTGCGGTAAGCACCCCGTTGCCGGTCGCTCCATCAGCCACTCTCACCGCGTCACCAACCGTAAGTTCCGCCCCAACATCCAGCGCGTCTACGTCGTCGTCGATGGTCACCGTCGCAAGATGAACGTTTGCTCCACCTGCCTCAAGTCCGGCAAGGTTGCGCGCTCCTAAATAAGGTCTTACCAACAAGTACCTCGGACTCTCCGGGTCAAAGACCTCGCGTTCACATAGAACTTACCAAAGGCGCCCTCCCCTACGGAGGGCGCCTTTTTGTGCTTATTGGGGACGGGCTTACCATAAGCGAAAGCACTCATGTAAGCCGTCCCCAATAAGCGAGGGGATGCAGCAGGCGGATTGTTTAGTTAAAACGCTTCATTAAATTGAAGCGTTTTAGTGTGCCTTTTACAGGAATCTGACCGTTCGCCGATTAATTTCTTGCTATCATGCAAGGCGTAGGGTAAATCTCCGATCGCAAGGAGACACAAATGGTGAAAAAGTCACCGGAAAACACTACTCCCGCAATTGTGGACAACGTAGAGGCGCTTGAGGCTAAGCTCGCTCAGATGCGAGAGGCCCAGGCGCTTTTTGCTACGTACACGCAGGAGCAGGTCGACAAGATCTTCTACGAGGCCGCCATGGCCGCCAACAAGGCTCGTATCCCGTTGGCGAAGATGGCCATCGAGGAGACCGGCCGCGGCGTTCTTGAGGACAAGGTCATCAAGAACCACTACGCCGCAGAGTACATCTACAACGCTTACAAGAACACCAAGACCTGTGGTGTCCTGGAGCGCGACGAGGCTTACGGCATCACCAAGATCGCCGAGCCCATCGGCATCGTGGGCGCCGTCATCCCGACGACCAACCCCACCTCCACCGCGATCTTCAAGACGCTGATCAGCCTGAAGACCCGCAACGCCATCATCATCTCCCCGCACCCGGCTGCCGCCAAGTGCACCATCGCCGCCGCCAAGCTTGTGCTTGACGCCGCCGTCAAGGCCGGTGCCCCCGAGGGCATCATCGGCTGGGTCGATGTCCCCTCCATCGAGCTGACCAACATGGTCATGCGCGACGTCGACATCATCCTCGCCACCGGTGGCCCGGGCATGGTCAAGGCCGCCTACTCCTCGGGCAAGCCCGCCCTGGGCGTTGGCGCCGGTAACACCCCGGTCGTCATCGACGACACCGCCGACGTGCTGCTCGCCGTCAACTCCATCATCCACTCCAAGACCTTCGACAACGGCATGATCTGCGCTTCCGAGCAGTCCGTGACCGTCATCGACACCATCTATGACCAGGTCAAGGCCGAGTTCCAGAAGCGCGGCTGCTACTTCGTCAAGCAGGGTGCCGAGATGGAGGCCCTGCGTGCCGCCATGTTCAAGAACGGCGCCCTCGATCACCGCATCCCCGGCATGGCTGCCGCCAAGATCGCCGAGCTCGCCGGCATCGAGGTTCCCGCCAAGACCAAGATCCTGATCGCCGAGGTCACCTCCACCGACCCCGCCAAGGAGGAGTTCTCCCACGAGAAGCTCTCCCCGGTCCTGGCCATGTACCACGCCAAGGACTTCCAGGAGGCCGTCGACAAGGCCGAGCACCTGGTGCTCGCCGGTGGCCCGGGCCACACCGCCTCTCTGTACGTGCACCCCGCCCAGGCCGAGAAGATCAGCCTGTTCGAGCACGTCATGAAGGCCTGCCGTATCGTCATCAACACCCCGTCTTCGCACGGCGGCATCGGTGACCTGTACAACTTTGGCATGAAGCCGTCTCTGACCCTGGGCTGCGGCTCCTGGGGCGGCAACTCCGTCTCCGAGAACGTTGGGGTGAAGCACTTGATCAACGTTAAGACTGTGGCCGAGCGCCGTGAGAACATGCTGTGGTTCCGCGCTCCCGAGAAGGTCTACTTCAAGAAGGGTTCCACGCCCGTCGCCCTCGACGAGCTCGGTACCGTCATGGGCAAGAAGCGCGCCTTCATCGTCACCGACCAGTTCCTCTTCAAGAATGGCAACACCCGCGCCATCGAGGCCAAGCTCGACGAGATGGGCATCGCCCACGACTGCTTCTACGACGTCGAGCCCGATCCGTCGCTGCAGTGCGCACGTCGCGGCGCCAAGCAGATGGCTCTCTTTGAGCCTGACGTCATCATCGCCGTCGGCGGTGGCTCCGCTATGGACGCCGGCAAGATCATGTGGATGATGTACGAGCACCCCGAGTGCAAGTTCGAGGACATGGCCATGGACTTCATGGACATCCGCAAGCGTATCTTCACCTTCCCTGAGATGGGCAAGAAGGCCTACTTCGTCGCCGTCCCGACCTCTTCGGGTACCGGCTCCGAGTGCACGCCGTTCGCCATCATCACCGACAAGGAGACCGGCATCAAGTGGCCGCTCGCCGACTACGCGCTGCTCCCCAACATGGCTATCGTCGACGCCGACAACTGCATGACCGCCCCGCGCGGCCTGACCGCTGCCTCCGGCATCGATGTCATGACCCACGCCATCGAGTCCTACGTCTCCATCATGGCTTCCGACTACACCAAGGGTCTCTCCGAGCGCGCTGCCAAGCTCGTCTTCGAGAACCTGCCCTCCAGCTTCACGAACGGCGCCAAGGACCCGCATGCCCGCGAGGAGATGCACAACGCCTCCTGCATGGCCGGTATGGCCTTCGCCAATGCCTTCCTGGGCCTCAACCACTCCATGGCCCACAAGCTCGGCGCTTTCCATCACCTGCCCCACGGCCTCGCAAACGCCGTCATCCTGACCCGCGTTATGCGCTACAACGCCGCCGAGGCTCCCGTCAAGATGGGTACCTTCTCCCAGTATCCTTACCCCAACGCGCTGCACAACTACGCCGAGATGGCCAAGTACTGCGGCATCGAGGGCAAGGACGACAAGGAGGTCTTCGAGAACTTCATCACGAAGCTCGAGGAGCTCAAGGACTTCATCGGCGTCAAGAAGACCATCGCCGACTACGGTGTCGATGAGCAGTACTTCCTCGACACCCTCGACGAGATGACCGAGCAGGCATTCAACGACCAGTGCACCGGCGCTAACCCGCGCTACCCGCTCATGAGCGAGATCAAGGAGCTCTACCTGGACGCCTACTACGGCCGCGAGCCCCAGGACTACGCCGTCTGCTAGTTTTAGCACGGTTTTTAACGGCGGGGGTGCACGGGTGTTTCACACACCCCCGCCGTCGCTTCTATCGCATCGTTGAAAGGATGCAACCATGCTGCTACCCGATTCCAAGACCGAGCTCGTCCGCCGTGGCAACAAGGTCGTTTACGACCTGGGCGACAAAATCGTCAAGGTCTTTAACGAGACCAAGCCTGTCTCCGACGTGTTCAACGAGGCTTTGAATCTTGCCCGCATCAATGAGTGCGGCATCCGCAGCCCCAAGGCTCTCGAGGTTTCCCAGCTCGAGAACGCCAACGGCTGGGCGCTCGTGACCGAGAAGGTTCCGGGCACCACCCTTGCCGAGAAGATGACTGCCGAGCCCCAGCGCTTTGGTGAGTACCTCGAGATGTTCGTCGACCTCCAGATCGAGATCCACGGCTACACCTCCCCGCTGCTCAACCGTCAGCGCGATAAGTTCGCCCGCATGATCGACAGCCTCGATCAGCTCAATGCCACCACGCGCTACAACCTTCAGGAGCGTCTGGACGGCATGACCAAGGAGTTCAAGGTCTGCCACGGCGACTTCAACCCCTCCAACGTCATCGTCGGCGACGACGGCCAGCTGTACGTCTGCGACTGGGCACACGCCACCCAGGGCTCCCCTGCTGCCGACGTTGCCACCACCTACCTGCTCTTTGCCCTCAACAGCAAGGACCAGGCCGAGGCCTACCTGGAGCTCTACTGCGACCGCGCCGACATGCCCATGCAGGTCGTGCGTCAGTGGACGAGCATCGTCGCCGCTTCCGAGCTCGCTCGTAAGCGCAACGTGAACGATGAGTTCCTGAAGAACTGGATCGACGTCGTCGATTATCAGTAATATCTGAGCGATTTATTTCGCATCGGAGGCACAAAGGAAAACCCCGCAGCTCATTTGGGTTGTGGGGTTTTCCTTTACCCGTCGAGCTTATTCACGCAACAAAAAAGACTGCTCCGCATTTCATCCTAAGAAAGATGCGGAGCAGTCCTGCAATTACATCTACTAGCAGAAATGTCGATTAACGACGTGCTAGCTTCACAAGCTCGACGACCTTGGCGACGACCTCGTCGATCGCCACATCCTCGCGCTCGCCCGTGGCACGGTCCTTGAGCTCGACGGTACCGTTCTTAAGACCACGCTTGCCGAGCACTACCTGATACGGGAAGCCCATAAGGTCGTTGTCGGCAAACTTAAAGCCAGGACGCTCATCGCGATCGTCGACGACGACCTCGATACCCTCGGCGCACAGACCATCAACAATCTGCTCGCAGACGCTAGCGCACCCCTCCTTCTTGGGATCGAGCGGAATCACCGCGACCTCGTACGGGGCAACGGAGACCGGCCATACGATACCGTGCTCGTCGTTGTGCTGCTCCACGACGGCAGCGAGCGAGCGAGACACGCCCACGCCGTAGCAACCCATGATAAGCGGCTTCTCCTTGCCGTCCTCGTCCATAAAGGTGGCACCCATGGCCTCGGAATACTTGGTACCGAGCTGGAACACCTGAGAAACCTCGATGCCGCGAGCAGCAGAGAGCGGCTTGCCGCAGTGCGGGCAGGGATCGCCGGCAACGACGGTTACCAGGTCGGCCCACTCGTCGACGGTAAAGTCGCGCTCGGGGCAGGCGCCGGTAAAGTGATAATCGACCTCGTTGGCACCACAGGCCCATTGCTTGGACTCGCGCAGACTCTCGTCGCACACTAGACGGATGCCCTCGGGCAGGTTAACCGGTCCGATAAAGCCCTTATGCAGACCGTAGGTCTGGAGCTCCTCGTCGGTCATCATGCGATAACCCTTGCCAAAGACGTGCTCGGCCTTGCAGTCGTTGAGCTCATGATCGCCCGGAACGATGGCCACAACAGGCTTGCCCTCGGCGTCGATGAGAGCCAGGGACTTGCGCGTACCGTTCTCGGGGAAGCCGAAGAACTTGGCAACAGCCTCGATGGTGCCCATGCCCGGAGTCTCGACCTTGGTGAGTGTGCCGTCGCCGGGGCCCTCGGTCACGACAACCTTGGTGCTTGCCGCCTCGTCATCGGCAGCAAAGCCGCAATCGTCGCAGTAGACCAGCGAAGCCTCGCCGGCGTCGGCCAAAGCCATGTACTCGACGGAGGTGTCACCACCGATCTCGCCGGAGTCGGCAACGACGGGCAGAGCCTTGATGTAGCAGCGCTCGCAGATGTTGGCGTAGGCCTGCTTCATCTTGTCGTACTCCTCCTGCAGGCTCTCCTGCGTGGCGGAAAAGCTGTAGGCGTCCTTCATGATGAACTCGCGACCGCGCATCAGGCCAAAGCGAGGACGGAACTCGTCGCGGAACTTGTCCTGGATGTGATAGAGATTCACCGGCAGCTGCTTGTAGGAACGCAGCTCATTGCGCACCAGGGCAGTCACGGTCTCCTCGTGCGTGGGACCGAGCACAAACTCGCGGCCGTGGCGGTCATCAAAGCGCACGAGCTCCTTGCCATAGGCATCGATACGGCCGGACTCGCGCCACAGCTCGGCATCGACCATGATGGGCATCATGAGCTCCTGGGCGCCGGCAGCATCCATCTCGTCGCGCACGATGTTCTCGATCTTGCGAATCGAGCGCCACGCGAGCGGCAGATAGGAATAGAGACCGGCGGCCTCCTTGCGAATCATACCGGCACGGAGCAGCAGGCGATGGCTCGCAAGCTCGGCGTCGGCCGGATCCTCTTTGAGCGTCGGAGCATACAGCTTAGACATATACATTGCTCGAGTCATTTATTTCTCCTCAATAAGCTTGTCGCCCTCGGCCATAAGCGCGTCGACAATTTGGTCCTCAGCTACTTTACCAATGATCTGGCCGTGCGAAAAGAGCAGGCCCTGACCTCGTCCGCAGGCAACACCCAAGTCGGCATCAGAGGCCTCGCCGGGGCCATTGACCGCACACCCCATCACGGCGATCGAAAGCGGCGCGGAGTAGTTCTTAAGCCGCTCGGTGACCTCCTCAGCGATAGGAATGAGGTTGACCTGGCAGCGAGCGCACGTGGGGCACGAGACGATCTCGGGACCACGGCGACGCAGGCCCAGGGACTGTAAAATTCCCCAGGCGACCGGCGGCTCCTCAACCGGATCGGCCGTGAGCGAGACGCGCATGGTGTCGCCAATGCCCTCGGAAAGCAAAATTCCCAGGCCCACAGAGCTCTTAATGGTGCCCTGGAGCTTGGTTCCGGCCTCAGTCACGCCCAAATGAAGCGGAACATGGGGGATTTCGCGCGACAGGGCACGATAGGTGTCAAGCGTCGTGGACACGCTATGAGCCTTGGCGGAAAGCACGATATTGGTAAAGCCGCGATCCTCAAAATGTTTGACGAAACGCTCGCTCGACATCACAAGCTTTTCGGGCTGCGTAAGGTCATCGCGCTCGGCGATATCCTGCTCAAGCGAGCCGGCGTTCACGCCAATGCGAATCGCGCACCCAGCGGCGCCCGCGGCATCGATCACGGCATCGACCTTAGCCCAATCGCCAATGTTGCCGGGATTGATGCGGAGCTTAGCGGCACCGGCCTCCACAGCACCAATGGCGAGTTTATGGTTAAAGTGGATATCGGCAACGATCGGCACCGGAGACTCCGCACAAATCGTGCGAAAGCCCTCGAGCGCAGCCTCAGTGGGCACGCTCACGCGCACAACATCACAACCTGCCTGGGCAAGCGCGCGCACTTGCGCAAGCGTTGCCTGGGCGTCGGCGGTATCGGTGCAGGTCATGGACTGAACCACCACCGGCGCGCCGCCGCCTATCTGCACGTCGCCCACAAACACGGGGCGCGTCAGCTCGCGCGGCAAAGGATGGGACAAAGACAATCCAAACACTCCCCTACAAAATAAATCGAAGGACGTCGGAACGAAGCATATAGACAAACAGCAGCGCAAAGAGCGCGATGCCCACATAGCTCACAATCGTCTGGACCTTGAGCGGAAGCTCGCGGCCCGCAATCTTTTGAATGATCTCGATGACCAGCTTTCCCCCGTCGAGTGGCGGGATGGGCAGCAGGTTCATAAAGCCCAACGAGAACGAGATGAGCGCGGCAAACGTCAAGAACGTCGCGGGGCCGGCGGCAGCCGCCTGAGAAGACATGACGCTGATGCCCACAATCGAGCTGGACTGATCGAGAACCTCCATCGTATGCTGCGGCTGCAGCAGACGCATAACGCCCTCAGCAGTCTGCTGAACATAGGAGAACGACAGGCGCGCCGAGGTGATAGGGTCCAAATGGACCACCTGCGTAGAAGCATAAACACCCAAACGCTCGTCCTCCTTGAGCGCGACCGAGGTCGAAAGTTTCTTACCGTCGTGCTGGTACTCAATGGCGATATCGTCCTGACCGGCAGCCTTGCCGATGGCATCATACACATCCATCCAGCTGGAGCAGGACACGCCATCGACACTAAGAATCGTGTCGCCGGCCTCGATGCCCGCCTTGGCGGCTATCGAGCCTTCTTCGACCTGACCGATCACATTGCTATCGACCGGCACCGATACGCCGGCGATAGAGTAGATGCTCATAAGCAGCAAAAAGCCCGTCAGGATATTGACGAGAATGCCCGCGAGCAGCATAAAGGCACGCTTGAGAAAACCCTGGCCCAGATAGGTATGCGAACGCTCCTGCTCAAGAAACTCCGAAGCAGTGACCGGCAGCTCCCACACATCGCCCTCGGCAGTCGCATGCTCTCGATCGAACTTGCGGCCGTCAAAGGTGGTATATCCTGCAGCATCGCGCGGCAGCGTCTGGTACCTAACCGGATAATAGCTGGGTGAAGGCTTCTCCCCTTCCTCGTACCAAGGCGCAATGGAACCCCAGCCCAAAAGCAAGGCACAAGCCTCGAGAACATCCTCCTCGGGCAGCTCCAGCTCGACGGAAAGGTCTGCAACCGAAACGCGACCATGACGATAGATCGCCGCAAGCACACGGTCGGCGCACGAGACATCGGTCGGGTCCATACCGCAGATAGCGGCATAGCCACCCAGCAGCAGCGGCGTCACGCCAAACTTGGTACCGATGCGACGCGACGTATGATGAATATCGAAGCGGCACGGTAGGCCCAAGAAAAACTCGGTGACGCGCACGCCGCACGCACGGGCCGCCAAAAAGTGGCCGCCCTCATGCAGAAACACGAGGACGGATAGCATCAAAAGGCCCCAAAAGACTGAGGAGAGAACGCTCAGAACAGTATCCATAAAACGAAAAGCAATCCTTACGATTAAGAGCGGGTTGCAGCGAGCACCTCGGCGGCCTTGGCACGAGCCCACGTATCGATATCGCGAAGCTGCTCAAAGGATGCGACCGCCTGCGTATCGTGTGCATCCATGCACGACTCGACGATACGGTCGATATCGGTAAAGGTACAGGCATCGTGCAGGAAGGCATCGACGGCAACTTCGTTGGCGGCATTCAGCACGCACGGCATGGTGCCGCCCGTTCTGCCGGCACGCTCGGCCAGCGCCAGGCAGCGGAATGTGTCCATATCGGCAGCATCAAACGTGAGCTGCCCGAGCTCGCGGAAATCGATTCGAGGCGCTGGGGTATCCCACCGCTCGGGATACGAGAACGCGAACTGGATGGGAATGCGCATATCGGACGCACCAAGATGTGCCATCACAGAGCCGTCCGCATACTCGACCATCGAGTGGATCTTTGACTGGCGCTGAACGACCACGTTGATAAAGTCGAGATCGCACCCGAACAGGTGCATCGCCTCGATACGCTCCAAGCCCTTATTCATGAGGGTCGCAGAGTCGATGGTGATCTTAGCACCCATGGCCCACGTGGGGTGTGCCAGCGCATCGGAGCGTGTCACGCAATTGAGCTCGTCGCGCGTACGGCCAAAGAACGGACCACCCGAGCAAGTGAGCCAAATGCAGTGAGCCTCGCGCGGATTCTCCCCCAGATAGCACTGGTAGATGGCGGAGTGCTCGGAGTCGACCGGAATAAGCTGACCGGGCTGCGCCAACGGCATCAGCAGGTCACCGCCGACAACGAGGGACTCCTTGTTAGCAAGTGCAAGACGCTTGTTCGAGGTCAGGGCTGCATGGCTCGCTTCGAGCCCGGCAGCGCCCACAATGGCAACAAGTACACAGTCGACGTCATCGCGACGCGCGAGCTCACAAACCGCCTGCGCACCAACACCGAGCTCGGTGCCCTCGGGCAGCTCCTGCAGCACAGCGTCCGTACCGTGGGTGGTGTCGGCCACGGCAACGGCCGGAACCGAAAACTCACGGGCAAACGCAACGAGCTCCGAGGTGCTGGAGTTAACGGACAGTGCCGTCACCTGCAGTCGATCGGCATGCTGACGGCATACATCAAGTGCCTGCGTACCGATAGAGCCCGTACAACCCAGGATGGCAACGCGAAGACGCCCATCGGGGCCGTACGTCGTCTGAAAGGCCATTACAGCACGCCTCCGATCATCAAAAGCAGCTGCGCGGTAATGCAGCCAAAGATAAGCGAGTCGCTACGATCGAGCATGCCGCCATGGCCCGGAATAAGGTTGCCAGAATCCTTGACGCCCACGCCACGCTTGATGCGTGACTCGATGAGGTCACCGATAACGCCCAGGATGGACACGACCACGCCGCAAAGCAGCGCATAGGGCAAGCTCAGCTTATAGAAATGCGTCGCCCACAAAATAAGCCAGATAAGAACCGAGCCCAAGATGCCGCCGACAAAGCCCTCCCAGCTCTTTTTGGGAGAGATCTTGGGGACCATCTTGTGCTTGCCGATACGACTGCCCACGATGTAGGCAAACGAATCGGAGACCCAGAGAGACGCGCAAACACCCACCGAAAGCAGGGCGCCGGCAAAACCGGGCACGGCATCGCGCAGCAGCACGATGGCCGACAGCATAAAACCGGTGTAGATGGGACCCATGAGCGTCACAGCTACATCGGATATGCGGGTACGCGCCGACCAGACATACCAAATACCCACCGCAAGCATCAGAGCAAAAAGCAGGGCATTCAACAGCAGCGAGTCGCCCAGCGCCGAGAGCGGAAAGAGCACGGCGGCAGCGATACCCAGGCGCTCATTGGCCACTTTGCCATCGAGCTTCGTCATGCGGAAAAACTCAAAGCAGCACAGGCCGCTCATGACGGAGACGAAGATGGCGGTGGGAACGATACCCAAAACCAGGCAGAGAATAAATACGACGGCGTAGACGATACCTGCAGCGGCACGGGTAATAAAGCCGGCAAGCCACGAAGTCGCGGCCGCGCCGCTCTTGGCGGCAGGCGCCTTGGGAGCAGACGCCTTGGGACGATCGGACACGATTAAGCCTCCTCGGTCTTGCTCAGTCCACCAAACCTACGATCGCGGCCCTGATAGGCCAAAATGGCGTTGACAAGACCCCAACGATCAAAGTCGGGCCAATAGGTATCGGTGACATAAAACTCGGAATAGGCAACCTGCCACAGCAGATAGTTCGAAAGGCGAAGCTCGCCGGAGGTTCGAATCACAAGCTCCGGATCGGGTAGCCCAGCGGTGTACAGGTGCGAAGCAACCATATCATCGTCGATAGCGGCCGGATCGATCTTTCCTGCAGCGGCATCGAGCGCGATCTGACGGACAGCACGGGTGATCTCGGCACGGGCTCCGTAGTTGACGGCAAGTGCCAGCGTCATGCCGGTATGGTCGGCACACTCGGCAAGACCTCGCTCAAAGACATCGCGGGTCTTCTTGGGCAGTGCGGATATATCGCCCAAAAAGACAACGCGCACGTTTTCGCGCTTAAGCAGCGGCAGCTCATCGATAAACGTCTTAGCAAACAGATGCATTAAAACGTTGACCTCATGCTGCGGACGATTCCAGTTTTCGGTGGAAAACGCATAGGCCGAAAGGACGTCGACGCCCAAACGCACGCATGCGGTAATGATCTCGCGCAGGGAGACGATACCGGCCTTGTGCCCCTCGGTGCGGGCAAGACCGCGCGCCGTGGCCCAGCGACCGTTACCGTCCATGATGCACGAAATATGATGCGGAATCTTATTGAGGTCAAGGTCGGAAAAACCGACGCCCGCAGGGGCGTCGGCAAAGTACTCGACCAGTTTGTTCTCGTCGTATTGCACCTTAGATCTCCATGACCTCGGCTTCTTTTTCCTTCAGAAGCTCCTCAACCTTGGCAACATACTCATCGGTATACTTCTGGACCTTGGCCTGCTCGCGACGGACATCGTCCTCGGTGAGCTCTTCATCGCGCTCGAGCTTGTTGTTAAAGTCGCGACGGATGTTGCGAATGGAGACCTTGGCCTGCTCGGCATACTCGCGGCACTCCTTGACGAGCTCGCGACGACGCTCCTCGGTGGGAGCCGGGAACGGCAGGCGCACGACGGTACCGTCAGAGTTGGGAGTAATGCCCAGATCGGAAGCGCTGATAGCCTTCACGATTGCGTTGACGAGCGCCTTGTCCCAGGGCTCGATAAGCAGCATGTGAGCCTCGGGGGTCTTAACGGCGGCAACCTGGGTAACCGGCGTGGGAACACCGTAGTAATCGACCGAAATGTCGGACAGAATGTTAGCGTTGGCGCGGCCCGTGCGAACCTTGGAGAAGTTGTGCTTGAGGGACTCGAGCGACTTGTCCATGTGGGCGGTGATGTTCTCTGCCATGCTTAATCCTCCTGATAGACGAGCGTGCCGACGGGCTCACCCGAAAGCGCGCGTTTGACGGTGTCCTCGCCATCGATGTTGAGGACCAAAATCGGCATACGGTTATCCTGGCACAGCGCCGTGGCCGTGGAATCCATAACCTGCAGACCGCGGACGAGAACCTCGTGATAGGTAATCTTGTCAAAACGGACGGCATCGGAACACTTGACAGGATCCTTGTCGTAGATGCCGTCAACCTTGGTGGCCTTAATCAGAATCTCGGCACCGATCTCGCAGGCACGAAGAGCCGCGGCGGTGTCGGTCGTAAAGTACGGATTGCCCGAACCGGCGGCAAAAATAACGACATTGCCCTTGGAAAGGTGGTTGATGGCGCGACGGCGAATATAGGGCTCGCAGATCTCGTTCATCTGGATAGCGCTCATCACACGGCAGGGAACATCGTTGTGCTCAAAGGCATCCTGCAGGGCAAGCGCGTTCATAACGGTTGCCAGCATGCCCATGTAGTCGGCCTGGGCGCGCTCCATGCCACCGGCAGCGCCGGCCATGCCGCGGAAAATGTTGCCGCCGCCGACAACAACGCCGACCTCATGGCCAACGGCGAGCAGCTCCTTGACCTGCTTGGCAAGATGGTCGGTAATCTTGGGGTCGATGCCATATTGGCCGTCGCCCATCAGTGCTTCGCCGGAAAGTTTCAGAAGCACGCGTTTATATCGGATGTCGGACAAAGCGATCCTCCTTTAATTAGACTCTCAATATGATAGCAAAGGCTCTGATAAGAGCCATGAAAAAGCAGGCTGTGAGTAAAACCCACAGCCTGCTCATTACCAGCTACAAGAGCTTATTTACTCGCCACGGACCAGACGGTCGAAGGCAACGACGGTAATGGTATCGCCGAGCTCCTTGGAGACCTGCTCAGCGTACTTCTTGATGGTGAGGGAGCTGTCCTTGATGAACTCCTGCTCGGTGAGCACGGACTGCTTGTAGAACTTCTCCAGACGGCCAACAGCCATCTTCTCCTGGATAGCCTCGGGCTTGCCGGACTCGGCAGCCTGAGCCATGTAGATCTCCTTCTCGTGCTCGACGGTCTCGGCCGGAACCTGATCGCGGGTAGCGCAAATCGGGGCGACGGCGGCAACCTGAAGGGCAACGTCGTGAGCGAAGGTCTTGAAGGACTCGGCCTGAGCGGTCTCGGCCTTCTCGAAAGCGAACTCGACGAGGACGCCGATCTTACCACCCATGTGGATGTAAGAAGCGAGAGCGCCGTTCTCGGCCTTGCGGGCGGAGAAACGAGCGATCTTCATGTTCTCGCCCATGATGTGAATCATCTCGGTGAGCTCGGAGGAAACGGTCTCCTCGCCCATCGGCTTCTCGAGCAGAGCATCGACATCGGCCGGCTCGGTGGTAGCGACAACCTCGGCGACCTTGGAAGCAAAGCCGGTGAACTTGGCGTTGGAGCCGACGAAGTCGGTCTCGCAGGAAAGCTCGAGCAGAGCGCCGGACTTGCCGTCCTCGGAGACGAACGCGGCGACAGCGCCCTCGTTGGTCTCACGGCCAGCCTTCTTGGCAGCCTTGGCGAGGCCGTTCTTGCGCAGAACGTCAACAGCGACGTCCATGTCGCCGTCAGCCTCGACGAGAGCCTTCTTGCACTCCATCATCGGGGAGTCGGTCATCTCGCGGAGCTGCTTGACCATAGCGGCAGTAATCTGGGCCATTGTGGTTCCTTTCAAAGAGATGAAAAAGACTTAAATAGGACTGATTTACTCGGCCTTGGGCTCGGCGGCCATCTCGGCCTCGGAGACCTGCTCCTTACCGGAGCCAGCGAGGCAGGCGTCGGCCATGAGCTCGCACATAAGGGTTACAGCGGAGATGGCGTCATCGTTGCAGGGGATGCCGTACTCGACCTCGTCGGGATCGGAGTTGGTGTCGATCAGAGCGACGACGGGGATGTTCAGGCGCTGGGCCTCCTTGATGGCGTTCTCCTCGCGCTTGGTGTCGATGACGAAGAGAGCCTGGGGCAGACCCTTCATGTCGCGGGCGCCACCGAGGTTGGTCTGGAGCTTAGCGAGCTCCTTGCCGAGCACTGCCTGCTCCTTCTTGGGCAGCACTGCCATGCGGCCGTCCTCGACCATGGCCTCGAGCTCCTCCATGCGGTTGATGCGGGAGCGGATGGTGACGAAGTTGGTCAGCATGCCGCCGAGCCAACGCTGGTTGATGTAAGGCATGTTGGCGCGCTCAGCGGCGTTCTTAACGGCCTCCTGAGCCTGCTTCTTGGTGCCGACGAACAGCACGTTGCCGCCCTTGGCGACGTTCTTGACGAAGGTGTAGGCCTGATCGGCGTCAAGGATGGTCTGCTTGAGGTCGAGGATGTAGATGCCGTTGCGCTCACCGAAGATGAACGGCTTCATCTTGGGGTTCCAGCGACGGGTCTGGTGACCGAAGTGGCAGCCGGCCTCGAGCAGGGTGCGGATATTAATCTTGGTAGCCATATTAAACCTCCTGTGGTTTGCCTCCGCGCGGGGTCATCCTCCAAAACCAACCCGGACATGTGCTACCAAAGCCCGGGCACCACGGTATGAAGTAGCCGCGCGTGCGTGATAAAAACCTGTTGCCGTGAAGCAACCCGATGAATGATAGCAGGATTGCCTCTTCCTGCCAACCCGCAATCAAAACCACACACCTCGGTGCGGCGCGGGAGGCCCTTCTCCTACTCGCCGCGGGGGTGTGCCTGACTCACGGCACGCTTGAGTCGGTCGGGCGTGAGGTGCGTATAGATCTGCGTCGTGGACAAGCTCGCATGCCCCAGCAGCTCCTGAACCGAGCGCAGATCCGCGCCGCCCTCGAGCAGGTCGGTCGCAAAGGTGTGGCGCATCGCATGCGGGGCGATGTCGGCAGGAATGCCGGCAAGTGCCGCAAGCATGTGGAACCGCCTTCTGAGCATGGCGGCACTCATGCGGTTTCCGCGCGCCGAGATAAACAGCGGATGCAAGCCGTTCGCACTATCGACACGCTTTGCTTGCACAAGGAGATGTGGCCTCCCCTCCTCAATATAGCGACGAGTCGCCTCGAGAGCGCGCCGATAGAGGGGCACGATACGCTCCTTGCTCCCCTTGCCCCAAAGTCGCAGCGTTCGCTCTGACCAAGCAATGGACTCCACGTTGAGCGCCGCGAGCTCCGAGATTCGCGCGCCGGAGGCATAGAGCAGCTCAAGCATCGCTGCATCACGCAGCCCCGCAGGCGTCGATGTGTCGGGGGCCTTGAGCAACGCCTCGACTTGCCGGGTCGTCAGCACACCGGGAAGATCGCGCGGCAGCTTGGGCGAGGATATCGCCGAGACCGCATCGCCCTCAACGATTCCCTCGGCAGCCATCCACCGATAGAGCGAGCGAATGGCAGACAGGTGTGCCGCAAGGGTCCGAGCCGCCACCTGGCCACGCGACAGCTCGGCCAAATAGGAACGAACGGTCCGTACGTCGGCGACGCGAGCGTCGATGCCCTCACGGTCGCACCACGCGGCGAAGCGCTCGAGCCGTGAGGCGTAAGCGGTTACCGTATTGGGAGCGAGCCCTTCGACGCGTGCAATGTAGGCAATGAACGAGTCGACGGCATCGTACAGGTCAAAAGCTATGACCTCTCGCCTCCAAACAGATCGGAGCGCGATTCCAGATAAGCATCCAGGGCCTTAAGGGCGCGATCCGCGTAGGCCTGGTAACGATCGCGCTTGCTGCGACGCTTACCGTCCTCGAGCGGCGGAACGAGGCCAAAGTTGACGTGCATGGGCTGGTAACCCACCGTAGCCGGATCTGTCGCATACCCCACGAGCGCGCCCAGGGCGCCCACGCGCGGCAGCTCGACGGGAGCGGCCTCGGCGGCCTCGGCATAGGTGTTGAGCGCGGCGAGCAGACCCGTCGCCACGGCCTCCATGTACCCCTCGGTACCGGTAATCTGGCCGGCAAGACGCACGCTCGTGCCGGGAACGGCAAAGGTGCCGTCGAGCACGTGCGGAGCATCGACAAAGGTGTTGCGGTGCATGACGCCGTAGCGGAAGAACTCGGCGTTCTCCAGGCCGGGAACCATATGGAAGACGCGCTTCTGTTCGCCGAAGGTCAGGTTGGTCTGGAAGCCAACCAAGTTATAGGCGGTCTTCTCCTTGTTCTCGGCGCGCAGCTGAATTGCCGCCCAGGGACGGCGACCAGTGCGCGGGTCGGTGAGCCCGACGGGCTTCATGGCACCAAAGCGGATGGCATCCTTGCCCGTGCGCGCAACCTCCTCGGCAGGCTGGCAGGCTTGGAACAGGTCCCCGCCCTCAAAATCCTTGAGCACCACGCGATCGGCCGTGGTGAGCGCCTCGATAAAGGCCTCGTACTCTTCTTTGTTGAGCGGGGCATTGAGATAGTCGCCACTCCCCTGCTCCTCGTAGCGCGACTGCGAGAACAGCACGCCCATATCGAGCGTCGAGGCATCGACAATCGGGGCGGCCGCGTCAAAGAACGCCAGGGCGTCACCACCGACGAGCTTCATGACCTCCTCGCTCAATGCCGGCGAGCACAAGGGGCCCGCAGCGATAACCACATGACCCTCGGGGATCTGGGTGACCTCACCGTGGACGACCTCGATATTGGGGCGGGCGGCAACCTCGGCCTCGACGAGCTCGGAAAACTTGACGCGGTCGACCGCCAGGGCGCCGCCAGCGGGAACGGCCGCGCGATGAGCGCAGTCGAGCAGCACCGAGCCCATGCGCTCGAGCTCGGCCTTCAGCAGGCCGGCGGCGGAATCGGGACGGGTCGACTTAAACGAATTGGAGCAGACGAGCTCCGCCAAGTGATCGGTATGGTGGGCAGGAGAGCTCACCTGCGGGCGCATCTCGCACAGCTTTACGGCAAACCCGCGATCTGCCAGCTGAATCGCACATTCCGATCCCGCCAGGCCGCCACCGATAACCGTCACCTGATCAAACAGCATCTGCAAACACCTTTCTAATTGACACGCCTCCCATTGTGACCGAAGGGCGTCTGGGCGTGAAGCGCAAACTTTGAGGGCGCATACCTTCCATCCATCATGCGCTCGATGAGGCCCTCGAGTTCGAGCGAGCCCAGGAGCTTGAGCACACCGACGGCATCGAGGGAGACGAGTGTGGCGATGTCTTCGACCTTGAGCGGCGAGGCGATGAGCGCATGCATCACGGTCTGCTGCGTGGGGTCCAGGTCGGCGATGCCGGGCGCATCGGGACGCGAATAGCGCAGGGTGCCGTATATGCGAGAGATAGCCATCTCGATGGACTCCTCGTCGATAATGCAGCAGGCGCCGTTGGCAATGAGGTAGTTGGTTCCGCGCGACTCGGGTGACAAAATGGAGCCCGGTACCGCAAGCAGTTCGCGCCCCAGGTCCATGGCGGCCTCCGCCGTCGAGAACGTGCCCGAGGGCATGCCAGCCTCCGACACGAAGAGCGCCTGCGAAAGGGCGGCGATTACGCGATTGCGCCGCGGAAAGGCGAACTTACGCGGCCCCATACCCCAAGGCGAGATGGACACGACCGCGCCGCCCGTATCGATCGTGCGCGCGATGAGCCCCGCACTCGAGCGCGGATAGACCACATCGGCGCCGGTCCCCAGTACCACGACGTGCCTGCCCCCGGCGTTGACCGCGGCCCAACCCGAGGCCTGGTCGCAGCCGACCGCACCGCCCGAGACCACCGTCACCCCCGCTTCCACGGCAACCTTGGCCGCAAGCTCAGCTACGGCAAGACCGTACGGCGAGGCCTTGCGCGCACCGATAATCGAGAGCGCCGGCGTCGAGAGCACCTCCGGGTCGCCACGGACGAACAACGTCTGCGGCACATCGGAAAGTTCCAGAACAGTAGCGGGAAACAGCCCATCACCGGGATGCAGTTCGTAGCGGACCTCACCCATCACTGATCCCTCCTTCCCTGGTACATCGCCGCCTCGAGCACGTGGTCTTGCGTCACCCGCTCACTTTCAGCGACATCGGCAATCGTGCGCGCGATGCGCACCAGACGCACGATGCCGCGCCCCGTGAGATGTGTGCGCTTCGACAGGCCAAGTACGCACGTTTCCGCCGCCTGATCAAGCGCGAAGGTCGATACAACACCATCGATAGAGCGGGGCTCGGCAGCCTCGGCCTCGGCGTCCGCATCATCCATACGGGACTCGCGCCAGGCACGAAAAGCCCGACCGCGGACAACGTAGTCGCGCAGCTCGGCCGACGACATGCCCTCGGCGCCCTCGATAATCACCTGCGGATCGGGGCGGGTCACATCGAGCATCAGGTCGATACGGTCGGCCAAGGGACCGCGCAGCTTGGACCGGTAGCGCTCGACCATCGATGCTGAGCAGCGACACGGAACCTCTCGATCGCCCAAAAAGCCGCAGGGACAGGGATTGCTCGCCGCAAGCAGCTGAAAGCGCGAGGGAAACGTGAAGGCACCGTCGACGCGTACGATCCTGACATAGCCGCGCTCGATAGGCTGACGAAGCGTCTGCAACACACCGGTGGGAAACTCGGCAAGCTCGTCCAAAAAGAGCACGCCGCCATGGGCAAGGCTGATCTCGCCCGGATGCACCGGGCGCCCTCCGCCAATAAGGCCCGCTGTCGAAATGCTGTGATGAGGGCTTCGAAACGGCCGATGCCCCGCAAGCAGGCCATCGATGTTCTCACCCAAGACCGAATGGATACACAGCGCCTCCTGCTGATCCTCGACGGAAAGCTCGGGCAAGATACCCGTCATGCGGCGCGCAAGCATGGTCTTGCCCGATCCCGGAGACCCGATCATAAGCAAGCCCAGCTCCCCTGCCGCGGCAAGCGCTATGCCGCGCTTGGCGACCTCCTGCCCCAACACGTCGGCATAATCGAGCTCGGGCTCAAAGGTGGCCTCGAGCACTTCAGAATCCAGATAGTGCCGAGCTGCCTCGCCCATACCGTGGGCAAGCTGCGACAGATGATCGATAAAACCGCAATCGACCCCCGCAAGCGGAACATGCTGGTCGGACCTGCCGGCGATAAAAGAAAGCCCCATGTCGCGAGCCAGCAGCTGGAACGCCACCTCGCCCTTGACGGGAAGCACCGTGCCATCCAAGCCGAGCTCGCCGGCAATGAGGCAGCGGTCGAGATTGTCGCGGGGAATCTGCCCATCGGCCGCAAGCACCGCAATGGCTATCGGCAGGTCAAAGCCGCTACCGGTCTTTCGGATATCGCCCGGTGCCAGATTGACCGTAATGCCCGAGCGCGGGATCTCGAATCCGGCAGAGCGCATCGCACAGCGAATGCGCCCGCGCGACTCCATGACCTCCATACTCGGGATGCCGAGCATCTGGATGCCCGGGATGCCGCCCGCAAGCGAAACCTCGACCGTGACGGGAATCGCCTCGACGCCGCGGATACAGGCTGCGTGAACGGCAAAAGTTTCGAACGCCATCACGACACCTGCCAATCGAACGCATTGTACTGGTGCTCGATCTCGGCGATATGCCCGCCGCGAATGGTGACGCCCACGGCATCGAAGCGGATCGCCTTGAGCGGATAATGCTCCATGAGATAACAACTCGCGATGCGACGATAGCGCCGCTGCTTTTGGGCGTTCACCGCTTCTTCGGGAAACACCCGCGTATCACAATCCAGCGCAACACGCCTGGTCTTGACCTCGGCCATCACCACCACATCGTCGAGCTCGTCGAGCAGCACCAGGTCGGCCTCGCCCTCCGAGCATCGATAGCCTTGTTCCAGCAATGCATAGCCGCGCTCGTTAAAGTAATCGATTGCGATAAGCTCGCCCAGCATACCGAGCTCGCGAGGACTGAGCCCCTTGATAAACTCAGGGGTGATCGACCCGCAATCGAGCTCCCCCTCTTCCCAACGTTCCTTGAGCTGCTGTGTCTTGCTCATTTTGGCTGCGGCACACATGGGGTCTCCTTTCCCACTCCCTGCATTGCCTCGATAATGAGGGCATGTTTCATGCGGGTAAGTACCGGAAGCAAACCGAAAACCAACCAAATGCCGACAAATGAGGGGCCGCGCGCAACAATAGCGTTGCACACGGCCCCTACCAGCAGGTTTATAGAACCCTTAAGGTCCCAGTCTCCACAATTGGCCTAAAAAAGGCGCTCAGTCTGCAGAAAGTTTCCGCAAAAGCTCACACGGTGCAGCGGAGAAAGACCATGTTTGCGAATGGCCTCAATGTGTTCGGGGCTCGCATAGCCTTTCGATTCGGCCAAATGGTACTCGGGATACTCGGCATCGTACTCGACCATCATCTCGTCACGCGTGACCTTTGCCATGATGGATGCCGCGGCGATACAGGCGATCTTGGCATCGCCCTTGACCACGTCGCGCTCATGGGGCACGGCGCCCAGGGGGTTACCGTCCATAAGCACGCAATCGGGCTCAAGCCCCGTATCGGACACCGCACCCGCGACAGCGGCTCGAATGGCGCGGGCCATGCCCATCTCATCGATATCCGCAGGAGCGATATGGCAAAAGCCGATAGCAGTCGCCACCTCGGCAATCTTCACCGAGAGCAGCTCGCGGCGCGCCGGCGTGAGCTTTTTGGAATCATTGATGCCCCAGATGCGCGGCTCCATCGGAAGACACACGGCACACACGGTCAAGGGACCCGCTACCGAGCCACGGCCCACCTCGTCGACGCCCACGACCACGCCATCACCGCCGAGCTCATGCATAAGCTCGTACATGCCGTTGACGCGCTCGCGTTCGGAAAGTTCCTTGGCATGGCGCTTAAGGGCACGTTCGCAAGCCTTGATCACCTGCTGGCGCGGATCCTCGCGATAATGCTCCACGAGGGTGGGAATCTCCTCGAACGTGGCGCTCGCCAGCTCGCCGGCAACCTGCGATGCCGAAACCGAGCTCGTCATGTTGGCCATATCGGGGCCTCCTTGTATGCAAATCAAATAAAAAGAAGGGCCACCCGAAGGTGACCCTTTTGTCCAAACGAGTGGACAGACGCTGCGATCTTCTTAGCGCTTCTCGGGGATGCGAGCAGCCTTGCCCACCTTGTCGCGGAGGTAGTACAGCTTGGCGCGACGGACGCGACCATGACGGACGACCTCGAGCTTGGCGATCTTGGGGCTGTGAAGCGGGAAGGTACGCTCAACACCGACACCGAAGGAAATCTTGCGGACGGTGAAGGTCTCACGGGCACCGGCGCCGGCCATGCGGATGACGTCACCCTGGAAAACCTGGATGCGCTCGCGGTCGCCTTCCTTAATGCGGTAGTGAACCTTGACGTTGTCGGCGACGCGGACCTGCGGGATGTCCTCGCGGATCTGCTGACGCTCGATTGCGCGGATGTAATCCATGTGCAATTCCTTACTCTTCTAGAGGTGCCGTACCACCTTGGCCGGCACGTAGTTGAACAAACGTATTCGAGTATACACGCCACGACCTTGGCTGCAAGAACTATTTTGCCCGTGCGCAAAAAGACAAAAACACGCACTCTTTCTGCACTTATGCGCCGTCCGCAGCATCAGTCGTCGGCGTCGTCACGGTCGTTCCGGGCGCGATATAGCCGTATTCGAGCAGCACCGAAAGCGCATGCTGCTTCCAGGTGGCAAGCTCTTCGTCATTATAGTTGTCATGGACCCATTGACTCATCGCATCTTCGGCGTCTTGGGGCACCAGGTCCTGGCTGTCCGCCATCAGGTACAGGATGCCCAAGATGTCGAAGTCCTGCTTGGTCATCTCTTCCTTGTTTGATGCGCTGATGAGGCCGTGATCGATGCCGTAGCGGCAGATATCGGTCAAAACGGTAACGAGGCCTGTAGGAATCGGCGAGGCATCCTTCGCGGCAGCGGGCGCGGTGTCGTCAGTCAATGCAGCGGCATCGTCGCTCGCCGGAGCAGACTCGGCCGCGTTCGCATCGGAAGCGGCCTGCTCTCCCTGGGCAGGAGCCGTGCTATCCGTCGTTGTCGAAGAATCCCCTGCGGATGCGGCAGCCGTAACGCTCGCCGGTGTCTCCACGACGGTCGTCATCGGGTCAACGGGCGCGGGGTCGGCGACAACTTCGGCCCAATCGGAATAAACGCCGTCAATAAAGGCGCGAACATGGAAGGTGCCCGGTTGCGAGATGGTCATCGTGCCGTCTGTCGCGACCGAAATGCCCTTGCTCTCGAGCTCCTGGGCCTCCCAGCTGCAGACTCTATCGACTTCCTTGCCCGTCGTGTCATAGACCGTAGCCGTCAGGCCTTCGATGCCGTTGAGATTTTCCTCGACGCCGACGACGGTCCGTGCCGAGCCCTCGAGTTTGATGCTGCCGTTAAACGGCTCGGGCGCCACGTCACTTACCTTATATTTATAGGCCGCGGCGTCGATCTCGTCATTGGTCGAGACATGCCCATTCACGTCCACATAGGTGTCCTCGGGGATAAAGTACTTTACGTAGGCGGTGCCGGCCTTTTTACCCACCACGACTTGCTCGTGGGTTACAGGGTCGGTCTGGATCTCGATTACGTCGGACTTGCATTCCTTGCCCTTTTTATCGACCACGCGCCAGTCGCCCGACGACTTCACAAAGCCGTAGTAATCAACATCGTCCTCGTCCCTTGCACGCACGCGATAGGAAGAGATGGGGTCTTCGTCTCCAACCGTAAGCCTTCGGGTCTTATCGGTCTGCAGCGACACGAGAATCTTGGAGATGGGCTTAATAGGCTGCGGTGTGCCCAACTGCGTATCGACCGTCACCGACTCAAACGACAGATTGGAACCCGTAATGGACATGGGATAGGTCGCGGCCATGTCATTAAGCACATTGCACGTGCGCGGGGCACCGCCGCTGCGCGACGGCACCTCGCGATCGGCCAGGACCGAATTCCAATCGATGGCGCGCACCATGTGGTTGTTGGTGCGATACGACCAGCTCGTGACGTTTCCGGCGGTGGTATCGTAGCCGTCGTCGCCACGATGGGCGATTGAGCGCAGGAATAGGTTCTGCACGGCGTCGGACGACTGATCACCAAAGGTGGTGTAGAACGAGCGCTGGTCATAACCGGCGGTATGGAACTCCTGCACGGCGGCGTTATCGTCGTAGCACTCGCCGTTCATGTTAAAGACGATCACGTCGAACGTCACGCCCACCGGCTGGTCATAGTCCTCGGACAGCGTCGTGGTAGAACTCGTTTGCTTGCTATTGACCTGCGTGTGCGCCGGGATCGTCATATTGACGGTGACAGACTGGTTGTCCGTTGTGGTAATCGACTGTTCCTCGGTCTTGCTAGCCTCCCACAACTGGGACATCGTGGTTTCGGCCGAAAACGACGTCTCGATCTCCTCGCTCGCTGTTGCGGGCACGCCCAGCGACTCCTTGAGGCTCACCGATGCGCCCCACGAGCCGCCTTTGGAATACGATGCGGATTCAGAAGTGCTCGTGCCGACCGTCTCCTCGGTACCGCGGGCGAGCGTGATGCTCTGCGAGGCGTCCTCATAGCCGACGTTAAGTGCCGAGGTAACGAGCTCCTGCTCAGTCTTAGAATCGACAAAGGAATAGCCCGGCGCGGCCTCGGGCGCACAGTTAAGCTTGTTCACGCTGTTGAGCTGCTGAACTCTAAAGTTATAGAACGCGATGCCAAAGCCATTGAAATCGTACTGATAGGTGCCGCCGAGCTTGTCCACGCACGCAATGGTGGCATAGATGACGTCCTGCTCAGTCGTGTCTTTCGACAGTCCGTCGAGCGGCACGTTTTTACGGAAATCGGAGCCCTTCAACTTGTGACCGATACAGCCGGCGATATCGTCGGTCAAGCGCTCGTAGACCGCATTGAGGCTTTTTGCAGATGTCAGACCACTCTGCTTCGATTTGTCGGCGCCGTCGGAATGTTCACCGTTGCCGCCCGAAAGCGCATCATACAGATAGATGTAGTGACCCTTACCGAAGTCCTTCTCAAAGCCCTTGCCGGCGTGGTCCCAGTACAAAAAGTCCCCGGAGTCGTCGCCTCCACCATAGCCAAGGATGTTATAGGCTAGCGATGCCCAGTTGGGCAGAACCTTTTTGACGGCGGCCGTGTAGAACGAGACGTTGTCGTACATCGAGGTACGGCCCTCGAGCTTGCCGTCATCGATATCTACAAACGTGCAGTCGCGATCGTAGACCGTAATGGTGAGCGGGTTGACCACATCGCCATAGAGCTCGTCGCGCGAATCATCCTGAAGGGCAAAACCGGCTGTCGGCATCCCGCAAAGCGCCGTGACCGCAACGACCACCCAGCACAGGGTCATCTGTGCCCCCCGATGCGCTCGTTGCAAATACCTGGTGAGGTTTTTCATCGCAGTCCTCCCGTCAGTTGCCAATGTATTGAACCAACGTAAAACGCCGCCGCGTCCACGGGGGGCGCGACGGCGCGAAGGGGGGCGTAAAAGGCGCAAATGGAACGCGACTCAGTTAAGCGGAACGCTTCGCCTCGAGCTTGGCCTGAGCGGCAGCCAGACGCGCGAGGGGCACGCGATAGGGCGAGCAGGACACGTAGTCCACATCGGCCACGTTAAACAGGGCCTTGATGGACTTGGGGTCGCCGCCGTGCTCGCCGCACACGCCAAAGTGCATACCGGGGTTGGTGGTGCGACCCTTCTCGACGGCCATACGCACCAGCTCGAGTACCGCCGTGTCGATGGTCTCGAAGGGGTTGTCCTTCAAGATCTTCTTGTGCATGTACAGCGGGATGAACTTGGCCTCGGCATCGTCTCGAGAGAAGCCGAAGGTCGTCTGCGTGAGGTCGTTGGTGCCAAAGCAGAAGAAGTCGGCGTGCTGCGCGATCTCGTCGGCAACCATGCAGGCACGCGGCAGCTCGAGCATCGTGCCCACGGGAATATTGAGCTCGACGCCCTCCTCGGCGGAAACCTTGGCGATCACGCGCTCGATGACCTCGCGGGTCTGGACATGCTCCGCCGTGATGGAGACGAGCGGAAGCATGATCTCGGGACGCGGGTCGACGCCCTCCTTGATGAGGCGAGCGGCAGCCGTGGCGACGGCGCGAACCTGCATGATCGGCAGATCGCTAAAGACAACGGACAGGCGCACACCGCGCAGGCCGAGCATCGGGTTGGACTCGACCATGCCGTCGATACGACGCAGGCGGGCACGCAGGACGGCAAGCTCTTCCTCGCTGGCGCCGGCGGCTTCCTTCTTGGTGATGGCGACCTCGAGCTCGCGAGGATTATCCAGGAACTCATGAAGCGGCGGATCGAGCAGGCGAACAACTACGTCGCGACCGGACATGGTCTTGAACATTGCCAGGAAGTCCTCGGTCTGAACCTTGAGCAGGTCGGACAGGGCCTGCTGCTTCACGGCCTCATCATCGGACAGGATAAAGCTCTGGATGATGTTCTTACGATCGCCCAGGAACATGTGCTCGGTGCGGCACAGGCCGATGGCCTCGGCGCCAAACTCGAGCGCGAGCGCGGCATCCTCGGGGTTGTCGGCGTTGACGCGCACATGGTTGGCGTGGCCACAGGTCTCGTCCAGACGAATCTCGTCGGCCCAGGACAGGATGGTGTCCAGGTCGCCGGTGAGCTCGGCCGAAACCAGATCAACGGCGCCGTCGACGACGATACCCTGGGTGCCGTCGATGGAGATGACATCGCCCTCGTGCAGCACACGATCGCTGCCTTCGATGCGTACGACCTTCTCAGCCGCGTCAATGTGGAAGCACTCGACGCCGCAGACGCAGGGCGTACCCATACCGCGAGCGATAACGGCGGCATGGCTCGTCTTGCCACCGTGGCTGGTCAGGATGCCCTCGGCGGCGACCATGCCCTTCAGGTCATCGGGGTTGGTCTCCCAGCGAACCAAAATGACCTTGTGGCCCTCGTTGGCGCGCGCGACGGCATCGTCGCTCGAGAACACGACCTCGCCCACGGCGGCACCAGGGCTGGCGTTAAGGCCGCAAGCCAGAGCCTCGTACTTCTTGGAGGCATCGAACTGTGGATGCAGGAGCTGGTCGAGCTGCGCGGGATCGATGCGGCTCACGGCCTCCTCGCGGGTGATCAGACCCTCCTCGACCATCTCGATAGCGATGCGCAGAGCGGCGGTTGCGGTACGCTTGCCCACGCGGGTCTGGAGCATCCAGAGCTTGCCCTGCTCGATGGTGAACTCGATGTCGCACATATCGCGGTAATGATCTTCGAGCGTCAGGAACACGCGCTCGAGTTCCTCACCTGCAGACTCGAGGCCCGAAGTGTTCTTGAGGTCGGCGATGGGCTCGGTGTTGCGGATGCCGGCGACGACATCCTCGCCCTGGGCATTAACCAAAAAGTCACCATAGAACTCCTTGGTGCCGTCGGCCGGGTTGCGCGTAAAAGCGACGCCGGTCGCAGAGGTCTCCCCCTTGTTGCCAAAGGCCATAGCCTGCACGTTGACGGCGGTGCCGAGCTCGTCAGAAATGCCATGCTGCTTGCGGTAGATGCAGGCGCGCTCGTTCATCCAGCTGCCAAAGACGGCCTGGATGGCAAGGCGCAACTGAAGCTCCGGATCGTGCGGGAAGACGGGCTTGCCGTCGGCGACCTCGAGCTCGGGATACAGGGCGACCTCGACGTTCTCGGAGAAAATGCTCTTAAAGGTCTCGACGAGCTCCTGCAGGTCTTCGGCCGAAAGCTCGGAATCGACGCGAACGCCGGAAACCAGGCGTGCCTGGGTCAGCGCGTTCTCGAACAAGTCGGCATCGACACCCATAACGACGTTGGAGAACATCTGAATAAAGCGGCGGTAGCTATCCCAGGCAAAACGCGGGTTTTGCGTCTGGGCGATGAGTCCCTGAACGGAGTCGTCGTTGAGGCCTAAGTTGAGGACCGTGTCCATCATGCCGGGCATGGAGAACGGAGCACCCGAGCGCACCGAGACGAGCAGCGGATCACGGGCGTCGCCTCGCTTCTTGCCGCAGCGGGCCTCGAGGTCGGCCTCGGCGGCAACGATCTCGTCGAGCGCGCCCACGGGCCACACGTTGCCGGCGCCAGAGTACTCGACGCAGGTCTGGCAGGTAATGGTAAAGCCACCGGGAACCGGCAGGCCGATACGGCTCATCTCGGCAAGGTTTGCGCCTTTGCCGCCAAGCACGAAGTTCATGGACTTGTCGCCCTCGGTGACACAAGTGCCCTGGGCATCGGTTCCAAAACGGTAAACCCTCTTGCAATCGCTCACGATACTTCCCCTTCCATGCGCTCTCGCGCGCGACCGTGGTGACGAATCGACCCACCGGATGCGGGCCGTGAGGGAACTATACGGCGGGATTTGAACGGGCTTGAGCAGAGGATACGAGGTTTGGTAAACGTGCTAAAACTAGCGGTAAACGGTAGGTAAAGGTGGTTACCTTATGGAGATACCACTACAAGAAACTCGCAGGTCAAATGCAAGTTATTTGCTAAATCGCTTTATCAGTATCAGGTTTTTTAAGCTAATCCAATAAGCTAGCTTTGTTGGGTGCGGCGGGCGGCACGGCGGGCTCTTGCCTCTTGAATTTCTTCGAGGTGGGCAATGATCTCGGAGGCACTCTCCTCGATCGCCTTGCCGTCGGTGCGCACCACAAAGCAACCCAGACGTTTCATGAGGGCACGAGCCTCCTCGAGCTCGCCGCGCACGCTCTCGGGCTCGGCATAAGAGCCGGCGACGGCGCGGGCATAGTCGTCGCCCAGGCGGCTATCGCGAATCTCGGCAATCACATCGACGGTCGAAATCAGACCGAACAGGCGCATCGGATCGACCTCGTAAATCGACTTGGGCGGCTCTATGCCCTGGGCCAACGGAACGTTGGCGACCTTGTAGCCCTGATAGGCCAAATACATCGACAGCGGCGTCTTGGACGTGCGGGATACACCCAGCAGCACGATATCGGCATCCGACAGATCATCGCAGCCGCGCCCGTCATCGTGCTCAACGAAATACTCCATAGCCTCGATACGATGGAAATAGCGATCGTCGGTCTTGTGAATCACACCCGCAACGCCCTTGGGAGGCACGCCAATAAGCGACGACAGCACGGCAAGCGTCGGGCCGATCAGGTCGACCGAGCGAATGTGCAGCATGCCCAGATAATCGAGCACGCGGGCGCGAAGCGCTGGGTCGACGATAGTGTGGAACACGGCAATATCGCGATGATCCGCATCGACGCGCGGACCCACAAACGACTTTACCTGCTCCACCGAGTTCACCTTGGGCAGGCGCAATAGATGAAAAGCCCCTTCATCAAATTGCCCGGACGCCGCAAGCACCACCTCACAAGCGGTATCTCCAAGCGAGTCGGAGATAACGATAACGGTGGGACGAGCGGTGACCGGGCAATCCATGCGGGGCTCCTTTTGCGCTTATGCGCAGGCTAGCTTACTTTTTGCGGGCAAGCTCACCGATGTTGGCGATGCCGGAGAAAACGGCCTCGAAGCGGTTAAGCAGCTTAAGGCGATTATCGCGGAGCTGCTCGTCCTTGTCCATGACCATAACCTCGTCGAAGAAACGGTCGATGGGCGCGCGCAGGGCGGCGAGGGCGGCAAACGCGGAAGGATAATCCTCAGCGGCGAGAGCGGCATCGACGGCGGTCTGAGCGGCCTCGGAGGCGTCGGCAAGCGCAAGCTCGACCTCGCCCATCAGGGCGCGATCGTACTCCGCGCCCAGCTCGGGCTTGGAGATGTGCGCCGCGCGGGCGTAGGCGGTTGCAAGGTTGTCGAAGGTCTCGGCGTCGTTCTTGCGGGCCTCATCGAGGGCGGCGCAGCGGGCGAAGAAGACCGACGGGGCAATGATGTGCACCGCGGAAACGGCGGCAACGGTGTCGGCCGGGATCTTCTCGTCGCGGGCCATGCTCACCAAACGGCCGTGGAAGAAGTCGCGAACCTGCTGGGCGACCTCGGCGGCGTCGAACTCAATGCCCTGCTCGCTATAGAGCTCGAGCGCAAAGTCGATGAGCGACGTGGGGTCGATCGGCAGACGGTCGCGCAGGATATTGATGATGCCGATGGCGGCACGACGCAGCGCGTACGGGTCGGAAGAGCCGGTCGGGGGCTCGCCGATGGCAAAGATGCCGGCAATGGTATCGAGCTTGTCGGCGCAAGCCACGATGCAGCCAGCGGTGCCCTCGGGTAGCTCGTCGCCGGCAAAGCGGGGACGATAGTGATCGCGAATAGCGTGAGCGACCTCGTCGTTCTCCCCCATCGCGGAAGCGTAATAACCGCCCATAACGCCCTGCTGGCTCGTGAACTCAACGACGGCGTTGGATACAAGGTCGGCCTTGCACAGGTGAGCGGCGCGAGCGGCATCGGCGGCAAGGTGGGCGCCCAGATGGGCCTCGCGGGCGATGGCGAGCGCGAGCTGCTCAATACGCTCGGACTTGGCGAGCACACTGCCGAGCTTCTCCTGGAAGGCGACCTTGGCCAGACGCTCGCGGAACTCGTCGAGGGAGATCTTCAGATCCTCCTCGTAGAAGAACTTGGCGTCGTCCAGGCGGGCGCGCACGACACGCTCGTTGCCGTCGATCACGCGCTCGGCATTCTCGGGCTTACTGTTGGAGACGACCACGAACTCACGCGTCAGCTTGCCCTCGCCGTCATAGATCGGGAAGTAGCGCTGGTTGGTGAGCATAGACTCGCAGATGATCTCGTGCGGCACCTTGAGGAACTCCTCATCGAAGGTACCGACGAGCACCGTCGGCCACTCGCAGAGGTTGATGACCTCCTCAAAGACCTTCTTGGGCGTATCGACGTGGCAGCCGGGGCGCGCAGCCTCGACCTCGGCGATACCGGCAAGGATGGCCTCACGACGGCGCTCGGCAGAAAGCACGCCGGCGTCCTCGAGCACCTGCTCGTAAACAGCGGGGCTGGCGACCACATGGTCACCGGGACCAAGCACGCGGTGGCCGCGCGTGGTGTTGCCACTCGTCACATCGGCAAAGGACACGGGCACGACATCCCCGCCCAAAAGGCAGCAGATCCAGCGGACCGGACGCACGAACGTGGCGTGCTCGTGGCCCCAGCGCTGAGAGCGGTAGTTGGGCCACTGCAGGCCGGCGATGGTCTTCTCGCACAGGGCCGTCAGAATCGGGGTGGCCGGGGCGGAAGGAATGTTCTTCTCGGCAAATACGTACTCACGGCCGTCGGTGTCCTCGCGACGGACCAGATCCTCGGCAGCCACACCGCACTTGCGGGCGAAGCCCTGGGCGGCCTTGGTGGCGTTACCGTCGGCATCGAAGGCGATGTTGGCCGCGGGACCGCGCTTGACCTCGTGAACCTCATCGGTCGCGGTGGCGACGTTAGCCACGAGCGCAGCCAGGCGACGCGGGCTCGAGATCACGCGGACCTCACCGTGGGCCAGACCGGCCTCATCGAGACCCTTGGCGATCATAGTGCCAAGCTGCTTGACGGCATTGTTCAGCGGTGCAGAGGGCATTTCCTCCGTACCGATCTCAAACAGGAAATCCTTAGCGTCTGCCATGGCTTACGCCACCTCGCCTTCCTGATCGGCATTCTCGTTGATTCCGGCGACCTCGGCCATATAGGCCTCGCAGCACGCCTTGGCGACGGCGCGGACGCGCAGGATGTAGTTGGCGCGCTCGACTGCGGACAGCGCACCGCGGGCATCGAGCAGGTTGAAGGCATGGCTGCACTTCATGACGCAGTCATATGCCGGCAGCGGCAGCTTGCGCTCCAGGCAGGAGTGGCACTCGGCCTCGTAGTCGTCAAACTTCTGACGCATCATCTCGACGTTGGCGACCTCAAAGTTATAAGCGCTGAACTCGCGCTCGTTCTCCAGGAACACGTCGCCGTAGGTCATGGGCGTGCCGTCGGGCAGGTAGCTCCACACCAGGTCGTAGACCGAGTTGACGCCCTGGGCGTACATGGCGATGCGCTCCAGGCCATAGGTGATCTCGACAGGCACGGGGTCGACCTCGATGCCGCCCACCTGCTGGAAGTACGTAAACTGCGTGACCTCCATGCCATTGAGCCAGACCTCCCAGCCAAGGCCCCAGGCGCCGAGCGTCGGGCTCTCCCAGTCGTCCTCAACAAAGCGGACGTCATGGTCATTGGGGTCCAGGCCAATGGCGGCAAGAGACCCCAGGTAAAGCTCCTGGGCGTTGACCGGTGAGGGCTTGATGAGCACCTGGAACTGATAGTAGTGCTGCATGCGGTTGGGGTTCTCGCCGTAGCGGCCGTCGGCGGGACGGCGGCAGGGCTGCGCATAGCAGGTGCGCCACTCGGCGGGACCGAGCGAGCGCAGCGTGGTCGCGGTATGGAAGGTACCGGCACCGACCTCGGAGTCATAGGGCTGCATAATTACGCAGCCCTGCTCGCCCCAGTACTGCTGGAGGCGCAGGATGATGTCTTGGAAGGAAAGCGATGAAGCGTTCATGCCTCTTATATCCCCTCGTCGAAACGATTACACGGTTAGGTACTGTACTATAGCGGTTTTTAATCGATAGCGCCGATACGGTTGAGCGGCCAGTAGCGCACAAGCGCCACGGCAATCAAGTCGGAGCGGTCGACCGGGCCAAAGTAGCGGGAGTCAGCAGAGTTCTCGCGGTTGTCGCCCATCACCCACACACAGTCGTCAGGGACGGTGTAGGGATAGCTCACCTGAGCGCCGGGGGCTTGGACCGAAAGCGGCCAGCTCATGCCAGTCGTATAGTCCTCGTCGAGCGCCTGGCCATCGACGACGACCTTGCCGTCCTGCAGGTCGACCGTCTGGCCGGCCGTGGCAATAACGCGCTTTACCAGCACGTCATGCTCGGACGTGGCATCGGGGTTGTGGAACACCACGATATCGCCTTGCTTGACGGGCTGTCCGAGTTCGAGCGTCACCTTCTGCGCCAGAATCTGGTCTCCGATCTCGATCGTGGACTCCATGGAACCGGTAGGCACCACAAAGGGTTCGACCACAAACGAGCGAATCAAGAAGGTGGCGACCAGCGCGATTGCGACAACCACGACCCACTCAAACGCACCCTTTAGCACGGAATGCTGCGATGGAACCATTCTCACTCCTCGCTCTGCGAAAACGAAGCGTCCAGGATCTCCTGCGCGTACGCGCGCTCATTGGGCGTAAGACGTGCCGTCTCGATAAGATCGGGACGCCAGCGACAGGTACGCTCGATGGCGTTTTTGCGACGCCAGGCATCGACCTTGGCGTGGTCGCCGCTTACGAGCACCGGCGGCACGCCCTCGCCATTGAACTCGGCGGGGCGGGTGTACTGCGCGTACTCGAGCAGGCCACCGTCCTCAGCGGTCGAGAAGGACTCGTCCACGTTGCTCATCTCGTCGCCCAAGGCTCCGGGAATGAGCCGTACGACGGCATCGGCTACGACCATAGCGGGCAGCTCGCCGCCCGTGAGCACGTAGTCGCCGATCGATAGACGCTCATCGGCATACGCATATGCGCGCTCATCGACGCCCTCGTAACGGCTGCACACAAACAGCAAGCGCTCGCTTTTGAGCAGGCGCTCGGCCACATGCTGCGTAAAGGGCTCGCCGCAGGGGGTGAAGAACACCACGGTGGGCTTGGGACCCTCGGAGCTGATGGCCTCGATGGCCTCGGCGATGGGCTCGACCTTCATGAGCATGCCCTGCCCGCCGCCATACGGCTCGTCATCGACGGTGCGATGGCGGTCGTGCGTCCAATCGCGCAGGTTATACGCCTTAAAATCAAAAAGGCCGGCCTTGCGGGCGCGGCCCAAAATCGACGTGGACATGACGGGCTCAAACATCTCGGGAAAGACCGAAAGGGTCTCGATCAGCATGCTGTCCTCCCTACTTGTCCATATCGATCAAGCCGTCCATAACGTGGACGGAAATTGTTCCTGTGTCGGGAAGATCGAGCACAACCTGCTCGACCACGGGAATCAGCACCTCGCCGTACCGATCGCCCTCGACAACCCAAACATCGTTGGCGGGCGTCGACATGATCTCGACAATCGTGCCGAGCGAGCCAAAGCGCTCGTCGACCACCTCGCGACCCATGAGGTCGGTATAGGCGGCGTCGAGCGAATCGAGCTCGAAGTCGTCACGATTGGCCAGCACATAGCATCCGGTGATGCCCTCGGCGGCCGTCAAGTCGTCTATGCCCTCAAACGAAACCAGATCGCCATCGCCCGTATCGGTGACGGACACGACCGTGCAAAAACGGTCGCGCTTGAGCGCCGGCGGCGTCAAGGCAACACGCATACCCGGCTCCAATACAGAAGGAAGCCCCCGCAGCGGCTGCGCGAGGACCTCCCCCTTCCTTCCGTGCGGCTTGACCACACGGGCGATGTTTTTGTACTGGGACCTCAAGGTCCTAGCCCAGAACCTCTACCTCGACAGCGGTGTCGAGGCGAGCGGCCAGTGCACGGGCGAGCGTGCGAATGGCCTTAATGGTACGGCCACGACGGCCGATGACCTTAGCGACGTCATCCTCGGCAACCGAAACCTCAATCGTGGAGGCGTCGTCGCCATCGATGACCTCGAGGCTCACGGAATCCGGGTCGTCGACGATCTGAACAACGAGATATTCGACGAGATCGGCGATGCGATCTGAGAGCATTGCCTCACCCTCGAGCTGTGCAGCGTCAACCTCAGGCACGATTTACTCCTCGGCGCCCTCAGCGGCCTCAGCGGCAGCCTTAGCGGCCTCGGCCTCTTTGGCGAGCTGCTTCTTGGACTTCTTGACGACGGTCTCGGTCTTCTCGCCCTCGTTGGCGGCCTTGACCAGAGCGGTGACGGCGTCGGTGAGCTGAGCGCCCTTGGACTGCCAGTCAGCAATCTTCTCGAGGTCGAGGTTGATGGTCTTGGGGGCGGTCATCGGGTTGTAGCGGCCAACCTCCTCGATGATACGACCGTCACGCGGGGCGCGGGAATCGGCGACGACGACACGGTAGTACGGACGCTTCTTAGCGCCGTGACGAGCAAGGCGAATCTTGACTGCCAAAGGAAACTCCTCCAACCAAGCAGCTTTAGGCTGCAACTACAAACAAACAGTTGAACATAATACGCCATCGACGCGGGCAGGTGAAGTCCGTGAGACCAACTTCTTCGGTGTAGTCGAGGGCAAATCCATATCTTAGACAAGAATTCGCGATTTGCAAGCACATACACGCACCCCACATGAGCTGCGCGGTATACTCATGACATGGAAAGACGCGAACATACATACGGTTATGAGGATGCTGCGGGCGTCACGCCGCCGCCCTGGACGGGTCCAGCGGTGGGCCTGATGGACCTCGATGCATTTTTTGCGAGCGTGGAGATGCTCGATCATCCCGAATGGCGCGGAAAGCCGCTCATCGTGGGCGGAGACGCCAAGTCACGCGGCGTCGTGTCCACGTGTTCGTATGAGGCACGTCGCTTTGGCGTGCATTCTGCCATGGCCTCGGCCGAGGCGCGGCGCCTGTGCCCGCAGGCCATTTGGACGCACGGACACTTCGATCGCTACCGTGAGGTGAGCGCACAGGTCATGGCGATTCTCGCCGATGAGACACCGCGCGTGGAGCGCGTTTCCATCGACGAGGCCTTTATCGATATCACACCGGGTCGTTTTGCGCCCGAGGACCCACTGCTGGTAGCGCGGCGCATCAGTGATCGTGTGGCGGCGCTGGGGGTGACCTGCTCCATTGGCGTGGGCTGTAACAAGACGGTCGCAAAGATCGCAAGCGAGCGGGACAAGCCATTTGGGCTGACCATCGTGCGCCCTGGAACCGAGCAGCGCTTTTTGGCAGCGCTGCCGGTATCTGCCATGAGCGGCATCGGGCGCTCGGCAGAAGAGCGACTGCGCCGCATGCGCATCTACACGCTCGGCGAGCTATCCCGCGCACCGAAATCCACCTTGGCCTCTATTTTTGGCATCAGCGGCGAACGCATGCGCCAGCGTGCGCTGGGACTCGAACTCTCCGAAGTCACGAGCCTCGATGAAGAGCGCGAGGTCAAGTCGGTCAGCAATGAACGCACCTTTGCGAAAGATTTGACTGAGCGTGAGGACATCGAAGCGGCGATTGCGCTATTGGGAGAGTCAGTGGGACGCCGTCTGCGCCGTCAGGGACTAACGGGCGCCACGGTGACGCTCAAACTCAAGTATTCGTATGGAAGCGGACGCTCGGCACAGCGCCGGCTGCCCCATCCGACCGACGATGAGAACATCTTCGTGGCAGTGGCGCTCGAACTGCTCGACAACATCTGGCAGGAAGGGATGCATGTGCGCCTGGCGGGCGTCGGCATGAGCGACTTTGACCATCAGGGCGGTATCCAGACCGACCTGTTCTGCGAAATCGACGACCGCGGAGCCCAATCCAGCGACCGTCGCGACCTCTCGCTCGCCATCGACGCCGTCCGAGACAAGTTCGGCGACACCGCCCTATCCTTCGGCCGCCAATCCCGCTTCAACGATTAGTCCCTATGGCAAAAAGAAAACCGGGCAGCTGCGAATGATGCAGCTGCCCGGCGAACGGTAAAGGTTAGCTAAAAAGCCCGTCCCAAATGAGCTACTAGAGGAGGTCGAGGGGAAGCTGGGGGGCGTCGCCCCAGAGCTTTTCGAGACGGTAGAACTCGCGCGCCTCAGGAGTGAAGACGTGGACGACAACCGAACCGTAGTCCATGAGCATCCAGGTCTTCTGCTCGCGGCCCTCGATGGAAAACGGGTGCTCGCCGCAAGCCTCGGCGACCTTCTCCTCAATCTCGTCGACGATGGAATCAACCTGACGGTTGTTGGTGCCGGTAGCGAGGACAAAGTAGTCGCACACGTCGGAAAGCTCGGTCAGGTCGAGCACTTGCACGTCCTCGCCCTTCTTGTCGTAGGCGGCCTGCGCGGCAGCGCGGGCGACATCCTCGGCGGCGACACCGCTCGCGGAAAGCGAGGCGGCAGTGCGATCGGACGTGGCAACGAAGCTCTTGTGCTCCACACCTTCAAGAATCTGCTCGTCGGTCATGGTCTCGTCGGCCATGGAATACCTCTTTCTAGACAGCCCGAGCTAGCGCAGCTGGGCGTAATGGTTGTAAATCGTAATAGCCGTGGGATAAAGATAACGCCCGGTCTGGATCACATAGACCAGACCCTGCGCAAAACAGGAGAAGAACAACTCGTCGAGCGAGGACTTCCCCACCATCTTGCGCAGCGCATGGGCATAATCACCGTGGCGGTTGGGTTCGATGGCATCGGCCACAAAGACCACCATATCGAGCGGCGTCATGTCGCAAGCGCCCACGGTGTGACGGTCGACAGCCTGAAAGACCGCCGGCGACAGCTCGGGAAAAAGCTGCGGAAGCTCATAGGCGGCAACCGGGCCATGCAAAAGCGGCGTCGCGGCAGAAGGAGAGCCGGCAATCTTAATGCCATAATGCAGAGCGCGCGTGACCAGCTCGTCGTCGGAGAGCACCTTGTCCCAGTCATGGATCAGGCCGGCGGCAGCGGCATCAAAGCGGTCGACACCGTACACCTCGGCTAGGTGCAACGCAGTCTCGGCAACCCCGAGCGAATGCACGTAGCGCTTACGCTTATCCTTCATGCGCACATCGAGCAATTCGTGGATACGCGTCAAGAGCGCGCGCTCGTCGTCCTCAAACTGTTCTTCTACCGACAACGTTCTCCCCCATCAATCAAAATCGTCTTGCCCAAGATCGGCATACAGGCCACGCTTGCGGATATAGCCGAGTACGGACTCGCTCGTAAGATAGCGCACGCTCATGCCGCGAGCAACCCGCTTGCGAATGTTGGTCGAACTAATCGCCAGTGCCGGAATCTGGATATAGCGCACGTCGAATGGCAGTCCCGATTCCTTAATCCGCGCTCGCGCCGTATCGATGTCAAAGCCGGGACGCGTCGCAGCAATAAAGGTTGCCAGCTCGGCAATCTCATCAGCATTGTGCCAGGTCACAATATCGATAATCGCATCGGCACCCGTAATAAAGTAAAGCTTCACCTGTGGCGGGTAAAACTCGCGAAGGGCGCGCAGCGTATCGGCTGTGTAGGTGATACCGGCACGATCGATCTCGAAGCGGCTTGCCAAAAAGGCCGGGTTCGCGGCGGTCGCGAGGACCGTCATGGCATAACGGTCCTCGGCCGGCGTCACCGGTTTGTCGAGTTTAAAGGCAGGCGAGCCCGCCGGCATAAAGAGCACGGCGTCCAAGTCGAGGGACTCACGTGCCTGCTCGGCGGTCACCAGGTGACCGTAATGGATGGGGTCAAAGGTACCACCCATAATGCCGAGCCTAAACTCCTGCCCGTCCTCTATGGGAAGCTCGGGCAGACCGATTCCACCGCGCAGCGACATGGCCTACTCGCCCTCCGGGGTCTCGACGTCTTCCGCAGCAACAGCGTCATCAGTACCGTCAATGGCATCCACCGCGTCGACAGCCTCCAAGCTATCGTCCGCGACATCCTCGACATCAACGACCTCGACGGCGACGTCCTCGCTACCGTCCTCAAGCTCGTCCTCGAACTCCGAGAAGTCCTCGGCGCCCTCAAAGTCAAAGGCGCGCTGGCAAATGCGAACCTCGTCGCCGGCACGGCAGCCGGCCTTTTGGAGCGCATCGTCAACGCCCATGCGGGAAAACTTATGCTGCAGGTAGATGACGGCCTCCTCGTTTTCCCAGTCGGTCTGGATAACCAAGCGCTCGATGGCGCGACCGACCACGCGGAAGGCACCGGGCTCCTCCTGGACGATACGGAAGCGCTTCTCGCGCTGCAGGCGGCGACGCTCCCACTCCTCGTCGCGCAAATCGACCGGCTCATCAGAGACCGCCAGCTCAGCGCGGAGCTTGGCCACCTGCTCGCCCACGGCAAGCATCAACGTGTTGAGACCGGCACCCGTCACAGCGGACACGGCAAAGAACATATGCCCGTCGTCGAGCGCCGCACGCTTAAGGTCGGCAATCTTGTCGGCCGTGCCCGGCGCATCGCACTTGTTAGCGACGACGATCTGCGGACGCTCAGAAAGCTCAGCGCCATACTGCTCGAGCTCACGGTTGATGATGCGATAGTCCTCAACCGGATCGCGATCCTCAAATCCGCCCGTCATATCGACAACGTGCATAATCAAAGCAGTGCGCTCAATATGGCGCAGGAACTGATGGCCCAGGCCACGGCCCTCGCTCGCGCCTTCGATAAGACCCGGGACATCGGCGACGACATAGGAGTACTCGCCGGCTCGCACCATACCCAGATTAGGCACAAGCGTGGTGAAGGGGTAGTCGGCGATCTTGGGACGGGCAGCGCTCATGCGCGCGATGAGCGAGGACTTGCCCACCGAGGGAAAGCCCACAAGTGCGGCATCGGCCATAAGCTTCATCTCGAGCTCAATCCAGTGTTCCTCAGCAGGCTCGCCGAGCTGGGCAAACGCGGGCGCGCGACGCACCGACGTCACAAAGTGAGTGTTGCCCAGACCGCCAGCACCACCGGGCGCCACGACAACGCGCTCGCCGTCGTGCACCAGGTCAGCAATCTCGAACATCGGGGTCTGCGTCTCGGGATCGAGCTCGCGGACTACGGTGCCCATGGGGACTTTCAAAATCAGGTCCTCACCGCTCTTGCCGTTGCGACGGGCACCCTGGCCATGCGTGCCGCGCTCGGCACGGAAGTGATGCTTAAAGCGGTAATCGATCAGCGAGGAAAGCTGAGCGTCGGCCTGGATAACGACGTTGCCGCCACGACCGCCGTCGCCGCCATCGGGGCCGCCCTTGGGAACAAATGCCTCGCGCCTAAACGACATGCATCCGGCTCCGCCGTCGCCGCCGCAAACGTTAATTCGGCTGATATCGGTGAACTGTGACAACAGAATCGCCTCCTACAAAAAAGAGGGAGACCCTTGAATCCTAAAACTCAAGTGCCTCCCACATATGTGCTCTATGAAGGGTGAATTACGCGTTCGCGAGCGGGCGTACGCTGACCCTGTGCTTGATACCCTTGTGGAACTCAACGGTACCGTCGACCAGCGCGAACAGCGTGTCGTCCTTGCCACGGCCAACGTTCTCACCCGGGTGGATGTGCGTGCCGTGCTGACGGACGAGAATCGTGCCCGTGGTTACCGTCTGGCCGGCATAGCGCTTCGTGCCAAGGCGCTGACCGCGGGAGTCACGGCCATTACGGGAGGAACCGAGTCCTTTTTTGTGTGCCATTGTGTATACCTACTCTTTCGTTACGAGTGTAATCTACTCGGCGACGGGAGCCTCGGCAACAGCCTCAGCCTCTGCCTTGACAGCCTTCTTGGCGCGGGAGGTAGCCTGAACCTTCACGATCTTCAGCTTGGTGAGCTGCTGACGGTGACCCTTCAGACGACGATAGCGCTTGCGCTTGTGGAACTTGAAGACCAGCTGCTTCTCGCCCTTGAACTGCTCAACGATCTGAGCGGTAACCTTGGCCTTGGCCAGCTTGTCGGGATCGGTGACGATCTTCTTACCATCGTTGAGGAAGATAACCGGCAGGGTGATCTTATCGCCCTCATTGCCCTCGATCTTCTCGACGGTGATGACATCGTCGGTGGCGACCTTGTACTGCTTGCCGCCCGTGTTAACGATTGCGTACATGTTTACTTGCCCTTCATGCATCAGTTAGTGCAACAGCCGAATATAGTAGCAGGCGATAATACCCCCGTCAACGAGTATGTGGAGCAAATCCACAAGTTCGCACAGGTATGGGGCTGACGAGTCGGCCCTCGTCGTCCTCGCATGCTTGATTCTGACGCTCGACATCGTAGGAGCAGATGGTCACGAGGTCTTGCATACCGGTGGAAACAATAGGGGCATCGACGCCCGGGGTCAAGCCCTGCAACAAAACATCAGCGGCAGAAAGCAAAATTTCCGGACGCATGGAGCCCTCATTATCGGCATGGGTGTCGAGCATGAGCACCAGATGGTCCGGGCGCTCCCCTGCCTTAAGCTCATAGCCCACCAGCGTGTGGTCAAGGTCTAGGCGTTTGCTCTTTTTGCCGCGTGCGTAGTCGATGCCGTGGCCCGCGCGCAGCGTATCGATAGCGCGACGCACCTCGTCGGCGTCCACCGTTGCCTCAGGGTCAAGATGCAGATCGATACGATACGACAGACGCGTAAGTTGCGCCGTCAGCGCCGGCGTGCGCACGTCGATGTATGCCGCCTCGATGGGGGCCAGATCGGACGGAGATGCCGCCGCCAGGCGCTCAAACGCCTCGCCGAGTGCAACGAACTCGGTCATAAACAGGTCATACCACTCGCAAGTCGACGACGTGCCCACCGGCAGCGCCGACGAAAAGCCCACGCGCATGTGCGGAGAGAAGCCCTGCGTCACGGCATAGGGCAGCCCCGCGCGACGCACGATGCGCTCAATGGTATGAATCACTTCGAGATGACCCAGGTACTTAAGGCGGTCGCGCTTGCCATAGCGAACGCGAAGCCTAAAGAGCGTGGGGTTGTCGGTCAGGCGCTCACTCATGCGCGATCACCCACCAATACGTTCTTGGCGTGGAGCGTGGGGCAGATTCCGCAGCCGGTGCACGACGTGCGGGTACAGTCGGGGGTCGTGACACCCTCCAGCGAGCGGCGGTATTCGCGCTCGAGGAAGCCGCGCGAGCAGCCGGGACTCACGTGCTCCCAGGGCAGGCGCCAGTCCAGTTCGTAGGGCAGGTGCACGAGCTCGTTGAGATCGATACCGTTTTTGGCCGCAGCCGACTTCCAGTTGTCGAGCGAAAAATGCTCCACCCAGGCGTCAAAACGCGAGCCCGCACGCCAGGCGTCGATAATGACCGGCGTCATGTCGCGACCGGCGCGGGACAGCGCGGCCTCGACGAGCGAGGTCTCGGCATCGTGGTAGTGAACGCGGACCGCACGGTTACGAACGCTCGTAATGAGCAGCTTCTGACGGCGCTTGACGTCGTCGTAATCGAGCTGCGGGCACCATTGGAACGGCGTGGCGGCCTTGGGGATAAACACCGACACCGAGATGGACACCGAGACGGAGCCGCGGCGCGCCTTGGGAACCACGGAGCGGCCGAGCTCGAGCACGTGGTCGGCCAGGTTGGCGATGGCCACGATATCCTCGTCGCGCTCGCCGGGAAGGCCCATCATAAAGTAGAGCTTCATGCGATTCCAGCCGGCCTCAAAGGCCGCCTTGGCCGCACGGTCCAAGTCCTCCTCGGTCACGTTCTTGTTGATGATGTCGCGCATGCGCTGACTGCCGGCCTCGGGGGCAAACGTCAGGCCGCCCTTCTTTTCGCCGGCGACCGACTCGGCCATATCCACGCCAAACGAATCCAGGCGCTGCGAGGGAATGGATACGCGAATACCCGTATCCTCCAGGCGGCGGTTGAGCCTGCCGAGCACATCGCGGATGCAGGAGTGGTCGGTGGTCGAAAGCGAGGTGAGCGACACCTCGTCATAGCCAGTCTTCTGCAGGCCCTGGATCACCGAGGAAACAATCTGGTCGGCCGAGCGCTCGCGCACCGGACGATAGGTCATACCGGCCTGGCAAAAACGGCAGCCGCGGGCACAACCGCGCAGAATCTCAATCGACAGGCGGTCGTGAACGAGCTGCGCGTAGGGCACGCACGACTGCGACAGCGGATTAGTAGCTCCAAAGTCCTCAACGACGCGCTTATAGACTACCTGCGGGACGTCCTTGCCTTCGCGCGGCACGGTGTAGCCATGCGGCGAGCAGGGCTCGTCATAGCGCACCTCATACAGAGACGGCACATAGGTACCGGCGACCGTCGCGAGCTGCTCGACAATCTGAGCGCGCGAGACGCCTTCGTCGCGCAAGCGGCGATGCAGCTGACAGATCTCGAGCAACGACTCCTCACCCTCGCCAATGAGGATGGCATCGAAGAAGGCCGCATACGGCTCGGGGTTATAGACCGAGGGACCACCGGCGACGATGATGGGATCGTCCTCGGTACGGTCGGCCGCGAGCAGCGGAATGCCGGCGAGGTCGAGCGCCTCGAGGAAGTTGGTGACGGCCATCTCGTGCGGCACATGCATGCCGACGATATCGAACGAGGCCACAGGCGCCGCGCCCTCGAGCGACAGCAGCGGAATCCCCGCCTCGCGCATGGCATCGCCCATATCGGGCCACGGCACATAGCCGCGCTCGCAGGAAATGCCCTCGGCCTGATTGAGGATGTTATAGAGAATGGCGATGCCCTGGTTGGGCAGACCGACCTCATACACGTCAGGGTAGATCATGCAGCAGCGGTAATCGGCATCGGCCTTGGAGAGCGTGCCCCACTCATGGTCGATATAGCGACTCGGCTTCTCGACCTTTGCGAGCAGGGGCTCAATCAAATGAAAACAGTCTTGGTACACAGCGCGCAAAAGAAACCCCTAAGCAGCGAGATCAGATGCGTCCTCAAAGGGACCCATGGGACGAGTAGCGCCGGCAACCGTGGTCACCAGGTCGCGGACGCGCGAGAACGTGGCGGCAGCCACCTCGTTGGCACGGCTGTAGTCGATGTCGCGTTCATACAACGACACGAGCGCACGGCCCATGCCATAGGTTCCCGCGGCGGCGGTCAGCGCCTTGACGGCAAACCCAATATGCGGCGTCTGCTTTACCAGGGCGCGGGTGACGGCGCGGAGCACCAAGCCGCCGGCAAGCACGCCCGCGACCTCATAACCGCGCTCGGGCTTAATACCGCGTCCAAAGATGGCCGCGAGCTCAAAGAGCATGCCCACCTGCGCCAGCGCCATAACGGGATAATCGGCCCCCGGCAAAAACACCAGCGCGCCCGTCGCCATATTGGTAAGCGCGCACGAGGTGATGATGCGGTTAGCGGCCGCAATACGCATAAAAGCAAAGTTCGCCGCAAAGGCCGTCTCCTTGTCCGTGCGATCGAGAATCCAGCGGGCAAGCGTCTCGAGCAGATACGTCTTATCGGTGGCCGCCACCGCGCCGAGCATGGGCGTGGACTCCTGGATAAAAGGCACCTCGACAGCAGACTCGGCCAGCACGCACACGGGGGCGCCGGCAATCACAAGCTCCTGTACAGCGCTCTCCAGACGGTCGGATCCGCACGAAAGGACCAGCACCACGTCGGTATCGGTCTTGGGGACGATACGGTCCTCACCCAGGCGCTCAACGCGCACAATGCCAGACGTCGTCTGCGGCACGAAGGCATCGCGCACCGTCTCGACCAAAAAACGCGAGGCAGACGAATCGAGGTAGACGGACACGCGAACCGGCGTGTCGGAATCCTTCTTGGTGGTCGCGCCCATCTTAAAGACGCGGGTCAGCTTGTCCACGGGAATCTTCATAGCAAACCCCTCCAGCGGTTACGCGGCGCCCGAACGATGCCGCCATATGGATTGTACGATACCCACCGTCAGCAACTGGATCATCATCGAGGACGAACCGAAGCTAATGAACGGCAGCGGAATACCGGTAATCGGCATCATGCCGATGCACATGCCGATGTTCTCGAAGGTCTGGAATGCCCACATGCCGACGATACCCACGCATGACAAGCGTAGGAACAGAGACTCACACTTAAAGGCGACGCGAATCGTCGAGAACATGAGCAGCACGTACAGGCACAGCAGCAAAAAGGAGCCGCAGAAGCCAAAGGTCTCGGACAAAAAGGCAAAGACGAAGTCGGTGTGGAACTCGGGCAGAAAGCCACCGGCAGACTGCGTCGCATGGCCCAGACCTTTACCGAAAAAGCCACCCGATCCAACCGCGATGAGCGATTGCTGCAAGTTGTAGGCATCGTCCGAATCGGCATTATCGGGGTCGATAAAGACGGTCAGACGGTTCATCTGGTACTGCTTGATCAAAACGTCATGGCCCAAAAGAGAATCGAGCACAGAATCGAGCGCCAGGATGAGCGCCACCAAACCCACGAGCAGAGCCAAGGTCGACAGCACCCATTCGCGGCGCGCACCGCTCATGCAGATCACAACGGCACCCGACACCAACACGACCAGGCCCGAACCCAGGTCGCCCATGGCGACGACGGCCAAAAACGGAACGGAGAGCATGCCGCAGAGCTTAATGTAGTCGCGGGCGGTATCGATGCGGCCGTTGTACTGCGAACCAAGTGTGGCGATAAAGAAGATCGTGATGAGCTTGGCGAGCTCGACCGGCTGGAAGGTAAGACCGATACCGGGAATCTTGATCCAGCCCGTCATGCCCAGACCGCCCGTATAGGACAGCCCCGGAATCTTGGGCGAGAAAATCACAATGAGGTCGATGACGAGCAGCGCCGTCGAGAAGTTAGAGATACCGCGCAGATCGGTACGCCAGACGAGCACCGCAAGCACCGCACCGATGCCGATGCCCAACAGGTGGCGCGAAAATGAGGCATCGGCCTTAAACTGCGACGCAGACCAAATGATGATGGCGCCATAGGCAACGAGCGCGACGGTAGCCAGCAGCACACCGATGTGTACCTTCTGGCGGAACGTGCCGCGCGAGGCCGAGAGCTGCTTGTTAACGCGGTCCAGGCTGCTGCGAGAGCCGGTTTTGGTTGAGCGGAACAGGTCCGCCGGCGAAAAGTCCATCGCAACCTCCTATCGAACCGAAGAATCGCCCGTGGCCGTCGACGTGTCGGGCTCGTCATAAATCGCACCGAGGACATCGCGCACGACGTGCAACGCGGTATCGGAGCCGCCACCGCCCTGTTCCAAGACAGTGACAATCACGTACTTGGGGTCATCGGCCGGCGCGTAGGCGCAAAACCACGCGTAATCGTCCTCGCCGCTCTTCTCGCCCGTGCCGGACTTGCCGTAGACCGTAGGGGTCAGGGAGTTAAAGTGCGCGGCGGTCGAAGTCGACGCGGAGTAAATCACATCGTGCATGCCGTTGCGAACAAGAGCCAAATCCGAATCGCTGTTGATCTTGGCCTCAAGGCGCTTCTTCTTGCCCTTGCCGTTGTACTTGTAAGCGTCACCGTCGCCATCGCGCGATACCGCCGACAAAAACACATGCGGCACATACTGTTTGCCGCCGTTGGCAATGCCCATATAGGCGCAGGCCATCTGCAGCGGTGTCACCAGAATGTCGCCCTGGCCGATGGCGATGTTCGTCATATCGCCAGCGTTCCACTTGCGGTCCTCGGCCGAGGCGTCGGTAAAGTACGACTCTTTCCACTCGGCGTCGGGGATGCGTCCCGCGCCCTCGCTCGGCAGATCGATACCGCAGGTCTTGCCCAGGCCCCAGCGACGAAAGACCTCTTGCAGGCCCTCGGGATGCTGGTCGTTGTAGAAAAACGCCTTGCCCATATCGTAGAACACGGGGTCGCAGGAGTTGGCGATACCGGACTGCAGCGTCATCGTGCCGTGACCGGAGTGCAGCCAGCAGTATTTTCCCCAAGATTTGCCCAAGCCGGTCCAATATCCCGTGCAGTTGGTCGTCTGACTCGACGTGTACGTTCCAAACTCAAGGCCCGCCAAGGCCGAGAGAGGCTTAATGGTCGAAGCCGACATGTACTGGCCGCTAATGGCGCGGTTGAGCAGCGGATGCGAACCCTCGTCATCGTTGAGCTCGGTCCAAACATCGTTGGAGACGCCGCCGATAAACACCGAAGGATCGAACTTGGGCTCGCTGGCCATGCCCAGAATCTCGCCGTTATTGGGGTCGAGGCACACCACGGCACCGTTGCCGGCGTCGCTGTGGCCTGTGGTCTTAGCGAGCTCAATGGCACTTGCAAGCGCCGTCTCGCAGGCTTGCTGAATCTTGAGGTCAAGCGTGAGCTTGATGTCGGAGCCGGCCTTGGCGGGCACAGCGCCGGCCTGTCCGGTCACATTGCCCGAGGCATCGACCTTCACCGTCTGCTCGCCGCGAATACCCTGCAGCAAGTTTTCGTAGTAGCTCTCGACGCCCGCCTGGCCCACGATATCGCCCGACTGGTACGTAATCTGACCGGCGGCGCTATTGTTATCGCCCGAAGCCTTCTTGTTCTGCGCCTCGAGCTGCTCGGAGGTAATGGTGCCGGTATAGCCCAAAATGTGACAAGCCGTCTCGCCGTACGGGTACTGGCGCTCGGTGCGCTCGGCAATCTTCACGCCCGGGAACTCGCCGGCATGCTCCTTGATATAGGCAACCGTGGAGCGGCGCACGTCCGTCGCGATGGTATGTAGGCTCTGGGCGCCCTCGGAATTGTCCTGGATATTGCGCAGCACCGCGACGTAGGGCATGCCGAGCACATTCGCGAGGTGATGCACCAGCACGGTGTCATCGGCCAGGTCGCGATAGGCGACAACGGCAAGTGAGGGACGGTTTTGCACAAGTGCCACGCCATTGCGATCAAGGATCCGCCCGCGCACAGCCGGCGTGGTGACGGTACGCGTCTGGTTGCTCTTGGCTTGCTTGTCGTAGTAGTCCGACGAGACCATCTGCATACCCCACAGCTTGACGGCGAGTGCGGCAAACATCGCGCCCACGCCGGCGGTGAGGATGGAGAAGCGGCCCTTGAAGGCGGTCGCGGCGGTATTGCCCTCGCCCTCGGTGGCGCGCGGGGCCGTTCCATGCTGCGTATCGTAGGTAAAACGGGAATCGCCGCGGCGCATGATGACCAGCGCGACAACAATGGCCACGACTAGCACGATACCGGCGATGATAACCGTCATCTGGGAAGACATCTATGAGCCTCCCTATTTGAGTTTGCGGGTCTTGGGCTTAAAGCGCATGCCCGTCTGACGACCACCGCGTGCGGAGAATCCGTAACCGGACTGCGGCACGACACCGGACATCAAAAACGGAATGGCAACCAGACCCGTCAGGATCGAAGACGGCAGTGCATGGCCAAAAACAGCCACCACAAAGCTCGTCTCCAGACCCATAAACAGCAAGATGATGCTGTAAACCACGTTGATGGCAAGCGCGAAGGCGCCCACGGTAATACCGCGCGCGCTCGGGGAGCCGCCCGTCTGACCGGCCGCGCTGTGCACCAGGGCAAAACTGCCCACCGTCAGCAGCAGCGACATAATTCCCACCGGAACAGCGGCGGAAAGATCATAGAACAGGCCACTGCAAAAACCGCAGACGACAGCCCGCGTGGGATCGCCCGAGAACACGCTCAGGCATACCAGGATAATCATAAAGTTGACGCGACCGCCCGCAATGGAAATCTGCGGCGCCAGGCCTGCCTGCAGCAGCACGCACACAACGGCGGCGATTACAAACGTGCGGGAGCTCGCCCCCTGCTCGTGTAGATCCATGGACATGCCCCCTATTCGCTCGAGCCCGAGTCAGTCGTGTCGGACGCATCGGAGTTTTCATCTGAGCTTTCATCTTTGGACTTGGTGGCCGCATCGCGCGAGGTGCCCTGCGGCGTACTGTTGGCGCTGCTCACATCCTCGTCCGAAGCCGACTGCTCATCGGTCAGCGACGTAATGACCAGCACTTCCTCGTTGTTTTCGGCCGTTGTCTGAGCGCGCACGACGATGGTGTAGTACACATCGTTGGCAGACTTCTCCACCGACGAGACCGTACCGAGCGGCAGGCCCTTGGGGAATACGCCGCCGATGCCCGAGGTCACGATGATATCGCCCACCTTCACGTCGGAGTCGACACTCACGTGCTCCAGGCGCAGGGTACCGTCGGGCTGCCCCTGCAGCATGCCCTGAGCACGCGTATCCTGCACCATGGCGGACACGCCCGAGTTCTCATCACTAATCAGGCGGACGGTGGAGGTCTTGGCCGAAACCTCGATAATCTGACCGATGACACCGGCAGAACTCGTCACGGGCATGTTGATGGTAAGACCGTCGGCAGAGCCTTTGTCGATGGTAACGGTCGAGGTCCAGGCATCGCCCGACGCGCCGACAATGCGAGCCGCGGTGGACTTGAGGTTGTAGGTCGACTGAAGACCGACCAGGCTCTCGAGTCGCTCGGCGGTCTTTTGAGCCTCAGAGAGCTCGGCAACCTTTGACGTCAGGACCTCGTTTTGCTTCTTAAGCTCGTCGAGGGTGTCTTGCGAAGCCGTAAGGTTTGAGAACACGTTTCCGATTGCGTTAAAGGGCGCGGCCACAGCCGAGCCCACAAAACGCACCGGCGAGGTAATCGTCGTCACGCTGGAACGCACGGCATGAATCGGTCCCGCCTCGCCCTCGCGAATGTAAAACGTAAGCAGCAGCACCGAAATTACGCTGAAAACAATCAACGGGCGCATACCCGTTGATTGTCGCTTGGTATTCAGATTTGAAGAGAAACCCGTAGATCGTGCCAAATGGAATCCACCTTTTGGAAATTAAGCATTGGTCTGGACGAAGCCACCGTCAAACGCGTTGGCCTCGAGCACGCGGGCGCAGCCGTTGACGACGTTGTCGAGCGCCGTAGGGCTGACGTTGACCGAAACGCCGGTCTCGTCGCGCAAGCGCACGTCGAGACCGCGCAGCAGCGCACCGCCGCCGGTCAACAGGATGCCGTAGTACATAAGATCCGAGGCAAGATCGGGCGGCGTGGCGTCGAGGGCGTCCTTGACGGCCTTGGCCATCTCGTCGAGCGGCTTGTTGAGCGCGCGACGAATCTCCTCGCTCTCGATGCGCACGGTCTTGGGCAGGCCCGTGATCACGTCGCGGCCGTTGACCTCGACGTCGAGCTCGTCCTTGAGCGGCACGGCAGAACCGACCTTGATCTTGATGTCCTCGGCCGTGCGCTCGCCGATAGCCAGGTTATAGGCATCGCGAACGTGGGTAAGGATGGCCTGATCAAACTCGTCACCGGCAATGCGGATGGACTGCGACACGACGATACCGCCCATGGCGATAACGGCGACCTCGGTGGTACCGCCACCGATATCGATGACCATGGAGCCAGTGGGCTCCTCGACAGGCAAGTCGGCGCCGATGGCAGCGGCCATGGGCTCCTCGATCAGGTATGCCTGGCGGGCACCGGCCTGGATCGTAGCCTCAAAAACGGCGCGCTTCTCGACCGACGTGACACCGGAGGGGACGCAGACGACAACGCGCGGACGCGGGGTCCACGGATAGCGCTTCTCGGACGCCTTGTCGATAAAATAGCGAAGCATGGCCTCGGTAACGTCGAAGTCAGCGATGACGCCGTCCTTAAGGGGACGCACAGCCACAATGTTACCGGGCGTACGGCCGAGCATGCGCTTTGCCTCGATACCGACAGCCAGGATGCGCTCATCGTTCTTGTCGATGGCGACAACGGAGGGCTCGCGAATGACGATGCCCTTGCCGCGCACGGAGACAAGCGTGTTGGCGGTGCCGAGGTCGATGGCAAGATCGCCCGCATAGCTACCGAAGAACATATCCATCAAAGAAAACAACGCAACTCCTGATGTGTTGGATGATTGCTGGAAAACTACTAGCCCATCATACTAGCGCAAGCCCGGCACCTCACTTGCGGTGAAGCACCGGGCAGCGCCAAATCTCATAAGGTCACTACTGGTTGTCAGCGGCCGAGAGATCGATGTCGAGCGAGGAGACGGCCCAACCGATATGGTTGTCGGAGCGCACGAACTTGACGGTGTACTCCTGCTCGCCGCCCTTGGACAGCGACGCCTTGACCTTAGCGGTGGTCTCGGTCATAGACTGATCCATGCCCTCGATGGAGACGGTGGCGCCCTGCGGAATCGAGGAAATGATCATCGACTTGGCGTCCTCGGACAGGCTGGAGGCCAGACAGGACTCGGCCTTGGCGGTATCGCCGTCACCTGCGGCCTGGAACAGGTCGGTGACAACAGACTCCTGCGAAGGGAAGCCCAGGCCGCGCGTGTAGGCAAAGCCAAGACCGCCTGCGGCAATGACGATCAGCAGAAGCAGCACCAAGAAGACCTTGAGCCCCGTATGACGATGGCGACGACGGACCTTGGCCTCCTTGCGGTCCTGCTGAACCATCTCGGACTCGGACAGGGTGAAGAAGCCGGTGTCCGAGGGGTCGGGCATAAACTGACCGGTAGCGCCCGTGGGGTCGAGCGGGTCGACGGCGGGAGCATCCATCGCGGGCGCCGGAGCCGTGGCCATGGCCGTCTGGGCCGAAAGCGCAGCGAGGGAATCTTGCACGCGGGCAAGCTCATCGGCCTGCTCGGGCGTGAGCTGGTAGATGCCATCGGCGGTGGCGGCGTTAAAGGCATCGAGCGCGTCAGAGGGGCGACCGGCGGCAGAGAGCGCCTCACCCATACCGGCGTTAAGCGCACGCGTGTCGTCGCGCGGACCGGCAAAGTCGATGGCCGTGCGGTAGGTCTCCACGGCGTCTGCCGGACGGCCGAGTTTAATGAAGCAGCGGCCAAGATCGCCAAGGGCAGCGGCGGGAGCCGGGTTGGCACCATCGATGGCGGCCTGACGGAAGGCAGTGCCGGCATTGGCATAATCACCCGACTGGAACAGGGCGTTGCCCAAACCCAGATACGCCTTAAACGGCGTGGCATAGGATGCATCCTGCGTTGCGGCAGAGAACACCTGGGCTGCGGTCGCATAGTCACCCACGGCAGCAAGCGCCTTACCGCGGTTGGTGAGCAGCGCGCCGCGCTTGCCATAGGTACCGTCGTTGAGGGCGGCGGCGTAGGCCTCGGCGGCCTCGGCATACATACCCAGGTGCATCAAGGCGTTGCCGCGCAGATGGTCGGCCTCGCCCATGATCTCACTGGGGGTCTTTGCCGCACCGAGCATCTGGGCGGCAGCGGAATAATCACCCGCGCGATAAGCGGCGCGGCCCTGTTGGATCAGCTGGCTATTCAAGGAAGTCCCCTTTTACTCGTGAACGATCTCGACGTGGACGATCTCGTCGCCGGCACGCAGCTGCGAAATCACATCGAGGCCCTCGACCGTGGTGCCAAAGACGGTGTAGCCTGAGTCGAGGTTATGCTGGGCGCCCAGGCAGAAGTAGAACTGCGAACCCGCGGAATCGGGATCCATCGAACGTGCCATGGCAAGCGCGCCGTCGACGTGGCTGTTACGCGGGTTGGTAGCGAACTCGCCCTTGATGCAGTAGCCGGGGCCGCCGGTACCGGGCATGCCGTCGGGGCCCTCAAGACCGGCGGCGACATCGGCGCCGGACATATCGCGGGTATTGGGGTCGCCGCCCTGGATCACAAAACCGGGCACATAGCGATGGAACTTAAGGCCGTCGTAAAAACCCATCGTGGAAAGCTCGCAGAAGTTCGCCACGTGGATGGGGGCGCCCTCGCCGTCAAACTTGACCTTGATGGTGCCCTTCGACGTCTCGATCACCGCGCACTCATCGCCGGCAAGCTGATACTCGGGCGTGTAGAGCTCTTTCTTAAAACCAAACATGTGGTTCCTTCCTCGTGCGTTTAAAGCATATTTGGTCAAATTGTAGCAATAAGCACGGGCTTCCATCAATTGCGCACGCAGGTTATGCCGCCGGAGGGCAACAAATTACGAACGTTGCTGCGGTCTCCATGCGCTCACGTTGGCGTCGTACTGGTTAAGCGCGCTGTTGCCGCCTTGTGCGATGGGCGCCAGGATCTCGCTCTGACGGGCGCTCAGCGACTCGCCGTCGGGAATGGACAGCGAGATATCCCAGCTCTGGCAGATCACGTCGACACGCTCGTACATCCACTGGGCAAGCTGCTTTAGATGATCGATGTCCTCCGCATAGACGGTGTCGTCCTGAACCTTGAGGTTATTGAGCTCATCCTGGGTCTTTTTAATCTGATCGCGCAGGGCATAAGCGCTCTGCGACAGCTCCTGGCGGGTGGAGAGCGGCGTACGCAGATAGCCGTTATTAAACGAATCGATGACCTCGCCGATCTGATCATCGTCGCTGTACGACACGATGGTCTGGTACAGGCCGTCGAGCCTGGCGTAGAGCTGGTCGTCGGTTAAGACGGTCTCCTCCTGAACGACCTCGGACGCATCCTCTTGCTTGGACTCTTTCTCGGTGGCCTCGCCCTTTTGGCGCGACGGGAAGGTGGTCTTGGCGGCCTGGCCAAACTGGTCGTAGAAGCCGGGCATGACGCCCATAGGATCGGCAGTCACAAACCAATACGCACCACCGCACACGGCGGCGAGCACCGCGATGACGATAAGCGGTTTGGGGATATGGCGCTTGTGCTTGTGATAGGCATCCTCGTCGGGATGGACCTTGCGCTTGGCCTTTTGCTTTTTGGGCTGGACATCATCGCGCAGGGACACCGGTGTGGGGATATCGACCTTGGGGATGCCAAAGTCCTTATCGAAGGCAGGCAGCACGCAGGTCTCGTTGGGATCGGCGGCATCCGAGAGCACCGCGGCGGCAGAGGCCGGCGCATGGGGCACCTCGGTATCGATCTGCTCCTGCGTCAAGCGCGGAAAGCCGGCCGTGCGGCCCGCCGCCAGATCGGATGCGGCCGCGTCTTTGGAAAGGATGCCCGGGGCGGGGCGCCCGCACTTGGGACAGGTGCGATCATGCGGGGACAGGCGTGCGCCACAACCATCGCAGAATACGAACTCGGTATGCTCGGGACCGTCGCCCGGACCAACGTATGCGTTGCAATAGGGGCAGAACGAGGCGCCGTCCTCTATGGTCTTAAGGCAATGCGGGCAAATCACGGCTTCCTCTTTTCGGAGCAATTCATACAGTCGAGGTTAGAGCATAGCATCGCCACGCCCCCACAGGAGCAAGGCACCAATTCAACATCGCCAGAAAAATCATCCCCGGGGCGACTGGGACTAGGCTTTCTTTGCGGGCTTTTTCTTTTTGCTCGGCATCGAGACCTTAATGCCCTGGGCGGACTTGGTCACACGGGAGCGCTTGGCACCCGCGCTCTTCTTTTTCTTGGGTTGGGCCTTTTCCACACCCTCGAGCGCGCGAACCTCGGCCTCGCGAGCGGTGCGCTCCTCACGGCGCTGCGCCATATCGGCGGCGACGCGCTTGGCAAAACGCTGGGCAGTTGAACCCGTCGAGCTCACCTTGCCGCCACCGCGACCCAGACGGACGCGAACGCCACGGCCAAAGCCGGTGGCAGCATGGCGACGACGCGGCTCGAGCGAATCCATCATCGTGGCGAGCTTAAAGAACACCGTGCAGGTAAAGACGACGATCGCCAGTAAGATAACGGCCTCGCCCATCGACAGGTTGGCGATGGACAGCAGCTCCGGGAATCCGATAACACCCGCCAGGATGCCGACGACAACAAATACAAAGAGCACCACGCGCAAGGGTGTGAGCGGCTGCGAGATGCGCCAGATCAGGCTCACGCTCGCCGCGCACGACGTAAGCAGGCACATGGTCGAAAGCGTGAGCTGGTTAAAGCCGAACACGCGCGCCACAAAGATATCGAGCGCCGCAGCCATAATGACCGCCAGCGACGCCGGCAGCGCACGTTTGAGCACGTTGGTCAAGAATGACCCCTTCACGCGGGCGTTGTTGGGCTCCAAACCCAGCACAAAGCCCGGCGCGCCGATGCAGAAGAAGTTGATGAGTGTCATCTGAATCGGCTCAAAGGGATACGGCGGAAACGCGATGCACAGAGCCGCCAAGCCCATCGAGAACAGCGTCTTGGTCAGAAACAGCGCCGCAGAGCGCTGCAAGTTGTTGATGGAGCGACGACCCTCGGCCACCACGGCGGGCATCGAGGCAAAATCGTTGTCGACCAGCACGATTTCGGCCACGTTGCGCGCGGCATCGGAACCGGCGGCCATGGCCACGGAGCAGTCGGCCTCCTTGAGCGCCAGCACGTCGTTGACGCCGTCGCCCGTCATGGCAACGGTATGCTCGCGGCGCTTGAGCGCCTGCACGAGCTCGCGCTTCTGCTGCGGGGTCACGCGGCCAAAGACGTGGTAGCGATCCACCGCGGCATCAATCTTGGACGGCGTATCGAGCGTCGTGGCGTCGACGTAGGCATCGGCCCCCGGAACGCCCACCACGCGCGCGATCGACGACACCGTGCGCGGATCGTCGCCGCTGATCACGTTGAGGGTCACGCCCTGCTCGTTAAAGTAGCCGATGGTCTCGGCGGCCGAGGTGCGAATCTCATCGCGAATGGTCACAAAGCCCACGGGCTCGGCCTCGCCCGCCATATCGCCGTCGGGCGTAAAGCCGTCCACACGGGCCACCACAAGCACGCGGCAGGTGTCGGCAAGCTCGGCCACACGGTTCTCGACCTGCGCAAAGGCGCGCGCCGAAAGCACAAATTGCGCTGCGCCCATCACATAGGAGCCCTGCGCAAACGAGGCGCCGCTCCACTTTTTAGACGACGAGAACGGAATGACCGCCAGCGGCTCGGACACCTCGACCGGGCGGTCGGCGTAGTAGTTGAGCAGCGCCTGACAGGTCTCGTTGGCGTCTGCCGAGGTGGCACGCGCTACGTTGGCAAGCGCAAAATCGAGGACCGTGGTCTCGACGGGGACAGCTGCCTCGTCCGAGTCCGCGCCAAAGCCAACGCCCTCAACAGGCAGCGGGTAGGTACCCTCGACCTCCATACGGCCCGAGGTAATGGTGCCCGTCTTGTCCAGGCACAGCACGTCGACGCGCGCGAGCGTCTCGATACAGTAGAGCTGCTGCGCGAGTACCTTGCGGCGCGCCAGGCGCACCGTGGCGATGGCAAGCACCGACGAAGTCAGCAGCACCAGGCCCTGCGGAATCATGCCCAAAAGAGCGCCCACCGTAGACAGCAGCGCCGACGAAGGCACGCGACCGGCAAGCAGCTCGGAAAAACACCACGAAAGCGCGCTATCGCCCGGCGTACCGGCGGCATCCCACAGCTCGCTCACACTCGAGGCAAAGAGCGCCAGGCCGAGCGGAATCATAATGAGGCTCGCAAAGCGCACGATGGCGTTGAGCGCGTTCATGATCTCGGAATTGACCTTTTTGACGTACTTGGCCTCGTTGTTGATCTTGGCCACGTAGTTGTCGGCGCCAACATGGATCACGCGGGCGCGCAGCAGGCCCGAGTCGATAAAGCTGCCGCTCATGAGCTCGGAGCCGGGCTGCTTTTTGATGAGATCGCTCTCGCCCGTCAGCAGGCTCTCGTTCACGAGTGCCTCACCCGACACCACCACGGCGTCGGCGGGAATCTGGTCGCCGCGCCCCAGGCGAATGATATCGTCGAGCACGATCTGGTCCAGGTCGAGCTCTACCTCGGCGCCGTCGCGCACCGCGATGGCCTTCTTAGAGGTGAGCAGCGTAAGCTTATCGACCATCCGCTTGGAGCGCATGGACTGGATGACGCCAATTGCCGTGTTCAAGAACACCACGAACAGGAACGTCAGGTTCTTAAACGAACCGGTCAGCAACACCAAAATCGCCAAGACCACGTTGATCAAGTTAAACAGCGTGCAGAGGTTCTCGATGATGAGCTCGCGGACCGACTTGGTCTTGAGTTCCATGTTGCGGTTGATCTTACCGGCGGCGATGCGCTCCTCGACCTCGGCGGTCGAGAGTCCGTGCTCGATATCCGTTGCTGCCATACCTTGTCCCATCACGTCGCGTCGGTATAAGAAAACCGCCCGGACCATGCGAGGTTCGGACGGTCTTACGTTCGAGGGTGCCCCATGTTGGATTCGAACCAACGGCCTTCTGCTCCGGAGGCAGACGCTCTAATCCCCTGAGCTAATAGGGCGAACGGTTGGCATTATACCCAAGTGCGCCACGGGCTAACAAAAGAATAGAAAAAGCTTTGCAATTACGTGGGAGACACGGCGCAGAGGCTCACCTTAGAACGCAAAAGTGAAACAATTAGTATAAACTCTCATGCACATATATAACGGCTCGCGATGCGGGCCGTTTTTGCAAGAGCTATCCATCGAGGTGAGAGGCACACCATGATTGCGATTTTAAAGCAGAGCGCCAGCGACGAGGCCGTCGCCCATATCGTCAGCTGGATTGAGAAGAAGGGTCTCAAGACCGACGTCTCGCGCGGCGAGAACGAGACCATCATCGGCCTGGTGGGCGATACGACCAAGATCGACCCGTTCTTGCTCGAGTCCATGGATGTCGTCGAGCGCGTGCAGCGCGTCTCCGAGCCCTTTAAGCGTGCCAACCGCAAGTTCCACCCTGAGGACTCCGTCATCGACTGCGGCCACGGCGTCAAGATCGGCGGCGACCAGTTCCAGGTCATCGCCGGACCCTGCTCCGTCGAGGGCGAAAACCTCATTCGCATCGCACGCCGCGTAAAGGCCGCCGGCGCCACGATGCTGCGCGGTGGCGCCTACAAGCCCCGCACCTCCCCTTACGCCTACCAGGGCATGGGTCCCGCCGGCCTGGACCTGCTATGCGAGGCATCCGCCGAGCTCGACATGCCGATCGTCACCGAGATCATGGACCCGCGCGACGTGCAGGTCTTCTTGGATAAGAAGATCGACGTCATGCAGATCGGCGCCCGCAACGCGCAGAACTTCCCCCTGCTCAAGGAGGTCGGCAAGACCAAGACCCCGGTCCTGCTCAAGCGCGGCATGTCCGGCACCGTCGATGAGTTGCTCATGGCTGCCGAGTACATCATGAGCGAGGGCAACGACAACGTCATCCTGTGCGAGCGCGGCATTCGCACCTTCGAGACCCGCACCCGCAACACCTTCGACCTCAACGCCGTGCCGGTGCTGCACCACCTGTCGCACCTGCCCGTCGTCGCCGACCCCAGCCACGCCACCGGCTACACCCGCTATGTCGAGCCCATGGCGCTCGCCGCGACTGCCTGCGGCGCCAACGGTCTGGAGATCGAGGTCCACGACGACCCGAGCCACGCTTGGTCCGACGGTGCTCAGGCCCTCACCCCCGACCAGTTCGACGACACCATGCGCCGCATCCGCGCCATCCGCGAGGTCGTCTGCCAAGAGACCATGGAGTAGGCCATGGGTACGGTGAGAAACGCACGCGTCAACCAAGGCGGCCCCAAGTGCGCCGGCATCGTGGGCCTGGGCCTCATCGGCGGCAGCTTTGCCCGCGGCTATGCGCAGGCGGGCGTTCGCGTGCTTGCCTGGGACCCCGACGATGACGTGATGACGGCCGCCAGCATGGGTACCGTCGCCGGCGAGCTCAACGACGAGACGCTCGGCAAGTGCGACATCATCGTCCTTGCCTGCTATCCTAAAGGATGCATCGAGTGGCTCGAGGCCCACGCCCAGGCGCTCGCCGACGCCACCGACACCGAAGCCATCATGGGTCCCGTGGTAATCGACACCGTGGGCGTCAAGGGCATTGTGTGTGAGCGTGCCTTTGAGCTCGCACGAGAGCACGGCTTTTACTTTGTGGGCGCACACCCCATGGCGGGCACCCAGTTCTCGGGCTACGCGCACTCCCGCGCCGACTTGTTCCAGGGCGCACCGCTCGTGCTCGTTCCGCCTGCGGTAGACGATGCCCTTAAGCTGGAGCTCTTGAGCCAGGTGCGCGAGATGGTGCGTCCCTTGGGGTTTGGCAAGTTCAGCGTGACCACCGCCGCCGAGCACGACCGCGTGATCGCATTTACGAGCCAGCTCGCACACGTGGTGTCCAACGCCTACGTAAAGAGCCCCACCGCCCAGGTCCACCACGGCTTTTCAGCCGGTAGCTACCGCGACCTCACGCGCGTGGCACACCTCAACCCGCAGATGTGGTCCGAGCTCATGATTGACGACGCCGACGCTCTCGCCTTCGAGATCGACCATCTGATCGATTCGCTCGGCGCCTACAGCCGTGCGCTCAAGAACCGCGACCAGCGTTATCTTGAGAATCTCCTTGCCGAGGGCGATCGCATCAAGCGCGCACTCGACGACGAGAGCGCCCACTAGACCACCCATCACGCCAGGTCGAAAGGACCATAGCTTATGGCGATTACCATCGAAATCGATACCGCACGCCCCTACCAGGTACACGCGGGCACCTTTTTACTGGAGCAGGCAGGGCCGCTCGTTCGCGCCACCGCCGGAGGCACCCGCGCCGTCATCGTGACGGACACCAACGTGGGTCCCCTATACCAGATGCCCGTTAAGCAGAGCCTTGAATCCGCAGGCTACGAGGTGAGCATCTGCACCTTCGAGGCTGGCGAGGCCCACAAGCGTGCCGAGACCTACGTTGCCATTCTTGAGTTTGTGGCCGAGCATGAGCTATCCCGCTCCGACGTGATCGTGGCACTCGGCGGCGGCGTTGTGGGCGACGTGGCTGGCTTTGTGGCCGCCACCTACATGCGCGGCTGCAAGTTTGTGCAGATCCCCACGAGCCTGCTCGCCATGGTGGACTCGTCGGTGGGCGGCAAGACGGCCATCGACCTGGTCGCCGGAAAGAACCTGGCTGGCGCCTTTTGGCAACCAAGTGTTGTTATCGCCGACGTGGGATGCCTTGCCACCCTCACGCCCGAGCAGTTCGCCGACGGCTGCGGCGAGGTCGTCAAGCACGCCGTGATCGCCGACCCCGAGCTTTTCACCGAGCTGGAGAAGACCCCACTCACGCTGGAGCTCCTCAACCACGACGTTGCCCGTGTGGCGCTCATCATCGCCCGCAATATCGACATTAAACGGGCCGTGGTTGTCGCCGATGAGCGCGAGACCAACCAGCGCAAGCTCCTCAACTTTGGACACAGCGCCGGACACGCTGTCGAAGCCTGCGAGCACTTTGAGCTCGGCCACGGCAACTGCGTGTCGATCGGTATGGGCATTATCACGCGCGCCGCGGCGTTACATGGCATTTGCGACGCCGAGCTGCCCGGCCGTATCGAGGAGCTCTGCGCGCGCCACGGCCTCAAGACCCGCTGCGAGCTTTCGGCCGACGCCGTCTTTGCCGAGGCGCTCCACGATAAAAAGCGCTCAGGCGACACCATCGACCTGGTAATTCCGCACGGCATTGGCCGCTGCAGCATCGACCGCACGCCGCTTTCCACCTTCCACGATTTAATTGCCGAGGGCCTCGGCCAGAAGGGAGACGCTTCCGCATGCTAGCCCGCATCACCCCCTCCCCGCTCAAGGGCACCGTTCCCGCCATCGCATCCAAGTCGATGGCGCACCGCTTGATTATCTGCGCCGCACTCGCCAACGGCGAGACGCACGTCACTTGCAACACCACCTGCGCCGATATCGAAGCCACGGTGCGCTGCCTCACGGCGCTCGGCGCCCGCATCGAAACCGTCGAGGACGGCTTCCAGGTCCATCCCACCATGAAGAGTATTGAGTTTGGCCTGCTCAAGGCACTTGCGGGCGGCACGCTCGACTGCGGCGAGAGCGGCTCCACGCTCCGCTTTATGCTGCCCGTCGCCTGCGCGCTGGGGGCAGAGGCCACCTTTGTGGGCCAGGGCCGCCTGGGCGCACGCCCCCTCTCCCCGCTCTCCGACGAGATCATTGCCGCTGGCTGCGACCTGCAGGGCCTGGGCGGTTTTCCGCTCAAGACAAGCGGCCGCATGCGCCCGGGCACCTTTGTCCTGCCGGGCAATGTGAGCTCGCAGTACATCTCCGGCTTGCTGCTGGCAGCCCCGCTTTTGGCCCAGCCCTCCTGCGTGCAGGTAACCGGCCTTATCGAGAGCCGCCCCTATATCAACCTGACCATCCAGGCCATGAAGGCCTTCGGCGTCGAGGTCAACGTCGAGCGTATCTCCGCCAAGGACGGCCAGCCCGAGATCACGAACTTCCGCGTGAACAGTGGCTCGTACCGCACGCCTGGCAACGTGGCTGTCGAGGGCGACTGGTCCAACGCCGCCTTTTGGCTGTGCGCCGGCGCCATCGGCTCCGACCCCATCACCGTCGAGGGCGTGTCGCTGAGCTCCGCACAGGGCGACCGCAACGTGCTCGCCGCGCTTTCGCGCTTTGGCGCCCGCATCGTGCGCTCCACGAACGCCGCCACCGTCCAGTCCGACAAGCTCGCCGGCTTTGAGATGAGCGCCCACGACATCCCCGACCTAGTGCCCGTCATCTCGGCCGTGGCATCGTTGGCGCAGGGCCGCACGTTCATCCGCGATTGCGCCCGCCTGCGCATCAAGGAATCCGACCGTCTGGCCACTACCACCCGCGAGCTCACCGCGCTGGGCGCACAGGTGCGCATTGCCGGCGACGGCCTCATCATCAAGGGTGTCGACGCTTTTACCGGCGGCGAGGTCGATTCGCACAACGACCATCGCATCGCCATGATGGCCGCCATCGCTGCGAGCCGCGCCACTGGCGAAGTCGTGATCCACGGCGCCGAGGCCGTCAACAAGTCCTATCCCGATTTCTTTGACCACTACCGCCTGCTGGGCGGCAAGGTCACGCTCGAGGAGGAATAGCATGTCCTCGACCTTTGGCAACGTTTTGCACTTAAGCATTTTCGGTCAGTCGCACTCCCCTGCTATCGGCTGCTCGCTCGACGGCATCCCCGCGGGCATCGCCGTTGACCAGGAGCAGCTGCAGGCCTTTTTGGACCGTCGCGCCCCCGGTCGCGACGAGACCGCGACCAAGCGCCGCGAGGCCGACGCCGCGCATATCATTGCTGGTGTGGTCGATGGACACACCACCGGCGCACCCATCGCAGCAATTATCGAGAACACCAACACGCGCTCCAAAGACTATTCCGAGCTGCGCCGCAAACCACGCCCCGGGCACGCAGACTTTCCCGCGCGCGTGAAGTACCACAACATGCACGACGTCGCCGGCGGCGGGCACTTCTCCGGCCGTCTGACGGCCCCCCTATGCATCGCCGGCGGCATCGCACTGCAGGCGCTCGAGGCCCGTGGCATCAAGGTCATGGCTCACGTGGCGCAAATCGGCGGCATCTCCGACCTGCCCATGGACGACATGGTCTATCGCGAGGCCGACCGCAAGGCGATCCTTACGAACGACCTGCCCTGCATTGACGCCGCCGCTGCTGGTCGCATGCGCGAGGAAATTCTGGCCGCGCGCGATGAGCTCGATAGCATCGGTGGCATCGTAGAGTGCGGCATCTACGGGCTTCCTGCGGGCATCGGTGACCCCATGTTCGACGGCATCGAGAACCGCATCGCGCAAATCGCGTTTGGCATTCCCGCTGTGAAGGGCGTGGAGTTTGGCATGGGCTTTGCCGTGGCTGCCATGCGTGGCAGCGAGAACAACGATCCGTACCGCGTAGATGCCGAGACCGGTGAGATAGTGGTCGAGTCCAATAACGCCGGCGGCATCTTGGGCGGCATCTCCAACGGCGCGCCCGTCATGTGGCGCATGGCCGTAAAGCCGACGCCCTCCATCGGCCGCGAGCAGCAGACCGTAGATATGGACGCCATGGAAAACGCCGAGCTCTCGGTCCACGGCCGTCACGATCCCTGCATCGTCCCGCGCGCCGTCCCCGTAGCCGAGGCAGCCGCGGCGCTGGCCATCTGGGACGCCCTCCTCGAGGACGCAGGCCAGCTTTAGTCCACCCACCCCAGGGGTAGTTAATTTGGGACGGGGCTTTTTTAGCTACCACCATATGCCTGTGAGCATTTGCCCCGGTGCCCATCGATTCACCGCCAGTCAAAGGGTAGCTAAAAAAGTCCCGTCCCAAATTAACTACCCTAGCCAACGATTCACGAAAGGGGCCCCATGGACCTTGCCGATATTCGCCAGGCCATCGATGGCATCGACACCACCCTGCTCAACAGCTTTGTCGAGCGTATGGACATTGCCACCGAAGTCGCCAAATCCAAGATCGAGATGGGCAAAGCCGTCTTTGACCCCGCCCGCGAACGCTCCAAACTCAACAACCTCGCCAACCGCGCACCCGAGCGCTACGAGGCCCAGACCATCACCCTGTTCCGCCTACTCATGAGCATGAGCAAGGCCGAGCAGCAGCGCTACATCAACGAGCTCAAGGGCATCACGGTGTCGCAAAAGGCCCATGCCACGGCCGCAGCCTTTGACACGCCCTTCCCCCAGACGGCCACCGTCGCCTGCCAGGGCGTCGAAGGCGCCTACAGCCAGATCGCCGCGTGCAAGCTCTTCGACGTGCCCGATATCGCCTTCTTTGAGACCTTCGAGGGCGTTATGCGCGCCATACGCGACGGCTTCTGCGAGTTTGGGGTGTTGCCCATCGAAAACTCAACTGCCGGATCGGTCAACGCCGTCTACGACCTGCTTGCACAGTTCGACTTCCATATCGTGCGCTCGCTGCGCCTCAAGATCGATCACAACTTACTCGTCAAACCCGGCACCAAGCTCGCCGACGTGCGCGAGGTCTACAGCCACGGCCAAGCCATTGCCCAGTGCGCCGGCTTTATCGAGGGCCACGGACTGCATGCCACCAAGTACCCCAACACCGCTATGTCGGCCGAGATGGTCGCCAACTCCGAGCGCACCGATGTCGCCGCCATCGCCTCGCGCAGCTGTGCCGAGCTGTATGGCCTCGAGGTGCTGGAGCCCAACATCCAGGACTCGGACAACAACTACACGCGCTTTGTCGTCATCAGCCGCGAGCCGCGCGTTTATCCCGGTGCCAACCGCACCTCGCTCATGATCACCACGGCCAACGAGCCGGGCGCCCTCTACCGCGTGCTCGAGCGCTTCTACGCGCTCAACATCAACCTCATCAAGCTTGAGAGCCGCCCCATCCCCGGCCACGACTTTGAGTTTATGTTCTACTTTGACCTGGACTGCCCCTTTGGCAGCAAGGCCCTCGACGACTTGCTCGATTCCATCGACGACGTGTGCGAGAGCTTTACCTACTTTGGCAGCTACACGGAGGTGCTCTAGATGACCGATACCGCCACAACCCGCCCCTACGGCGTGCTAGGCCGTGTGCTGGGCCACAGCTACACCCCGACCATCTACAAGGAGCTCGCAGGCCTGGAGTATGTGCGTTTTGAGCGTGAGCCCGAGGATCTCGAGGCTTTTATGACGGGCGATGAATGGGAAGGCACCAACGTGACCATCCCCTACAAGCGTGCCGTCATGGACTACCTGGACGAGTTGAGCCCCCTGGCCGAACGCATGGGCAACGTCAACACTATCACGCGCCTGCCCGATGGCCTCCTGCGCGGCGACAACACCGACTACTTTGGTTTTCAGTGTCTGGTCGAAGAGCTGGGCGTTGAAGTTGCCGACAAGAAGGTCCTTGTGCTCGGCGCCACCGGTGGCGCGGGCACTACGGCCAGCATGGTGCTCGGCGATCTGGGCGCCATCGTCGTACCCGTAGGTCGCACGAGCGAGGTCAATTACGACAACATCGCGCAGCAATCCGATGCCGCGCTGCTCGTCAACTGCACGCCTGCCGGCATGTTCCCCCACTGCCCCGACGCTCCCTGCGCGCTCGAAGGCCTCGATGCGCTCGAGGGCGTCATCGACATTGTCTACAACCCCGCCCGCACGGGTCTGATGCTCGAGGCCGAGCGCCGCGGCATCCCCTGCATCGGCGGCCTGCTCATGCTTGTGGCACAAGCAGCACAGGCTGTTGAGCGCTACACCGGCAAAGCCACCCCGCACGAGCGCATCCTGGATGTGACGGAACGTCTGTCCCGCCGCGAGCAAAACATCGCGCTCATCGGCATGCCGGGCTCGGGCAAGACCCGCGTGGGCGAGCAGATCGCCCAGCTCACGGGCCGCGAGCACATCGATCTCGATCGCGCCCTCGAGGAGCGCCTGGGTATGCCCTGCGCCGACTTTATCGTCGAGCACGGCGAGGTGGCCTTCCGCGAGCAGGAGACAGCGGCGCTGGCCGACATCTCCAAGCGCAGCGGCCTGGTGCTCTCCACCGGCGGCGGCGTGGTCACGCGCGATGAAAACTATCCGCTGCTGCACCAGAACAGCCAAATCGTGATGCTTAACCGCAAGCTCGACGAACTCGCTCATAAGGGACGCCCCATCACTGCCCGCGATGGCATCGAAAAGCTCGCCGAGCAGCGCATGCCGCGCTACCGCGCCTGGGCCGACCACATCATCGACTCGCGCGACTGCGCCGCCAACACCGCCCGCGCCGTCCTCGACACCCTCCCACCCGCTCTCTAAGAAAAACCGCCACAAAGGGGACAGGCACCTTTGTGGTGGTTTTTCGTTCCGCCTCACCGCCCGCCCAACCGCAAAGGAAGCAACCATGAAAGCACTCGTCATCAACGGCCCCAACCTCAACATGCTCGGCATTCGCGAGCCGGGCATCTACGGCAGTGACAACTACGACCACCTGGTCCAGATCTGCCAGGAGGCAGGCGCTGCACAGGGTTTTGACGAGGTCGAGGTCTTCCAGTCCAACCACGAGGGCAGCATCGTCGACAAGATCCAGGAGGCTTACGGCAAGGTCGACGGCATTGTCATCAACCCGGCTGCCTACACGCACACGAGCGTGGCCATCCTCGACGCCCTCAAGGCCGTCGCCATCCCTGCCGTCGAAGTCCACATCAGCGCCATAGAGACGCGCGAGGACTTCCGCCAGGTGAGCTATGCGCGCCTAGCCTGCTTCGCCACCATCACCGGCGAGGGCCTCCAGGGTTACGCTCACGCGCTGGAGCTGCTGAAAGTGCATCTGCTACACTAATCTTTGAGACAAATGAGCCAGTGGCGTTTGCCCTGAATCATTTGTAACTGTTCGATTGACATACAAAGGAGCATATCCATGTCCCAGTACGATTACCTTGTCGTCGGTGCCGGCCTTTCGGGTGCCGTCTTTGCCAATGCCGCCAAGCGCGCCGGCAAGTCGGTCCTGGTCATCGACCGCCGCGACCACATCGCCGGCAACATCTACACCGAGGACGTCGAGGGCATCCAGGTCCACCGCTACGGCGCGCACATCTTCCACACCTCCATGAAGGACGTCTGGGACTACGTCAACCGCTTCGCCGAGTTCAACAACTACGTCAACTCGCCGGTTGCCAACTTCCACGGCAACATGTACAACATGCCTTTCAACATGAACACCTTCGCCAAGATGTGGCCGGGCGTCGTCACGCCGGCCGATGCCAAGGCCAAAATCGCCGAGCAGGTGGCTGCCGAGAACATCGGCGAGCCGCAGAACCTGGAGGAGCAGGCGCTGTCGCTCGTCGGCCGCGACATCTTCGAGACGCTCGTGAAGGGCTACACCGAGAAACAGTGGGGCCGCGACTGCAAGGATCTACCCGCAAGCATCATCAAGCGCCTCCCCTGCCGCTTTACCTACGACAACAACTACTTCAACGACCGCTACCAAGGCATCCCCATGGGCGGCTACACCAAGATGGTCGCCAACATGCTCGAGGGCGTCGAGGTGCGCTGCGGCGTGGAGTACAAGGAGCTGATCGCCGCCGAGCCCGATATCGCCGCCAAGACGATCTACTGCGGCCCCATCGACGCGTTCTACGACTTTAAGCTGGGCACGCTCGAGTACCGCAGCCTGCGCTTTGAGACCGAGACCCTCGACGAGCAGGACCACCAGGGCGTGGCCGTGGTCAACTACACCGAGCGCGAGATCCCCTACACCCGCATCATCGAGCACAAGCACTTTGAGTTCGGCACCCAGGACAAGACCGTCATCACGCGCGAGTACCCGGCCGACTGGAAGCCCGGTGACGAGCCCTACTACCCCATCAACGACGCCAAGAACGAGGCCCTCTACAGGCAGTACGAGGAGCTGGCAGCGCAGGAGGGCGACGTGATCTTTGCCGGTCGCCTGGGCGGCTACAAGTACTACGACATGGACAAGGCCATCGCCGCCGCTTTCGAGCTCGTCCGCAACGAGCTGGGCGTGGAGCCCACGGAGGCGTAAACAAGGCGGCCATAAACACACAAGCAGGAAGCCCGGCACAGTTTATTGCTGTGCCGGGCCTATTTATAGAGCGATCGAAACGCACCATTTCCATTTGAGAAAATAGGCTGCAAGTCATCCCCATGTCTTGCAGCCTTTGTTTAAACAATAGCACGCCCACGTGCCAAAAAACAAAGACCCGGCATTAAACCGGGTCTTCAAAAACTCTCTGGTGCTCCATGGCGGATTCGAACCGTCGACCTTGGGATTAGAAGTCCCCTGCTCTATCCAACTGAGCTAATGGAGCATAATAGCCGCACGTCCAAGCGGGTACAAGTTCACACGGCTAATAAATTATAACCTACTTGAACTGGTCATGGTACGCCTTGCAGACCTCGTCCACGGGACCATCCATGCGCAGGTCACCCTTCTCGATCCATACGGCACGCTGGCAAATGCGCTCAACCTGCTCCATGGAGTGAGAAACGAATAAGACCGTGACGTCACCACTCTCGATAAAGTGCTGAATGCGACGCTCGCACTTCTGCTGGAAAAAGACATCGCCAACAGAAAGCGTCTCATCGACGATTAGGATATCGGGCTCGGTAATCGTGGCGATAGCAAAGGCAATGCGCGCAACCATACCCGAAGAGAAGTTCTTCAAGGGCATGTCAACGAAGTCTTTAAGCTCAGCGAACTCAATGATCTCGTCAAAACTAGCGTCGATAAACTCCTTGGTATAGCCAAGCAGCGCGCCGTTCAGATAGATATTCTCACGCGCGGTAAGCTCCGGGTCAAAGCCGGCACCGAGCTCAATCAGCGGCGCAATATTGCCATGGACCTTAACCTCGCCTTCGCTGGGCTCCAAAACGCCAGCGATGATCTTGAGCATCGTAGACTTGCCGGAGCCATTGGTGCCAACAAGACCAACGACCTCGCCGCGATGCACATCAAACGAAATGTGCTTAAGTGCACGGAACTCCTCAAAGAACAGCTCGTGCTTGGCGAGCTTAATAAAGTACTCCTTGAGGTTTGTAAGCGACTCAGACGCCATGTTAAAGATCATGGTGACGTCTTTGACCTCAACAGCAAGAGGCTGCTTGCTGTAATCAATAGCAGATTCAGTCATGAACAGCACTCCTTAGATGTAGAGAATAAACTTGTGCTCGGTCTTATGGAACACGGTATAGCCAATAGCAAGGGCAAGAACAGCCCAAACAACACACAGCCCAAAGGTAAGCGCAGAAGGCACGGTATTAAACAGGAAGATATCACGCATAAACTGGAGATAGTTGTACATGGGATTGACAACCACGAGCACCTGAATCCAATGTGCCATTTGGCTGATGTAATCGGTCGTCCAAAAAATAGGCGTCAGATACATCCAGGCCGTGATAACAACAGTCCACAGATGCATAACATCCCGGAAAAAGACCGCCAGCGCCGACAGCATCATGCCCAAGCCCATGCAGAAACACATAAGCAACAGCAAGCAAACCGGCAGCAGAATTAAATGCCAGGTAGGGACAACACGGAAAAAGAGCATAACAAGGGCGACGGCAACCAAAGAGAAGGAAAAGTTGACAAGAGAAAACAGCACCTTCTGCACCGGAAACACCCAGCGATGGACCTTAACCTTCTTAAGCAGAGAAGACGCCCAAATGATGGACATGAGCGCCTGGTTCGTCGACTCGGACATGACGGAGAACGTAATGTTACCGACAATCAGATACAACGGATACATTTCAGGCGTAATTGATCCATTGCGGCTCTGGCCAAAAATCGTCGAAAACACAATCGACATAACAACCATCATCAGCAGTGGGTTAAGCACAGACCATGCCACGCCCAAAACACTGCGACGATATTTAATTTTAAAATCTTTGGTGACAAGCTGCTTAAGAATGAACTTGTCCTTTTCGAAATCATTTTTAGCGTGAGAGGCCGGTTTAGCCACCGCTTTCTGACTCTCTACATTGTCAGCCACGGACCATCTCCTTGTCTCGTAAAACATAACATTGGAAAGTATAGCCCTCCCACGTTAACGATAACCCACCGCAACAAATCTGGAAAACTAACCCATATCTAATCAAAGGGGCAGGCGATAGGTATACTTTCGACCAGATGAGTCATTAAAGGAGGTCCTACATGGACTATTCGAATACCGCCGTCATAATCCCCTGTTACAACGAAGCACTGACGATTGGCAAAGTTGTCGACGATTTTCATCGAGAGCTGCCCGGCGCAGTTGTCTATGTCTACGACAACAACTCTTCCGATGACACTTCGCATATCGCTAAGCAGCACGGGGCTACGGTGCGCCACGAGCCCAGGCAGGGCAAAGGCAACGTGTGCCGCCAAATGTTCCGTGATGTCGATGCCGAATGCTACTTGATGGTCGACGGCGACGATACCTACCCCGCCGAAGCTGCCAAGTCACTCTGCAATCCCATCCTTAACGGCGAAGCGGATATGACCGTTGGCGATCGCCTGTCAAACGGCACCTATGCCGAAGAGAACAAACGAGCCTTTCACGGCTTTGGCAACAACCTTGTTCGCGCCATGATTAAATGGATATACGGTTACAGCTTTGACGACGTGATGACCGGCTATAGAGCCATGAGCAAACCCTTCGTCAAGACGTTCCCCGTCTTGAGCGAGGGCTTTCAGATCGAAACCGAGCTCTCCATCCATGCCGTCGACCACCGCTGGCGCATTCAAGACGTGCCGGTAGAGTATCGAGATCGACCTGCCGGCTCTGAATCCAAACTCAACACGGTCAGCGACGGCATCAAGGTCATCGCAATGATTGGAACGCTCTTTAAAGACTATCGTCCGCTCAAGTTCTTTAGTCTTATCGCGATCATCTTTGCCATCATAGGGCTCGCTCTCGGTATACCAATCGTCGCAGAGTACTTCCAGACCGGATTAGTCCCTCGCTTCCCCACCGCAACGCTCGCCGCCTCGTTTATGTTCCTATGCGGGCTAAGCCTGGCAACGGGGCTTATCCTCGACTCGGTTGCGAAGGTTGAACGAAAGCAATGGGAGCTACAAGCCTATAAAACCTATTCAAAATAAGAAGAGGTCCGGACTTAAGCCGGACCTCTTCTTATTTAAGACCTAAATACTGTTCCCAGAACTCTCGCGAAGTCATATAAGGCATAGCATCTTTCCATGCCCCCCTGACGCTCTTGCCTTCTTTACGATATCGCGCCATCAATTCGTGCTCTCGGCTACGAATACTCTTGAACCGCGCTCGATCCATTGTGCGGACCGATCCCTTCTCGCGGGTCGGATCAAGAAAGACCAGCGTCTTGCAACGCGTCGAGTTGCCTTCAAGCGTACAACTGCCATTCTTAACCACATAGCCGGGCTTTCCACGCAACAGCGCATCGGGAAGATAGTGCTTGTCGTAAGGAATAGATCTCCAGTACTTCATAAACTTCGAAGGATGGAATTCCAGACTAGCATTGGCGAGTACTTGCTCCGTAACCCCGGCATTACGAAGAAGATTTGGATCCATTTGGGAAACAGGAATCAGCTTTTCGTTTAACTTACCCTTGCCGATCATCGTCGCGGCACCATCAAGCTTCTGGAGATACACAGGGCCACGCAGATAGTCCTCAAAGCCATCGAGAATAAACTCGGCAGCCTGATAGTCCATATCCCGCAAGTTCTGACGTACCCCTCGCTGAATACGAAGGACAAACATCTTCTCATCAGCACAATCATCGAGAGCAATCATGGCAAAGAAGTTGCGGAAGTACTGGTAGCAATCAACCGATGCGCGGAAACGCCCCTCAAAGCTTGCATGCCACACGCAAATGCAATTCATGGTCATGTAGACAGGCTTATTGCGCATGCCAAACTCAACGTCGTCGCAGCGGATAAAGAAAGGCATGGGAAGGCCGTTCTTTTCGATAGCCTTCACCGGAATGCAGCTATACCACCAAGCTCCATAGGCCTGATCAACTTCAACGTTCGTACGTTCATTTTCGAGGATGTCGGACAGCTTGCCAACATTCAGGTCCTCTTTTACGCGACGATAGGCACCGGTAGTCGCCACATACGAGACATCCTCAAACTGACGAGTAGGGTCCTCCATTGAGAGCATGGCGCCGTTAATAAAGGCGTCTTTATACTTGCCCTTAGCAAGAGAGAGGAGATTGAACGTGCGGATCAAACTCTCGGGCATGATAGAGACATCGTCATCCATCAAGATGATATGGGTGAACTGACCAGGAGTTTCGGTAGCCGCCATCATTCCACGTGCAAATCCTCCCGAACCGCCTGTATTGGGATTCGGGAGTACGGTAACCAACTCGTCAGATAGCGCCGCGGAATCGAGCGTCTGGCCATTGTCGACGACAAACATGTGGAAGTGATCGCGAATCGGACCGTCCTCTTTAGAGATGCCGGTTTTAACGAGCTCAATGTTTGGAAGAATATATCGTTCATTCTTAAATGTGGTGGTAGAAAGAGCAAGATTGATCGGGTTAATTGAGCCCTCAGGAACATCCGTCAGGTAAGAAGCGCTCAAAAGGTCAACGGAATAGCCCTCGTCGCTCTCAATCCAAAAACCGATCAAGTCGTAGCCGGTTGTATCGATATCGATATCGAGAAAGCAAGGATCAAGTTTCTCGCCATCAAAAGGATACGATCTAAGCTCGACAGGATTCAGCTCGCCAGACCTCACTCCATGAACGACAACCCGTCCTCTGCCAAATAAAGCCATATGCAAGACGACGCCGTCAACAGACGCATATTGATGCCATTTGCATGCAGATAGGCCATTTACATACGTCAGAAAGTCAACGTTTCCATTGATATGAAGTGAATGAATGTTGTCATCATACGAAGCATCACCGGAGAGCACGCGATAGTAGAGTTCAGGAAAACCCTTTGCATGCTTTTCAACTTTAAGTACAACATTCGCAAGTTTAAACTGCATTTTAGATACCTTAATCAAAGCCGTTGCAACTACTAATTACATTCGTCGACAAACCTTGCCATCGCGGAACGAACATCAGGATCAGACAAAACATCCTTTGCAAAATGATCATGCCCGCAGATGTCCATAGGCATGTAAGGCCATCCAGGATAGCAATCATCAGCGACCTTTTCCGCTTTCGCGGGAACCAAAAAAGAAAAGCTGTCAAACGGATGCTTTCTTACGGGAAGGATATCGTTGCAGTCCCAAATTATTTTACGTTTAGGGGCATCAAAAACGTTATCAATCGCGTATGCAAAATCACCATGAGACTCATCGGTCAACAAACCTAGATCATGAGCCTTTTCGTTAAACGAATCGAATACGCTCTGGACAAGATCAATCTCCGCAGAAGAAACAACTGTTCTCTGAGCTTCCAAGTCAACATCCCCGCACTGCACGCTAAGACCACTTTCGGGATGAACCATCCAAGGAGTATTCTCATGCATAGCATGCAACGATCGGAATGAGCTAGGAAGGATCTTTTTAATAGTAGAAAGCAAGGACATGGCTTAACCTTCCCAACGACAAACAATAAATGAAGCACAATTACTCATATGATACAAAAGAATGAGTGGGTCCCGCTTTGAAACCCACTCACATGAAGACTACTCCGACGCCTCTTTCAAATATCGTTTCCAGAAATCAATCGAAGTAAAGACATCTCTATACGAAGCGTATTCGGCATAAATCTTATCTTTGTTACGCTTGAAGTCCTTCTCGGCTTTACGGAAACGAGTCCAAACCTCTTTGAATCGCTTCTTATCCATATGTCTAATGGCGCCCTTCTTATTTGGCATATCTACCACAATAAGCGTGTCAACATCCCTGATTTTACCGGCGGGATAAACCCATCCCGCGGCATCGATGACAGCAACTTTACCTCTACGCTTAGCAGAGTCGTTAACAAAACGGTGGCCATTAATGGTCAGGTGATCCTTAAGTGCCTGCAGCCTAGACCTGTCCCCTTCGAGACTCAAATTGCCAAATGTCAGCTGCATCAAGTCGACACCAAATTCTAGTGCCTGAGGGATGAGCTGCTCAATGGGAACCAATTGTTCCCTTTCACGATTTGCCGCCATAAAGCGTGCTTCAGCAACCGGATGAGAAATCCACTCGGGACCTCTTAAAAAATCCTCAAGGCCCTTTACGGCGAGGAGCGCGTCATCGTAGTCAAATTTCTTCAAGTCGAGTTCGACTTCACGTCGAATCTCATAAAGAAAATCAGCAAGGGGCGCAACGCCGGTCGTCGCTTGGCTAATCAGTGTATTTCGGCTTACCTGATAACGCTCCACAGCAGCGCTGTATTTAAACTTAAAAGAATTATGCCAAACGCATATGCCATTCATTGACATGAATCTGGGTTTACAACGAAGCGCATACTCGGCGTCGTCCGAACGAACAAATAAAGGCAAAGGTAATCCCTTGCGTTCGATCGTTGAGGTAGGTATAACACAATACCACCAGCCAGCATACTGTTGAGTAGTGTCTTCATAAAGGCCAGTTGGGGCCTTATATATCTCGGTCTCAACCACATCATGAAGTGAACTCATATAGCCTTCAGGCTTAAGGGGAGAAAAAGTTCCCCTAGAAGTAAAGAATCCCAAATCCTCGGTGCGCAAATTGGGCTCTTCCAGGCTCATCATAGCGCCCGACAAAAAGGCATCAACATATTCTTCTTTGAGAAGAGAAAGCAGGTTGAACGTGCGGATAAAGCTCTCAGGAAGAACCTCAACATCGTCATCCATCAGGAGAACATGAGTCGCTTTAGGATTCTGCTCTAGCGCCTCAATCATGCCACGAGCAAACCCACCGGAACCGCCGACATTTGGATTAGGATGAATCGAAATAAGATCCGATCCAGAGTTGCAGTCTAACGATCTGCCGTTGTCGACAACATGGACATGAAAATGTTCCGAAATTGGCTCTTTACCAGAAAGAATCCCCTCTTTAATGAGATTTAGATTGTTAAGGACGTACTGTTCTTTTTTAAATGTCGTAATAGCAAGAGCTAATTCGACTGGATGAATGCAGCAAGGATCAACATCCGCATAATAATAGGCATCATCAAGCGTCAAATCGCCGGCACTTTCAATGCTGAAGGAATGTAGTATTTCACCAGCCTGCTCGGTAATTTCGATATCAACGGAAGCCCAAACATCAGAAGAAGAGAAGCTACGATTGGAGTCCGGAACAACACGGGAGCTCCAATCAAGATTACCAACGGTCCTCTCCTGAAAATCAAAACCGGCACCCCGATATTTGAAATGAAGATAAAAAGACCCAGCATTCGAGTACTCTTTCCACTTCATTATAGAAAGAGAATTAAAATAAGTAGAAAAATCAACGCAAGAAGAACCAAGCAATCTCAGAGAAGATGGAGAATCGGAAATCGCCCTACCGGCTAGCTCTCTAAAAGAGAGGGTCGGGAATTGATCAAACGCCTGATTACCACTGAAGATGAGATTCGCCAACTTAAACTGCATGAGGCTCCAATTTCAATTGATACTAAAACAATAATTACTCTAAATCGATGCGATACAGCCTAGAATGCCCCGATTTTTTTAATAGTGTAAACCCAGGAGTCTTATCGTTAATCTCCTCGATACCATCCCAGTCATTCGGGTTATACGTAAAAACATGACCTCTTGATTTACAATTATCGGAATCGAGCAATAGCACATAATGGGCACCAGATGCTTTAACGGCCTGCCTTATCTCTGAATCCGACCCAATCTTATAGAGTCCATGCCTTATGGCCCTACTGGCAATCGACTCGTTAGGGTCATTCTCGGGAGAGCTGTTTAAAGAGCGATAGTACACCTGAATATCAGAAGACCCGTAAAGAAAAGCTGATCCGTCGTAGGGCGAATTTAAAACAACGGAATCACCCACAATCTCCTTTACCGACGATGCAAACTCAAGCTCTTTCACATTTAATTCCTCTGGGTTGCACATGTCATAGTCTCGTTTAATTACATTCCTTGTTTTGCCAAATACCATTTCAACGTTTAGCAAGCCCGGAATCTGAAATGAAGGATAGAAAACAGCCGTAACAAAAAGCACGACAAATATAGCGGGATAAAGTCGATTGAACGATCCGGCAGACATATGCTTGCCGTCAAGAATTCTCTTTCTTAGCTCAACTAAAACAATCGAAGAACCAAGGACCGCCAACGGAAACGCAGCAAGCGTGCACAACGTAGCTGTTCTATATGGATCTGTATACCAAAATCCAGCAAACCACGGTTTAAATACTGCCTCTGTAGCACCTGTGGAGAAATGGATGGCTAACGCAAGAAAATAAGAAACAGGCATCCAGCGAAGCTCAACGCGCTGCAGAGTATAAAACAGTCCCACAATGACGAATAAACCAAGAACCAGATTACTGGGAGAATCCGGAGAGTACGACTGGCAGAGGAAATTGACCAACATTTGCGAAGGCGACGTATAATGACCCCAGCTAATGCTAACAACACCTTGCATCATGGGTAAATTATATGCAACGATCCAAGCGGCAACAAAGCAAACAACTAGGCCAACCGCAGCAGAAAACGACTTGAGCGGAGTGAGATTTTTCGCAATGCAAAAGTTATACAACCTTGCAGCCGCGTATGGAAGCAGCAAAACGCCAACAGAGAAAACCCCATTAGGTTGAAGCAAAAATAGATCGAACAACCCGAAAAGAAATAAAAAGGCCAACAAAACTCTGTTTTGGATAGACAGGCCTTCGCCCTTAGTTAGACTCATGAATACGGAACAAACTGAGCATACAAGGCAAAAAGCGGCAAGATTTGAATATAGGACGCCGAAGGTAAGCAGCCTCCACGGGAACGCATATGCAGTAATGCAAATTAAAGCTCCCAGTGCGAGACAAGTCTTTTTTTCAGTAATGGCACTCATCAACGCAAAGCAGCTCATTGGAAATACGAAAGCAACAAACGAGAAATTAACTGCATTGATAGCGACAGCAGCGCTAATAGAAAGAAGATTGCTCACCAGTGCGCAAATTACATGCCATGCAGCGGGGTAAAACCCAGCTCCAGTGGAACCATATCCAGGAACGGTCGGGTAAACGCTTATTCCCGCAGGAGAATAGCAGCCAGTGGCGGCAAGAGCATGAATCTCATTGAGATGATACGAATTGTCTATCGAAACTGAAAAAAACTCAGGCGAACCGAGAACGGACACAAAGACAAAGATAGCAGCAATAAACCCAACGATCAGGTACAGGACTTGATGGAAATCAACGTCTTTAGTATTCAAATAACAAGAACAGGACCCTACGGGCATCTGAACAGATCTCACAAGGCGCCAGACAAAAGATGCAACGAAAACCAAAATCGGAATCGCTAGTTCAAGGCAAATGAAAACCCACACATTTACAGAGTGAAGAAATACCGAAGTAATAACACCGGTCACACAAGTAATGAAAATAGAAACGATTGGAGCAATTGCCAATTTTGGCAACCGAATACTCTTAAAAGGGGAAAGTAAAAGGTACCCAGGAAAAAACAGCAGAAAAGTAGCCACTGCAATTGCGCCAGTAAATGTAATCCAAATGCTCATACAGAATCCTATTGCCTAAAAGAAGGTGCTATTTATCTAATGCGACCGCCTGAACAAGAGAATTCAAGCGTTCCTCCAACTTAGCCAAGCGCAGGGAATTGCAGAAATCGCGCACTACGAGAACAGCAATCACGTATAAAAACACTAAGTTCGAAGGCGAAACAAAACCGAAGAGAGCTGAAAAAGCGGTTGCTATTTCGGGAAAAATGCCTAAAACTACAAAACTTAAGCTAAATAATAGCCAAAACAACGAATCCAGAGCTTGCATCTGGGACTTCTTGAGCTTTCGGGCAACAAAAATCAAAACAACAGCAGCGCTGACAATCAGCAACACGCGAAGTGATATAGACACAACAATCACCTAAACCACTGAACAATAAGAAGCGTTACAAATACCCGGAGCATATACTGTATGGACTTAACCGGATTCAAGTAGCTCTCTCCACCTTGGCGTTCACGCATGGAAACCTGGACCTCGGAGACCGAATATCCTTGTTTTAAAAATAAGGCAATTGATTCTGGCTCGGGATTAAGAGTGTTGTCGTAATAATACCTTTCGAGCACAGGGCGACTAAACAGCCTAAAGCCGGATGTGGGATCACTGATGCGATGTCCAGTCAGCGCCTTAATCAAAACAGTAATCATGCGAGAACCAACCATACGCATCGATTTATCTTTGCGAACAGTCAGAAACCTAGAACCGATAACAATGTCGGAACCAGTATTTACCGCCTTCTCAACAAGAGCTGCCAAATACTCCGGACGATGTTGCCCATCAGCATCGAACTGAATCATATAGTCGTAACCCTGATCGACGGCATATCGAGCGGCGGTCTGAAAACCAACTGTCAGACCGCAATTAATTGGCATGGTAATAACGTTACAGTTCAACGAACCACAAATTTCGCCTGTACGGTCGCGAGACCCATCATTAATAATCACGAAGTCAAATTCAGGTGCGATAGCCCTAAGCTCAGTAACGGTATTTTTAATACACTCTTCTTCATTATATGCAGGAATTGCAATAAGAGCTTTTGTATGATTAGACAAACCCCACCAACCTCAGTCTAGTCGAGAAGGAAAAGAAAACTACATAGCACTTTATAATAAGGCAAGAACGCTCAATTAATTAAATATATGCGCCCAACAAATGTCCGGACGATGAATAAGTGCCGTAAGGCAACTTGTTTTTCAGCATATCTAGAATTGTTTCTGCTATCGAGTGCGCATCATTATTTGAAATTAAATAGCGATCAAGACGAATAATGTAATGGCTAGGGCAGCACTGAACCGCAATCTCTTCCATTGCCTTAGTCAGACCTAGAGGCAGCAAAGCACCGTCTAAATCAAGCGAAAGATGGTCGCTGTCAGGTCTACGAGCTGTAAATAAGCTGAGGCAAACGAGATTGATGCCGTATTCGGCACAGAAGCGAGCAAGATGAACCGAACCCATAGCATCGGCAGTCCAAACATCGCTCTCACATTCCGCACCACCACCCAAACTATCACAGCCGCTAGTTGAGCAATTGATAATTGCGCCGTACATAGAACCGTCAATGCTTTCATAGGTTCTTGGGTCACAGATATCGAAAGCTGATTTATCCAAAAAATCATATTCTTTTAAGCTTGTCTGACATTCGACGATTGACCTAATCGCATTTCCAACCTCAGTCTCACTTCCTACAAGCAGCGTCCTTTTAGGAGCCATAGGCACGACATCCTTTAAAAATGGATGATTTAAGTCTGCTTCAGAAATGACGGCATCACTAAGCGGGATAGGCCACTCGATACCGAGCTCAGGGTCAGCAAGATTCACGAAAGTGTAGGTCTTCTTCAGCTCGAGCGACCAGTGGGCGTCCACCAGATAGGTGTATGCAGTGCCATCCTCCAGCGCTTGGAAGGAGTTGCCCACGCCGCGCGGGACGTAGATGGCCCTGGACGGGTCGAGCGTACAGGTGAACACCTTGCCGTAGGTGGCGCTGCCCTCGCGCAGGTCCACCCAGGCGCCGAAAACCGAGCCGCGGGCCACAGAGATGAACTTGTCCCAGGGCTCCGCGTGGATGCCGCGGGTGACGCCCCTCTTCTCGTTATAGGAGATGTTGTTCTGGACGACACGGAGGTCGGGGATGCCCAGAGCGGTCATCTTGGCACGCTGCCAGTTCTCCTTGAACCAGCCGCGTGAGTCGTCGTGGACGGCCAGGTCGACGACCTTGAGGCCCTCGATGCCGGTCTCGGTGACGGAGAGGTCCTTCTCGAATGCGATGTCTGCCATGTGGGAAAAGCTCCTATCGACGATGTTCAGGTTGCGGGCGCCCCGGGCGGGCCGCAGAATCATCCCCATGCCCTGCGGTCCGCCCGGGGCGCCCCGTAAGGGTACTCGGGCGGTCTTACTGGCCCTGCGCGCGGTAGCGGGCCTCGGTGGCCTCCTTGGCCGGGCGCCACCAGGACTCGTTGGCGACGTACCAGTCGATGGTGGCCTTGAGCCCCTCGGCGAAGTCGGTGTGGGCCGGCCTCCAGCCCAGCTCGCGCTGCAGCTTCGTGCTGTCGATGGCGTAGCGGCGGTCGTGGCCAGGGCGGTCGGCGACCCAGTCGAAGTCCTCGGGGTCCTTTCCCATCGCCTCGAGGATCATGCGGAGAACGGTGATGTTGTTCCTCTCGCCGTCGGCTCCGATGAGGTAGGTCTCCCCCATGCGGCCCTTGGTCAGGATGTCCCAGACGGCCGAGGAGTGGTCCTCGGTGTGGATCCAGTCGCGGACGTTCTCGCCCTTCCCGTAGAGCTTGGGGCGCACGCCGTCGACGATGTTGGTGATCTGCCTGGGGATGAACTTCTCAACGTGCTGGTAGGGGCCGTAGTTGTTGGAGCAGTTGGAGATCGTGGTGCGCAGGCCGTAGGTGCGGGTCCAGGCGCGCACGAGCATGTCGGAGCTCGCCTTGGTCGAACTGTACGGCGAGCTCGGGTGGTAAGGCGTCTCCTCGGTGAACTTGGCGGGGTCGTCGAGCGCCAGGTCGCCGTAGACCTCGTCGGTGGAAACGTGGTGGTAGCGGACGCCGTACTTGCGGACAGCCTCCAGCAGGCGGAAGGTGCCCTCGACGTTGGTGCGGAGAAAGGGCTCCGGATCGGCGATGGAATTGTCGTTGTGGCTCTCGGCTGCGTAGTGCACAATCGCATCGTGCCCCGGGACGATGCGATCCAGCAGCTCGGCGTCGCAGATGTCGCCCACGACGAGCTCCACGCGGTCGGAGGGCAGCCCGGCGATGTTCTCGGGGTTGCCGGCGTAGGTCAGCTTGTCCAGGACGGTGACGTGGACGTCCGGGTGGTTGTTCACGACATAGTGCACGAAATTGCTGCCGATGAAGCCGCAGCCTCCAGTGACGATAATGTTCTTAGGTTCAAATTGCTCAGGCACGATTGACCCTCTCGACTTCATCTGCAATTGATAAAATATACTTACCGTAATCGGTTTTCTTCAGCTTTTCACCCAAACGGCGCAGGTGTGAGCAATCGATGAAGCCCTGCCGATAGGCAATCTCCTCTAGACATGCAACGTAATACCCCTGACGACTCTGAACCGCCTCAACATACTCAGCAGCCTTGAGTAACCCAGTGGGAGTGCCAGTGTCAAGCCATGCCATTCCTCGGCCCATAAGTTCAACAGACAGCTCACCCCTATTAAGATAAGCACTGTTGACGCTGGTAATTTCAAGCTCTCCCCTTGCCGACGGCTTTACCTCAGCCGCAATGTCGGAAACCTGGCCATCGTAGAAATAGAGCCCGGGTACTGCATAGTTTGATTTTGGAAATTGCGGTTTTTCCTTAATGCCAATTACTCGATTCCTAGAGTCAAATTCAACGACGCCAAAAGCCCGCGGATCCTTGACTGGGTATCCGAATACAACTGCGCCGCCTTGTTGTTCGACACTGCATTTCGCAGAATTGATAACCTTAGAAAGCGACTGACCATGAAACAAGTTATCGCCAAGAACGAGCGCGCAAGGCTCTCCTGCCAGAAATTCGCGACCAATAACAAAAGCGTCAGCAAGGCCTCTAGGCTTCTCTTGAACAGCGTATTCGATCTCCATCCCAAGATCGGAACCATCACCTAAGAGCGTTTTATAAGAAGTCAAATCAGATGGATTTGTAATTATTAGAACTTGCCTAATACCAGCAAGCATAAGAACAGATATTGGATAATAGATAAGTGGCTTATCGTAAATGGGCAACAGCTGTTTATTGACGGCTTTAGTAATAGGATGAAGGCGCGTGCCAGACCCTCCCGCAAGAACGATACCTTTCATTCGAATCACTCCCCAATCAATTAACGTTATTCAGACGCTCGCTATTTGAATAAACACGATTAACAAAGCGGGCAATAGGCTCAGGCCAGAGCTCACGTAAAATCAACAGCGTTTCACCCGTGCGAATATTTTCATCGAGGTTTTTAGAGGTGGCTGAATCGGCGTAAATCCTATGACCCATGAGAATTTCAGGAATGTAGCAGAAGCGCCCGTTGGTGGAAGCCAGCTTTACCCATGTCTTGTAGTCACAACTATCGCGAAGCGTCGTATCGAACACGCCCGGTCCCAATAGCTCCTTATTTAAAGTAACCGAAGGACAGCATATGGGACATCCAAATCTGAGCACGGTCTTTTTTAAGAACACAGTACCGTTGCTAGGCAACAGGAATAGTTGATTCATAATGCGCTTGATGGCAAGCATAAAATTCGAATTAATCCGCGAGCCATTTCTAATCTCATAGTAATCAGTGAACGAAATGGATACGTCCTTTTCTATATAACGATTAAAGCAATCAATTGTTTTCTCTAGAAATGTTGGAGAATACAAGTCATCCTGATGGGCGATGGTAACAAGCTTTGAATTAACGCTGTCGTAGCCAAAGTTCCAATCATCACCAGCGTAATGAGGTTTGGGGTTAATAACCATTTTTACGCCACACTCAGAACAAACCCCCTCAATATATGGAGATGGAGTTGATGTTGAGACAACAACATTCGAGGGCACCGTCTGGTTCTGAAGCGACCGTATTGTTTTTGTCAAAAACGGATTATCCTTATAGGCACAAACGACAAATGAGTGATCAGCCGAGCTATATGACATCTTAGGAAATCTCCAAAATTGAGTTGATCTTCGTAGCATCTCCCCAAACAGCAGGAGAGTCATAGGGGCGATCCGGATAAGCACCGTAGTCCAACCTAATATCCAAATGGTGCTCTTCAATAAAGGACTCAATCTTGTCTCCTAGGGATACTGGAACCCCAGAACAACAGTTAATTATCCCATTGATTTTATCTTGCATAACGACGGCGGCAATTTGATCTGCTAGGTCATCGACAGAAATGAAATCATATTTATTTTTCCCCGAAGTAAACGGGAATGTCGATTCGCCAGCAGCATCAGCCCGCAGCAACTTACCGAATATAGACCTTGAGTTAATATCATCTCCGTAGATATAAAAACCTCTAATCCACTGGCAAATCACCCCTCGGCCTTTCGCATAAGAGAAAAACGCCTGCCTTAATGCGTTCTTACCGATTCCATATAAACCCTGGGGATCGCATGGGGTATTCTCGTCAATGGCACCTTCCCAATATCCAACTTCATGCATAGTGCCCATGCCACACACATGCTCAACACCAGAATCAATGGCGCGTTTCATAAAGGCGTAATGAAGTGGCATGTCATCCAAGTGGGACGAAGCGTTATGATCGAATCCGTTTCTCCAAGCCAAATGAAGCAAAGCATCAGGAACAATGTCAAAGGATTCGAAATTAAACTCAGGAGAGAGCACATCCCCTTCGACATAACGTACGCGAGCGTTATCGCTGAAGGCGCTGGAACAGACACGATCGACAGCAATAATATCGGCACCAAGTTGACTCAGACTGCCAATTACATGCTTACCGATATATCCATTAGCGCCTGTAACCATAATCAATTTCGACACTATTTGCCTCGCTCAATACTCTAAGTACAATAGATATAGACAAATTAAAGAATAGCAGAACGGAGAGCATCGATGTTTATATGCGGCAATAATTACACCATTGGAGAGGTGGGAAAACTCGTCTATTCAACAATCAAAACTAGAATTTTCTTTCCTGGAGCGCGCCTAATTAGGAGTCCCTTTTATATCCGAGGCAAAAAAAGAGTGAGCTATGGAATGGGTTTTTCAACCGGATATGGCTGTCGCTTTGAGGCAATTCCTGATTCGAAAAACGACTCTAATATAAAAATCAAGATAGGCAATAACGTCCATATCGGCGATAGAGTTCACATTGTCGCAATTGACACCGTATCTATCGGAGACAATGTGCTCCTAGCATCAAATATTTTCATTAGCGATTGTAATCATGGCAAGTACTCGGGTGATAGTCAGTCTTCGCCCGCGATACCACCAGAAAAACGCGAGCTGCATGGCTCACCCGTCAATATCGGCAATAATGTCTGGATTGGCGAAAATGTTTGCGTTTTGGCCGGCGTAACGATTGGAAACGGTGCAATAATTGGCGCGAATTCGGTAGTTACCAAAGACGTTCCTGCTAATACCATCTGCGTAGGAGCGCCCGCTAGGGCTATCAAGCAATTCGACAGCAGCCTCAACCAGTGGAATTCAATTGCTACCCCGAATTAAAACATGTGAACACGGATAGGAGTGTGGGGCTTAACACTGAAGCCCCACACTCCTATCAAACGCCATCAGAATAAGAGATTTTAAGAATCAGCTGCAAAGTAATGAATTCAATGAAGCGACAATACGCTTCTCCAAATACTTTGACTCATCATTGGTTGCCCCCTTGACGAACTCATAAATTTTAATTTTCGGTTCAGTACCAGACGGTCGAACAATAACGCAAGAGCCGCCCTCAAGATTAAATCGGATTACGTTGCTTGGAGGCAGTGTTTGTCTTGAATCCCCAGGGAGATCGTTAATCACCGGCATTTGAATACCCGACTGATAATCAACGATTTCCACAATCGTTTTTCCACCCAAATCAAAGGGAGGTTCGGAACGGATGGCGTTCATTACGTTTGTCATTTGAGCCATCGCATCAGGGCCGTCAAATTGGATATTAATCTGACGATCAATCCAATAACCATGCTCGAAATATAGATCTTGCATCACTTGGAATAGATCTTTGCCACGCTGTTTCCACCATGCAGCAGCCTCACATGCAAGCATGGTGGAAACAATTCCGCATTTGTCACGAACATGAGTTCCCGAAAGATATCCGCAGCTCTCTTCGAACCCCATAAGGAAATCAGATTCTCGGCCTTCGGATTCAAGTAAAGCAATTTGTTCGCCAATAAACTTAAAGCCGGTCAACGTTCGACGTAGCTGAAAGCCGTACTTCAAGGCAATATCATTAGCCATTGGGCCCGAAACAATTGACGTACAAGCAACCTTATGAGACATATCGCATTCATACTCAGACTTACGACGAGCCAGGTAATCAAGCAAGACTAAACCAAGCTCATTCCCCGTCAGCTGCTTCCATTCCCCACGGTGGTCGACGGCAACACCAATTCGATCACAATCTGGATCAGTTGCAATCAAAATATCGCAGCGACTACCTTTAGCAAGCAGAAGACCAAGCTTCATGGCATCGGCATTTTCAGGATTTGGCTTTGGACATGTTGGGAAATTACCGTCAGCTCTTTCCTGCTGCGGGACAACGTGAACATCTTTAACAAAGATATCCTTCATTATTCGTTTGCATAAATTCAACCCGGTGCCGTTGAGGGGTGAATATGCAACTGTCAAATCACTACAGTCAACGCGAGTCGACACGCGAAGGGTGCTTTTGATGAAAGAATCGAGAACATCTTCCGAAACATATGATATCAATCCGTGAGTAACCGCATTATCAAAACTGATAGCAGGCTCAACCGTAAAAGGGTCAATAGCATCAATAGCTTTTTGAACATTGTTGCACAAATCAATAGTAGCTTGGCAACCATCTGACCCATAGACCTTATATCCATTGTATTCTTTAGGGTTATGGGACGCCGTGATAACCACCCCCGCTGAGCAGTTCAGCTCGCGTACAGTATAGGAAAGCACGGGAGTAGGTTGTATGGATTCGTAGTAATGGACCTTTATGCCACTTGAAGCCAGTATCTCAGCCGTTCTACGCGAAAATAATTCGCTGCAAAGTCGCGAGTCGCGGGCAATTGCAACCGAGGGGCTTTCAAAATGTTCTAGCAAATAATTTGCCAAACCTTGGCTAGCAGCACCAATCGTCCAAATATTCATATGATCGAGACCCATTCCGAGCTTTGCCCGAAGTCCTCCGGTGCCAAATTTCAGTTTGTTGAAAAATCCAGAATAATTCTCCACCTGAGCGCGGCACAACTCATCAACGGATTTCACATCAGCCGAATCAATAGTATTAAGCCATTTTTCATACTCGGCTTTTGGGTCGAACATTAAAACATAGCTCCTTAAATAAGAGATACGAGTTCTTTTAGACGAGGGCTCTGTTCCTTAGAACAGACCAAGATCCCGTCAACCGTAGCAACGACAACTGCATCGTTTATACCAGAAACGATTAGCGGAATATCGAGCTCATTGATAACATGCGTATTCTCACAGGTAGAAGAATCAAGCACAGTATGCCCACTCTTGCGATCCGCCATCTCGGCGGAAAGCGTATTCCACGTACCAAGATCTGCCCAAGGACCAGAATACGGCACTACCGCAATTGAATCAGCGTTTTCAACAACTTCATAATCAAAAGAATTAATCGGAAGCTCAGAATACCGTGCCCTCAGGTCGGCAAAATCCAGATATGAACCATAATTATTGATTATGTTAAGCACATAACCGAGCTTAAATCCGAAAACGCAGTTGTTCCAAAGCGCACCTTTAGAAATTAAATCAGCAGCCGTACTAGAATCGGGCTTCTCAATAAATCTTTCTACTAAACGAGGAGAGCCAGTGGACGAACTGGGGACAATATAGCCATATTTTTCAGAAGGATAGGTCGGCTCGGCACCCAGAAGACATATATCTGCCACATTATTTTTCACAGCTGCGGCAACATCAACTATGCGATCGAAATATGAATCGTCTACATATGAATCAATAGGCAAAACAATAACAACGTCATCATTATCTATGCCCTGAACACTATGCAAATGCTCGCACGCAAGCATAATAGCGGGAGCAGTGTCACGACGCTCTGGCTCAACTACAACTTTACAGTCAGCCCCTACTTGCAGCCGAAGGATACGCTCTTGAGAGGCACAAGTCGCAACTGTAATATCTGCTTGAGGAATCGTGCGCTCAATTTGAGCAAAAGTACGCTGCACCATGGATACGTGATTGCCGCATTCATCCCTAAGCACTTTAAGAAACTGCTTAGACCGAGAGTCGTTTGACAAGGGCCAGAGTCGTGTCCCGGATCCACCAGAAAGCAAGACGATATGAATGGAATTCAAGTACATAAAAGTGAACACCCTATCTATGAGGAAAAACCGATTGAGCCATTAACAAACTCTCAACTATCATTCTCAGCTCAACGTTCAATGCTTGAACTTTAAATTAGATTTAAGGCGCTGATAAAAAAAGGACAACGCTATTAACATTCCGACAGAATAACTAACAATAACAGCAATGCTAACACCGTTGGCGCCAAATCGGCTAATAAGAGAGGCGGAACACAGATACGAAATTAGCAAAGCGGCTGAAGTGGCAATAAATGAACCCCGAATCTCTCGAATAAGGATTAATAAATCGAAGGAAAATGCAAAGATTGTGGTAAACGCAGTTGCAATAATTGCAGGAATAAGCAAATCGAATCCCTGAGAAATTGATGAGCCAAATACGGCCTGCAATAGGTTATCTCCAAAGAGAGAGCAGAAAACAATGGCAAACAAGGTGAATAAACAAATGCACGATATAACTTTTCCATAGCGTTGTGCAAATGAAACACACTCGTGCTTGGACCATATCTCAGCAAATCCAACGAGTAAAGGGCCATATAGATAGGAGGCAGCGGCCTGAACAAGAACCGTAGGCGTTGAAACGGCAGCATAAACACCAAGGGCCTCTGTTCCTTTTAACTGGGCAAGCTGCTGGCGAGAAACTGAAACGACAGCTCCGAAAAACACGGCAGTAAGTACAGACGGAAAATACTTTTTAATTAAAACCAAAGCCTGATGGAAACTAATGCTAGGAACAATCTTTCCGTAGTTCGAGGCAGAACGAGCATCGAATAGCCAAGTTATGAAGCAGCAGAAAATCGCAAGGGACAGAAAGGCGTAATTGATCGATAGCCCAAAAACCAAAGGAAGGAGAAACAGCACAAGCCCCCCAAGCCCTCGAATTGCTTGAGATATCCCAATGTAATCCATCCTTCCCTCTTTTTGCACCATTGCATAAAAAACTGAGCAGAAGGCTTCATCTGCCTTAAACAATAGCCAAAAAATTGCGGAAACAATCAAGCGAGAATTACTCGTAGACAAGAATAGGTAACCAACAATTGGAATAAAGGCCAAACCTATAGTAATGAACCGAAAAGCGATATATTCAGAGGAAGAATGCTCCTCCCTTAGATCGGACACTTGAATAGTACGCATATTATATGTAGCAAACGGGTAATAAATATTGCCGACCGACATCGCGAATGCAAGTATACCCGAGTTGGCATAATCATGCGAAACAAGCACAACCGCAACAGTCATAAGCCATAGACAGCCTTGATAAAATAGGCATCCAATGGTATTCCAGAGCATATTCTGCTTTACCGAAAGAGAAGAACCGTTCAAAGAAACCTCAAATTGTTGAATTAAAGCAATGATTGATAAAAATCAAAAGTTGAATCAGCCATGAGATCCCAGCTGAAATGACGTGAACGCTCAAGTCCCGACATAACAATTGAATCAAAGCACGAATCGAAACTACAAAGGCCCTCTATACGCTCAGCAACAAGCGAAGGGGAAAGTTCGTTGAGAAGAATCGCTGAATTTCCAGCAACTTCAGGAATAGAGCTTTTATTTAATGCAATGACAGGGCAGCCAGAAGACATAGCTTCCAGAACAGGAATTCCAAATCCTTCGTATTCCGAAAGATACAATAAAGCGGCAGAAGAATTGTAAAGTCGCGCAACTTCAGCCGAATCCGGATAAGTATACGCAACGTATCTACCCGGAAGTTTCTTATCCAAATATTCGCTCTCGGCAACAGATAAAGGGGCGCCTACAATCTGAAGAACTACATCGGAACATAACGCAACAGACTCAACAGCTAAATTAAAGTTCTTATATGAAGCAGACCTGTTACCAACGAATACAACTTTTTTCTCGCGGACAGCTTCATGATAACGATACCGATCAGAATCAAAACCCAAAGGAATCACGGTCATTTTTTTATTTATTGATTCTGGGATGATTTTTAGCAAATCGTCTTTAGTGCTATTCGAAATACAGATGATGGCATCTGCATTCTTAACAGCTTTTTTCATCTGGTTTAACTGGAAATATTTAACTAGTCCAGTGAAATAGTACTCACAGATGAAGTCATAAATAGTGACGACATTGATTGCCCTGTTATTAGACCCAGTACGAAAATAGGATGAATGCAGGATGCATGGACGGTCAACGCGCACGCTCGTCACTTCATCGATACGCACAGGAAGCCTAGATTGTAAGATACTATACTTTTTAATCTTATCCTCTAGCTCAGAGCGTTGAATATTTGAGCCAGAGTCGGCCCTATCATGGAATACAAGATCGAATAGACCACAGTCCATTGCTCTTGAAATTAAATTGAACCAATAAATGGAGCCTCCACCCGTTTTCTGAAGGCTAAACACCATATTGTCAAAATCAACCGGAATCAAAGAACTCATATACCGATGGCAACTCCCAAGCCGTAAAGGATACTTTACTCTAAAAATGAATCATAGATATGGCGGAGTGTATTCTCTATAGGTTCAACAGCTGACCATTTTAATAGACTCCGGGCTCTAGAACAGTCAGACACAATAAAGGGGTTATCAACTGGCCTCAATTTTGATTGATCAACTTTCACCTCAATATTGAAGTCGGAAAATTTAATGATGCAATCAAGTAAGTAACTGAGAGGTAGAGATCGTTCTGAGCCGAAATTAAATGGAATTCCACTGAAGTCACTTTCAAGTAGACTACGGTATCCACGAACAATGTCACTGACAGACGAGATATCGCGAGATATTAGAATATTTCCGACTTTAATGACTCCACTGCGCCCCAGTCGTTGGATTTCTGCGACCTGCTTGCACCAACCCGGAATCACAAAACGTTCAGATTGACCAACACCAGTATGGTTAAAGGGGCGAGCAATATATACCCTTAGTCCATAGTTTGTGTTATATAGAGAGGCGATGTTCTCCGCGGACATCTTGGACAAACCGTACGGATTACCCGCATTAAGCAAATCTTCCTCACTCAAAGGTTCATTAGAAGCAGCGTATTCTTCGGATGAACCGACTAAAAGCACCTTCGACTCTGGAGAAGTCTTACGAACTGCCTCGAGAAGATTTAATGTCCCCATAGCATTGACTTGATAGGTTAGCAACGGATTGTCCCACGATGCGGAGACAGAGCTAATAGCAGCAAGATTGACAATACAGTCAGCAGAACTGGCTTCAACGATAGACTTAACACTGTCATAATTGGTTAAATCAAAAGAGTGATATTCATCATACCTATCAGGATTCACTGATTTGTCCTGAATGTCAGCTCCAATAACGTGGTAACCATTATTTGCGAATTCATCTGCTAAATAGGCTCCAACAAAACCGTTGGAGCCTAGCACTAAAACCCTTCCTCTCTGAGGCATTAAAGCAGGCCTTTCTCCTTACGAGCAAGATCGATATCGTGCTCAGTCATAATTCTACAAAGTTCCTTGCAAGTCGTCTTTTGTGGATTCCAGCCGAGAACTGACTCCGCCTTTGACGGGTCTCCCCAAAGATTGACTACGTCTGTGGGTCGATAAAAGTCGGGATTAATTTTGACGACAGTTTTTCCAGATGCCTGATTGATTCCAATTTCATTAACGCCCGTGCCCTGCCAAGAAATTGAAATGCCAGCATAATCAAATGCCCACTCAACGAACTCTCGTACGCTATGCTGCCTGCCCGTTGCAATAACGAAATCATCGGGCGTCTCCTGCTGAAGAATGAGCCACATGCATTCAACATAGTCCTTGGCGTAACCCCAGTCTCTTAGGGAATCAAGATTTCCTAGCTCAAGATGATCCTGAAGGCCCTCAGCAATTCGTCCGACCGCTCGAGTAATCTTGCGAGTAACAAACGATTCGCCACGACGTTCAGACTCATGATTGAAGAGGATTCCATTCGCAGCGAACATTCCGTATGCCTCACGATACTCTTTGATCATCCAGAAGCCATACTGCTTGGCAACTGCATAAGGACTATAGGGATGGAAAGGCGTATTCTCGTTTTGAGGAACTTCTTCTACTTTCCCGTAAAGCTCAGAAGTAGAAGCCTGATATATTTTACAAGTTTTGTCCATCCCAAGCATATGGACGGCCTCAAGTATCCTCAACACGCCAATCGCGTCAATATCTCCGGTATATTCTGCGGCATCAAAAGAAACTCCTACATGAGATTGGGCCGCAAGATTGTAAATCTCAGAAGGCCTAACCTTCGAAATAATCCGAATAAGCGAGGATGAATCCGATAAATCGCCATCGTGCAGGTGTAAGCGGGACGAAGACAACAAATGATCAATTCGACCCGTGCCATGAACGGAGCTCCGGCGAACGATACCATGTACGTCGTAGCCCTTCTCTAAAAGCAATTCGGCAAGATAGCTGCCGTCTTGACCAGTAATACCCGTAATTAAAGCGCTTTTCATTTCAAAATCCCTCTCATGATTTAAATTGCCATTACTAATTTAATTGATAAAGTCTTGTCAGAATCCTACGTATTTTAACTCCGTAAGAAACATCACTCGCCCATGTGCCGCTCAGATTTTCAACAAAGGGGGCAGTGCCTCTCTTAACAAGATGAAAACGTGGGTCAATACATTGGTTAACCAGCTCACCAGTGCCTGAATATGCTTTAAGGTGTTGCACTTGTGCCCTTATCCCCATTCGAACCGATTCGGAACCATAACCATTAAAAGACGCCCCACAAACACCTGAATCAAGCGCGCCGATACCTGCAAAATTACACTGTTCTGGGGAAACCTGCCCTCCAAATTTAAGCCAACCAGTTTCAACCATTGATTGTGCAAAAACAACGTCGGGATTTATCCCTTCCGCAAGAGCCTCTTCATAGATCAGCTTGCAAAACTGTTCAATATCAGATGCACCATATTTGGAATATATGGATGACGGGAAATCGGACATCTCCTTAAACAAAACGGCCATTTTCGCTGGATTTGAATTTGAAGAAGAGCCTATCGGAAAACGAGAGCCATCAAAATACAACTGTTGACTTTTTAAAGAGCATGTAAACGTATCAAACGTTCCCCATAGCTTAATCGAATATATTCCAGCATCGCCGAAGTCTGCTGCGGCGGGCACCTCGGCGGCCCAGGAGCCGTCGGAGCCCCTCGCTGCCTGGTACCAGCGGCAGGCGCCGGAGGGGGCTGCGACCTGGACGGCGGCGTTGGAGGGCTGGGAGCTGAAGCCGGTGGCGCTCACCGACAGGGACCCCGACGACGCGGAGCAGGACAGCTTCACGTCGGGACGGGCGACGTCGGCGGAGGCCTTCGCCCAGCGCTCGGTCGAGGACCCGTAGGTAGCCCACAGGGAGACGGAGTAGGAGCCGAACTCGCCGAAGTCTGCTGCGGCGGGCACCTCGGCGGCCCAGGAGCCGTCGGAGCCCC
>CAUBIC010000003.1 GCA_958435945.1 uncultured Collinsella sp. | reverse complement strand
AGGAGGCCACTTAATGTGGCCTCCGTCGTGAGCAGGACTGTAGAGCAGGAAACTTCATCAGTGCCCGCCCCATGGGAAACCGGCGGGATATACAGGTCCAGATGGGGCTTTGATGCATGGGTGGTCTGTGCTCGTGCAAATGGGTATCATATTTTGGTTATTGCATCGACTCTGTGATGCATGTTTGTACGTTCCCGGCGGTCGGTTTGCCAGAAGCGCCCCGTCGGTTGTTCCAGACCCGTTTCGAAGAAAGGAAACCACACTCACCTATGGCAGCTAAAAAATCATCTCCCTTGAAGATCATTCCGCTTGGTGGTCTTGACGGCATCGGCAAGAACATGACGGTCTTCGAGTGCGGCGACGACATGGTGCTCGTCGACGCCGGCCTCATGTTCCCTGACGATTCCCAGCCCGGTATCGACCTGGTGCTTCCCGACTACACCTATGTTCTGGAGAACGAGGAGAAGCTCCGCGGCATTATCGTCACCCACGGCCACGAGGACCACACCGGTTCGCTTCCGTACCTGCTGCAGGACCTCAACAACAAGGTGCCCATCTTCTCGAGCAAGCTGACGCTCGGCTTTATCGAGGGCAAGCTCTCCGAGTTCCGCATTCGCGCGCCCAAGTTCCGTGAGGTCAAGGGTGGAAGCCACGTTAATTTGGGTGGCATCTCGCTCGACTTCTTCTCGATGACGCACTCCATCCCCGGCGCTCTGGGCGTGTTCATTCGCACCAACCAGGGCACCGTTATGCACACGGGCGACTTTAAGCTCGATCAGACGCCCATCGACGGCGTCACGCCCGACTATGCCGCCATCAGCCGCTTTGCCAAGCAGGGTATCGACCTGCTGCTTTCCGACTCCACCAACGCCACTGTTCCCGGCTTTACCAAGTCCGAGGCCGAGGTCGGTCCCAACCTGCTGCACGCCATCAAGAACGCCCCGGGCCGCGTGTTCGTCGCGTCGTTCTCGAGCCACATCCATCGCCTGCAGCAGATCTGCGACGCCGCCCGCAAGTGTGGCCGCAAGGTCGTCGTGACCGGACGTTCCATGCTTACCAACACCCGCGTGGCGCGTGAGCTTGGCTATCTCAACATCGACGATGCCGATATCATCGATGCCTTCGATATCGATAACCTGCCCGACGATAAGATCGTCGTCATGTGCACCGGTTCGCAGGGCGAGCCGCTGTCGGCCCTGTCCCGCATGGCCAACGGCGAGCACAAGACGCTTTCCATCCACGAGGGCGATACCGTCATCCTCTCGGCAACTCCCGTTCCCGGCAACGAGAAGGCCGTCCAGCAGGTCGTCAACAGCCTGGCCAAGCTTGGCTGCGACGTCTGGGATAAGTCCCGTGCCCTCGTTCATGTCTCGGGTCACGGCAGCCAGGAGGAGCTCAAGCTCCTGATGGCCATGGCCAAGCCCACCTACTTTATGCCGGTTCACGGCGAGGCCGTTCACCTGCGCGCCCATGCCCAGCTCGCCCGCAAGATGGGCCTTAAGGACGATCACATCTTTATCCTCGATAACGGTGACACGCTCGAGATGCGCGGCGGTATCGTCAGACGCGGTGCGCCCGTCGAGTCCGGCGTCGTTTATGTCGACGGTCTGCGCATCGGCGACACCGACCCCATCGTCCTGCGCGATCGCCAAAAGCTCGCCAACGACGGTATGGTCACGGCTGTTGCCATCGTCTCGCTCAAGCACAAGAAGATCGAGGCTATCGAGTTCTCGGGCCGCGGCGTTTCGTTTGCCATCGACGACCAGTTCTCCGAGGATGCCTCCGCAGCCATCATGAAGACGATCGAGAAGGGCAAGTTTAGCTTTACCAGTAGCGGCTCCGATGCCATTCGCAAGGCCGTGCGCGATTCGCTCTCCAACTTTATCTGGAGCCGCACGCGCACCCGTCCGATGATCATCCCAGTCGTCATGGAGGTTTAGTTTGGCGCGCGGATCTGCACAAAACGCCAAAGGCAACAAATCCAACAACCAACCGGCATCTGCTAAGGGTGCCGGTTCCCATCTGCGTGCCAATAAGGGCCACGAGTCCGAGTTCGATGAGTTCGAACCCCTGGTCGAGCCTTCGGCCAATCGCGATATCGCCGGCGTTATCATTGCCGTTTTGGCGATTGCGTCCTTCATTGCCGTGATTTCTCCGGCAACGGCACCCGTGACAGCTGCGGTTGCCGGTTTCTATCACCTCGGCTTTGGTCTGGGCGCCTACGTGCTGCCGATCGTCATCTTGCTGTTTGCCGCCACGCTCTTTTTGGGTGAGGACTCGCCGCTCAACATTCGCTCGGTCGCGGGTGGTGCCGTGGTCTTTGTGGCCATTGTTTCTATCCTATCGTTGATGGTTCCGGGTACGACCGACTCGTGCGACCTCATGTTTACGCCGCAGAACCTTTCCGCCTCGGGCGGCTACATTGGCGCCTTTATCGCAAGTGCCTTGCAAAACGCCCTGGGTAAACCTATCGCTATGGTTGTCTTGCTGGGCCTTGTCGTCGTTGGCCTGGTCATCATTGGCTTTTCGGTGGGTGGCGTTTTGCGCTCCGCACGTGATCGCGCTGCCGATTTTGCCGAGCGCCGTCGTGCCGATGTCAACGCGAGCCCGTGGGGCGATGAAGAGGCCCTGTCGGTTCCCGGCGTTGCCCGTCCGCACCTGAGCATTCTGCGCCAGAAGGGGGCTGACGCCGCGGTGACCACGTTCATGGGTGGCGATGCCGACCCGGTTTTGGATGACGACGAGGACGATGACCCGTTTGTCGACGTGTCCGAGGCCGTGGAGGCCGAGCGCGCCAAGACCACGCTGCTGCCGCGTCGCCATGCCAAGAAGGGCAAGGCCGCGCCCAAGCTCAACACGAGCGAGCCTGACCCGTCTTGGTCCGATAGCGAAATTGAACTCACTGAGGGCGATGACGATTACGACGAGGCTCCGCTCGAGACCGCCAAGACCACCTTGCTGCCGCGTCGCCGCGCCAACGCAGGACAGGTCACCGGACAGTTTTCGATGGAAGACGACCCGGACAAGGCTGACGAGTCAGAGCCGCCATTTGCCGTGAATCCCGTTTCGGCAGCTCCGCAGATCCCTGACTTCCTAAAGCATCCCAAGGTTTCCGATGCCTCCGCCCCCACGGCTTCCGCTGCTCCTGTTGCAGCCACCGATGGGGGAGCGGACGGTACCACTGTCGATGCCGAGGGCGACCAAGAGGACGGTCTCAAGCTCCCGCCGCTCGAAATCCTGCATGCCAACCCACAGTCGGCGTCCTCCGCGTCTTCTGACAAGGAGCTGGAACAGACTGCCGAGTCGTTGCAGTCCACCTTGCTTGAGTTTGGCCGTAGCGCCCGCGTCGTCGGCTGGATTGCCGGCCCCACGGTCACGACTTTTAAGCTGCAGCCCGGTGAGGGCGAGCGCGTGAGCAAGATCTCGAGTCTCGAGGACGATATCGCGCTTTCGCTTGCCGCCCAGTCGGTGCGCATCTTTGCGCCGATCCCCGGCACCTCGCTCGTTGGTATCGAGATTCCCAATCGCAAGCGTCAGAACGTCAACCTAGGCGACGTGCTTCCCTATGTGAAGGGCGGTCCGCTCGAGCTTGCCATCGGTCGCGATGCCGAGGGCACGCCGGTTGTCGCCGACCTCGCCAAGATGCCCCACCTGCTTATCGCCGGTACCACCGGTTCCGGTAAGTCGGTCATGATCAACTCCATCATCACGACCTTGCTCATGCGCGCCCTTCCCGAGGACGTTCGCCTGATCATGGTCGACCCCAAGCGCGTCGAGCTTGCAGGCTATAACGGTCTGCCGCATCTCTATGTGCCCGTGGTGACCGAGCCCAAGCAGGCTGCTAGTGCGCTGCAATGGGCCGTGTCAGAGATGGAGCGTCGCCTGAAGGTCTTCGAGCGCCTCAACGTTCGCAAGATCTCGACCTACAACGAAAAGCAGGCCGCCGGCGAGTTTGAGCATTACGATAACCCGCCGCAAAAGATGCCCTATCTGGTCATCATCATCGACGAGCTTTCGGACCTGATGATGGTCGCCGGCAAGGATGTCGAGGCCTCGATCGTCCGTATCGCCCAGCTGGGCCGTGCCGCCGGTATTCACCTTATCGTGGCTACGCAGCGCCCCAGCTCCAACGTGGTGACGGGCCTTATTAAGGCCAACATCACCAACCGTATCGCCTTTAACGTGGCTACGGGCATCGATTCCCGCGTCATTATCGACCAGATGGGCGCCGAAAAGCTCACCGGTTTGGGCGACATGCTGTTCTCCAAGGTCGACTGGGGCAAGCCCCGCCGTATCCAGGGCTGTTTTGTCTCGGACGACGAGATCAACGAGATCGTCGAGTTCGTTAAGTCGCAAAGCGAGCCCGACTACCACGAGGAGATTCTGTCTGCCGTGGCGCCTGCTTCCATGTCCATGGCTGGTGGCGGCATTGTTCGCACGGGCGTTGCCGAACCGCAAGATGACGACCCGCTTATCTGGGAGGCCGCCCATATTGTGGTGGAATCGCAGCTGGGCTCCACATCTGGGCTGCAACGCCGCCTCAAGGTTGGCTATGCACGCGCCGGGCGTATTATGGACATGCTGGAAGAAAAGGGTGTCGTCGGCCCGCCCGATGGTTCCAAGCCGCGCGAGGTCTTGCTGGACGAGGAGGGGCTCGCCGCGTTGGAGTCTGTCGACGCCGAGATGGCACATGAAGATCGTGAGTTTGGAGGATTCTGATGGCTGCACGCTTTGGTGACATGCTGCTCGAGCAGCGTCGCCGGATGGGCCTTTCCATCCAGCAGGTCGCCAACACCATCAAAATCAGGCCGCAGATCATCGAGTTTTTCGAGACCGGTAACTTTGCATCGATGCCCCCGCGCGGCTATGCGCAGGGCATGATTTCGAGCTATGCACGCTTTTTGGGGCTTAACCCTCGCGAGGTCGTCAACGCTTATTTTGATGACCTCATGGCATATGAACGCGAGACCTCGCAGCGGGGCGGTCGTTTTCAGGATGCTGCCGGCTACGTTAACTCGCGTTCGTCGGTCGATAACGGACGCTTTCTGATGGTTCAGGGTGGTCGCTCGACGCGGTATGGCCAGCGCCCTCCGCAGGCGGGCTATATCACCGAGACGGGCTCCAGCGAGGAGATTCGTTCTCAGCGAGATCGCTTCCGCAGTACGCCCATGCCGGATGACCGTGCGCTTCCCGCCGCTCGCGGGTTGAGTCGCGATCCCCGCGCCGGTTACGGCGACGGTGGCTACTCCGGTCGTGGTTATCGCGGAGTTTCTGCCGGGCGTTCCCACGGTGGATATGCCGACGCCGATACCACGCAGGTGACGCCGCGCCTCCGTTCGCAATCGCAGCCTTACGGTCAGCGCTCTTCGGCGCCTCGCTCTGGCCAGCGTGGCTATCAGAACCGTGGCGAGCTTGCGCCGCGTTCGGGCCAGCGCGGCTCGCAGAGCCACGGCGGCTATCGTGGTCGTCCCGATAGCAGTCGCGCCCGCATGCCGCAGGGGAATGGCCGTGGCGGCTCCAGTCGCGCACGCAGCGGCGGGCGCGACTCCCAGAACAACGGACTCGATCCGCGTGTCGTTTACGCTGGCATCGGTGCTGTTGCGCTGCTGCTGATTTTGCTCATCGTGGTTCTCTTGCGTGGCTGCGGCTCTTCTGCACCCGAGTCGACGCCCGAGACGCCCGCGGCCACCAAGACGACGACCAAGAAGTCTTCCAAGAAGACCGAATCTGTTGACGAGGATGAAGGCACCGACGAGGCGACGGATTCTGCCGATTCCGATGCCGCCAAGGCGAACGCGAAAAAGAAAGAGGACGAGGTCATCAAGGTCAAGGTCTCCGTTGCCAAGGGCAAGACCGCCTGGATCGAGGTCAAGGTCGACGGTAAATCGGTCTTTGGCGCCCAGGCAACCGGTCCCTTTGAGCAGGAGTACACGCCCGAGTCCTCGATCGAGATCACCACGTCCAAGCCCTCCGATGTTACGGTTACCAAGAACGGTGAAAAGGTTCGCTACGACACCAAGACATCGGGCGTGGCGCGCGTGACCATTACCGTTCCCAAGAAGGAGACCACTGACTCCGAAGACGGCGAGAGTGCCGACGGCACCGATACTGCAGACGGCACCGACCCCCAGTCTACCGACGGCACCGACGCCCAATCTGCCGACGGCACCGACACGGCATCCGATGGCCAGACAGCAAACGATTCAGATGACTATTCGTACGACAGCTACTAAGGCTCCCCGTACCGAAAGGAAGAACCATGGCTAAAGATTCCAGCTTCGACGTTGTGTCCGAGGTCAATATGCAGGAGGTCGATAACGCCTTCCAACAGACCACCCGCGAGATCTCTCAGCGCTATGACCTCAAGGACTCCGGCGCCACCATCGAGCTTTCGAAGGGCGATAAACTCTTTACGATCAATGCTCCGGCCGATTTCGTCTCCAAGCAGATCATCGACGTGCTGAGCTCTAAGCTCATCAAGCGCGGTATCGACCTTAAGGCTGTCTCTTGGGACGCCCCGCAGGCAGCTTCGGGCGGTACCGTGCGCGTGCTCGGCCATATTGTCGAGGGCATCGACCAGGCGACCGCCAAGAAGATCAATAAGGACATCAAGGATCAAAAGCTCAAGGTCAAGGTGACCATCGAGGCCGATAAGCTGCGCGTTTCCTCGGCTTCTAAGGACGCGCTTCAGACGGTGATCCAGTTCCTGCGCGACCAGGACTACGGCCAGCCGCTGCAGTTTACCAACTACCGCTAATTTACTCGAAAGGACCGTTCTCCAACATGGATACTCCGTTGGGTTCTGTACTCTACATCACGCTTGGCTGCGCCAAGAACGAGGTCGATACCGACCGCATGCGTTCGCTGCTGACCGCTGCGGGCTACGAGGAAGCATTCGATCCGCAGGATGCCGATATCGCTATCGTCAACACGTGCTCGTTTCTTGCCTCGGCGACGTCCGAGAGCATCGAGACCACGCTCGAGCTCGCTAACGAGGTGCAGGACGGCGTTCGCGCCTGCCCCATCGTCATGTGTGGTTGCGTGCCGTCTCGTTACGGCGATGACCTGCCCGACGAGCTTCCCGAGGTCGCGGCCTTTGTGAAGGCCGATGAGGAAGACGGTATCGTCTCTGTCATCGATGGCGTACTGGGTGTGGAGCGCGAGATTGCCGCCTATATCCCGCAGGTCAAGCGTACCGTCGAGGGCGCTGTTGCCTACGTCAAGATCTCCGATGGCTGCAATCGTTTTTGCAGCTTCTGCATGATCCCCTACATTCGCGGTCGCTATCATTCGCGCAATGCCGAGAGCATTATCTCCGAGGTGCGTGACCTGGTTGCCGGCGGTGTGCGCGAGATTGTGCTGATCGGCCAGGACACGGGCATCTGGGGCACCGACTTTGCCGACGAGGACGTCGCCGAGGGCTCGCCGCGCAATCTGGCGCAGCTGCTGCGTGCCGTCGCTGAGGCCGTGCGCCCGCACAATGTTTGGGTCCGCGTGCTCTATCTGCAGCCCGAGGGCATGACCGACGAGCTTATCGAGACGATTCGCGATACGCCCGAGGTGCTGCCCTATATCGATATCCCCGTGCAGCACTGTGACGCGCGCATCCTTAAGGCCATGCGTCGCTCCGGTTCGCGCCAGGAGCTCGAGGATCTGTTCCGTGATCTTCGCGAGCGCATCCCCGGGATCGTGATTCGCTCCACGGCCATGGTCGGCTTCCCGACCGAGACCGACGACGAGTTCCGTGACCTTATCGACTTTATGGACACCGTCGGCTTTGACTACACGAGCGTCTTTGCCTACTCGCGGGAGGAGGGTAGCCTGGCCGCTAAGATGGACGGACAGGTCGATGAGGAGGTCAAGCTCGAGCGAGCCCAGGAGGCCATGGACCTGGCCGAGTCGCTCGGTTTTGCCGCTACGGCAGCTCATGTGGGCGAGCGCGCCCAGGTTATCGTCGATGGCATCGAGGAGACTGAGGACGGCGCCGAGCTGATCGGTCACGCCTGGTTCCAGGCGCCCGATTCCGATGGCGCGGTACATTTGGACGCCAGCGAGGCGTCTGTGGGCGATATTCTGACCGTCGAGTTTACCGATAGCTTCTGTTATGAGCTTATCGGCCATGTTGTGGAGTAGGAGAGCGTCGTGGCAAACAAGAGCAATAAGGAACTGACGAGTGTTTGGACGCCCGCCAACATCGTGACGTGCGTTCGCATCGCCTTTATCCCGGTGTTCATGATCGTCTCGGCCCTGTCTCACGCGAGCGTTGCCGGTACGGACTGGAGCACCTTCGACGGCCCGCTCGCCGCCGCTGCCTTCATTTTGTATGTGATCCTGTCGTGCACCGATAAGGTCGACGGCTATCTGGCGCGCTCGCGTAACGAGATTACCGATTTCGGCAAGTTCTTGGACCCCATCGCCGACAAGCTGCTCGTTTTCTCGGCCTTGCTGCTGTTCCTGGATTTTGGCATGGTGACCGTGTGGTCCGTGTTCATTATCCTGTTTCGTGAGCTGCTGGTGAGCGCCCTTCGCATGGTCGCGAGCGCTGCCGGCGTGGTCGTTGCCGCCGATAAGCTCGGCAAGTACAAGACGGCGACCACGATGGTCTCCATCTGCGGTTATCTGTGCGTTTTTGCGATGGCCGGCCTTCAGTTGGGGCCGGTGTCGCTGGTGCTCGGTGTCTATTCGGTGTCGCGCTTCCTGTACGTCATCGCCGTGATTTTGACCATTGTCTCGGGCGCCCAGTACTTCTGGAACTGTCGCAAGATCGTCTTTTCGGTCTAGGTCCTGGTGGGTATGACGGAGTCTTATTTGCAGATCGCCGCAAACAACGAGGAGCTGGCGCGCGATATTGTCGAGCGCGCGAGTGCTCGTGGTGTGAAGGTGTCGACGGCGGAGTCGCTGACGGCGGGCATGATCGCCTCGACGATTGCCGATATCCCGGGTGCCTCGGCGGTGCTTCGTGGCGGTGCGGTGACCTACTGCGATGAGATCAAACATCGCGTGCTCGGCGTCGAGCAGGAAACGCTCGATCAGTTTAGCGCCGTGTCGCACCAGACGGCGCGTGAGATGGCCGCGGGCTCGCTGGACCTCTATCAGAGCGATATAGCCGTAAGCGCAACGGGCTACGCTGGACCCGGTGGTGGCACCGAGCAAGACCCCGCCGGTACGTTCTATATTGGCTGGGCGTATCGCGCGGCCGATGGTGGAGCGCCGGTTGTCGAGTCTGCACGCTGTCATTACGAGGGCGATCGGTCGTGCGTTCGTGCCTGTGCGGTCGCGGAGGCTTTGGGACGCATTGTCCGCGTGCTCAATTCTATGGAATAGACGTGGTTTAAGGGGCCTTTGGGCCCCTTAATTGTGGAGATAGAGACCTTTGACGGTATTGGTGTTTGCGCTGGTATAAGGCCTAAGTTTGTTCGAGCACCCGTATTTGTGATTGGCGTGGTCAAGCGTTTGGTCGGTGATTGGTCGGCGTTTGGTCGGGTTTTGGAATGGTCGGGTGCATATGATGAATCTGAACGGTTGACCACGAACAGCCGTTCGTTTATTATCGTTTCAGGTTGTTAAGAGGAGGGCTATTCATGGCCAAGAATTCAGGTCCCGTACGTACCGTTCATGCACGAACGACGGGTAAAGAGCGCGACGAGATGATCGCCACCACCAAGGCCGAGATCGAGAAGAAGTTCGGCCAGGGCTCTATTATGAGGTATGGCGACGGTGGTCCCGAGCTCGAGGTCGAGGCTATTCCGACGGGCTCTCTGGCGCTCGATGCCGCCTTGGGTATCGGCGGCGTGCCGCGCGGCCGTATCGTCGAGATTTATGGCCCCGAGTCCTCCGGTAAGACGACGCTTTCGCTCGAGATTCTTGCAGAGGCTCAGGCCATGGGCGGCGTTGTTGCATTTATCGATGCCGAGCACGCGCTTGATCCCACCTATGCCGCGCGCATCGGTGTTGATATCGATGAGGTCCTCATTTCCCAGCCCGATACGGGCGAGCAGGCGCTCGAGATCGTCGATATGCTTGTGCGCTCCGGTGCCATCGACGCCATCGTCGTCGACTCTGTTGCCGCCTTGACTCCGCGTGCCGAAATCGAGGGCGAGATCGGTGACACGACGGTGGGTCTGCAGGCTCGCTTGATGAGCCAGGCGCTCCGCAAGCTTGCCGGCTCGCTTGCCAAGTCCAACACGACCTGCATCTTCATTAACCAGTTGCGCGAGAAGATCGGCGTCATGTTCGGCAACCCCGAGACCACCACGGGCGGCCGCGCACTCAAGTTTTTCTCTTCCGTGCGAATCGATATTCGCAAAATCGATACCATCAAGCTCAAGGACGAGGTTATCGGCAATCGCGTGCGTGCCAAGGTCGTTAAGAACAAGGTGGCCGCTCCGTTCCGCTCGGCTGAGTTTGACATCATGTATGGCACCGGCATCTCCAAAGAGGGCTCGATTCTGGATATGGCCGTCGAGTGCGGCATCTGTAAAAAGATGGGGTCCTGGTTTGCCTATGGCGAGGATAAGCTCGGCAACGGTCGCGAGGCCGCCAAGACGTTCCTGCGCGAGCACCCCGATTGCGCCGACGAGATCGAGCACAAGGTTCGCCTTGCCTGCGGCCTTGAGTATGACGACGATGCCCCCTCCGAGGTTGAGTTGACCGATCAGCCCGCCCCCGAGGAGTTTGATGAGCTGTACGCCATCGATGGCTCCGCAATGCTCGACGATGACGACGAGTAGCGGATGCCGACATGTCGTATACGGTGACCGAGGCCACGGTCGTTTTTCCCGATAAGAAAGCGGCCTCCTCGTTCTCGAGCGGTTATGCGTCTAAAAAGCCCTGTGCGCATATCGATTGCGATCTTGAGGGCGGTTTCGAACGTTCCATTTGGATTCCCGTGCGCGTGGCGCGCCTGTACGTTAAGAACCGCCCCGATCTTCCCTGTGATTGGGATGACTTTCGCGAGGCGGTGCAGCTTATCGAACGTAAATGTGCGCTTACCATGGTGACCGAGATGCTTTCGCGCCGCGATCATGCCACGGGCGAGGTGCGCGATAAGTTGGCGCGCTATGGCTTTCGACAGCCTGCGATCGATTTTGCAGTTGCTCGAGCGACCGAGTATCGTTTTTTGGACGAGAACCGCTTTTGCTCGTACTTTATCGAAGAGCGCAAGCGTCGCGGCTGGGGGCAGCGCAAGATCGAGGTTGAACTCAAACGCCGTCATGTCGTGCTTGACGATATCCCCGGGTATCCCGAGGCTTATTTTGCCGTTGATGATGACTTGGCTCGCGCTTCGGCCTTGCTCGCTAAACGTCGCGTTCCCGAAGTACGTGCATTCGAAAAGCTCGTCAGGTTTTTGATGGGTAAGGGTTTTTCCTATCACATCGCCGCCGATGCCGTTAAGGCACGCCTCGATGCTTTAAGTGAGGAATGCTCCGTATAAGCGTAGCACCCGTTTCGCCCCTGCCGTTCACCGCTCGATTGGCGCCGTGCGGGTGCGTTTATTTGACAGTTGTTGCGGTTCAACGTAGGATAATTGCTGTCATTTGCTTTGTGATATGTGCTCATCTGTGATGAGTTTGTTTATATGTTTATCTGTATCCGACCCGCATAAGCTGCGCCCATATTACTCAAATGTCGCGAGCCGTTCGTAAGGACGGTTCGCTTTGCTGTGTAACGAATCCATAAAAAGGAGTGAGCATGCCTATCATTGCAGCGCTCGTTGGCCTCGTTTTGGGTGCCATCGCCGCCATTGCCTACATGCGCACCGCCAAGCAGGGTAGTCTTCACGAGGCCGACGAAAAGATTCAGTCGGCACACGCGCAGGCAGAGTCCTTGATCGGTGATGCAAAGCGTCAGGCCGAGACCCTCAAAAAAGAGGCTCTGCTCGAGGCTAAGGAAGAGATCATCAAGAACAAGCAGGCCGCCGAGGCCGAGGACAAGCAGCGTAAGAGCGAAATTCGCACGCTCGAAAATCGCGTGATGCAGCGCGAGGAATCGCTCGATCGTCGCAACGATGCGCTCGATAAGCGCGAGCATCAGCTGTCCAGCCAGGCCGGTCAGGTCGAGAAGCGCTCTCGCGAGCTTGAGGAGCTCTGCGCCAAGCAGACTTCCGAGCTCGAGCGTATTGCCGACCTTACGCGCGAGGACGCTCACAAGGAGCTGCTCGACAAGGTCCGCGGCGAGGTTACCCACGAGGCGGCCACCATCATCCGTGAGTCCGAGCAGCAGGTCCGCGCCGAGTGCCACAAGACTGCCCAGGAGATTCTCTCCCTGGCGATTCAGCGTTGCGCAGCCGACCATACCGCCGAGGTCACCGTCACTTCCGTGCATATTCCCTCCGATGACCTCAAGGGTCGCATCATCGGTCGTGAGGGTCGTAACATCCGCACCTTTGAGCAGGTGTCTGGCGTCAACCTCGTGATTGACGACACCCCCGAGACCGTTGTGCTCTCGAGCTTCGATCCGGTCCGTCGTGAGACTGCCCGCGTGGCGCTCGAGAACCTCATTGCCGACGGTCGTATTCACCCCGCCCGCATCGAGGAGATGTACCACAAGGCCGCCGAATTGGTTCAGCAGCGTGTGCGCGAGGCCGGCGAGCAGGCCGCCTTCGATACCGGTATCCACGACCTTCATCCCGAGATCGTCAAGACCCTGGGTGCTCTTCGCTACCGCACCTCGTTTGGCCAGAACGTGCTGCAGCACTCGCTTGAGGTCTCCGACCTTTGCGGCGTTATGGCCTCCGAGCTTGGTCTGGATATTGTGACCGCCAAGCGCGCCGGTCTTCTGCACGACCTGGGCAAGGCCATCGACCATGACGTTGAGGGTCCGCATGCTGTGATTGGTGCCGAGCTTGCCCGCCGTTATGGTGAGAAGCCCGTTATCGTCCACGCGATCGAGGCCCATCATGCCGATGTCGATCCCAACACGGTGCTCGACGTTCTGGTCCAGGCTGCCGATGCCGTCTCCGCTTCTCGTCCCGGCGCCCGCCGTGAGTCGGCCGAGAACTACATCAAGCGCCTTGAGAAGCTCGAGGAGATTGCCAATTCTCACGACGGCGTCGAGCGTACCTATGCCATGCAGGCCGGTCGCGAAGTCCATGTCATGGTTCAGCCGGACAAGATCTCCGATGCCCAGTCCACGGTGCTTGCACACGATATCGCCCATCAGATCGAGGAAGAGATGGAGTATCCCGGTCAGGTTCGCGTTGTCGTGATTCGCGAGAGCCGTGCCGTCGATATCGCTAAATAATATGAGCGACGCGAACGAGCTCATCTCATTTATCGCGTCGATGTCGGGGGAGGGCAGCCTTCGCGTCGAGGAAAACCTTGGCGAGGGGTATGTCCGCCTCCGCGTTTCGGAGGCCGAGCGCCGTCAAGCCAAGCATGACATTCAGCATGTAGAGGACATTGTCATCGAGATGCTGCGTAATGCTCGCGATGCCGGAGCCGATAAGGTCTATCTTGCCACGACCAAGGAGGAGGGTGTTCGCACCCTCCTCTTCCTGGATAACGGTTCGGGTGTGCCGCAGGATATGCAGGAGCGTATCTTCGATGCCCGTGTCACCTCCAAGCTCGAGAGCATGAAAATGGACCGTTGGGGTGTTCACGGTCGTGGTATGGCGCTGTTCTCTATCAAGCAGAACACTGATGAGGCACGCGTTGTTACATCGGGCGTCGATTTGGGCTCCGCGTTTAAGGTGTGCGTTGCCACCGATCGCTTAGGTGAGCGCGCCGACCAGTCGAGCTGGCCTCAGGCGGTTAAAGACGAAGACGGCCGCTATGTATGTGCTCGCGGCCCCCACAACATCATTCGCGCGGCCTGTGAGTTTGCCCTTGAGGAGCTGCGTGGCTGCGATGTGTATCTGGGCTCTCCGTCCGAGATTGCTGCAACCCTGTACGCTCAGGCTTCGAGCCGTCTCGATACGTCGCGTCTGCTCTTTATCGACGACGAGTGCGAGCTTCCGGTGATCGATCGTTTAGGCCTTGCCTCGGATGCCGAGGACTTTATCCGAATCTGCTCCGGGCTGGGTCTCGAGATGTCCGAGCGCACTGCCCACCGTATTCTGTCGGGACAGATTAAGCCCGTTCGCGGCGTGACTGCGCGTCTGCTGCGCGAGCGCGATTCCACCTCTCATGTGCCGGCTCCCGTCGATCTTGCCAAGGACCGTCGAGGCCTTCGTATCGCCAAGGATGATATGGCGCAGTTTTCGCGTGCGGTCGAGCGTGACTTTAACGACCTCGCTGCCCGGTATTACCTCAATCTGTGCGGCGACCCTAAGATTCGCGTTTCGCGTGATCGCATCACGGTGACGTTCGATCTTGCCAAAGAGGAATAAAATCTTTACCGAGTCCGCTCGGTACGATACAGTTATTGCAGTTAAAACGTACTTTTAAACGCAGGAGTTTCTTCATGGATTGCCTGAAGGTATCAAGCAAATCATCGCCCGCGTCCGTTGCCGGCGCCATTGCCGGCATGGTCAAAGATGGCGTCCCCGTCAACATTCAGTGCGTCGGCGCCGGTGCCGTCAACCAGGCCATCAAGGCCGTTGCCATTGCGCGCGGCTTTCTGATTCCGACCGGCTTTGATGTCTCCTGCGCGCCGGTGTTCTCCGACATCCTCATTAACGGGGAGTCGCGCACGGCAATCCGTCTCTCTATCTACGTTCACCAGATTAATCGGGCTGCTATGGATAACGTCGTCATGGACGACGTTAAGCCTGTTGCGTAAACGAGCCATCTGCACGCTTGTAGCACCTATACGCCCCGTCGACACCATCGTTAGGATGTAAGCTCATGGACCAGCGTTCCGTACGCGATATTCTTGCCGGTAAAACCTACTTTATCCGCACATTCGGCTGCCAGATGAACCAGCACGACTCCGAGCGCGTGAGTGGCTTGCTCGATTCATATGGCTGTCTTATGGCGCTCGATCCCGAGCATGCCGATATTGTCGTGTTCATGACGTGCTGTGTGCGCGAGGCTGCCGATACGCGCCTGTACGGTCAGTGCAATTCCTGCAAGAGCCTTCCTCCTTCGCCTTCGGGTAAGCGCGTGGTCGCCGTGGGCGGCTGCATCGCCCAGCGCGATGGCGAGGGCTTGCTCACCAACGTCGATAACGTCAACGTCATTTTCGGCACCCATTCTATTGCGCACGTGGCCGAGCTTATCGCCGAGGCGTTTTTGGATGGCAAGCGCCATATCCGCACGAATGAGCATGAGGATACCGACGCCATGAGTATGCCGTGGCATCGCGAGACGCAGTATCACGCATGGGTGCCCATTATGACGGGCTGCAACAACTTCTGTACGTACTGCATCGTGCCCTACGTCCGTGGTCGTGAGAAGAGCCGTCCCTTCGAGGAGATTGTCGATGAGGTGACAGGTCTGGTGCGCCAGGGCGTGCGCGAGATTACGCTGCTGGGCCAAAACGTTAACTCCTACGGTCGCGATCTCTTTGGTAAGCCGCGTTTTGCCGATCTGCTGCGCGCCGTGGGCGATACGGGCGTAGAGCGTATCTTCTTTACCTCTTCTCATCCTAAGGATCTGCTGCCCGAGACCATTGATGCTATGGCCGAGACGCCTGCCGTCATGCCGCAGCTTCACCTGGCCGTTCAGTCGGGCTCCACGCGCATTCTTAAAGAGATGAATCGTCGTTATACGCGCGAGGATTATTTGGGCCTGGTCGATCGTATTCGTAACCGTATGCCCGATATTGCGCTTTCGACCGATATCATCGTGGGTTTCCCGGGCGAGACCGAGGAAGACTTTGAGCAGACGCTGTCGCTTGCCGAGACTGTGCGCTATGCCCAAGCCTACACGTTTATTTACTCCAAGCGCGCCGGTACCCCGGCAGCTGAGATTTATGATCCCACCCCGCATGAGGTTATCCTTGAGCGCTTTAACCGTCTGGTCAAGGTTATCGAGACGACGGCACACGAGTATAACCAGGGCGAACTTCACACCGTGGTGCCTGCACTTATTGAGGGTACGAGCAAGAAGAACGACGCTGTCCTTCTGGGCAAGAGCCCTAAGAACCAGACGGTGCATGCGCCGATTCCTGCTGGCTATAGCATCGATCAGCTTATCGGCAAGATCGTCGATGTTGATATTGATGTCGCCAAGACGTGGTATCTGTCTGGCTCCGTCGTGGGCGAGCCTCGCTAATGATTTCCCCCGGTGCAAGCCTTTCTGCCGTAGCGATTGTCGGTCCGACGGCGGTCGGCAAAAGCGATGTTGCCGACCGCCTGGCCGCTCGTCTTTCGTCCGAAGTGTTGTCGTGTGACGCGATGCAAATCTATCGCGGCATGGACATCGGTACGGCCAAAATGATGCCTGAGGAGTGCTCGGCACCGTTGCGCCTTGTCGATATCGTGAATCCGGGCGTCGCGTATTCTGCCGCGCTCTACCAGTCGGACGCCCGAGCATATGTCGAGCGTTTGCTTGGTGAGCAACGTCTTCCGGTCTTTTGCGGCGGTACGGGCCTGTATCTCAAGGCCGCACTCGATGAAATGGATTTTCCTTCGGGAGAACTCGAGGACAAGCGTCGCGCGGGCTATCAGGAGCTTACCGAGCGCATTGGAGAGGAAGCATTGCATGCCCTGCTTGCCGAGCGCGACCCCGAATCGGCTGCCGTGATTCATCCCCATAACGTGCGTCGTGTGATTCGTGCGCTCGAGATGCACGATGACGGTGTGTCGTATGCCGAGCAGAAGTCGAAATTCAGCGTTCCGCGTGAGCGTTATCATGCCTTGTGGTTTGGTCTGACGCGTAGCCGTAAAGTGCTCTATGAGCGCATTAACCTGCGTGTCGACCTTATGTTTGAGCAGGGGCTGGTTGATGAGGTCCGTGGTCTTATGGACCAGGGCCTAAGTGATGCACTGACGTCGATGCAGGCAATCGGTTACAAAGAGATTATTGATGCCTTGCGAGGCGCTATTACCATGGATGAGGCCCGTGAGCTTATCAAGATGCGCTCACGTCGCTATGCCAAGCGCCAGCTATCCTGGTTTAAGCGTGATGATCGCATCGTGTGGTTCGATATGGATGAGTTTACGATCGATGAGGTCGTTGCTGATATTTACCGTCGCATCGAGGCTGCCTAATGGCTCGTTTTCCTTTGGTCCCTACGGCGCCTGAACCTGAGCGCGCCATCTTGGTTGGTGTTGAGTGGCGCGATAACGTCTGGCCGCTCGACCGTTCGCTCGACGAGCTCGAGCGCTTGGCTCACACTGCTGGAGCCCAATGCGTGGCACGCTTGTCTCAGCGCCTGGTCAAGCCCTATCCCAAATCGTTTATCGGTTCTGGCAAGGTTGAGGAGCTGTGCGGTTTGGTACATCGCATGGATGCGGATGTTGTTATCTTCGACGACGACCTGACTCCTTCACAGCAGTCCTATCTTGAGAAAGCCGTGGGCGAACCGGTCAAGATTATTGACCGCACGGCGTTGATTTTGGATATCTTTGGTCTGCATGCCCAGACGCGTGAGGGCCGCTTGCAGGTGCAGCTGGCACAGTTGCAGTACCTGCTGCCTCGTTTGCGAGGTATGTGGAGCCACCTTGCCAAGGAACAGACGCGTGGCGGTATTGGCTCGCGCTTTGGCCAGGGCGAAAGCCAACTCGAGGTCGACCGTCGTCTGATTCGCAATAAGATCGCTGCGCTTCGACGCGAACTGAAACAGGTTGAACAGCGCCGCGATGTGCAATCGAAAAGCCGTATTGAATCGCCAGCGTTTCGCGTTGCGTTGGCTGGCTACACCAATGCCGGCAAGTCGACGTTGCTTAATCGTTTGACGGGATCCACGGTACTTTCGCAGGATAAGCTGTTTGCCACGCTCGATCCTACAACGCGCTCGTACCGTTTGCCCGGTGGCCGTGGCATGACGATCACCGATACCGTCGGCTTTATTCAAAAGCTGCCCCATGGCCTGGTCGACGCGTTTAAATCTACGCTTTCCGAGGTGCTCGGCGCCGATTTGATTCTTAAAGTTGTAGACGCTTCCGATGAGGATTACGAGCGTCAGCTCGAGGCGGTTGATCGTGTCCTTGACGAGATTGGTGCCGGTGAGCGCCTGACGCTTACTGTGTTCAATAAAATTGATCTGCTCGATAGCGTCGACCGCTTGAGCTTCCGCCGACGCTATCCCGAGGCGGTGCTGTTCTCGGCTCAGACGGGTGAGGGTCTTGATGACTTAGTCGACCGCATCGCTCGTGAAGCGGCCGCTACAGACGTGTTGCTCTCGGCCGATATCCCGTATCGAGAGGGCGCTTTAATCACGCTCGTGCACGAACAGGGAACCCTTCTGCACGAGGAATATCTTGAGGGCGGCGTTCGTATTGTGGCAAAGCTGCCGGCCCGTATCGCACCACGTCTTGAGCGTTACCGAACGGAATAAATCAGCTCCAGTACGCCCAATATAACGGGCTGATGAAGCAGATAGAACGGTAGTGCATGGCGTCCGAGGCTTGTGAGCACGGGGATGGGATTCTCATAGGCCCATACTGGTGCCTCGCAGTTTGATTCCTGTGCCGTTCGAGCGGCAAAGAAGCCTGCGAGGTACATAAAATAGAATGGGATGAGCGGATAGTAATCACCGGAGACAAAGTCTGGATCTGGGAAACCCAGCCAAGTTAGATAGGGGATAGGGTAGACCGCTTTAGGAATGCTCCAGGTACAGGCAAAGAGTATGAGGCAAATCGTTATACCCCATACTGCAGGTACCCTATCGAGAACCGGGCGCGCGAGTGCAACAATGGCTGTGCATGCCGCCATGCAGAAAATGATGCCGAAGTTCACCGAGTCATCGACCGAGACGAGCGTCGTTGCGACCCATACAATTAAAGCGGCAACGGCATATTTGGCGGCACGCTTGATGTTGTTGCGCGAGAGGGTGCACATCCAGCCGGCAATAAACAAAAATACCCAACTGATGCTGGCGCGCCAGATGTCTTGGAAGATGGTCTGGGTAAACCAGGGCATCTTCCAACCATATAGGTAGGCAAGGTCGTAGCAGGCATGAAATCCCGCCATCGACAGCATGGTAAACCCGCGAATAGTATCAAAGACCGTGATGCGTTTTTGCATTACGAAAACCGGCGCATCAAACCGACGACCTTGCCCAGAATCGTGGGATTCGTCGCGTAGATAGGCTCCATGGTGTCGTTTTCGGGCTGCAGACGAACGCGTCCCTGCTCCTTATAGAACGTTTTGACCGTTGCAGAGCCATCGATCATGGCCACGACAATCTCGCCATTCATGGCGCTTTTCTGCTCGCGAACGATGATGTAGTCGCCGTTATAGATACCGACGTTAATCATCGAATTGCCGTGGACCTCAAGGATAAAGGACCCCTGGTCCGTTGCGATCTCGGTTGGGATGGTAAAGGTGTCCTCGATATTCTGCTCGGCAAGGATGGGAATCCCTGCGGCGACGCGGCCTACGAGAGGCAGCGATACGGTGCCGCGGGGTGCCGTGGGTTCATCGGACTTTGAGATGGAGACGGAAGATCCGTCCTCGTCAAAGAGCTCGAGGGCGCGAGGCTTGGTGGCGTCACGCTTGAGCAGGCCGCGTGCTTCGAGTGCGGAGAGATGTGCATGTACGGTGCTAGGGGAGGAAAGGCCCACAGCCGAAGCCATCTCGCGCACACTGGGCGGATAGCCCTTCTCCTGTTGATATTCCTTGATGAAGTCGTAAATTTGCTGCTGACGCTTGGTAATTTTGCGAGCCATCAGGGATTCCTCTCTACCCATACCAAACAAATGTTCTATTTTTGCTTGACAGGAACAACTGTTCGAAGATAATAATAACCGAACACTCGTTCCCGCGCTAGACTTTTTTGTCCCCGCGGCTTGATAAAACAGTTCTCGTCAAAAACAAACGAGAGGAGAACAGAATGAACGCAGCGGATATGGTCCAGGGAAACCTCGCCCTTAAGCTCGAGACGCCCGCCACGCCTGCCTTTACGGTCGTGAAGGGCGGACGCTCTCATTTTCAGGCCGTGGCCACTAAACCCGTTCGCACCCAGCGTGCGACCGTTGCTTTGGCTCCTGTTGCCCTGAAGGCCTCGACGATTGTTGCTGTTGCCGTAGCGTTCACCCTGTTCTTCGTGCTCGCCACGTCAGTTTTTTCTGCTCGTCACGCAGCATATGCCGATTCCGTTGCCAATGTTACCTACGAGACGGTTCGCGTGCAGTCCGGCGATTCCCTGTGGTCGCTTGCCCAGGAGCATCCCGTCGATGGTCTTTCCACGCAGGAGACTTCCGACATGATTCGTAGCGTCAATCACCTCGATCGTGGCTCTCTTGATGCTGGTGCAGTTCTGAAAGTTCCGGCTCGTTCGTAAGATTTCCGCTCGGTCGCATGGTACCCTTGTTATCGTTTAAAAGGAGGTACTATGCGCTGTCCCAAATGCGGCAAGGCACATACCCGCGTTGTCGATTCCCGTATGCAGGAGTCGAACAACACTATCAAGCGTCGTCGTGAATGCTGCTCGTGCAATTATCGTTTTACGACGTTCGAGCGCTGCGAAGACCCCATCGAGGTTATCAAATCCGACGGGTCAAAGCAGCGGTTCGATCGCAACAAACTGCTGGTCGGTCTGATGCGCGCCACGATTAAGCGCGATATCGATACGAAAAAGCTCAACGAGATCATCGATGATATCGAGGTGGAGCTGCGTTCGCGTACGCTGACGGCTGTAACGTCCCACGAACTGGGCGATATGGTGCTCAAGCGCTTGGCCAAGATCGACAAGGTGGCCTACATTCGCTTTGCCTCGGTCTATCGCGATTTCAAAGACGTCGACGAGTTTTTGCAAGAGCTCGACAAGCTAAGGTGATTTCATGTCCAACATTACCGTTAACATTAAGCGTCTCGATCCCACGGTCGAGCTTCCCAAATACGCTCATCCCACAGATGCCGGTCTTGACCTCCGCGCCAACGAAGACTGCACCCTCAAGCCCTTTGAGCGTCGTTTGGTATCTACTGGCGTGGCCATTGCGTTGCCCGATGGCTACGCCGGCTTTGTCCAGCCCCGCAGCGGCCTAGCCATTAAGCAGGGCCTGTCTATAGTCAACACGCCCGGTCTCATCGACGCCCACTATCGAGGAGAACTCAAAGTCATCTTAATCAATATGGATCCCACCAACAATATCCTGATCAACAAAGGCGACCGCATCGCCCAACTCGTCATCCAAGAAGTCCCCACAGTCAATCTCGTAGAGGTAGAAGAACTAGACAAAACCGACCGAGGCAACGGAGGCTTCGGCTCCAGCGGCGTCGCCTAGGGGGCACTCGTATCCCTCCCGCCTCTCACACATATCATTCCATGCTCAAACATTCTCGCTTCGCAGGGGCGCATGGATCCCGTTTTCGCCTGAACCCCATACATATCATCCCGTGCTCAAACATTCTCGCTGCGCTGCGAAACTGCGCGCGGGACGATATGTATGGGGCTCAGGCGAAAGGGCTACATGCTTGAGATAAAACAATCTTTCTGGTTAGCCGACGCGATAAAGGGACGCCCCCTTTGTCGCGTCGGCTAACTGTATTTATAATTTCCGGTTTCGCCTTTGCAGGTTCTTGTGGAGGGGAATCTGGTGTAGCTGCTAGTACGTAAACGCAGCTTACCTGTGGGAGGCCCCTATATATCGTTCCACGCGCAGTTTCGCAGCGCAGCGAGAATGTTTGAGCATGGAATGATATATAGGGGCCTCCCACAGGTAAGCGGACAGTCCAATGCTAGCGGATATGCGCGGGTTTTCCGCCCCAGTAGAAGCGGCAGAAGGCTCGTTTGCGCTTTTGGGGCTTGCCTGCAAGTTCCATGGTTGCGATGGCGATATCCTCGGCTGCGCGTGGACGGCGCAGCACTTCGCCGTTAATGAGCAGTGCCTTGAGCGATTCGGGATGATCGTGGAGATGGCGCAGTGTCACGATGAGCTCGCGTGCGGTGGTGACATGCATACTGGCGCCCATGCCGGTGAGCATGGTGGTGTTGGCCTTTTCCTGGCCATATGACTTGCCCAGCAGAATCATAGGCAGGTGTGCGCACAGGCATTCGGTAACAGTGAGTCCGCCCGATTTGAGAATTGCTAGGTCACAGCCGTGCATAAGCGCTGCCATGTCATCGACGTAGTCAAGAACCGTGACGTTCTCGAGTTTCATGGCATCGAAGAGCGTTTTGAGACGGGTGGCATATTCGGCATCCTTGCCCGGCAAAAAGACAAAGTGCATGTCCTCGAAGCTGCGCAGGAAGGGGAGGGTGTGGTCCATCTCCGCGCGAAATCGAACGTACGGTTGAGGCAAATTGGCGCCGGCCATCACCAGCACAACGAGCTTGTCTGTGGGGAGATTGAACTTCTCGAGTTCTTCCTCGCGGTTGTAGTCCGTATCAAACCCGGCGCGAATGGGGATGCCCGTAATGCGGATCTTTGCCTCGGGAACCTTACGGGGGCGGAGTGTTTCGGCCATAAACTCGTTTGCTACGCAGAATAGGTCGGTGTCCTTATGGGGCCACCAACCCTCGACCTCGTAATCGGTCGGTACGCAAATGACGGGATAGTCGATGCCCGTAATGACGCGCGCGCCAACGGCGACGTTGGCTGCCGTGATATGTGTGGCTACCACGGCAATGGGCCTGCGAGTTCGAACGTATTCGTTAAATGCGGGGAACATGATGCGCGACCATGCCGTGCCACCGCCCCAAAGCAGGTGTCCGGTAAGGGTATAACGCCAGGTCAAGTCATAAATTGGGCGCGTGGCGCCGGTAAACGAGGCGGCCGTTTTGTTGCCGTCGAATTTTATGCGTCCAAAATCAAGGATATCGAGCACTTCAATCTCAACATCCTCGGGGATGCCATTGGTGCCGCGGATGTGGTCGAATGCCTGCGCAATCGCATTTGCGGCGGCCTTGTGGCCCGAGCCGACCGAGGCGTGCACGATAGTCACGAGAGGTCTTTGCTGAGCCAAGAGCGTGGTTTGTCCCGATTGGGGAGTGCTGTGCGTGAGCAGGGGAGCGTCATCGCTCGTCTGCGTCTGATCCATCGATATCTCCCCTTCATCTTTGTTTCACAGAGAATCATTGTAGTGCATGAGTGTCACGTTCGCATAAATTTGGGTATGAGCGCAAAGAACGCCAATCTTTCGACAGGAGGTCTCTTCATGACTACTCATCAGCCGATCGATGTTGCGATTATCGGCGCCGGGCCTGCGGGCTATGCTGCAGCCATTTACGCGGCTCGCGCCAACCTAACGACGACCGTGATTGAGCAAGGTATGTCGGGAGGACAGATTGCCACAACCAATGAGGTCGAGAACTATCCGGGCATTCCGCTCTTGAGTGGCGCCGAACTCGGTGAGCGGTTTCAGCAACATGCAGAGGGCCTGGGAGCACAGGTTGCATGGAGCATGGTTGCGGGTATCGATTACGATGCGGATGCGGCGCTGTTTACGGTGCATCACGATATGGGCGATACGCTGGCCTCGAGTGTTATCGCTTGCATGGGTGCCACGCCGCGATCTGCCGGTTTTGTTGGCGAGGATACGTATCGCGGTCGCGGCGTTTCGTATTGCGCGACGTGCGACGGCATGTTCTTTCGTGGCAAGCAGGTCTTTGTCATCGGTGGCGGTAATGCTGCCTGCGAGGAAGCCCTGTTCTTGTCAGAAATCGCCAGCAGCGTGACCATCGTCTTGCGCCGCGATCAGTTCCGTGCCCCCGATGGCGTGGTTCAAAAGGTGCTCGCAAAAGATAATATTTCAGTTAGGTACCAAACTAGTATTGTTGAGCTTTCTGGTGAGGCGATGCCCACGACAATCACGTTTAAGGACAATGAGACTAGTGAAATGCACGCTGAGTCCTTTGATCCTGGTTCGTTTGGCATTTTTGTCTTTGCTGGCACGCAGCCCCATACTGAGCTTGTAGAGCATCTGGTAGATCTGGCGCCCGACGGCGGTATTGTGACCGACGAATCGATGGCCACCCGCACACCTGGCTTATTTGCCGCCGGCGATATCCGCTCCAAGCGTTTACGTCAAGTTGTGACCGCCGTTTCGGACGGAGCCATAGCGGCTACCAGCGCATACGCTTTTCTACGCGGATAAGTACGATAATATATCTTATGTAAGGTTGTTATCTTCAAACAAAGTGGTTGGGCAGTGCATCAATGTGCCGTCCAACCACTTTTACTTAGCGGCTATGTGATATGCAAAACTAGATAACCTAGAATACAATATAGATAACGAACGGAGGATCCTTATGAACCACGTCAAACATGTTATCCCGATGTCCGATACATCGGTCAGCATTAAGCCGGAGGATATTCAGCCGACGGTGCTGCCGGATCCATTTATTCAGTCCGATATGGTGGGTAAGCTCAACGCTTTGAGCCTGCCACGCTATGACCAGCTGCCCAACGTAACGCTCTATCGCGATCAGGTTATTGAATATGTTGCGCTGTGGATGGAGCCGCTTTCGATTTGCGTAGAGCAGCCCGTTATCACACCATCGATGATCAATAACTACGTGAAGGTCGGTCTCGTTCCTGCTCCGGTTAAAAAGCAGTATGGCCGTGAGCAGATTGCGCGTCTCATCGCCATTTGTATCTTTAAGCAGGTGCTGCCCATCGCTGCGGTTCAGGCACTCTTTAATATTCAGCGCTTGAGTTACGACGCTCCGACTGCTTTCGATTATGTAGTCGATCAACTTGAGGCATCGATTCGTGCGGCGTTTTCCGTCGAGCAGACTCCCGTGCCCGATACCGCCCATCAGGTCACGCGCGAGTCGCTGCTCGTGCGCAGTGCGGTATCGTCCTTCGTTTCGAAGGCATACCTGATGAGCTACCTTAAGTTTAATGGGTTTAATAGCTAATCGAGGCATAAGACGGGCGGGATAAAGAGCCATTGGCCCCTTATCCCGCCCGTGCGTTTGTCTAGTTGGAAATTATCGGCCCGAAGCCACGCCCATGCCGTAGCCGATGATGAGGCCGTGCATCTCGGCGTAATAGGAATCTAGGCCGTTGCAGGGCATGACAATCGTCTTGGAGCCGGGCCAATGCTCGACAATGCGGTCAGCAAGCGCCTGGGCTCCAGCTTCGTTCTCAACGTGATCGATGATGACCTCGCCGCCCGTGAAGCCCTCGGCCTCCATGGTGTCGACAATCTTGTTGAGCATCTTCTTTTCGCCACGCGTGTGCCCAACGAGTTCAATTTTGCCCGCTTCGCTCGCCGTGCCCAAAATGCGGATATTGAGCTTGTTGGCAATAACGCCGGCTGCCTTTGGAATGCGTCCAGCCTTTGCAAGGTTCTCGTAATTACACAGGCTAAAGAGAATCTTGCTGTTCTGCTCGAGGCTATCGAAGTAAGCGCAGGCGTCCTCAAAGGAGGCTTCCGGGTTGCTTGCAAGATAACGATCAAACAGCAGGAAGATCAAATCCATCTTGCCACCTGCGGCTCGCGAGTTAACTAAATGAATCTGACGGTTTGGCTCTTCGGCAAGTACCATATCGCGTGCCGTGGCCGCGGCATTGTAGCTCCCCGAGACGCCCTCGGAGATGGGCATGCAGATTGTCTTGTCGGCAAGCTTAAAGAGTTCGGCCCACTCCCCTACGCTTGGGCAGGCGCTCGAAGAAGCGCTCGACTCCGCCTGCACGGCGCAATTGAGCTCGTGAACGTCGAGCGTGAGGTCATCGACAAACTCGCGCTCCCCCACTCGGATCTTAAGGGGTGCAAATGCAAAGGTGGTATGAGGTGCGGTTGGCTGCCAATCGCGAAGATTGCAGCTCGAATCGGAGATAAGCGCCCAGCTCATTGAGGGTCCTTTCTACTTGTTCCTCAACAATTATAGCCGTCTTTTAGAACGATTGGACGGCTATCTAGTTTTGAATACTAGATAGCCGTGCTGATCTTAATGCAAACGGTAGGGGCAAAAAGAATGGGCCTCGCGACTTAAGATCGCGAGGCCCACGTTCGTTCGCTGTTGTAATAAATTAGTAGCGAACGAAAATGTAATTGTTGTTCATGCCAGCGGCAACGGAGCTGATGATAACGCCCGTCTTGTAGTCGGAAGCATGGATCATCTGGCCGTTACCAATGTAGATGCCGGTGTGGTAAGAGTTAACCACGACGTCACCAGGCTGGGGATCGGACACGCGGGTCCAGCCCATGAAGGTGCCCGTGGTGCCAAGGCGGCAATAACGGCCGGTGAGGCAGTAGCTTACAAAACCGGAGCAGTCAAAGCTGTTCGGTCCAATGCCGCCCCAAGAATAAGCATAACCGAGCTTGCTGTAGGCGCGCGAAACAACGGTACCACCGTCAACGGACTGGCTCGGTGCGGAAGGCGTCGGAGCCGGAGCGGGCGTCACGGGCTGCGGCGTGGGGGCAGGAGCGGGCGCAGGCGCAGGCGTATTGCCGCCACCATTGTTGGTCGTGCCGCCACCATTATTGGTGTTCTCGGTCGTACCGGCGGTGTCGTTGCTCACCGTGGCCTTTTCGGCAGTACTGGCATTGATGCCAGCCTGCAGCGCGGCGTTGGCCTCGGCCTCGGCAGCAAGCTCGGCCTGCAACTGAGAATCCAGGGAGTTCACGACACTCTGAGCCTCGGCCTGCTGGGCGTTGAGCTCGTCGACTTTCTTTTGCGTGGCGGCGACGTTCTTCTCCTGCTCGGCCTGCTTATCGGTGAGCTGCTGCTTAAGGTCCTTGACATCCTGAATGGTCTGGGCCTGCTTGTCGGAAACCTTGCCGTAATAGAACAGACGGTTGAGCATGTCGCCCAGATCGTCGACGCCCGTCAGAACCTGAAGGAGACTCAGACCGCCGGTCTTGTACTCACCGGCAACGTAGCTCGAAAGCTTTGCCTGGCCCTCGGCAATCTCTTGCTGCTTTTGCGTGATCTCGCCTGCAGTCTGATCAAGCTCCTGCGTCTGTGCGGAGAGTTCTTCATGAATTTGCTGGGTCTGCGTGCCGATCTGCTCGAGTTTGGTACGAGCAGCGGCAAGGTCGGATGCGGTATCGGCATAGGCCGGAGCCGCGAGGCCCAGGCCCAAAACACAAGCGAGGGTTGCCGTAGCAGCGCAGCGTGCCATGTTTTTGTGCGTATTTGCTGTGCGCATGGAGCTTCCTTTCCGGTATCTAAGGGTAGCGGCTAGTCCACCGTTACCAGGCTAAAGAGCTCGACGTCCTCGTTGGAAGGCGTGAGCTTCTTGCGCGGGTTGAGAAACGCAAGCTCGAGGATACAACCGTAACCCACAAGCTTTGCGCCCATATATCGCACCAGTTTACCTGTTGCCTCGACGGTTCCGCCCGTCGCGACCAAGTCATCCAGAATCAACACGGTATCTTTAGAGGTAATGGCATCGGCGTGGATCTCGATAGAGTCGGTGCCATATTCGAGCTCGTAGCTCTCGCTTACCGTCTTGCGCGGCAGCTTGCCCGGTTTGCGTGCGGGCACAAAGCCAGCGCCCAGGGCGACGGCCACGGGCACGCCGACCATAAAGCCGCGAGCCTCGGGACCCACGACCTTGGTGATGCCCATGCCGGCAAAATGCTCGGTCAGGGCATCTACCATGGCCTTTAGCGCCTCGGGATTACCAAAGAGCGGCGTGATGTCCTTAAAGACGACTCCGGGCTCGGGATAGTCGGGGATGTCGACGATGTGAGATTCGAAGTCGTACATGGCATGACCTTTCAGGGGAGGCTGGTTTGTAGCAGCGTCTATTTGGCCGCGCTGGCGGTGCCGGCGCGTGAGGGGGCGACAACCTTGAGCGGCTGCACGAGGGATTCCTCACGCACGGGGACCGCGGAGGTAGATGCCTCTTCGCTTTTGGCCTTGGTTGACTCGGAGCGTGCGATCTCCTCGTCGAGGGCATCGATATCGGCATCCTCCACCACGGCGTTGAGTGACTCAAATACGCGGTTCTTGAGCAGAGCGGTATGGACGCCCTCGGTGAGGTCATGCAGTTTCTTAAATGCGCGCTCGAGCTTGGCATCGCGCTCGTCGTCGGAAGTATCCATACCGAGCATGCTTACGAGCACCTGCTCAAACATCGAGGACTCGCGGTTTGCGGACGATACGTACTGGCGCAGGTTGCGCGGCTCGATATGGAAGCGCGAAAGCTCGGAGCAATAGCGGATGATCGGGAAATCGCGGCCATCGACAAGCTCGCGATTCTGCGGACTCTTGATGATGCGAATGAGGTCGTTTTCGGCCAGGGAGCGGATAAACGAGATCTCAACACCGAGCATATCGGGGATGGTCTCGATAGGATGCAGCTTTTGCTTGGTCTCCTTGGGCTCCGTCTTGAGCGGAACGTCGGACAGCAGGCCCACCTCGTAAGCGAGCGTAGACAGGTCCGTGGCGTTTTCCAGGCGCTGCTTGATCACATTGAGCGGCATGTAGCGAGTTTTCTGCAGATGCAGAATGACCTCCAGGCGGTCAACGTCCTCCTTGGAGTACTGACGATAGCCCTTAGGCGTGCGATGAGGAGTGATGAGCCCCTCATCTTCGAGAAATCTAATTTTTGAGTTCGAAAGATCGGGGTATGCGCCTCGAAGTAGATTGACGACTTGGCCGATACTCAGATAATTGCGTTCGGCCATGCCCTACTCACCGGTTTCGATGCGCTCCGGCGTGCTCTCGTGATAGATGAGCGTAAACGTACCGATCTGGACAGAAGAGCCGTCGTGCAGCGGTGCGCCGTTGACGATAGCGCCGTCAACCCACGTACCGTTGAGCGAGCCCAGGTCCTCAATACGGGCACCCAGACCCTCGCGAATAATGCGCGCGTGGCTACGAGACACGGTCATGTCGTTGAGGAAGATGCCGTTAGCGGGATCGCGCCCGATGGTGGTCACATTGTCCTCGAGCTCAAAGGCTGCACCGGTTTGAGGGCCTTTGACGATAGATAAGACGGGTGCGGTGATGTGCACGTTGGCCATGAGGTCGGGAACGGTGACATCGCTCGAAGGAACGCGGAAAACGCAGGTGGCGTCTGAGGCCTTATCGTTCTGAGGCATATTGTTAACCATGTTGTCCATGACAACCCCTAACTTAACGCGGACATGCCGCAAAGAATGAACTGTACGTAATCATACCCCAATGACTTAGTCTTCGATTTCGGGGTTAAGAAAGTCGATGTCTTCGTCCTCGGGATGCGCGACAGCCTGTTTAATGGCCGCTCCACCCTTAATGGAATATATGACGGCGGTGAGCATGGAGAAGATGACGCCGCCGTACACAAAGAAAATGCCAAGCGGTACCGGACTGCCGTTGAGGCCCGGGAAGGCCGTGAACGTAGCGGGCAGCAGATGCCAGCCATTAACAGTGGGAAAGCCCAGCAGCATGAGCGAGAAGCCGGTCATGAGCAACGCCGTGGCAATCTTGCCGGGAAAGACGACGTCGATGGGGCGGCGGTGATAGTGGCGCACGATGAGCGTGCCGATACCAAGGTAGATATCGCGACCAATTATGAGCACGCAGACCCAGATGGGAAGCTCGCCGCGAACCACCAGGCCCAGCACGCCGGTAAACAGCAGAGCGCGGTCGCAGATGGGATCCATAACCTTGCCGAGCCACGAGACCGTTTTGGTCATGCGAGCAATCTGACCGTCCATCCAGTCAGTGGAAGCCGCGATGGCATAGATGACGATCGCGACGACGCGATTGTTATCCGTCACAAACAGGTATAGAAAGACCAGCGTGAGGATCAGGCGCGTGAAGGTAATGAAATTGGAGATCGTAAAGATCTTATTCGACGGGTAATCGGAGGTGCCGATAAGCTCCTTTTTGATCTTCTTTTTGATGCCCACAGGACTCCCCCGCTGGTAAACGACAAAACTTTCGATACTATACCCGTTCTGGCGATGTCTATCCAGCGCGAGCATAGAGAGTCCAGACATGTGGAGGAAGGTTAGTCGTTGATTCTTCGTTGCTTTAAGTAATTGATTTTTAAACAAAAAAGTCAGGCACTAAGTGCGCGCCATGGGCACCTCCGTCCTTGTTATCGCGATAAACATACCATGAGTGGCGTACGGGTCGAGAAGGGCTGGCGCCAAAAGAGCCCAACGGCCGTTACAGCTTCGTTAGAAACGCGCCCCACCATGGATGGTGAACCCGAAAGGTAAGGCGCGCGGGCACGGCGACTCGGCCCGCGCGCCCGGAAGAGAAAGGACGAACCCATGGGTTACATGCTCGAGACGCGCGGGCTCACCAAGCGCTTCGGCCGAGGCGACCAGGCGCAGGACGCCGTGGCCGACGTGAGTCTTCATATCCGCGAGGGCGAGGTGTACGGGCTGCTCGGCCCCAACGGCGCCGGCAAGTCGACGACGCTCAAGATGATCTGCGGGATGCTGCGGCCGACGGCCGGGGAGATCCTCTTTGCCGGGCACGCCTGGCGCCGCGAGGACCTCTACGCAATCGGCAGCCTCATCGAGGAGGCGCCGCTCTACCCCAACCTCACCGCGCGCGAGAACCTGCGCGTGCGCACCACGCTGCTGGGCCTTCCCGAGAGCCGCGTAGATGAGGTGCTCGCCGCCGTGGACCTCGCGGACACCGGGAAGAAGCGCGCCGGGCGCTTCTCGATGGGCATGCGGCAGCGCCTGGGGCTCGCGCTGGCGCTGATCGCTCGGCCACGCCTGCTCGTGCTCGACGAGCCCACCAACGGCCTCGACCCCATCGGCATCGAGGAGCTGCGCGACCAGATCCGCGGCTTCGCGGCGGCGGGTACGACGGTGATCGTCTCGAGCCACATCCTCTCCGAGGTGCAGCAGATGGCGGATACCATCGGCATCATCTGCGGGGGGCGTCTCGCCTACGAGGATGCGCTTCGGTCCGGGCAGGACCTCGAGGAACTCTTCATGAGCGTCTGCCGGGAGGGGCGTCGAGCACGCGGGGAGGTGGCGGCATGACGGGCGAGAAAGGCGACCTGCTCGCGGGCCTGCGCGCCGAGGCCCTGAAGTCGCGCCACGCGGCACCGGTTCGCCTGGCCGTGCTCATGGCGCTGCCGATGCCGCTGCTCGGCGCGATGCCCTACCGGGGCGTGCAAATCTTCAGCGCGTGGAACTACTGGTACGCGCTCTTCCTGCCCGTGTCTCTCTCGCTCGTGGTGGCGTGCGTCGCGCGGGCGGACGCGCGCACGCGGATGCGGGGGCTTCTGGGCCTGGGCTTCCCGCTTAGGCGCGCCTGGTGGGCCAAGGCGCTCTGGTGCCTCGCGCTTTGCACGCTCTCGAACCTCGTGGTCTTCGGCATCTACCTCGCGGGATCGGCGTTCTCCTCGCAGGGCCTCACGGCCGCGGGCACGTTCACGATGCTCCTCTGCGCGCTCGCCAACACGGTGACCGCGGCGTGGATGATCCCCGCAGGGCTCTTCCTCACGGCGCGGCTCGGCATGCTCGCTGGCATCTTCTGCCCGCTCGCCGTGCAGCTCGTGGGTGGGTTCGCCTGGTCGTTGGTGCCGCTGCCGCAGCTCTTTCCGCCGTCCGCGAGCATGGTCATCCCCACGAGCTTCATCCCCGTGCTGCCGAGCGGCGAGCCACTCGCGGCGGACATGGCGCTCGGCGGGGCGCTCACGGCGGACGCCATGCTCACGCTGGCGGGTCTTGCGGTCTGCGCGCTCGCGTTCGCCGCGCTCACGGCGGCGGGCGCGGCCTGGTTCGCGCGCTCCGAAGAGAGGTGATGGCCGTGACACGACTCTCCGACCCGACGCCGCGCATGACTCTCCCGCGGGCCCTGCTCTCCGAGGCCCTGCGCCTGGCGCGCTCCCCGCTCACGGCGGTGCACCTCGTCTGCGGCCTGGCAGCCGGTCTTGCCTGCGGCGAGTACTTCTCCGTAACCCGTTGGGACCCGGCGCTGGGCGCGGACGCCTACGCCCAGTTCCTCGGCGCCCTCATGCCGCTCATGTCCGCCATCGTCTGCGGGCTCGCCGTGGACGAGGAGCGCGCTGCCGGGCGCCTCGCCAACCTCACGGCGGTCCCCTCGCGCGGGCGCGCCGTCGCGGCGAAGCTGCTCGCCCTTGCGGCGCTCGGCGCGGGCGCGCTGGCCGTGGCGCTCGGCGTGTTCGGGGCCGTGCTCGCCGTCGCCGGGCGCCTGCCGCTCGGGCCCGCTCCGCTTGCGGCCGCCTGGGCAGGCATCGTGTTGGGCAGCCTGCCCCTCTACGCGCTGGGGCTCGGCTTGGCCCTGCGCCTCGGCCGCAACGCCGCCATCGGCGCCGGCGCGGCGGGAATGCTCCTCGCGTTCTTCTCAGTGGGCGGACTTGCGCACGGCCTCATGACCGGCGAGCTCACCGGTGCCCTGGCGACGCCCCTGAGCTGGGTGCCGCTCGCCTGGCCCGCGCGCCTGGGGTCGCTCGGGGTGGAGGCCTTCATCGACGCCGCACGCGCGGCGGGCCCTCTCCTCACGACTGCGCTCGCCAGCCTCGTGCTCACCCTGGCAGCCGCCGCCGTCCTTCTCGCTTGGTTCTGCCGCTTCGAGGACGGGAGGGCAGATGCGTAGGAGGCCGCTCGCCGCCGTGCTCGTCCTCCTCTCCGCAGGGCTCGTCCTGGGCGGGAATGCCCTGCTCGACGCCGGCTGGGGGTCGGCGCTGCACTCGATCGCCGACCGCGTGCTGCCCAACCCCGAGATCGCCATGCGGGCGCTCGCGCCCGCGGCTGCGCGCGGGGCTCTGGACCGCTGAGCGCGGCGCTAGTACAATTCCGACGGGAGTTTCAGGAGGTCGAACATGGCGAGGATACTGGCAGTGGATGATGAGCGGGCGATCCTCGACGCGCTCGCTCGCGTCCTCGGCCGCGACGGCCATGAGGTCGTCAGGGAGGCGGACCCGACGGCGGTCCCGGGGATGGACCTCTCGCGCTTCGACCTCGTGCTCTGCGACGTCATGATGCCGGGGCTCGACGGCTTCGAGCTCGTGCGGCAGATCCGCCCGGACTTCGACGGGCCCATCATCTTCCTGACCGCGCGCGTGGCCGAGGAGGACGCCGTGGCCGGCTACGGCCTGGGCGCCGACGACTACGTCCGCAAGCCCTTCGGGGCCGCGGAGCTGCGCGCCAAGGTCGCGGCCCATCTACGCCGTGAGCGCCGACCGCGCTCGCACGCCCTCTCCTTCGGGGAGGTGCGGATCGACCTCGGGGCGCGCAGCCTCGCCGTGGGCGGAGAGGCCGTGCCGCTCACGCCCACCGAGTACGCCATCTGCGAGTACCTCGCCCGTCACCCCGGGCAGGTCATGAGCCGCGCGCAGATACGCGAGGCGGTGCTCGGCTGGGAGAGCGACGCCGACGACGCGGCCATATCCATGCAGGTCAGCCGCGCCCGGAGGAAACTCTCCGAGGCCGGCGCCGATCCGATCGCGACCGTCTGGGGGATGGGGTACAAGTGGCAGCTCTGAGGACCGGGGCGCGAGGTCGCGGGGGCATGCCGCTCTCCTTCGTCATCGCGCGCTACTTCGCCTACGCGTTCGCGGCGGTCGCCACGGCGTGGCTCGCCTCGTTCATGGCGCTCTCCGCGGCGATCGACGCGGGCTTCGTCTACGAGGCAAGCTGGGGGCCGGCCAATGCGCGCGAGGTCGCGGAGGGCCTGGCACGCGACGGCGTCTGCGGGCAGCAGGACGTGCCGACGGCGTACCGCTACCTCATCCTGAATAAGGACGGATACGTGCTGATGACAGACCTCGAGGGCACGTGGCTCGAGGACGCGACGGAAATGGCCCGTGCGGCACTCGCCGCGGATCCGGGCACAGTGGAGATCGAGGGCGGGGGCTCGGGCCTCACCTACGCCGCGTTCCCGCTCAAGGGCGGCGGGGCCTGCGCACTCGTCAGCGAGTACCTGCCGCAGTGGGTCTCGCGCGACCTCGCCGGCCTGCTTCCCAACCCGCAGAACCTCATGCTCGTCGGCGCCGCTGCGGGAAGCGCGCTCGCGCTCGCGCTCGTGGCGCGCCGCGCGAGCCGCGTGATCTCGCGCAAGATGGCGCCGCTCGCGGAGGCGGCAGGGCGCGTCGGCGCGGGGGAGCTCGACTTCGCGGTCGGCAGCACCAACGTGCGCGAGGTGAACGACGTCCTCGCCGCGATGGACGCCATGCGGGCCTCCCTCGCCGAGTCGCTCGAGGCCCGCTGGGCCGCGGAGCGGGGACAGCGCGAGCAGGTGGCGTCGCTCGCCCACGACCTCAAGACGCCGCTCACCGTGCTGCGCGCCAACGCCGACTTCGTGGCGGAGGAGCTGGAAGACGAGAAAGACGCCGAAATCGCGGCCGCCGCGCGCGACATAGCCGGCGGTGTCGAAAGGCTCGACGGCTACGTGCACCTGCTCATCGAGGCCTCGCGCGGGTCCGGCGGGGCGGAGAGGGCCCCCATGCGGCCGGCCGAGCTCTGCGAGCAGGTCCTCGCCGAGGCCGCCCAGATCGCCCGGGCGCGAGGCGTGACGCTCGACGCGGCCACGGGCCCCGCTGTCGCGGGCGCGCCCGAGGCCCCGCTCGACCGAACCGCCCTGGCGCGAGCCGCCGCGAACCTCGTGGCCAACGCCGCCGAGCACGCACGCTCGCGCGTGGCTGTCTCCTGCGACGTCGCGGGCGGGCGCCTCGTCATCGAGATTGCCGACGACGGACCGGGCTTTTCTCCCGCCGCCCTCGAACGCGGCTGCGAGCGCCTCTTCACTGACGACTCCTCCCGCTCCTCGCGCGACGGAGGCCGCCACTACGGGCTCGGCCTCCACGTCGCCTCCGAGGCCGCGAGCGCCCACGGGGGCTCCGTCTCGCTCGCCAACAGCCCCTCGGGCGGCGCGGTGGCCACCATTGCGGTCCCCCTGTGCGGGATCTGACGACTCAGGCCCTCACACCGGTGTGCCTCGCAACCAAACGCTTCCCGGATAATAATGCCCGTTGCGGGGATTGCCCTGGCTAGTCGCCGCCCATGTGCATGAGCATGTCGGCGATGCGAGTCGCCATCTCGTCCGCCGCTGCACGGATGTTGGCGACCCAGGACGCAAGGCCGGCCTGATCTGATGACTCCGCCTCAAGCACGTCGCAGTTCGCGGTTGCCGCCATGAGCGGGGTGACGAGGTCGTGCGAGGCGGTGCAAACGAACGCGCGCTCCCGCTCCTCGGCCTCCGCCGCCGGTCGCAGGGCGCGTCCCGTTGCCGCCCACGCCACGGCGAGCGCCGCGAGGAAGATCGCGATGCGAGAGGCGAGGCACCCCAGCCCGAGGCCGCAAGCAGATCTGACCGCTTCGCTCACGTCGAGGAAGGTGTAGATGCGGGCGTCCGAGGCTTCGCCGTCTGGAACGACTGATGCCCACGTGGCATCGGCGGGCATAACGAGCACGCGCTCCTGAGCACCGTCAGGCTGCCAGAGCGCTAGAACGGCGAGACGCTCGAGTACCGCATTATCGGCATCAACCACGACGACCTCGCCGACGGTTCGGGCATGGCGGGACTGACGTTCCTCGCCACCTCGAGGGGTATATATTCACGAGAGAATGCCATGGACACCAGCATTGGCGGCTGGGAGAAGTCAGAGCTCCGCGAGAAGATGAACTCCGGCGAGATCTGGAACCTGATGCCGTCCGATTTCCGGTCCAAGGTGAAACCGGTCAGGAAGCTCACGAACAACGTCGGGGGCGGCGATGAGAACAAGAACGCCGCAGTTGCCGCTACTTCCGACAAGCTCTTCCTGCTCAGCTATTCCGGGATCGTCCCCACCTTCAAGTGGGCATCCAGCTATCCTTGGACTTCCTCCGAGGGCACCCAGTACGAGGCGTTCAAGGGCAGGGTAACGGAGAACTTATCGGGTAATTCTGCCATCGCCAATGGCTACAATTGGTGCCAGCGTTCGGTGTCGCCGCTTGATTCTATGCGCTTCTTGGGCGTCGTCAGCAGCGGCGTAGTATCGGGCGCCTGCGGTGCGACTGGATCGGTTTGCGCCTGTTTCGCTTGGTGTTTCTAACCTCACCTGTTAAGCCCGCACAGGCTGTGCGGACTTTTCTTTTGGTGATTTTGACCAAGGGCTGGATTGGCCTATCAACTAGATCTATTGCCTCATATTCGAATTTCAGATGGGAATTGACGGGAAGGTTTTGGCACTGGGTTTCGACAATCGATTAGCATGACATCTACGGCTCGATTATCGAGTGCCAGGTGGCATACGTTTTGGGACGTTGAATATGCACAATAAGATGTGTACCAGTAAAGTCCGGGACCGGCATTGATTGGAGAGGCAATGGCGACGTGTGAGGTCACGGTCGAGGTCCGACGGTTCGACCAGGCTGTACCGGCAGTCCGCGTGCAGTGCGCAGCCCCTCCCGCGCGGGTCGCCGTCCGAGTCCTCATCCGGCTCATGATGGCGCACCACGACCCAAAGGCCCTCCAACACATCGTCGAACCCGAAATCGAGCTCCGCCTGGACGCTCTCGCCGAACGCATCGCCCAAGGCGAGCTCCGGCACCTTCGTCACACGGCCGTCCAGCCACTCAATCTCTGTCATCGCGCGCATGGTCCAAGCCCCTTCCGACACGGGATTGTCAGCTCAACCCGACCCTTACCCATACGGACGAACATAACTCGCCAGGGGAAGCCCCTGAAGGCCGTGCGCCACAACATGAGGCCGAATCCGCCCCCGGCTGGACAGGCCAACAACGAAGGAGCACACGGAACCGGCGCGGCGTTACAACCGTCCCGGCAAGCGTGTCGCTTGGCCAAGTCATGATGCCGACAAACCCGGAAATGCTCCAACGGAGCGCCGAACGAGGGTAACAATATAAAGCCGTGCAACACGCGTTGGACGACCAGAACAACCCAAACAAAGGCCTGTCGGTCCCACCTTCAAGCCCAATAGCAAAATGTGCATCAGCGGATTTGCAGCGATACAAGTCTCAACCGTCACCATCACACCGCAGCGCGCCTAGTCCCACTCATCCTACTGCAAATGTCCCAGAACGAGAAAACGACCAGCTTAACATGCCACCCTTTATATCCGCACGCGCGTAATTCAACTCATAAGGACCGGCTATCCCTTACCTGTGACACAATCTCAAACGCACAGAACAGAATCATCAGTCCAATCATCGCATAAGAGGCAGCCGAACCTTCAAGCACTATTCCACAAAGAACAATCTCCGCGCCGCCAATGAGCACTGTTATCAGGCGCTCTGCCTTTTTGCTCCCGCCGCTCGCATGAAAAGGCGGCAAAGCGCACAAAATCACATATAGCCCGGGAAGGGAATACGGGATCGATAGTCCAACCCCCCATCAACCGCAGTGTTTTGCGTAAGAATCAACTGGACCCACACGGCAGTTATCACTGAACAGGTCGTCGATAAAAGAAGACTAGAAATATAGCACGCAACAAAGTCCCGTCGCATTCGAACAGAGAAATCCGCGAACTCTCTTCGCCGCGTGGAAACAATAAGGTACACAGAAATTGCAATAGAACCAATCAGAGAAAACAGCGGAACAACCAGCAATTCAAGCTTATTACCCCATCGATCAACCACACCCCCACTCCAATGAGCGGGAATTGTATCAGGGAGGACTGACCAAGCCGCCCATAGAATCAGAAATGGAAGAATAGAGAGGATGAAAGATGATAACACTGCAGTAATTTTTTTTGAGGCTCTCATCGATTCCGCATCTCCTTGCGCGCCCACATTCCACTCCGCCTAAATCAAGTATACGTTTTGAGACCGGCAAGCTGTTGCCGGCTCGAGGACAGCGGCCCGGTGCACCGGGCCGATCGATAGAGGACTCAGGTTTACAGCGCAGTTTCTTGGGACTCGCATATATAGGAAGACTTGATCGGCAATCGATTTTAATGAAGTCGACAGCGCATGTCAGAGCTTTCAACAAACCGCAGGTAAATCCGTGTACCAAAAATTGGTACACGGATTTACCTGCGATGTTCATGCTTGGTCAAAAGCCCATCAAGCGATATATCCATTATTTTAATGCGCGCGCCTGAGCTTTTGGCTGAAGTGGCAGTCCGACCGCCGGCAGGCGGCCACGCTATGTCCAAAGGCCACGCCTACTCCCAGTGCCCGGCTACGTCGACGACCCAGTGCTGCCGGTCGAGTTCCTGCCGCAGAGCTACATCAGGGACGTCTTATTGGGGGACGACCACATGGAACCCCGGGAGATCAAGCTGTACGGCTGATCCATCCGTCAACGACATGTCAAAGCCCCAAAACCCAACAGGATCGCGAACGAGGGGATGAATTGACCGCCCGGGTATTTGCGCCCGGGCGGTCAATTTTATCAACCATGGGTGTGATTCTGTGAGGCCATTTTTCTGGCATCCGTCGTTTGCTCCGGTCTCAACGCACCCATCGACCGTTCAGTAATCTTTGCGAACGCGACCACGTGCGCATTTGTCGAACAATCAAATGTCCGACAATGTCTGACGGAGCTGTCAGACATTCACGCACGAACAGGCGAGCTTCGCGAGCGATTGTAGGCAACTAGTAGCCCCAGCTGCGTCTTTGGCGCAGGTTCGACGTCTGGCATCTTGAATGTCTGACGTTGAACGAAGCTGGTTGATAACAAGCAGGTGGAATAAACATGGAGCCCGACACCTCTCGCGCAATCGGCGCGCGGCAAGGGTCTGGCCCATCTCATATGTTGCCAACGCTAACGGTGAACCTGAGCGCCCGGGCACATTCTTTGTTGGCTGAAACCGGCATAGCAACTAGCGGAAGGCATCATCGAAGGAGTGTGCTGGAAAGTACCCGTCTCCTTAACTGTTAGAAATGCAAGTTAATAATCTATGTGGTCAATATAATACCGTTGAACCCGCGTATCGATACCGTTCAGCCATTCGCCTCGCCCCCATCTTACGCATCTTCATCCGGTCTGTTACTTTTAATCTAACAATTCTTTGAGGAACGTAGTTGCTTCCAAATGTACTGTCGACTTCTTCTCAAACTAATCCTAAGAGACAGGGCCGTATGGATTTGTACGCTCGTTCTCGCTGCAGCCTTTTCCGTCCCCATTGCGTTCAATTCACCCATCTACGGGCCCTTCTTTATGAAGCAGGGCATGCAGGGCTTTGTCGACGCATTCAATACGCGCGCGCCCCAGGCCAGCGGCACAGACCTATCGCCAGAGCAGCAAGTCGACGCGGAGCTTGCAAGATACGCGAACGCCGCCCTCGCCGCTCAAACCGACGCCGCCTTTCTCGACTCTGCCGAGAGCTACTACGCGCTCATGGACGAAGGCTTCCAATCCGGGTCCATCGTGGGAGACCGAGAGACCAATGACGCGGAGCTCGCGTATTGCCGCGCCCTGAGCAGCTCCGGCATCACGGATATCCCGGCCTCCGCAAACGACCTGCCATTCCTTTCCTTCCTGCCTTACGCCATTGCCGCGGCGCCGTCTTTCCTTCCCTTCATCCCCTTCCTTCTCTCGTCGATACTCCTGCTCGGCGCCACAAGGCCCGGTACCCTGGCGGCAAAGGCGCCCGCACCCAAATTCCGGCGCCTTATCCAGATCGTGTTTTCGATAATCGTCGCGGGGACCGCGATGCTCCTCGCCGGCCTTGCGCCCGGGAGTATTTACGCCTTGGCCCTAAACGGCTTCGGGCAGATCGGGTACCCGATCGCCTTCTTCCATAACGGCGCGCTCACCACCACGACCGCGGGAAACGTCTTCACGACCATACTTCTCGCGCTGCTCGCGGGTGGAACCTTGATATCCATTTGTTCCGTCGTCCTATCGACCGCAACGAGGCGCGTCTTCGCGGGCCCCCTTGCCTCCGCGTTGCTTGTCGCGGCCCCGGCATTCCCGTTATTGTCCGATTCGGCACTGGGGCATAATGCCGCGCTCGAGCTCCTGCCGCTGGCCGTGTTCTCGCCTATCGAGGCAACGGGTTACGTAGGATGCTTCCCGACAGAATTCCTTGGCTCCGGTTCAGGCAGCGCATCGATGCTTGCCGTGGCCCTGGCATACGTCGCGGTCCTTTTTGCGGTCGGCGCCGTTGCGACACGTTCCCCCAAACAGCCTGGACCCGCGAAAAAGCACCATGGGCTCGAGCTTCTAGACGCGAGCGTGGGATACGGAAGCACGACGATACTTTCAATCGGGTCGCTTTTCCTGAGCCCGGGAACGGCGGCGGGCCTCGTTGCTCCCAACGGCTCGGGGAAAACCACCCTTCTTGAAGCGCTGTCGGGCCAATTTCCCACCCGCATCCGCTCGGGAAGCCTGGCGGCAGACGGAATCTGCCAACGTCGATCAGCCGAATTTGCAGAACTCGTCTACCTGAGCTCTTCGGGCGGCGCAGATCTCTATCCCACGCTATCGGCCATCGAGCACCTTGCTTTCGTTAGGGAGGCGTGGAAATCGGCCGCCGACATCGACTCGCTCTGCGACTCCCTCGGAATCTCCCCATATCTCGACAAGCCGACCCGTAAACTCTCGACAGGAATGAAGCAGCAGGTAAAGCTTGCCATGGCGATAGCGACCGGTTGCCCGTACCTCATCCTCGATGAACCGCTGAACGGCCTCGATCCGGGAAAGCGGAAAACCTCCTGCGACGCGATGCGCAGCGAGGTGGCGCGGGGACGCAGCGTGCTCATTTCAAGCCATCTACTCGACGACCTGGCAGACCTCACCAACTCGTTCTACTTCATCGAGGCCGGCACGCTCGTGGAAAAGATCGAGTCGTCCTCGCAGACGCTCAAGCAGGAATACCTCGATACATACGAGGGAGGTGAATAACATGATAGGCAAGAGCTATACAAAGATAGCGATTGTTGGCTCTGTACTTTGTCTTGCAATGGTGCTATGTGCATCATTTGCGAGGTATAGGTCCGGGCAGTCGTTCATCGATGGCGCTGAAAATGGGTTTGGCATAGACGGGATGTATGTCAACGATGGCGCGACCAGGCCGTCTATGGCGATTCTTGCAGGCGAAGACATGGAATGGCAAATCTGTAATGACGATGGCTCTTGTCTGAGTGGTCGTTTGGCCGCAACGAGCGACCCGAATTCGTTCGATCTTCTCGACAATGATGGAGCGGATTGCGGTTCTGTTCACCTTTCATATGCATCGCGAGATGGGATGGACGGCATTCTCTACGTCTCCCACGAGACTGGCGATTTCAAGATGCGCAGGACTAACCGAGTGCCGGCTTTTATCGAGGAGTGAGAGTTCCCGGCGGTCTGCCGATCAGGCCGCCGGGGTATTGAACCCCGCATTCATCCGTACACACACGGATGAATGCGGGAAGTGTCCGGATGAAGGTGATAATCAAGGAAACAAAGCTGTTCTGCCTGGGACGGCTTTGGCCTGGACTTTAACCACAACATCGCAATCGACACTTATCAGCTCGCGCAACGCGCATGGCCAAATCTCGGACGCTGGTGCATGGAGGACCTTCGAGATTTACTGGACATCCAAAACGACGACGCACACCGCGTGCTCGCCGACTGCGAAGACGAGATGGCTGTCTACAATGCGATCAGAAACGGCGTGAAGTCGGGAGAGCTTTCTGTGGAACCGCCGCGCCGTCGCGCGAGCCGACCGGGCAACCCGGGCAATCTGGTCCCGGCTCTCCCGGTCGTATTCCTACGATATCGCCCCTAGATCACCAATGTGTCAGATAAAGAATGAGGCAATGGTTATGATCAAGCATACGGCGGATGCGGCGACTGCGCCTTTTTTCCTCTCCTTTAGTCCGATGATTAGGGTTGCCGTAAAGTAAAGGGCGGAAATGCAGTCTATGGCAAGCAAAACGAGTTCCTTGGGCGGTTTCAGCAAAAGGTCGCTAGCAAAGAGTAATGCGAGCAGGGCAAAGCCGATTGTGACCAAGTATCTCGATTGATTTTGCGACAGCATGGCAACTTCCTTTCAGAACATGCAAATGAAAAGTCGGTACGATGTCATTGCGGTTGCAAAAAAGCCGCCGCTAGGACCGGTTGTCACGAGACCGGCGATAACTTCAGCGGTGCCAACAAGCTAGAGATCGCGCAGGCAAGCCTCCTCCTTCGCGTTCAGCTTGACCTTGTGAGGGACGGGGCGGTTATTTGCAGATCCGTGAGAATCGCACCACGCCTTGGAATATGAATCCGCGCAGCGCCCGCGCTCAAAAAAGGGATATATCGTAATTTTCGTCGTAATTGACTCCGACGTAGATCTCGCTGCTCTCGGCGGGAGATCCCTCGTCGGCATAGGCTGCCGCAACGGGCACAAATGGTGTCATGACAAGGGAGAGGCAAAGAGCTGCTGAGACGATGGGGGGCAGGCATTTCTTCATGGCTGGCTCCTTAATCTGGCCTTTGATAGTTACTCGATGTCGCCTCCTTCCGCTTTATATCCGTTGTATTCGGCGTATTTCTTTAATAAGGCAAGAGGTTCTTCCTCTCCTTCGGATAAGCCGATGATGTTTCCTTGATCATCCAGTATGAATACGGACGGAATATGCTCAAGTTCATATTCGTCATACACGGTATTATCTTAATCTATGTATATGGGAAAGTCTCCTTCATGGACCGAGGCTTCGTTTTGAAACGGGATACCGCTTCGATTCGTTCCGGACGCGGATGTGGACGTAACTGGTCTCGGTGCCAAGTGCGATTTCAGTGCTGTATATGACTTAACGGGAATGTCCGAGCAGTGCCGGAGTTTCCATCTGGATTGTTCCGACTGGAACATCAGCCCGAATACACTGCATAGCGACTCCAACAAGAACGTACCCGGCGTAATCCTTCCCAAGGCATGGCAATAGTCAAGATGCCGCAGCGGCAAGACAAAGACAGATTCCCGCGATAACCCTACGCTCAGCTCGTTTCTATTCACCCTGAGCGAAGGGAGTGTCGCATATGCATGCAGCGGCGCAGAACCTCCGGGGGGGGGTATCTCCTAGAGGTATCCGCCTCCGGAGGCCAAGGAATCATCGAGTACGTCCTGATCATCGCGGTCATCGGCCTGGTGATCGTGTTCGCGGGACCCGGCGTGGCCGGAGCCATCCGCAACCAGTTCAACCTGGTCGGCAACACGGTGAACAATGGGACGGTTGGCGGCGTCGAGGGAGGCGCATCCGGCGGAGGGTCTGCAGGTACCGATTCCGCGACCGTCCAGGCGGCTATCGCCAAGGACGCGAAGGACTGGACCCTCGAAGAGCAGAAGGCCGTGGCCGAGGACATCGCCGCGAAGGGCGAGGCATCGTCCGCCTTCGCCAAGGCGGAGGCCGCGATGAATGCAGGGACGAAGTTCTCGATGAAGCTCACCGATGGTCAGACGCTCGAGTACAAGATTATCGGCATCAACCACGATGACTTGGCCGATGGTAGCGGCAAGACGGGCCTGACGTTCCTCGCCGCCTCGACGGGTATCAAATCTCGCGTGAACGCCACCAACACCAATGCCGGTGGCTGGGAGAAGTCGGAACTCCGCGCGAAGATGAACTCCGGCGAGATCTGGAACCTGATGCCCTCCGATTTCCAATCCAAGGTGAAGCCGGTCAGGAAGCTGACGAACAACGTTGATGGAACCGACAAGAATGCCGCCGTGACGGCGACCTCGGACAAGCTGTTCATGCTCAGTTATTCCGAAATCGTCGAGACCCCTTATAGCGGCTGGTCTGGTTATTCTTGGATCGGAAACGAAGGAACCCAGTACGAGGCCTTCAAGGGTAAGGTGACGAACAATTATTCGGGTAACGATTGCCTGAGTGTTGGCGTCGCTTGGTGGGAGTGTTCCTTGAATCCGAGCGCCTCTGCGCTCTTCCTCTATGTCAACAGCAACGGCGATCCGTCGTACAACTACGTCGCGACGAACTCGAATCGCGTCTGCCCAGCTTGGTGCTTCTAGATTCATCTGTTAAGCCCGCACGGCCTGTGCGGGCTTTTCTTTTGGCGGTTACTCGAACGGTTTGATGTTTGTGGCATAGGTTATCGGTTTGAGGAGAAATGGGGTCACACAGCGGCTCTCAGAGCGCCTGCCGCACTCCCCCGCCATTACTCCTGCGGCATCCTCGTATAGAGCCCATCCCGCTTGGCGTTTCGTTGCAACAGCCCACTTGTCCACCGATCAAGTGAACTACTGGAATAAATACAGCGACACGCTTGTTCGTTACAGTCGCTATATCTACGTAAATCGCCGCGATAAATACAGCCTGTATTCGGCTGTATACCAGCTACGCGTATGTAGATTCATATCGCGTTAATAAATCGGCTCAAGCGCGTGCAAAACGCGCAAGTAGCCGCAAAAGGCGATTATCGCGTAGGTAGATTTTTGGCACCCTATTGCTTACTGAAAATTAAACAACTGCTTAAAACAAAAAAGGTCAGGCACTAGGTGCCTGACCTGCAAACTTCTGGTCGGGACGACTGGATTCGAACCAGCGACCCCTTGACCCCCAGTCAAGTGCGCTACCAAGCTGCGCCACGTCCCGAAGCTTTTGTTTGTTGCGCTGCTCTCACTCGCAACAGGGAGTATATTAACCCGAAACTTTGCCCTTGTGCAAGAACTTTTTTACAAATTTTGAAGCAAGTCCAAAATTGTATCCGCGAGCTGTGGTTTTGTTAGAACGGGAAGTTCTTGCGTACCCGCTGTGCTCACGATCCAGGCCTTGTTGGTATCGGTTCCAAAGCCCGAATCGGCGCGCGAGACATCGTTGGCGATAATGGCGTCGCAACCCTTGCGGGCGAGCTTTCGCCGAGCGTACTCCACGACGTTATCGGTCTCAGCCGCAAAGCCGATCACGCACCGCTCCCCCTTTTGGCGCGAAAGCTCGGCCAAGATATCGACTGTCTCGACCAGTTCAATGTGATCCAATCGTTCGTTGGCCTTTTTGAGCTTATGGTCGGCAGGGGCTGCGGGGGTGTAGTCGGCGACAGCGGCCGCGCAAATGGCCGCATCGGCCGTCTGGAAGGCGCCCAGCGCCGCCTGCAGCATCTCTGCGGCGGTCTGCACGCGCACGAACTCCACGCCGCGGGGAACATCGAGCGATGTCGGCCCCAGCACAAGCGTAACCGCAGCACCGCGGCGAGCGGCCTCTCCCGCCAGGGCGATGCCCATCTTGCCCGACGATTTGTTGCCGATAAAGCGCACGGGGTCGATCGGCTCGTGCGTGGGGCCGGCGGTTATCATAATGCGCTTGCCTGCCAGGTCTTGCGGGACGGGGTTCAGCACCTCGCAGACGGCCTCGACGATGTCCTCGGGCTCGCTCATGCGTCCCGTGTCCACGTCGCCGCAGGCAAGGTAGCCGCTGCCGGGTCCCACCACATGGACACCACGTTCGCGCAGCGCGGCCATATTGGCCTGCGTCGCCGGCGCCTTCCACATGCCGTTGTTCATGGCAGGGGCGATCACGATGGGTCGCGGCGTGGCAAGCAGCGTGGTGGAGATGAGGTCATCGGCGATGCCGTTTGCCATCTTGGCGATGATATTGGCCGTCGCGGGCGCCACGACCACCAGATCGGGCTCCTGTGCCAGCGAAATGTGGTGGATGGGGTCGGAGGGGTCGTCGAAAAGGCCCACCGCGACCGGTTCGTTGGTGAGCGCGCGGAAGGTGAGCGGCCCCACAAACTCGGTGGCATGCTCGCTCATAACGACCTTGACGCGCGCGCCGTGCTTTTGCAGCAGGCGCACGATATTGCACGACTTATAGGCGGCGATCCCGCCGGTAATGCCCAGCAGGATCGTTTTTCCCTCAAGTTGCATTGAATTGTTGGATGCCGCCGTCATCATTTAAGCTTCCTTGCTGGGAAGCACCAGCAGACGGTGGCAATACGGGCAGTGCGCGATCTCGCTACCGTCGTGGTTGAGGTCGCTCATGGACGATGCCTGGAGCGCGGTGTGGCAGATGGTGGGAATGTTGCCCTTGATGGTCTCGACAGCCAGGCCGCGGAACTGCTTGAGCAGGCGCTCGTAGTCGGTGAGCACGTCGGTCGGCAGCGTGGCGGCAAGCGCGGTGCGCTCCTTAGTGGCGGCGTCAATCTGTGCCTGGAGGTCGGCGGCCTTGGCGCGGGCGGCCTTGGTGTCGGCCTTCACACCCTCCTCGAACTTGGCGATGATTGCCTGCGCGCGGGCCTCGCGGTCGAGCGCCTCCTTATGGGCGACAAGAACATCCTTGCGGGTGTGCTCGATCTTGTCCAGACGCTTTGCCAGGGTGGCAAGCTCATTCTCCAGGTCCTGCACCTCGCGGTAATCAGAACCATCGACGTGACGCTTTTTGGCAGCCTCGATAGCGTTGTTGGTCTGGATCTCGGTGGTGTTGAGGTCGTCGAGCTCAATATCCAGGTCTTTGCGCTGGGCGTAGAGCTTGGTCATCTCGGCCTTGAGCTTAACGTAGGTCTTACGCTTGGAAGCGAGCTCCTTGAGCTCCGGCATATTGGCAAGTTCGCTCTTGTTGCGGGCGAGCTCCAAATCGATCTGTTGCAGCTTGAGTAGCGTAGCGCCGGCGCTCATAAGTTCTCTCCTTTTGTCACAGTCCACCATTGGCAAGGGTTCAGTATTTTAATCGCATGACGGGGGTCGACCCCGGCATCAACTGCAGAGTTCATCAATATATCAACGAACGGCTCCTCGGAGCGGTCGTGGCCGAGCAAGATTACCGGTAGCCCGCGCAAGGCCAGGTCCTGCGCCACGTGGTAGCCCGTCTCGCCCGTCACGACAACGTCTGCGCCCGCGGCGATGGCGAGCTCTCCGAAGTCGCCTAGGGAGCCGCCCAAAATGGCGACGGTCCTGCACGGGCGATTGGCCTCGCCCCACACGCGGGGGTCACTGCCAAACGCCGTAGCGGCGCGCGCGGCAAGGTCGCGCAGGCTGCAGGGGTCGTTGAACGCCGCAAGGGCGCCCAGGCCGCAAGCCTCGGGGTCGTCCACATGCTCCAGCGAGCTCATGGGCTCAGCGCCCAGCAACTTACTTAGGCGAACACGCGCTTCGTGCGAGCGGTCCAGGTTGGTGTGAAGCGAGATGATGCTCACGCCGCAACGAGCTGCCTCGTACAGCGCAGCGCTGCACTGGGGTCGCGCGGAATCGGCCGGACAAAAGGCCTCGGGCGCCTTGATATAGATGGGATGATGCGTCAGCAGCACGTTAGCGCCGGCCTCGAGAGCGCGATGCACGTTGGCCTCGGTCGCGTCGAGTGCGCAGGCAACACCGGTGATCTTTGCAGCGGAGTCTCCCACAGATAGCCCAACATGATCCCAGCCCTCGGCGTACGCCTTGGGGTAGCGCGCCAGCAGGGCACGTTCAAGCTCGGAGACGATCATGCGGCACCTACGATCGAGAGCAGCGTCTGGGCAAATTCGTCCAGATCGGCCGGATTCACGCGGTCATCGAAGGAGATACGCAGTGCGCCCAGAGCCTGCTCGCGACCGATGCCCATCGCGCTCAAAACGTGGCTGGGGTCCATGCTGCCACTCGAGCATGCCGAGCCTGCCGATACCTCAAAGCCGGCGGCGTCAAGCTTGATGATGAGCTCCTCGGAGTCCATGCCGTCAATGTAGATCGATACCATGCCGGGCAGACGGTCGGCCTGTGCGTAGTCGCCCATGGTGGCGTGAATGCGCGGATGGGCCGTAAGCATGGTGTAGAGCTTGTCGGAAAGGGCTTGCAGCTTCTCGCGCTCCTGGGCCACATGGGGCGCGAGCGTGCGAGCGGAAGCGGCAAAGGCCAGCTGTGTGCGCAGGTCCTGCGTGCCGGCGCGACGTCCGGCTTCCTGTCCGCCGCCAAAGATGCGGGGGCGCAGCGGCGTGCGGGTCTTAACGTAGAGCGCGCCGGAGGCAACGGGACCGCCAATTTTGTGGGCTGCGACGGACATGGCGTCGACGCCCAGCTGGGTGACATCGAGCGGAATATGCAGATAGCCCTGGATGGCATCGGTATGGAACAGTGCGCCTGCGGTGTGCGCAGCCGCGGCAAGCTCTCGGATGGGCTGTACCACGCCGGTCTCGTTGTTGGCTGCCATGATGCTCACGAGCGCGACGTCGTCGCCGAGCAGCTCGATGAGCGCGGTAGGCTCAATATAACCCGCACGGCAGGGCTGCACCAGATCGACGGTAAAGCCGGCGGCGCGCAGCAGCGGCAGGTTGTCCAGAATCGAATCGTGCTCGATGGCAGATACGATCACGCGGTTGCGCTTGCGGTCGTGCTGACGGGCGCCCTCGGCAAGGCCGAGGAGCGCCAGCTGGTTGGCCTCGGTGCCGCCGTTGGTCAGGACGATCTCGGACGGGCGGACGCGAGCGCCAAAACTGCGGGCGATCTCGCGACGGGCAACTTCCAGGCGTGCGGCGGCCTTGCGGCCAAGCGAGTGCAGTGAGTTGGGGTTGACGCCCGCAAGCTCGCTGTCGTCGTACTCTCGCTGCGCAAGGAGCGCCTCGGCGCGCATGGGCGTCGAGGCGGCATAGTCAAGATTCACGGGTATGCGGTTTTGACCTGCGGTCATAAGGGTTTATGCCTCCTGTGCAGCCTCGTTGCCCAGCTTCTGCAGCAGCGCAACTTCAGCGGCGGGATCTTCGGACTTAAATACGGCGGAGCCGGCCACGAGCACGTTGGCACCGGCCTTGACAACCTCGGCAATGTTTTTGGAAGAAATGCCGCCGTCGACCTCGATCATGGGCGACACGCCGTGGCGCTCGCACATGGCCTTGAGTTCGTGGAGTTTGGCGATGGTGCCCGGGATAAAGCTCTGGCCGCCAAAGCCGGGGTTCACGCTCATCAGCAGCACCATGTCGACAACGTCGATGATGCTCTCGAGCACGCAGACGGGCGTTGCGGGGTTGAGCACCACGCCGGCCTTGACGCCGCGCTGCTGCAGGTGCGTGAGCGTGCGGTGCAGGTGCGTGGAGGCCTCGTAGTGCACGGTGATCATATTGGCACCGGCGTCGGCATACCAATCGACCGTCTCATCAGGGTTCGACACCATGAGGTGCGCGTCGACCGGAACATCGGTGGAACGCTTGACGGCCTTGAGGATGTCAACGCCAAAGGTGAGGTTGCCGGTAAAGTGGCCGTCCATCACGTCAAAATGAACAAAGTCGGCACCAGCGATTTTGTCGAGGTCGCCCTTGAGGTTGGCCATATCGGCCGAAAGAATCGAAGGAGCGATTTTAATGGAACCCATGGTAGAAGCCTTTCTGCGCTAGTCGGTGAGTCCGTAGAACTCTTGGGAGGGGACGCGGTCGGTAAGGATCTCGAGCGCCCTATCCAAAGTAACACCGTTGTAGAGCGTTTGCTCTACGGCAAAGGTGAGCGGAATGTCTACGCCCAGTGAACGGGCGAGCTCGCTGACGCTGCGGGCCGCGACGGCGCCCTCGACCACCATATGCGTGCGCGTCTGATACTCATCGAGCGAGACGCCGTGGGCAAATTCGTAGCCAAAGGTGCGGTTGCGCGAATGCTCCGAGGTGCAGGTGGCGATGAGGTCGCCCATGCCGGCGAGTCCCATGCACGTTATGGCCTGCCCGCCACGGGCGTGTACCAGTCGGCTAATCTCGGCCAGGCCGCGCGTCATGATAAGGGCGAGCGTGTTGTCGCCCGCGCCGGTGCCGGCGGAGATGCCGCACACGATGGCGATGACGTTTTTCATGGCGCCGCAAACCTCGACGCCGGTCATGTCCTGCGACAGGTAGATGCGGAAGGCCGTGGACAGGAGTAATTCCTTAAAGGTCTCCCCTACCTGCGCATCTTCGCTGGCGATGACGGCGGCAGAAAGTCCGCCGCGGCAGATCTCCTCGGCATGGTTGGGGCCCGAGAGTGCCGCCACGCGCGCATCGTTGCCGATCTCGCTGGCAATGACCTCGCTCATGAGCAGGCCGGACTCGGGCTCAATACCCTTGGTGAGGCAGAGCACCGGGGTGTCGGCGGCGATACGGGGTGCCGCCTGATGGCATACGCTGCGTAGGTGCGTGGAGGGCACGGCAAAGATAATGACGTCGGCGCCGTTGAGCGCCTGCGCCAGGTCCGTCGTGGCGACGACGTTGCCGGGCAGCTCATATCCCACCAGATACCGGGGGTTACGGTGCTCGCCATTGATGCCGGCGGCCGTCTGCTCGCTATGGGCCCACATGGTCACGCGCTCGGCTCGCGCGGCGGCAAGACCGGCGACGGCGGTTCCCCAAGAGCCGGAGCCAATCAGCGCAACATTCATGACTCTCTCCTACTTATCGTCGGGCTCGGTGACGCGCTTGGTAAACGAGAGCTTGGACTCCTTACCGGCCATGAGCTTTTTGATGTTCGCGCGATGGGCCCACACCACAGTGATGCCGATCAGCGCCATGCAAAACTTGAGACCCAGGCTGCCGTACGGAAAGACCGCGCAGACGGCGATGGGAAGACCGATGGCCGCGGCAAGCGAGCCCACCGACACAAACTTGGTGATGGCGACGGCCACGATAAACATGCCCAGCAGCGAAAGCCCAATGGGCCAGTACCAGGCGAGGATGACGCCCAAGCCCACGGCGATACCCTTGCCACCATGGAAATTGAGGTAGGGCGAGAAGATGTGGCCCCACACGGCTGCCAGGCAAATGACGCCGAGCATCCAATCGCCGGGGGCTCCAGGCGCCATGATGCTCACAGGGAAGCCATAGCCCACGCCCGCGATAAGCGGACGGGCGATAAGAACGCAGATAGCGCCCTTAAGACAGTCGAGCAGCAGCGTGAGTGCGGCCACCTTGGGGCCAGCCACGCGCAGGGCGTTGGTGGTGCCGATGTTGCCAGAGCCCGCCTTGCGAATATCGGTGTGGTTGAACACGCGGCCCAGGATTAAGCCAAACGGAATCGCTCCGATAAAGAACGAGACCACGGCGCAGATGGCGGTCAGCAGAATCGGATTATGCATCCTTTTGCTCCTTCTTCCTAAAGAAGAGTCGAATGGGCGTGCCGGAAAAATCGAAGGTCGAGCGCATACGGTTCTCCACGTAGCGCTGGTAGGTGTCGTTGACCAGGTCGCTGTGGTTGACGAAGAACGTGAACGTCGGCGGGTTGACGCCCGTCTGGGTCACGTAGTGCATGCGCAGGCGGCGCTTGCCGTCCACCACGGTGTGGCCAAACTCGCGCAGGTCGGTGAGGAAGGTGTTGAGGCGCGAGGTGGTGATCTTTTGCGAGCGCGTCTTTTCGGCCGCGTCGACCATCGCCCAGATCTTCTCGACGCTGCGGCCCGTGAGGGCAGAGATGCGCAGGTACTGGGCCCAGGGAGCCATGACGCCCAGACGGCGATCGACGGTCTCCATGCAGGCCTCGCGCTTGCGGTCGTCGTCGAGCAGGTCCCACTTGTTGAGCAGCACCACGATGGCGCAGCCGCGCTCGATGGCCAAGCCCATGACCTTCTGATCCTGCTCGGTGACGCCCACGGAGGCGTCGACGACGAGCAGCGCCACGTCGGCACGGTCGATGGCGCGCAGGCCGCGGACCATGGAGTAGTACTCAATGTTCTCATACACGGTGCTCTTCTTGCGAATGCCCGCGGTATCGACCATGCGGTAGTGCTTGCCGTTGCGCTCGACGACGGTATCGATGGCGTCGCGCGTGGTGCCGGCGATGTTCGACACGATGGAGCGGTCGGCGCCCAGGATGCGGTTGAACAGTGAGGACTTACCGGCGTTGGGGCGGCCGATGATGGCCACATTCAGCGCATCGGGGAACGCGTCGGCGACCTCGTCCTCCTCCTCGGGCAACAGGGCCACGATGTCGTCGAGCAGGTCGCCCGTGCCGTGGCCGTGCAGGGCCGAGAGCGGCGTGGGCTCGCCGATGCCGAGCGAATAGAACTCCCAGATGTTGTCGTTCTCGCGATCGGGGTTGTCGAGCTTGTTCACCAGTAGAAAGACCGGCTTGTCGCAGCGCTTGAGCATGCGGGCGACCGACTCGTCCTCCTCGGTGACGCCGGTGCGGCCGTCGACCACAAACAGGATGACGGCGGCTTCCTCGGCGGCGGCGAGGGCCTGGTCACGGATGGATGTGGCAAAGACGTCATCGCTCTTGAGCGGCTCGATGCCGCCCGTGTCGACGATGGTGAACTCGCGGCCGTTCCAATCGGCCGTGTGATACGAGCGGTCGCGAGTGACGCCGCGGGACTCATGGACGATGGCGTCCGAGGTCTGGGCCAGGCGGTTAACGAGCGTGGACTTGCCCACGTTGGGACGTCCGACGACGGCGACGATAGGTTTCATCTGCTCTCCTTTAATGGGTAGGGTCAGCGGGAATAGTTGAATTGGCGGGCGTTATGCCAAGGATGTGCTCCAGGGTATCGAGCAGCTCATGCGGCATGGTCGATACCACATGAACCTCGGCGCCGCGACAGGTAAGGCTTGCGAGTAATTCGTCACGATGATACTCGTCAAGGGTCATACCGTCGGCGTTGAACATGAGCTTAGGCACAAAGAGCATAACACCCGACAGGTCCTGCGGCAGTTGCTCCAAGATGTCGCAGGCGACGATGAGGCCGGTCACGTCCACGTTGCCGCCAAAATAGCGGTTTTTGATGGCCGTGACAGTGCCGGCGAGTCCCTGGGGCGATTCCACAAAACGCGCCACCGTATCGCGCGCACTGGCACCCGAAAGGCACAGGAGGCGCTGGCCACGCGCGGCGATTGCCTCACGAACGCGGCGCAGACGCTCGGCATCGTTGGCGAGCACGTTGTCGGTCTCGTCCAGATAGGAGCGTATCATGCCGATGCCGTCGTAGTACTGCGGGTAGCCGTCGTAAAAGTCCGCCTCGGGAGGCTCGATGCCGGCATCCAGGTAGAACTCGTCGCTCATCTGGAAGGTATGGCGGCCAAAGCGCTCGAAGGCACGGTCCTGGAAGGGCCGGATCATGGCGATAGTCTCGCGCGCCAGCTCGGGCTTATCGCTGTAGGACCAGCTAAAACGGTTCTGATGCTTGGTAAAACCGAGCGGCACAATGCCCAGGCTGGTGATCTGCTCATGCTCCTCGCAGAAGCGCAGGGTCTTTTGCAGCTCCTCGCCGTCGTTCATGCCGGGGCACAGTACGATCTGCGCGTGAATCTCGATGCCGGCGGCCATGATGGCCTCGAGCACATCCATGCCGCGCTGGGCGTTGCGGCCCATCATGCGGCGGCGGACATCGGGGCTTACGGCATGGACCGACACGTTCATGGGGCTCATGTTGCGTTGGATGACGTTTTGAACATCTTCGTCGGTGAGGTTGGTCAACGTGACAAAGTTGCCCTGCAAAAAGCTCAGGCGATAGTCGTCGTCGCGGATGTAGAGCGTGGAGCGACCGCCCTTGGGCAGCATCGTCATAAAGCAGAACACGCAGGCGTTTACGCAGGTACGCATGCCATCGAAGATGGGGCCATCGAACTCCAGACCCCAGTCCTCGCCGGGAAAGCGATCGAGCTCAACAGGGGTGACGGTGCCGTCGCGCGGGTCGAAAACCTCCAGCTCGACGGTGTCGTCGTCTGCCTCCCAGAGCCACACAATCATATCGGTCAGCCGCTCGCCGTTGACCGTAAGCACACGCATGCCCGGCTCGATACCCACATCCCATGCGGGCGATTCCGGACGCACGTTTTTAACGAGCGCGCCCTCACCCGGCTCGGGGTCGCGGCTGCGCCCGTAATCGGCCACCTCGGCGGCGTATGCGGGTACGGTCTGGTCCATGATTAGCGGCAAAGCTCCTTGATGCGCTCGACGGCGCGCTCGATGTGTTCTTGCGGAGTGGAGGCTCCGGCGGTGATGCCGATGTGGTGTGCGTTGACAAACCATGCGGCCTGTAGCTCGGAAGATTCCTCTATGTGATGTGTGCGCTCGCAGACATCGGCGCAAATCTGCGCCAGGCGGCGGGTGTTGCCCGAGTTCTTGCCGCCCACCACGACCATGCAGTCGCAGCGGTTGGCAAGTGCGGCTGCTGCCTGTTGACGCTCACTCGTGGCGGCGCAGATGGTGTTGATCACGCGCAGTTCCTGCACGCGCGGGGTGATGGAGGCCACAACCTCGGCCAGGTTCTGCGCGGTTTGGGTGGTCTGCACAACCAGGCCGACCTTGCCCTTGAGCGGCAGCGCGTCCGCATCGGCGGCGCAGCTCACGACCTGCGCGTCATCGCCGGCATGGCCCAGGATGCCCTCGACTTCGGGGTGGCCCGGCTCGCCCACGACTATCACGTGGTAGCCCTCGCGTACCAGGCGCTCCGCCGCCACGTGGACCTTTTTCACGTAGGGGCAGGTGGCATCGACCACGTCGAGGCCACGCTCGCGAGCGGCATCGATGACCTGCGGCACCACACCGTGCGCGCGAATGATCACGGTGCCCGACGCGGCATCGTCAAGGGTCTCAGCCAGACCGACGCCCGCCTCGGCAAGCTCACGCACCACGATGGGATTATGGATGAGCGGGCCCAGGGTGTGGACCTGAGCGTTCTCCCCCGCTTGCGGGGCGGCCGCCAGGGCCATATCGAGCGCACGCTGCACGCCGTAGCAGGTGCCAGCGTGGGCGGCGATTTCGATGGTGGGGGCGTCTGCCTTGCCGGTCACAGCCTCGGCAGTGTTCATGACATACTCGCCCATGGCTAGAACCTGCCCGGGTGCTCGGCGCAAAGGTCATCGCGCATGGCGTAGACGCGATTCATGGCTTCGGACTCAAACCATGCCAGGCGTTCCTTGCGCTTGAGCTCGGCCGGAGCATCGGAAAGCGAGATGGCCTTGCCGGCACGGATCCAGCATTTTTTGGGGCGCATGAGCTTTTTGCCCTTAGGCGTAATATCGGACCAACCACAAATGGCGAGTGGGTTGACGGGCGCCTTGCCCATCTGAGCGATAAGCGCAAAACCGCCGTGGACCTCGGGCTTGATCTCGCGCGAGCGGATGCGCGTGCCCTCGGGGAAGATCAAGACGTCCTCGCCGCGCTGTAGCGCATGCTGGGCGGCACGCAGGCACTTCATGTCGGCCGTGCCGCGCTCGACGGGAATACCGCCCACGCGGCTAAAGGCCCAGCGCACGATCTTGCTCTTGGCGAACTCAGATTTAAAGATAGGGCGCACACGGCGGCCGCCGAAGAACAACGCCGTCTCAACGGCCAGCAGCTCGGCCATTGAGGTGTGGTTGCAGATGACCACGCTGCCGCGGCCTTCCTGGCGCTCAAACAGCAGGTCGCTGTCCTCGACCTTCCAGCGCCACATGAGCTTGGAGAAGACCCACAGGATGCCCATGACTACGGCGACAGTGCCGCGGATGAGCGCCGGGAACTCGGCGTAGGGGGCGTTGTAGTAATCCTCGGGCGTCTGCTTAAACAGGCGCATGGGCTACCTCCTTTGGTTGATGAGGTCCTCGATTATCGAGACGACCTCGTCGATGGTGTGGGCGGTGGAGTCGACGTGCACGGCGTCCTCGGCGGGAACGAGCGGCGCGACCTCGCGGCTGCTGTCGAGCTTATCGCGCTGCTTGAGGGCGTCGAGGGTCTCGTCGACCTCGGCCTCGAGCTGCTCGGTGGTAAGCGGCTGGGCGTCGTTTTGGTGGCGCTGCAGCACGCGGCGACGGGCGCGCTCGCGCGGGTCGGCGGTCAGGAACACCTTGACCTGCGCGTTGGGGAACACGACGGTTCCGATGTCGCGACCCTCGGCCACGATGTCGCGATCCTCGGCGGCGCGGCGCTGATGGACGAGCATGGCCGCGCGCACGCCCGGGTAGGCCGATACCTTGGACACGTTGGCGTCGACCTGCGGGGTGCGGATGGCAGCCGAGGCGTCCTGGCCATCAATGGTCAGACGTGTGTCCTCGCCGGTGCCGTTGGTAAAGCGGATTTCGATCTGCTCGGCGAGGGCGTCGATGGCAGCCTCGTCGTCCAGGTCGATGCCGCGGTCGAGCGCGGCGAAGGTGACGGCGCGATACATGGCGCCCGTATCGAGCTTGTTAAAGCCCAGCTGGCGGGCGATCTCCTTGGCGATGGTGGACTTGCCGGAACCGGCGGGGCCGTCGATGGCGACGATCATGCAATGCTTCCTTTCGGTGGTTGACGTGCTGGTATGGGACGCGGGCGCTGCGGCTTGGCGGTCTGCCTAGCCGGTGTAGCGCTCGCGGTAGGTGTTGCGCTTGGGCGCGGAGCCGTGGCTGCCGTGGTGACGCGTGCGGGTCGCGGGGTTGACCGCCGGCGCGGCTCCACGCTTGGCGCTGGCCTGCTTGGGCGGAATGCCGCCGGCCTTGAGGATCTGTACCTCGCGGTCGGTAAGCTCGCGCCACGAGCCCTTGGCCACGCCCTTGAGCTCCAGGCCGGCAAAGTTGCAGCGATGCAGGCGGATCACCGGGTGGTGGATCTTGCTCAGCATGCGCTTGACCTGGTTCTTGCGACCCTCGCGGATGATGACCTCGACGGCGGTGGTGCCGGGCTTGACGCCCTGCGGAGCTACGGCCTCGGCCTCGCGTGCGGTGATGACGCGGCAGATTGCCGGCTGGCAGAGGCCGTCGTCGAGCTCGATGCCACGGCGGAGCGGTTCTAGATCGCGATCGGTCAGCTGTCCATCCACGAGTGCCTGGTAGGTCTTGTAGACGTGCTTGCTGGGGTGCAGCAGATCCTGCGAAAGGTCGCCGTCGGTGGTAAAGAGCAAGAGGCCCGTGGTGTCGCGGTCCAGGCGACCCACCGGGAAGAGTCCCGGAAAGCGGTCGCGCGGGACCAGCTCGGCCACGCAAGGGCGCTCCTGCGGGTCGCTCATGGTGGTGAGGTAGCCGGTCGGCTTGTAGAGCATCAGGTACACGGCACTCTGGTTGAACTTGACGGGCATGCCGTCGACCTCGATATGGTCGCGGTCGACGTCGACCTTGGTGCCCAGTTCGGTCGCGACCTGCCCGTTGACGGTCACGCGGCCGGCAGTCATCAGGTCCTCCGAGCCGCGGCGACTCGCCACGCCCGCGCGCGCCAAAAAGCGCTGCAGGCGCATGGTGTGCGGATAGACGGGCTGGGCGTCGGTTGCGGGCGTTGTGGCGCCCGTGGCACTTGCGGTGCGCGTCTCCCCTGCTTCGTTAGTCCTCGTCATGTATATCCTCCGAGGTAACACCTGTGGGCAGAAGCTCTTCGCCATCGGTGTCCTCAACATCGGTATCGATCAGTTCGCGCTCTTCGTCCAGGTCCTCGGCCTGCTCCTCGAGTGTGGATTGAATGCTGCGGCCGCTCAGACGCTCGCGGATAAACTGGCGCGACTGCTCGTCGGGGGCAAACTGCTCCAGATCGGGCAGGTCGCGAGTGGAGCGCAGGCCGAACTTTTCCAAGAAGGCGTTGGTCGTGCCGTAGATGATGGCCTGACCGCGCTCGGGGTCGCGGCCGAGCTCGCGCACCAGGCCCTTATCCACGAGCGACGCGATGACGCCATCGGAGTTGACGCCGCGGATGCCCTTGACCACCTCGCGCGTAACGGGCTGGTGGTAGGCGATGACGGCCAGGGTCTCGAGCGCCGCCTGAGACAGCTTTTGCGTGTCCCAGCTCAGCACGTAGGCCTCGACCACATCGTGGTAGGCAGGGTGTGTAAACAGGCGCCACCCACCGGCGACCTCGCGCAGCTGAAAGCCGCGGTTGGCCTCCTCGTACTCAACCTTGAGCTCGGCCAAAAGCGACGCGCACTCGCCTGGGGCGATATCCAGCGCACCTGCCAGCGCGGGTGCGCTCACGGGGTCGCTCGACACCAGCAACAGCGCCTCGAGGGCGCCTTTGAGGCTATTTGCCTCCAGCGTGGAAAGGGTTGACATGGTTGGTCGCTCCTATTCGGTGAGCTCGGGGCCCTCGCCGGGCACATAGGTCTCGGCGCCCTCGACGCGGTTGATTTGAATGGTTCCAAAGATCTCGTCCTGGCTCAGCGTGAGCGAGCCGCGCTTGGCGAGCTCAAGCATGGCTAGGAAGGTGACGACGAGCTGCTCGGTGGTGGCATCGCCGTCCAGTAGCTCGCGGAAGGTGCAGGTTTGGTGCGTCATGGTAAAGCGGTCGACTGAGGCCACGGTCAGGTCGAGCGGCACGCGATGCGGCGCCACATGCTCGGCCTCCAGCAGGAAGGTCTGGCGCTTGCCGTCCAGGTCGGCACATATGACGGCGAGACCGCGCAGCGTGATGCCGGCAAGGTAGTCGGGCATAAGGCCTAGGAACTCGGGGTCTGGGCCGGCCACGCGCGGATGCATACGGCTCTCGGCCTGCATGCGCGCACCGAGAGCGGCCGCCGCGCCCTTAAACTGCTTGTAGGCAATCAGGCGCTGGATCAGGACCTCGCGCAGGGCGTCGCCGTCGAGCGTGCTGAGCTCCTCGAGGTCTTCGTCGAACTCGTCATCGTCGTCATCGACTTTGCGCGGGGCCTCCTGCGGCACCAGAGAGGCAGCCTTGATGTCCAAAAGGGTTGCCGCGACCAGCAAAAAGTCACTTGCCACATCTAGGTCCAGCGCCTCGATGCGCTCGGCCTCGGCAAGGTACTGTTCGGCCACCTCGCTAATGGAGATAGCGCCGATATCTACTTTTTGGCGGGTTACCAGCTGGAGCAGCAGGTCGAACGGTCCGCTGTAGACCTGCGTCGACACGCGATACGACATTTTCGACCTCCTTTGACGGCGCCTTCGCGGCGCGGTTTGGGTGCATGTTGCGACCGTTTTGCACGGTCGACCTGTAAGTTTACCCTAGATGCCGGCGATTGCGAAGGAAAGCAGCTGCTCTGCCAGCGGATACACGGTAACGTCGAAATAGCGGCCCATCACATCGAGTCCGGTCCACATGGGCAGAAGATACAGCACGATGATAAGGATGGGCATGGCGTATTGCTGCAGACGGTAGTAGTTGGCGAGCGCCTTGCCTTTGAGGAACGGCACGATGATCGACGAGCCGTCGAGCGGCGGAATCGGGATGAGGTTAAAGAACGCGAGCGACAGGTTGACCACGATAAAGGTGGCGCCGAAGTTCATGATTTGGGACGCCACGGCAAAGGACATGCTGGTGTAGAGGTTGCCGTACGCTGCGTGCATAAGGGCGGCCGCAAGACATGCCAGCGCGATGTTCGATGCGGGGCCGGCCGCACTCACCAGGACCTCGTCGCGCTTGGGGTGCTTAAGGTTGTTGAGGTAGACGGGCACGGGCTTGGCAAAGGCGAACACCGGGCCACCGGCGGCAAGCATGAGCAGCGGTAGGAGAATGGTGCCAAACGGGTCGATGTGGTTGAGCGGGTTGAGCGAGACGCGGCCGCGCGAGCGGGCCGTCTTGTCGCCGAGCGCCCAGGCGGCGGCGGCGTGCGCGCTCTCGTGGATCACGATGCCAACGATGACGGCAACAGCGCTGGCGAGTAGGTTCATGGTGTAGCTGCTGGACATGGCGCTCCCCTAGCGGACGCGGCGCGAGGCACGCGTGAGCAGGTAGTCGGCCACAAACAGGATGACGGCCACGATGGCGTAATCCAGGCGGAACACGCCGCCAAAGGGCGATGTGATGACGCCGTAGCCGGCGATGGCGCTCGGCAGGGCGCGCGAAAGCTCGACGACAAAGCCCACGGTCTGCAGCTTGGCGGTGAGGCCGCTAAAACACAGCAGCACGGTCATCGCGCTCATAAAAATGCCGCAGATGCGACAGGCGATGGCGATGATGCTCATCGCCACGGCAGCGGCCTTACGAGAGTTCACGCGCGGTCTCCTCTTCGATCTGGGTGGAAAGCTCCAGCCATTCGTCCTCGAGCTTGGGTAGCTCTTGCTTAAGGCGGTTATATTCCCCCAGCGCGGCGTTGAACTTGTCCTGATCGGCATAAAGCTCTTCGCTTGCCATCAATTCCATAAGCTCGTCATAGCGGGCGCGCTTTTTGTCGAGCTCCGCCTCGATCTTCTTGAGCTGGTTACGCACGCCCTTGAGCTTTTTGTTGAGCGCGGCGCGGGCCTGGGCCTCGGCGCGCTTTTGCTCCTTGGTCTTTTTGCCCTCGACAGGCTTGGAAGCGGTGGCGGGGGTGTCGGGCTGGGCCGCGGTGACCTTAGCGGACTTTGTCGCGACCGGCGCACTCTCCCCTGCTGCCTCGGCGGCGGCGCGGGCTGCGAGGTCCTCGCGCTTGTAGAGGTAGTAGTCGTAGTCGCCGTCATAGACCGTGACCTTGCCATCGCGGATGTCGATCACGCGGTTGGCCACGGCGCGCACCAGGTGTTCGTCGTGGCTGATCAGCACGATGGTGCCGGGGAAGTTTTGCAGGGCGTTCTCGAGCATATCTACCGAGTCGATGTCCAAGTGGTTGGTGGGCTCGTCCAGGCACAGGAGCGCCTCGGGGGCCACGAGCATCTTGGCCAGAGCCAGACGCGCCTTTTCGCCGCCGGAGAGGACGCGAACCTGCTTCTCGATGGAGTCGTTGTCGCTAAACAGGAAGGCGCCCAGCAGGCTGCGCTGCTGCGGCACGGTCCACTTGGGCGTGACGGTGTCGATTTCTTGCAGAACGGTGTTGGACTCGGTCATGCCCTCGAGCGCGTGCTGGGCGTAGTAGGCCACGCCCACGTTGGTGCCCAGGTCCCGGGTGCCGGTGGTGGGCGGCTCCAGGCCGGCGAGGATCTTCATGAGCGTGGACTTGCCGGCGCCGTTGGGGCCGACGAGTGCCACGTGCTCGCCGCGGTAGAGCTTGAGGTCGATATCGCTGTAGATGTGCTTGTTGCCGTAAGACTTGGACACGCCCTCCAGACCCACGACCATGTCGCCCGAGCGCGGCGGATCGGGGAACTTAAAGTCGATGTGCTTGTGGCCCTCGGGCAGGATGACGAGCTCTTTTTTGATCTGCTCGATCTTTCGGATGCGCTCCTGAGCCTGTGCGGCCTTGGTGGGCTTGTAGCGGAACTTGTCGACGAAGACCTGCATGTGGGCGATGTCGCGCTCCTGGGCAGCACGCTTGGCGCGCATCTGCTCCAGGTTGTCCTCGCGCTGCTTAAGGTAGCTGCTGTAGTTGCCGGTGTAGGTGGTCACGCGGCGGTTCTCGAGCGCGGCGACGTGGTCGACGCAGGCGTCCATGAAGGCGCGGTCGTGGCTGACGATGAGCACGGCGCCATCGTAGTTGGCGATAAAGCCGCGCAGCCATTGGACACTCTCGAGGTCCAGGTGGTTGGTGGGCTCGTCCAGCAGCAGCAGGTCGGGATGGCGCAGGAAGAGCTTTGCCAGCGCGATACGCATCTGCCAGCCGCCAGAGAACTCGGAACACGGGCGCTCAAAGTCGGTGACCTTAAAACCCAGGCCAGACAGGATCTTGCGGGCGTTGCTCTCGAGCTCGTAGCCGCCCAGATGCTCAAAGCGGTCCTGGACCTGGCCGTACTCGTTGAGAAGGGCGTCGACGTCCTTGCCCTGCTCGGAGAGCTCGGTGATCTGGGCCTGCAGCTCGTTGGCGCGCTCGCCCATGCGGCGGATTTCCTTGGCGGCGGCCATGACCTCGGCAAGGATGGTGGTGTCCTTTTGCTCCAGGTTGGTTTCCTGCTCTAGATAGCCTACCTGGCAGTCCTTGGCGTACTGGACCTGGCCGGCGTCTGGGCTGTCGATGCCCATGATAATCTTGAGCATGGTGGTTTTGCCGGCGCCGTTGGGGCCCACGAGCGCAAAGCGCTCGCCGGGGTTGATCTGGAAGGATGCGCCGCTAAAGAGGACGCGCGCGCCGAAGCTTTTTTCGATCTTGTCGACCAGGAGGATCATGGTGCCGCCTTTGACCTTGTGTGCCTATATGAAAAAAGGCCCCAACTTGCGTTGGAGCCTCATTCAATGCTCGGGTGGAGACGAGGGGGATCGAACCCCTGACCTCTTGACTGCCAGTCAAGCGCTCTCCCAGCTGAGCTACGCCCCCGTGCGAAGAAGTACTATACGGGAACTCGGACGGCGATGCAAGGACAATTTTGGAAAAACTTTCGCGGGCCCCGGCGCGCACGTGCGGGTGCGCGGGCCATCTCAGGGCCGAGGGGCCCGCGATGCCCGCGGGGGCAGCGGCCCACGCATGGTCCGTGCGCCGGCCGACTTGGCGAGCGGAACACGACTCTCCCTGTGCAACAGGGTTTTCCGTGCACCGCCAGTCCCATTATCGGGCCTGATTGCGAAGCGCCCCTCCCCTGCGCTTCAGAACCATGCCCGTTTACTACGATGAATCAGGAATGTCCGACCACACTCGCCTTTTGGCGTAAGCGGCGGGCTTCCTACCTGCGGTTTTGCAAATGGAGAACACGCGGTGCTCGGGCATCGCCGATCCGTCGTAGTAAACCGGCATGGTTTTGAAATGGCATCAGGTTGATTTCACACATAAATATGTTGGAGCCCTGAAATATAGGCTTTAACTTTTTCTAAAACACGTCTTTTCCGCGACGCGCCTAGATTAGCTGTTGTTTAACATCGGATTTGATCTTGCGTTGTGCGACTTCCTCGTGCATGGTAGTATTTCACGACGTGAAGCGAAGAAATTGGGCCCGAGTTGGCTTTGTTAGAATTGCATTCACCGTTCATAAGGGCTCTTGGCGCAACGGTTAGCGCAGGGGACTCATAATCCCTGGGTTCTGGGTTCGAATCCCGGAGGGCCCACCAGAGTATTTCGAGGCCGGGCATTACGCCCGGCCTCTTTGCTAATGGCACTGCTGACTAGCTTTGCCATCTAGAGACGCAAAGTCATCAACATTCATATTCGTAATTAACAATGGGCATGTCGCCAAGATGCTACCCAGTCAACACATGACCTAAATCTATAGATATGAAAAAAGGCCCCAACTTGCGTTGGAGCCTCATTCAATGATCGGGTGGAGACGAGGGGGATCGAACCCCTGACCTCTTGACTGCCAGTCAAGCGCTCTCCCAGCTGAGCTACGCCCCCGTGCGAAGAAGTACTATACGGGAACTCGGACGGCGATGCAAGGACAATTTTGGAAAATATTTTGCGGCGCGTTGAACGGGAGCGGGGCCAAAGAGACACACGATGCCCGACATAGCCCGCGGGGCGAGCCCCGTGGGCGGCGGCAAGCCCGCCGCCTTCCTTTGCAGGGCTCGGCATGTCGCCCCAGACGCCGCCGGCCAGACCAAAGCGATCCGCGGTGCATCCGTGGGCATGAGCCCTTCCGCACGCCTTCGGGCCAATTTACGGAACCGTGCGTAGCTCGCCCCAGCTGGTCGCTTCATAAACAGACCGGTTTACTACGCCGATTCCCGGATTTCCGACCTCACGCCTACTTTCGCAAAACGGGCAGGCAATCTACCTGCGGTTTTACGAGCGGCGAAATCAGTGTGCTCAGCCATCCTCAATCCGACGTAGTAAACCGGCATGGTTTTAAAATGGCACTTAATTACTGACAGCATATAAAGTATTAAAAATGCTCACTTGGGCATTATTACTTACCAATATCAAGCCAATTACACAGAACGTTGGCCCGCAATCTGGTCTCAGCACATCTCATCGCCTCGGTTTTTGGTTTGTAGCGCAACTCCAAGCGCTCACACACACTGTGAATGATGGCATCAAGCTGATCATGATCATTGAGCATGTCATGGGTTACAAGAAATACGTCGTATCCCATGCTTTGCAATGCTGTCATTCGGGTGGCATCGTGGTCAAGCACAGCGCCTGATCCATGGATAACCTCTCCTTGAAGTTCAATAATCACAGCCTTCATTGTTATTGGGTTTACGATGACGATATCGCCGTAACAGATTTTCTGACCTGCGATTTTCCGAGCTGAATTCGACAGCGGTGTTAAGTCGTTGACGAATATGTTTATAAACTCCGCTCCGCCGGCACGCCTCGGATGACTTAGCAACATGATTCCAGCAACTTCTAGCGGGGATGCAGCAATACCTATTACCTGCTGTGCGGCTTCGTAGAATTGCTTTCCCCACATCTCGTTTTTAACCTTCGCTGCAAATCTATGCAGTTCTTCTATTTCAATAAGAGGCTTTCTCATCCAGAGCGATGTGCCCTTTCCGCTAGCTTTATTTCCGGATCCGTCATCCTGCTGCCCACTTTGATCATTCTCGCTGTCCTTCTGGTGCGCCCGAGCATCAACTCGCTTCCATGGGGCCTCGTCTTGGGTTTCGTCTAGTTCAAACAGACTTTCTGTGGTGTACGGCTCTTCTTCTGATTTTGCCTGCTCAAGTGCCATGTCGACCGCGGGCGATGGTTTAAAAACCGAGAACCATCCGCAGAACTCGTACATAGCCAGAACTAGATCGCATGAAGACACGCTTCGAGTCATGGTGAATAGCGTATTAAGAGGATCAGTGACGCTAAAGCCCATACCCGTGTCGATGGAAACCTTCTCTGTATAGGCGCTGTTCCATCGGATGGTCCGTCTTGTCTCGGAATGCAGGTTACTTCGTGTTGATGCTGCTGTGATGACTGGCGTCTTGAGGACGTCGACTACGAAAGGGGCTTGGGATAGAGCTCGCCAGCCGTCTTCGGCGTTAGGTAGGCGCGGGTAAAGGTCGCGCACTTGCGGTGGGCAGCGCCAGTAGCGGAATGCGGTGTTTGCGCAGACGATTTCATCCATGAGGGCCTCCCCTGGTATCGGTCTCAGGCTGTGTGGAATGTGGTCATGGCCGATTATCTACCGGGGCTTCATGCGGGTAAGTACCGGAAGCAAACCAAAAGCTTGACGAGTTCTGCTGAAAAACCGTCATGTGATAGAAATCCGCTGGAAGGCGCTCTGGGCATGTGGTCCATGTCTCCATATTTGCGCTCGCATCACATGGGGAATTCAATGAAAATACGCATGCGTTTTATACAAAACGAGCAATGGCGTCAGCAAAAAGGGTTCGATAAAAAAATGACGCCTTAGACGACTACGAGTAATTTTTGGTGTCAGTTTTGGTGTCACCCTTGGTGTCAAAAAGAAAAAGGCCAGAGGCTTAACACCTCTGACCTGTTCTTTTGATGGTGGGCGATACAAGATTCGAACTTGTGACCCCATCCGTGTGAAGGATATGCTCTACCCCTGAGCCAATCGCCCGTCACCTTTCGGCAAAAGAGATACTATCATAGCCGCGCGTGGTTTACCAAGAACTTTTTGCCCTCGATTTTAAATTCGTGGGCGCAAACCTCGCCACCGCTATCAGAGCAGCCGACAAACCACCAGCTAAACAGCCCTCTATCGCTTGATCCACGATGTCTCGGGGCGGCAAATGAGCCGCGCGTTGTTGTAGGCCATGTCGAGTGTGAGGCAGGTGCGCGCAGCGTAAAAGCCGTCCTCGCGCTGGATGGTCAGCGCCAACTCGGGCTTGTCGCCGGTCAGGCACAGCGGCAGGAGCAGTTGGATCCGGCCGCCGTAGAACTGCGGCACCGCGAGCGTGTAGTTGGCTGCGGCGCGGCGGGCGGCTTCGACGACGGCGCCTTCAAAGGCGCGACGCAGCAGCAGCGAGTTGTTCTCCCCCATCAGGCTGGCGGGAATGCGCGTAAGGTTCTCCTCGTCGCCCAGAATGTGGTCGATGTTGGAGCGGATGGGCAAGCGGTAGTCAAAGACCAGCTCGGAGGGGTCCTCGGCAAAGCGTACGCGGCATGGCAGGTACTCAAATGAGACCAGCATGGGGTCGCTTTCCTTAAAGAAGCCCTTCAAAAACCAGCGCTGGCGCGCATCGGGCTTGGTGTTGGGCTCAAATAGGCCGTAGATGGTCTCGTAACGACGTGTGTACAGGCCGGTGTTGAATAGGCACCGGTCGTCGTCGAACACTAGCGGCAGGTTGGACGGCGCGGTCTGGTCCGCGTCGCGCTCAGTCAGGAACACCGCGCGGCTAAACGAAAACGACAGGTAGTTTTTGAGGATGCGGTTGCTAGGACCCCAGTCCTCGGGATCGGCGAGGTCGACCAGGCGGTCGTAACAGGGCTCGGGGCAAAAGGCAAACTCGTAAACATTGCTGCACAGTGTGCTGGGGATTTCCATGTGGTGTCCAATCCATTCAATAACTGGCGTGCGGATGCTCAAATTTTATATGTGCGACGGGTCACCCGTGCCCGCAATGCAACCGCGGCGGAGCTCCTCGGCGAGCCCGCTGGTCGTGCGACGACTAGAAACGAGGTCCTGGATCCAGGCGTAGTACTGGTTGTCTTTGGGCTCGGGGCTGTCGGACAGCACAACCGGGGTGCCGGCGAACCTTAAGACGGACAACGCAAAGACAAGGCCGGTGCGTTTGTTGCCGTCCTCAAAGATGTGGTCCTTGACCATGTGCTCGGCCACATAAGTGACCTGGTCAAAGATGTCTGCGAAGCGATCGGCCGGCGATTGGCCGAATATCGTACAGAACGCACCCGCAAGTACGGACTCGACGCGTCCAAGCTCAAGCGCGGCACGGTCGCCCGCGGCGTCGGTCGTATAGCAGCGCCCGACCGTCATCAGCGTGCTGTGTAGGCACATCACGGCCGCGGCCATGGCCTCGAGCGATCCGTCATCGTCGAGCACGATCGGCGCGAACGGATGCGTGTCCCGCTTCATGTTCGCCATCATGAGTTCTCCAAGAGCCTGAGCGCGTTGGGCATGCCAGCAATGGTCAGCCGAATAGCTTCGTCGATTGACGTGGCGCCGTCGGGCAAAATCGTTGATGCTGAATTTGCCACGTGCGCAGTTGAATGATTTTCTTGAGCAACGCAATCAGCGCCGTCATCTTGTTGAACATAGTTCCAAGGCATGTCTGACTCCTCTATAGCCTTACAGACGAAATAGCCCGCGAGTCGTACTCCAGGGCGATCGGTTGCCAGACGAGGTCTCCGATAGTACAGTCCAGGGTTTTTGCGAGCGCCATTGCCGAGGAGACCGAGGCACGGCGCAGGTCGAGCTGGTTCTGCTCGTAGAGTTGTATGGCGCGAAGCTTAACGCCCGATTGGGCGGCGAGCTGTTTTTGGGTTAGTCCGGCCGCCTTTCGTGTCGCCTTGAGGCCCTTTTTGTCTGCCTGGGCGTTATTCCATTTATCAATGACAATCTGGGCGAATTTGTCTTCGGAGGCCTCGTGAAGCGGATGGTACGAGCCGATGATCCAATCGAGCGGAGCGACTTCGAGTAGCTCATTAAAGCCCAAGCTGCTCATCCATTGCGCATAGGCCAAAACCCAGCCCGCCCAATACTGAGGCGAACGGTCGAACGGATAGGTCTCCCTGCATTCGACGGGGGTCAGTCCCGCATGGGCGATAATATCGCGCGCGAGCTCGTCGCCCGCCATGCCGCAGACGACGCGAGGCATACCGCGCTCAAACTGTTTCATCTCAAGAGCGTTCGACAGGATCGCCGTCAGCTCGGCAGGATTCAATCCTTGGTCACAGAGGGCAAAATCGACCGCCTCGCCCAGAGTTCTCATGGCATCTTCGAGATACATCTCACTGTAGGCGTGGGTCATCGCCCGTCATCCCCTCTCGAATGATATCGACGATACGAATTCCCTCAAACGGATTCTCGGCAAGTGGCTGCCGATATTCAATACTGGCTTCTAAGACTCTCCGAGTTCGGAAGTGCGGGGAAAGACCGAGTTCCGCCAACCAGACCCCGGTTATACCCTTTCGTGACCTGCGGTTTTGACGCCAAAATTTGGTTTGTGCTCGGCTGGTTGCGATTTTTCCCCGCACTTCCGGAAATGGGCGTTATGGCCGTGTTGTGCACGGCAAGAAAAGCGCCGAGAAAAGGGCAATCAAGCGGCAGCCGGTAGTCTTGGGAAGCGTTATGGGTATTGCGGTGGCTGTAAGCCTTTACCGGATGAGGTCTGCCAGGCACAACTCGCCCTTGGGGATCTTCGAAAGTCGCTTGTATTCCCTGGCGGCCGCCGTAAGCGAATCGGCATCCCAATAACTTTTGAGGAAGCCTTCCCTCTTTACCTCGTGCATGCCGAGCTCCTGTTTGCAGAAGTCGCTCGGTTTCATGCGTCCGCCGTGCCAGCGTCTCCACGAGCCCTCTCGAATAATGGCCAGCACCTCTATCTCGGGATGGGTCACGTAGCTAACCACCGGGAAGCGGCCGGCGTACAGGTTGCCGAGTTTGAAGCGTTCTTTCCTCGAGTCCAGCACCCTGACGATGCAGACTGGCCAGTCATAGTCTAAGTTGAGGTAGTTATCTTGGATATCGGAGGCTTTGCGCAGGCGGGTGACGTCCACGACGTCGGCCTCTGAAAAGACGAGCGCGTCCGCCTTGAGGAGAATGTCCACGGCCACCTGTTCCGCTGTTCCCTCGCAGGAGATGATCGGATGATATCCCGCAAAGTGAAAACCGTTATCACCGCTCATCGGACACCTCCTCTGCGACGAGCTCTTTAAGCGCGCGCACGTCGGCGTAGCGCGGAGCGGTCCCCTTCACAAAGTTCGAGGCGAATACCTCCGATTTCTTGTTCTCGATGCGTTTCACGCGGTCGGCGTACTTCACCACGCGCGCACCGCTGTTGCGTCGGGCGAGAAAGAACACGTTGTCCTTGCGGTGCACGTGATCGAGGAGCTGAGGGTAGTGAGTCGTGAAAACCAGCGTCGCGCCGTTGGGGTTGGTCCCGCGGGCGGCAAACAGATCAAGCACGACGTTAACCAGTTGGCGGTTAAGGTGGTTCTCCACCTCGTCGACTAAAAGGTAGCCGCCGGAGCGCAGGACCCTCATTGCGCGCTGCACCAGCCCTAGGCCACGTACAGTGCCGGAGGAGAGTACCTCGGTGAGCCCCCGCTCGGAGATCGTGATGGGCTCGCGACCTATAAACGTCAGTACGAAGGCGCGACCGGAGTCCCGGACCTCGAGGTGCTCGATGCCAGAGTCGAAAACACGAAGCACGTCGTCGAGACCGTTGAATTGCTCAGTGAGGCGGAAGCCACCGTCGCGCAATGCTATCGCTCGGATGCGATGGCCGAAGTCCTTGGCGAGCACAGCGGCTGCGACGGAAACGTCAGGCGGCGTAAGCGCCGCCCAAGAGTCCGGCATCTGAGCACGGTCGCACAGCGGGGACGCGAATTTCTCGATTTCGGCCCAGGATGCCAGGGTCGAGCGCTTGAGGGCCTTGGCTGGCAGCGAAGAAATCACCTCATCGGAGAACGTCAGCTCGGGACCGTCGTCGCCTCCTTCGACAGTCTGCAGCACCGACTCGAGCAAGTAAAGACGATCTGCGTGCCATATGACGCACTTGAGCTTGGACGGGCCGTCGAACGCGGCGGGGAACGTTGATGGGAGCCCGCCGCCGCGCGCCGGAGAGCCGTCAACAATGCGGCAGGCGAGCTCCAGCAGGTTCAGTGCTGTTGTCTTGCCCGTAGCGTTAATGCCCGCCAGCGCAACGACGCTATTCACGTAGAGATGGTCCGCCAGTTCGAAAGCCGACTCATCGGAGGCCGTCACGCGGTCGGAGGCGAACAGGTCGATTTCGAATAACCCGTCTTCGAACATCGAGAGATGGTCGAAGCAAACCTTTAACAACTTCATCTCAAGCCTTTCGAATACTTGAAACAGAATTTATGGCTCAAGTATAACACATGAAGGATATCGCGAATTAAGCCTGCCACTAGGCAGAAAAGGCTTATCCGCATTGCCGACCTCGTCGATATGCAGGTTCAAATGCTTAGACATTTGATCAAATCGTACAAAATGGCGAGGTACGTACCTCGCCGATCTGGCACCTCCAAGACGACAGTCTCTTCGGAGGTTAAATTCTCTCACGCTTCAGGAGCTTTTAGAGCTGCATCGATTAGATCGGCGCCGTTGTCGAAGCGACCGGACTCCCCCGTCACTAAGAACGCATCACCTTCGCGAATGGCCTGGAGGGTCACCGGGCTTGGTTCTCTGGAAGGGAAAGGCCGCGGGCTGGCATTCGCAAGCTCCTCGTCCTGCTTGCAGTGCTTCATAGACACGCACCTCATCCTGCTCGATGCTTTTGCGGAAGGCAGGGCGCATGTGCTCTGGTGGGTTGGTGACGATATCAACCTTTCGCCCAAGTTCTTTCTCGAGCTCATGGGAGAGTTCGTAAAGCGTGCCGAACGTCATGGTGTTGCCGCAGACTAGGCGCAAGTCAATATCGCTATCGGGCGTTTGCTCGCCTCGGGCAAACGAGCCAAATAAATATGCTTCGCTGACATCGTATTGAGCCAGCACGCGGGAAGCAGCGGTGGATATGTCGGTAAGTGAAATCATGTCTCAATTGGGTGTTCAACAGCAAAACGTCAGAGGGCCAGCGCCGAAACCACCGATCCGGCTTTTTGGCGTTCGGCGAGCTCGAAGATAAACGAGGCGTTTGATCTAACAAATTCTGTCAAGAAATTGAGGTCATCAGCAGTAAATCCTTCGACGTTGAAGCATTTGACTGCAGGCAAGAAGCATTCCGCATGGTCAAAGCCAAAGTCAGCAGGGCGCTCGACGGCTACACGAACGGTTCCGTCTTCTCTTGTCTCTGAGTAGGCAAACTGGGTGCCATCATCAAGCTGGACATAGCACCAAAACATGACTGCCTCCTTAGTGTTTATATCCGAGTATAAAGAGCAGACTAGATGTAACGCGGCGTGAATTGGATTATTCCTATAAGACACGAACTCTGACAGCAAGCCCTGTCTGTTGCCTTATTCAAAGAAAGTGAGGGTATTGGCATAAGCCAATACCCTCACTTAGGAGCAATTGATCGTACCTTAGGTCAAGTCTCGCAAGACTTGAGCCACCCTACTTACTGAAATGCAAGAACCACTGCCACGACAATGCAGACAATGCCCAATACGAGAGGCAGCGATGCCTTCTTTTCCCTGTTTTTAACAAGGAAGGCCTCGATTGCGGACGCTAGGACCAGAAAACCGCCAATAATCAGCAGGTCGAGTGCAACAAAGTTGACGGTTGTTATATTGGAGGACAGACCTCCGGCGTTGACGTTTACGAGCGTAAAGATCGCAGCGAAAATGGCGAAGAGGGCCAGGACGTTGCCATAGATGCGGGACTCGATATTGACGATTTCTTTCTTCTTGTCCTCGACCTTTTTAAGTTCCCCGGCATAGACGTCGGAATAATCTGCAAGTCCTTTAAAGTTGAGCTCATCAGAGAAAGCGCCGTGGTAAGGATGGGCCACCATGCCATCAACGCGCTGGAATGCAACTTGCGCTATACCCTTTGACTTATCGAGCGTAATAGTGTTGCCGCTTACGTTTGTAACACGGTAGAACAGCCGTGTTCCATGTCCGGGGAAATATAGCGGCGCATCCAAAGAGAGCCCTTGGCGAATGCGCGAATTGCGCAGAAGTACGCTAGCGGTCAAATTGTTTGGCAACGCTACACATTCAACGCAAGAGACGAATGTCGAATCCCCAGGACCGAGTTCGACCTCGGACTGCTTGTTCTCGTTAATGTAGAAGCCGTCGGTGCGCAAGTCATACGTAACCTGTCCGATGTTCGAAGCATCGGCATGGAGCAGAACCTCGCTGTCGATTAGCTCCTGAATCTTAGTATCGCTCAAGTACATATGAACCACTTCCTTAGGGCTCCGAGTATAGCACCAAGGTATGGCACGGTGGTTACCCCCAAAGGTGGTACAGAGAAGTAATAAGAAAGCGTTGCCCTTAAAGCTCCTACAGAGCTCTTGTATCGCAGCCAGGTGTGTCGGACAGCATCAGCAGCGATATGCGGCGCTTAGAAGCGCTGTCCCCAGCAGGAATAGCGTTAAGGAGGCAGCTATCCAGTAGCTGTCGCCGGTCTTGGGAAGCGCCGATGTTGTTGCCATAGTGGATTTGGGCTTGGTCGTCTTGGTGACTGTGGTCCTGGTGACCGTTGTCTTGAGCGACGTAGCCGCGGGTTTCACCGCAGGATTCGTCGCCGGCTCCGCACCGGGTTGCCCTGCAGCAGGGTCGGCACCACCAGCAGTCTCGCCCGTGCCATCCCCCGGCACATCGCGCACGTCAGTCTCCCCTGCCGGGCCAGCGGTGCCATCGGGCTCGATCACCACATGCGTGGCCACGGTCCCGTTAATATCCACCACGCTGGCTGCGCCAAAGGCCCCGCCTGCAGGCGTCACAAAGTGCGCGGCCACGAGCGACCCGCGATTGCAGGCAACGCCGGCATCCGTACAGGTCGCATCCAGCCAGGACGCATCCACGACAAGCGTCTCGCTCGCAACGTCAGCACCAAACCCCTCGTCGAGCAAGCGCACGCCATAAAAGCGCAAGCCCGCATCGGATCCCGCGCCCGCGGCAACAACGCGCCCGCCGCCGCGTACTGTCAAGCTGCCCGCGGCAACGCCGGCAACAGTCTGGTCAAGAACGCCTGCTCCGTCGGCCCTGGCATCGACCGTGCAGCCGTCCACCACCAGCGCCTGGGCCACATGGATCCCGCATTGCGAACCCGTCGCCGTGAGCGAGCCGGGGCCGCGAAGCGTAAGGTTTCCCCACATCTCCATGCCGCTCATGGAAATGTCCGCATCGGGCGCATGCGTCTCGACCACGGAGTTTTGCCCCACAAGCGTCACCACCAAGTTGCCGTCGGCGCCGATGGCTTCGCCTGCATAGCCGGTGAGCTCCAGATGGTCGGCATCCGTCCAAGCCCATCCGGGACCCGACACGCCCGGCTCGTAGTACGTGGCGCCCGCGATGAACAGGCTGTCCGCGCCCGCGGCATAAGAAGGCCCGCCCAGCAAAACGCAAAGGCAGGCCATGACAGTAAGCAGGATGTAGTGTCGGCTGGTGTGGAACGCGGTGGCAAACATAACCGCTCCGATCTTCGCAAGAGCCAATGGAAACTGCGCCAGAAAACTACCTGGTAGCAGCAGTTATTAGTGTAGCGAGATCAGATAACGGGAAAAGAAGAAAACCCGTGATTGAACCCCGGAATTAGGTGTAAATCGTTTTGCCAGTCGGTGAAAGGAGATGAAGCCCGCACGATTAAATGCGCAGGCTCCATCTCCTGTTATTTACCAGAATCAAATACGTCAGTTATAAGTTCAGGCAAGTCCGTCCACACTTGATAAGAGGAGACGTTGTCCGGATTGCTCTGCCTTGCGCGACGCTTATCGTCTGTATTGTGCTTAGCAGCATTGGCTAAAGCTTGGCCCTTGTTGCCGCTAATCATTTCTAGATTTACAGACTTGTACTTTGACGCGGACGACCTGTTGGGGTCTGTGGATTTTAGTACGCCAAGATCGCGCGCCCGTTTCTCGCATTGAGGAGTCGATGCATAACTTTCAGAACATGACGAAACGTGGTCAATAAGCCATACTTCAAAACATGGATTTGAAATTGCAAGTTTGACTCCTTTGACCCTAGCTTCGCGCTCTGCAGCAGCTAAATTTCTGAACTCGTCCGAGTCAACAACAATCCATACAGAATTTAGTTCGTCAATTTCGCCTGCTTTAACGGCCTTTTTATCTGACTCGAGCTCACGGGATACCTTCTTCGCTACCTTTAGCGGATCTCCGTCAATATACCTATATTGCACACTTCCGCGAACATCCATTTCATTGATTAGGAAGTTGAAGTATTCGGTTTCGGTCACTCTACCATTAGACACAATCAGATGGCGCTTTCGTTTTGCTCTCGTTTGCTTTTTGCGTCCGAGAGCAAGCCCTCTCCTTTCTGCCTTAGCCATTTATGTCAGCGCCTTCTTTCATGAGTTGGGCCATAAGTTGATGAAAGCTTGGGTTGGGCAGTGGCACATAGACACCGTTCAAATAATTGCGGCCCAGATTCTCATTTGCGCGAGGAGAATACTCCATTGCGGCAATTAATTGAGAAGTTCCCTCTGAGTCCTTTTCAACAAACCAGACCTGATCGCGTTCAAGCACCTCTTCCATGGGGCTCGTTCGCGTCATCAAGGTAACATCATGAGTAGAAAAGATGAGCTGCGCACCATTTGGATTTGTTTCAGGATCAGAAAACAGTGAAACAAAGTCTCGTAGGAGCGTGGGATGAAGGCTCGAATCTAGTTCATCAATGAGTGCCAGAGTTCCGCTGCTTAACGAGTTTAGAGCCACGAAGAAAAACGCTAGAGCCGCTTTTGTTCCTTCGGATTCCTGGTTTGAGTTGAACCAAAGTCCATCCCCCACCCCTTTATGATGGAAGAATAGGTCATAGGAAAACGACCATTTAAAATCTTCCTCAATTATATTCCGCGCTTCTTCTGGGATGTCTTTAAGATCAACGAACGGCTCTTTTAAACCGAAGACGCTTTCCGCTTGGCGAACATCGATATCGTCAATTCCGATATCGGCAAACTTAATAAGCTGGGATAATACTCGGGCTCGCGAATCGCCTTTGATAAATAATTTCTTTATTTCTGTTAGCTCGTTGGCGTATCGCGTCGCATCATAGTGCTTTATATCGTAAGCAAGCGACTTAAATGCCGGTTGGATAACCGTGCTGCCAGCAGTTGCCGCGGCAGATAAAAAGAGAGAGTTTTTGCGTGTAATATCCCATAGCTGCTTTTTTGCGCCCGTAAAGGAGCTTCCAAATTTAATGGACTGCATTCCATTTACCGAAGTGCGATCGTAAAGAAGGGAGGGTTGCTTCGATCGATAGACGACGAGGTTTTCGTAAGTAACTTCGTTCTTATTTAACCCAAACGAGAACTCGTATTTTTCATTATCGGAAGTAAAGTCAATAGAAAACTCGGTATCGTCGTTGATAGAGTTTGAATCTAGCAAAAAAGGAATGACTGGAATTCGTGTTTGCGCATCGCCTGCTGCGAAGCCGGTGCGGACGAAATACGAGACAAAATTCAAAGCGTCAATAAAATTGGATTTTCCCGAAGCGTTAGCGCCATACACTGCGGCGACACGTACGGGACCAAGTTCTTTTTTACCGGAAATTGGTTCAAATGAAAACTGCTGTGCATCTCGAAAACTGAGGTAATTCTTAAAAGAAAAATTGAGGATCATCGTCAGAATCTTTCTAGCTACTGTTCGTTTATCACAGACATACTGTAATTTCAAGAACAATTATATGCTTTTAAAGGCAATATTTGTTAGTTTTGAACAAATATTTGCTCTAATTTGAGATTTTATTCAAGCGAGCCAATTTGCAATGCGGATAGGGTCATCGCTGTGCGTTGGCACTGTTGCTAGCGAGGGGTGACGAATCTAAGTAGAGCGAGCGCTCGTTCCGCCCCCTAAACAAACTCCCCCGTCTCCAGATCGACGAAGTCCGCGAGCTTTATCTCTCCGGTAAAGTCGCTCCCCTTGTACTTTCCCTCATAGGTTTGCGAGTCATACTTGAACGAGATGCTGTACAGCTTGCCGCTCTTTGTTTTCCTGATCAACCCGCTGTTAAGCATACAACGTAACACCCTTGTGTGGCCTTCCCTATCGTTGCCGTTTAGGCACAAGCAACAGTCGCCGTTCTTTTGCCCTGCGGAGATGAGCGTTTCGGGATTCGAGTAAATTGAATCTAGGATGAGGGCATCAAGAAAGGCTGTTCCGACAATGTTGTCCATATGCTCCGTTTTGAATGGTGGGTATAGGACATTCATGCGAAATTACATCTTCCACCCACGTGAAAAAGAAGTATATGCAGCACTGATTCGCTTTAGAACCATACAAGTGACTAGAAGAAAGTTAATAAGTAAAGAAATCGCTACACAGAAAATGAAACGAGAAACAAGCTCATTGACATTATTAATCGGTGGGGCTGCACAAAGTAAGCCTACGATGATAAGACCGTCAACGACAGCCCACATTGAAATATGGAAAGATTCGTCCACTAACGCAAGCTCACGGTCAAGTGGTTTTGGGTCTTGTTGTGAACACATTTGCAGACGCAATTGAAACAAAAGTACAGCAACACCGCACATGAAACCAGAAATTATCGAAATGCAGCTGATGAGATTTGATATCAAGTCGCCTGCGTTACTACAGCTATTAGGCCAGAAGAAAAACAGCACAATCGACACCAGCACAGGAACAACAAGCTGTAGAAAAATATCAAAGTGCGATCTCTCATTAGTTTGATAGTTGCAGAGCGTTTCAAAGTATTTCTGAAATAGGAGAAGAATGTCAATTTTGCCCATGTTCTCTATCCTCCTTTATAGCAAATACTATTTATCTCTAACAAAGACGTCCTCTACTCGAGCAAAGCTGTCAAGACAAGCAGCGATAAACTCGTCGTCAGTAAGGGGCGGCTGCCCCGATTCATTCAGAACTTCTGTAATGGGGACTGCAAACTCTTTGTCCAGCATAAATGTTTTTCTTTTTCCGTCACGTTGCTTTAGCGTGGCTAAAACCTCTTCACGACCTGAATAATCACTTGAAACACCAAAATATTCTGCGACTGCTTTTTTGTCTTTAACCTTATCAAGTGCTGCCAGAGGAATGCTGAGACCCTTTTTATGATTCGCAATAAAGGACATAGTTCCCACGTTGGCCACTGTCCCATCTTCAATGTTATTGGAAGGTCGATAGCGACGAAGCTCAAATTTTTCAATTCCTGTAAATGCTTCCAACGCAGACTTTTCCTGCACTCGTTCTGATTTTAATGATATACCTGTTGAATGACTGGCAATGTAGTTCTTCAAGGCTGTAACAGGCACTGTTACGCCGCCGCCGTTAGGAACCGATTCAATTCCAATCAGTGCATAACCAAATCCCGGGGTACATTTGATTAGAAGTCTCGAAGGAACCATGCCTGCCATTTCCTCTGTGTAGGAAATGCCGCTATCGGTCATTGTTCTCGTGTCCACAACATCGACCCGAAGTCCGGCGCGGCCAGATTTGAGATTAACCAATACGCTGTCTCTGATCTGAACATATGAATCGAATTGAATAAAGCGTTCGCCTTCATTTACTTGGAAGGGAGATTTGTTGTCATTGACAAAGTCGACAATATAGTCTGCCAAGGGTTTATCACCGTAATTTGAGACATCGAGTCTATCTTCTTTATGCCTATAGGTATTCGCCCAAAGTCTATATACAACAAGTGAGTGCATCGCAAACAATCCGGGCATTTGATTAACTCCTAAAGTGAGCAAATAAAGGGCAGAAAAATTTTATTACTGTTGGAATATAAATTAAATAATGCGCTGATAGCTAAGTTGAGATCGTCGGATATTGCGGAAATGGAATTATCTCCGTAAAGAAGGCTGCTTAACCTTGGCTTGTGAAATGATCCGCCATGCAAGCTAATGCTCAACTTGTGTCTGTGGTATCTGATATTGCATTTTCGATTTAACAAAGGACGGGGTGTATCGGCGATAGCCGATACACCCCGTCCTCATGTAGGATGATCTAGCTGTAAACGAAGCGCGCCCAACCCAGGCAGCCAGCTCTCCCCTAATCCCGCTTAAACAAATCCCTCGTGTATACCTTGTCCGCCACGTCCGCGAGCTCGTCGCTCCAGCGGTTGGCGACGATCACGTCGCAGCCGGCCTTGAAGGCCTCCAGGTCGTGCGTGACCTCGGAGCCGAAGAACTCCGGAGCGTCCAGCGTGGGCTCGTAGACCACCACGGGCACGCCCTTGGCCTTCACGCGCTTCATGACGCCCTGGATGGAGCTCGCGCGGAAGTTATCGGAGTTGGACTTCATCGTCAGGCGGTACACGCCCACGACCGGCTTCTCCTTGCCCTCGTACACGCGGTCCCACACCATCTGCAGCACCTCGTCGGCCACGAAGTCCTTGCGGGTGCGGTTGGCGTCCACGATGGCCTCGATCAGGTTCTGGGGAACGTCCCTGTAGTTGGCCAGCAGCTGCTTGGTGTCCTTGGGCAGGCAGTAGCCGCCGTAGCCGAAGCTGGGGTTGTTGTAGTGGCTGCCGATGCGCGGCTCCAGGCAGACACCGTCGATGACGTCGCGGGTGTTGAGGCCGCGGACCTCGCAGTAGGTGTCGAGCTCGTTGAAGTAGGCCACGCGCAGCGCCAGGTAGGTGTTGGCGAACAGCTTGACGGCCTCGGCCTCGGTGGTGCCCAGCACGAGCTCCGGGATGCCCTTGGAGCCGTCGGCGTTCACGCGGTCGAGCTCGCCGTGGTCGGCGCCCTGCGCGAGCAGGCCGGCGAAGCGCTCGGCTGCCGCGACGGCCTCGGCGTCATCCTTCGGCGCGCCCACCACGATGCGGCTGGGGTGCAGGTTGTCGTAGAGGGCCTTGCTCTCGCGCAGGAACTCGGGGCTGAAGAAGATCTTCTCGTCGCCCAGCCTCTCTCGCAGGCCGGCGGTGTAGCCGACGGGGATCGTCGACTTGATGACGATCCAGGCGTCCGGGTTCACCGAGCGCACGGCGGCGATGGCGGCCTCGACGGAGCTCGTGTCGAAGAAGTTCCTGTCCGAGTCGTAGTTGGTGGGCGTGGCGATGACGGCGTAGTCGGCGCCCGTGTAGGCCTCGGCCACGTCGAGGGTAGCATGAAGGTCGAGCTCGCGCTCCCCCGTCTTGGCCTCCGCCAGGAAGCGCTCGATCTCGTCATCCTGGATGGGCGACTCGTAGTTGTTGATCTTCTCGACCTTCTCGGGCACGATGTCCAGCGCGTGCACCTCGTTGTGCTGCGAGAGCAATACCGCCAATGAAAGTCCGACATAGCCAGTGCCGGCAACCGCAATTTTCATTCCTGGTTTCCTTTCACTATCTTGATAAGGGGTTTCAAAACGTGCCTGGCGAATCCACGCAGGCGCGCGCACAACTGTTTGGAGAACGGCACTTGAAAGCGATACGTTTCGAGCATCAATTCGATGGGCACACCTTCCTCAAGGTCCTTGAGGAATTTATCGTGCTCCTCATACGGCGCTACTGACTTGACCAGGCTCGGGTTACCAGGCAGAACTCTCTCAAGCGATGATGCGCCCCACTCGAGCGCGGGCTTAACGTCCTCGATAGCCGCGGCGCCTCTGGCGGTGTTGCAAAGCACGGCGGAGACTCCGTCCTCGTAGTCGACCTCGGGGTGCACGGACTGGATGCCCCAGAAGTCACCGAGCGTAACGTCCGATCCACAAGATCTCTTGACGGGGCACCGAAAGCAGGATGGCCGCAAGCTCGCGTTGGCGAGAAACGCCTTCATGTACCAGTCATTGCCGAAGACGCAGCTATCCTTCAGCGATGACGAAACCTGCGCGTCATCTTTTTCCGCTTCATACGCGTATGCGTATGAAGCGGAAAAAGACAACCATCCGGTTGTCTTACTCCGCATATTCACGTCGCGAAGCGACGCAACCGCGGCGGACTCTTTGTGCTCAGCCCACTTCTCCCACAGAAGCGGTGATGGAACGCCGTGGCAGATCACATCGACCGCGAGGAAGCCGCTGTTGTCGGCGAGGTTTCCGAGGTAAGCCCTCATGCCCGCGACCTGGCACGCCGTCCCCGCGAAAAGGACGCGCCTGCCGCAGCGAAGGGCCTCCCTAACGCCCTCATAGACGTCACGATCCACCGAGCTCTGGACGTACTTGGAGCGCATGATGGCATCGAGCCCGCCCTCATCTTCCACGATTTCGTGGCGGACGCGCTTGCAGCCCTCGACCCAAGCGGCGCCGCACACCGCACCGCCAGACACCAGGACCTCGCGCGCGAGCAGCCCGAAGAGGCCGCCGGAAGAAGATGCTAGCCTCTCGCACTTATCTTTGGACTTAGCCCAAATCACACTCTTCGCGCCGTCCTTCGCCCGCTCGCCAATCGCAGGGCAGACCGAGTCGCACCCTCCACAGCCGACGCAGATATCCGCGTCGACCGCGGGGCGCTTAAAGCCGCGTCCGTCGGCGATCATCTCTATGCAGCCCTTCGGGCACTTCGCCGCGCATGCACCGCACCCGCAGCAGGCATCGCCAAGCGACGCGATGTTCGGAAGATTTTCAGCCATGTTGGTCACTTTCCCTTGAAGATTGCCTTGGCGCGCCGCGCCGTCCCCTTCACCCTTCGCCCGAGGGAGAAAAACATCGGGGCAAGCCCCACCTCGCAGGCGGCCATGACGAGGTCACGGCGAACCGATCTCCCCTCGGCTGCGTCAAGCCGAGCCTTCAGGTCGCGCGCGAGGTCCTTATCGCCCATCTTTACGGCGATGTCGAATCTCATTGGCAGGTATTTGACCCTCGCATAGCCCATGTACTTCTCGAAGTCGCACTTCTCCATACCCATCGCGGGCAGAACGTGGAGGATGATATCCTCGAGCTCGTAGGTGCGGCGCATCTGGTCTTCAAGCGAAATGTAGCTGTGGGAATGGCTTTTGCTACGGACGACATAGGTGGCGAGCAGCTCATGAATGAACCCGCAGTCATAGTGGTAGGAAAGCGGGAAGAGGAGCTGCCAGTTCTGACCAGACCTGCTCTCGTAGATACGCGTACCGCCGATGGCATCGAAGAGGGCGTCGGCGCGAGCAAGATACGCTATGCCTGAACAGAAGGCGCCCTTCTCTTCCCTGATAAGCGCGTCGAAGAGGCGATAGCGCGAGTCGTCGAAAACGGAACTGCGAACAACGGAGCCGAGGTCGTCTTCGTCGACGCAGGCAACGTCGCAGACGACGAGCCCCTTTTCGGGATGGCCTTCGAGGTACCTCGCCTTGAGCTCGACATTCTTCGGGTCCATGAGATCGTCGCTGTCGGGCCACATGACGTATTTGCCGGTGACGTGGGGCAGTCCCACGTTGATCGCGCTCGCCTGTCCGCCGTTCGGGTGGGTGAGGAGCTTAAAGGTGATTCCTCGGGCCTCGAGTCTTTTGCGCCATGCCTCCGCCTTGGCAAGGGTGTCGTCGGTCGAGCCATCATCAACGAATATGAGCTCTATGTGCGGCCATGTCTGGTCCATAACGGTCTCGAAGAAACGGTCGACATAAGCGGCGCCATTGTAACAAGGGGTGACGATACTCACGAGGGGCTCCCTGCTCATCGGATCACCCCCAGAAGGCTGGCGACGCGTACGCGAAGGGCCTCGAACTCAAGGGACCCCCTGAAAAGTGCAAAGAAAATGAGGTTCGGGACAACGAGGCAGATTACGGCTGAAGCGATGAGCGTGTGCCACCCGAGGCTGGAGAGGAGCGGTGCGCACGCGACCCTGCAGGTTATTGTTGCAACGACGACGGCGGCAAAGTAGATGAGCAGCTTTCTGAAATAAACAGATGGTGACTTTCCGAAAAGGAAACGATAGGTGCAGCTGGGCCGCGAGACGACGAAGACAAGACGGGAAACGACGGTGCCGATGTAGACGCCGACCAAGCCGAGCCGCATCGCCGCTGCTACGGAGACAACGAGGTTGATGACCGCTTGCAGCAGCGACCACCACTTGTCCATGTTGAAGTTGCCCTTTGCGATGCGGGCGTTGTTGTAGATGGTGCTCTGCCCTTGGAGATAGAAATTAAAGATAATCAGCACAAGGCTCGCGGTGTCGATGGCGTAGTCTGAGCTCGCCCAAAGCTCCACAAAGGGAGTAAGAAGGACAACGAAGCAGACGGTGCAGAGTCCGTAGATCCAGAAGTTGGCAAAATTCGCCTCCTCAAAGACCTTCTCAAACCGCTCCTTGGTCGAGGTTACGGCCAGGTTTCCAAAGCCCGCGACGACGCTATTGAAGAGGATGAGTACGATTGCGGAGACGGCGTTGATTACGAGGTTGTAGTTGCTCACTGCACCGACGACCGCTACGCCGAGGGCGGGGACTGCAGAGATAATGATGCTGTCGGTCGCGTGTACGGCGACGCTAGAGAACTGATGAATAGCAAGGCCTTTCACTTCGGTGAGGATGCCCTTACGGTCCTCGGCGGGGAGCTTCGTAGCGGGCTTTTCTTTCAGGATTGGGTAGCGCCGATTGAGGTAGAAAGCTACCGCAAATCGGGACAGAATGAGGGTCGCCGTGTAGGAGAGCAGGTAGACGAGGAAACTCCCAGTCAAGACAAGTGCCACGAGCTGCACGAAAACGCAGACAAGATTAGTGAGGGTATCGAAATTCGTAGAGACGTAGGCCTCCTGAATTGCGTTGGAATAACCGAACTTGTACGTCACGAAGTATGTGGTAACCGTGTTCGCAAGGAAAATCAGAAAATAGAGTCTCAATTCGAAGAGCGAAAGTCCCTCCGCTCCGTTGACGATGTACTGGAGGAAAGGTGTGACGGCAAGGCCGAAGGCGAGTACGACGAAGGCGATGAGCCTATAGGTGACCTTATAGAACTGCATGAGCTCGCGGACCTTCTCGTTCTCTTCGCGTTCGACTGGCCCGTACAGAGCGAAGGTCATGGCAGAGCCGAAGCCGAGCTCAGCAAACGAGAGGAAACTGAGGATCTCAGAGTAAAGTCCGTTGATGCCGAGATAGTATTTGCCAAGGATATGTATGAAGACGGTCCTGGATACGAAGCTGACGAGAAGGCTTACACCCTTTCCGACGAGTCCGTAAATTGAACTCTTCGCAGCAAATGCGGTCCTGCTCTTGCCCTTGGTCCTATCGCTCAAGACACCCCTCCAAATATCCCATATACTTCTCCCTCTCGTGACCGATCGCTTCATCAATACCCATATATTCACCTGCGCGCGCGAGGTCATATACGGCTGACCCGTAAACCTTCTCTTCGATGTCCAACATTTGTGAGAGCTGCTCGAGGCGCGAAAACATGCCCCTGACGCCTTCGCGGTGAACGATGGTGAGGGGCGTGTGAAGGATGGAGCTGAACACGCCGGCGTGGAAAGAGTCCGTTACCACATGCGCAGCATGGTCGATGAGGTCGATGAACTCGGCCGGTCCGGCATCGGGCTCTCCCGATTTCTGTCTGTCGGAGAGCGGCACCACGGGGATGCGCCCGTGGTCGGTCACTTTGTCGAGCACCTCAGCCGCCTCAGCTCCGACACCTCCCAACAGATAGGTGAAAACGTAGGACTCTTCCGGAGTGCAACGCCCGTCGGCGACGGCGCGCCACTCGTCAGCGGCAAGCACTAGCGTCGGGTCGCAGATGACATCGACATCGATGCCCGCGCAATCTTTGATGAGCTCAGCGGCGCGTTTCTCGCGCACGGCGACGCGATCGAAGCCAACGACGCCTTTCGCAATCAAGTTCGCCTGTTCCGGGGTAAGACTATCCTGGCCGATGCTCGGGGCGTTAGCGACCCTTTTGGAGCGAGGTGCGAACTGCAAGAAGAACCACTCTGCCTCATGCTCGTCAACAAAATCAGGGTTCCATACCTGGTCACTTCCAACAAGGAAATAATCGAACGTATCAAGAATCGGGTCGCTTAGGCTCCGAATATCAATGATGGGAATCTTAGAGTTGAACCCGCCGAAGGCTTCGAGCCTTTTCTCGGTCATGAGACTCTCGGGGCTCGGCCTCGACATCCCGATGAGCCTCTTAACAAGGTTCTTAGCCTTGCGGACAGCTCCTTCGCGCTCGTTGAGGACCAAAGTGATCGGGCGCATGCCCATTTTCTTGATAATGCACGTGGTAGCGAAGTTCTGGAGACGGTTACCGTAATTGAACTTGCCGTCCAAGGTTATTATTCCGATTTTTGAACTCATAGTCTGATTTACTCATTCCAATCCGAATTTCGTCTGCCACTTACGCACGTCTGAGCAACGCCTTGCATCTAGAGAGCATGTAATAGAGTCTCCAATTCCCTCGTATGAGTAAACGGAACGCTACGCGCATATTGTGGGTCTCAGCTTGCAAGTAGGGGTTTTTGCGCCAGTGGGGAAAAAATGTCTGCATGTAACCGAAAAGCCTATGTTTTACTCTAGGGTCGTAACCGAAAGTTTTAAGAGCCCTTTCCGCGCCGTAAAAAAGTACGTGCTTAATAGCAAGCCACTCGAGCTCAGAGGAAAAGCCCGAAGGCATCCGATTCTTCAGTTCGTCGATGGCAACAATAATCGCAAACGCGTCTTCGGGCAGGGGATTGCGCGTTACGCTAGATTCCCTAACAACATATTTGTAGATATACTCAGACATTCCGTAGATGACCTTTGCCCTAGCTATGAGAGGGACCGCACTCGCCATATCCTCCCCAATTTTGGTTTTAAGGACTAACCCATAGCCGTTCAGCAGGTTCCTTGCAAAGAACTGCGAACAAAGGGTGGGAGACTTGATGATCAGCTCGCGTTTAGACGCCGTTAGATCACCGGTTTCGTTCGCGAATTCATAACGTTCCAACTCGTGGCCCGAGTCATCCACTCTCGCTACATTAAACATGAGAACATCAGGCGATTTCGTCTCCAAAACGTCAACCGCTTTGAAGAATAAAATAGGGTCGACATAATCGTCGCTATCGAGGAAGAATACGTAAGCACCGGAGCTTTGCCCAACGCCTGCTTGCCTAGCAGAGTTTTGGCCTCCGTTCTCCTTAGTCACAAAAGCGCACTTTACCCTGACCTCATCGAGCAGACGGGAAATGACATTATGAGTTTCCACGTTCGATCCGTCGTCGACGACAACAAGTTCAATACGATTATCGGGAATTGCAAAGGTTCTAAAGCATGCTTTGAGGTAACGCTCCTCAGTGTTGTAGATCGGAATGACAACCGAAAGCAACGGCCTACTCATATCACCCATTAGGAGGTACCTTTCTCGTCAGCGTCGTCTTGATTGCCAAAGCGGATGGCGGCAAACAAAATCAGAGCCCACACCGGCTTGAAATAAACTGTAGAAAGGGAGAGCCCAAGTACGAACATTCCCACGAGGGAGGCAGCAATTTTAAAATCCTTTAGCTTCAGTGCCGTCTTAAATACAATGAAGTAGACCAACGCGGTCAGGAGAACACCGACGATTCCCATACCAATTAGGGTCTCAACCCAGACGTTATGGGCGACATTATGAAACGAATTGAAGAAGCGGGTGGCGCCCAAGCCCATTCCAAACAGCTTTCCCAATACATCGAAATCAGAAAAGGCACTGAGACACTGCTGCTGGAGGAGCGATCTATGGGTGTTACCGTTTTCGATAAGGTACTCAATTGTGTAACGCTCTGAGATATCCTGCGGCAGTATTGACATAATGATGTTGAAGGCAATAAGCAGGGCTACCGCAATCAGGACAATTCTTGCAAAAGGTTTCAGATTCTTCCTCAGGCGTGAGAGGTCGAGTAGAAGCAGGCTTACGATTACCGAAGCGATTGCCACGAGCCCTCCACGCGAACCAGTGGTAAAGACGCCCATTAGAAAGAGACACGTCATGATGAGTCCGACTTTGCTTCCCCGGCTCATGTAGTCGTGGACGCAGTAAGCGACACCGAAAACGAAGCAACCACAAAGGTAGTTTGGGTCTTGCGCGGCCCCAGCAATACTAATGGAGTCTCTACCGGTGTTCTTGTAGGTAGAAGAAAAGAGCAAAAGGAAAACCAGGGCAATCACGGAGCTCACCACGAGGCACTTTCGCAGAAACTCGATATCTTTTTTTGACATATCGAACGACCCTAGTAGAACAGTAAACGCAATATTTATGAGCAATGCTATGTAGTTTGAAAAGGGGATGTGCAAAGGCGAAACTAGACCTGAACCCAAAGTGATCAGAGCCAAGCACAGCATGGAGGCCGTCAGCCAGCGATTCCTGAACCTCAGGTTCTTCAGGTTCAGGAAGGCGGCCGTAAGTGGAAGGACTGCGACGTATTTGGAAATAGAGGCCCCCGTAGTCAGCGGAACAAACTCCAGTGGGATCGAGAGGAAGTACAGCCCAAGCGTGAAGGCGAGAACGGATACGTCCAAAAACTTCCCAGTCAAGTGGTCCTCGAATGTGAAGCCCAAGGGTTTTCCTGAAGTATAGATTGTCATTTCTGGGGCCGTTTCGCGTATTTGTTGTACAGGAATTCGTATTGCTCGGCAACGTTTGAAGTTGAGTATGGGAGTGCGATCATACGGCCTGCCTTACCCATTACCCTTGCGACGTCAGGGTTCTCATAGAGATAAGTCATGGCTTCTGCCAATGCATAGACGTCACCCTTGGGAACGACTATGCCGTTCTCTTTATCATGGATTATGTCCACCACGCCACCAACATCCGTACCGACAAGGGGACGGCAGGCCGCCATAGCCTCTAGCATGGTCATAGGAAGCCCCTCGTAGTCAGAGCTGGAAACGAAAATGCTCGACTGAGCAAGCAGTAAGCAGACATCGTCGCGCACACCCAAGAAAGTGACGTTGTCGTCGAGGCCGAGCTCCGAGCATAGACCCCTCAACTCCACCATCATCGGGCCATCGCCCACGATAGCGAGGGAAGTCTCGGGGTGCCGATTACACACCGTTCGCATAGCTCGTAGCAACATCATGGGGTTTTTCTGCTCCACGAGTCTACCGACGCTAATGAAATCATACTTAGTGTCAGCATCCGCAGGAGATGCTGGTCCCGAGTCTATCTTCACTGGATTCACGACCATCTCGATGCGGCATGCGGGCAGTCCGTAAAATTCGGCTGAGAGGCGTCTGTTCATTTCGCTGATAGCAACAGGGATGACAGCACCGGTGCGGTACAAGGCACGCATAATTTTTTCCCTTAGGGGGCTACGGAACTCTTTCTCAGGGGTATTGTGAATCGTGTGGATTACTTTACGACCATGTAACCAAGCCCACGGCAAGCAATAGAAAACCGAAGCGAGGTGAGTATGAATGATGTCGGGCTTGAAATCGTTCATGTATTTTGCAACGTTGAAGATAGCCTTCGGGGAGAGGCCGAGTCCCTTGTGAAGGTAGTCGATGCGCACCCCGGCGCATGTCAGCTCGTTCTCCATCATGTTGTGGAGAAAATCGCCGTAGATGCAGAGCACGCGAACGTCAAAACGCTCCTGATCGATTGACGACCCGAGGAGTGAGACCATTCTTTCCGCACCGCCCACGCCGAGATACGGGATAGATATGACAACTCTAGTTCTCAAGGAAACTTACTCCGTTTCAAAAGGTTCAGCGAGCAGGCTCCGAACATCGAAACCGCTATCAACAAGCTTCTGGAATTTATTCAACCCCGCCTCGAAAGAATAGTCACGACCCTTGCGAAGACAAGACTCCTTCATTGCAAGCAATAGCTTGGGCAGTTCAGCATTCATGAGAACATCCAACAGCGCATTGCGATTGCAGAATTCGTAGGTAATGCCCGTCTCCCCTTCCTCGACCATTTCTGCATAACTTGGCCAACGCGAAGCGATAACGGGTATACCGGCACAGTAGGCATCAACCACGGTACCCGGGACACCTTCGCCCGGGTACCTCGTCGGAAAGGCCAGGACGAGGTACCCGTTGAGAACAGATGTACTCTCCCCTGCGGGCACTACACCCTTGTAGGCGACTTCGGAAGCATCGCAGTCGGCCATCAGCGCATCGAAGTGCTCCTTATACTCAGGCAGAACGTTTCCGTAGATATCAAGCTTAAAAGCGCGGCGGCCAAGACGGCTGTTTGCCTCGCGCAAGGCCCATACAATGTCGTCAATGCCCTTTTCTTCGTAGATGCGGGAGAAAACTGCTAAAGGCCATGGCTCACCAGATGGCTGCTCGAGATCAAAGGAATCGAGCAGCGGAAGGCGCTTATAGTTGTATGCGACGAGCACGTTGTTGAAGCCTTGCTCAGCGAGTAGATCCTTAACTCGGCCGGACTCAACGAGTATCGCATCGAACGATTTGAGCTTCTTCGTGAGGAGAGACTTCCCAGCGATAAACTCGGCGAGCCACCCGCCGATGACTGAGTACACGGCTTTACAGCCATATCGCCTCCGCAAGAAAACGAGCAACGGGGTGAAGACCTTCACCCCGTTGTGCGCCGGAAGCATAACGAGGGCGTCCGAGAACTTTGCGAGGTCAATACATTCGTGCAGGAGGGCAAGCGGATGCTTCTGCCATCCATGTGTGTCGACAAAGCGGACATTCTCATTCCCACAGACATCGCGCAGCAGCTCGCGGACCGTACGAGTCTTCACGACCTGTCCATCTGCCATGCTAACGTCCTCGGCAAAGTGCCCGATGATGCCAACAGTTTTTATCTGTTTGGGTTGATCCATTAGGGAATACTCGCACCCCGTTACTTAATTCCAAAAACTTTGATAAAGCCCCATACTCCGATATGAAATACAGAGCGAAATACGCCTAAATGCTCGATATCCCGATAGAGCATCCAGTGGTACTTTACTAAGTCAAGCTTATTGTGTGAGATAGAGCCCTCGCGAACGCGATAATCGGCAAGGATATCCGGCATGCCCCAAATGTAGGGCTCCTTTTTAAGCATTTGTAGCCACAACGCGTCATCGTTGCGTTTACGAATATTGGGGACTTCGAACTTACCCATCTGGCGGACGTTATACATAACCGTTGAGTTGCCCACAGGACAATCAAGCAAAAGCCTGTTATAGCTAGTTCGAGGAATAGTCTTGATTACCTTTCCAAGCGGATTCCCTTGTTCATCTACTTGTTCATAAGCAGTGCATGAAAAAACGCAGCTATGCTCGCGCATGAAAGCCAACTGTTTATCCAGCTTTTCAGGTTTCCACATGTCATCGCTATCCAAAAATGCCATGTATTCGCCCTCGGCAGCCTTCATGGATTCAGTTCTTGCCACAGCGGCTCCGGAATTTTCTTTTAAGCAAATATACCGAACACGGGAATCATCCTTGGAATAGGACTCAACAACTTCCCGGGTATTATCGGTAGAGCAATCATCCACGATAACCATTTCCCAGTTATCGTACGTTTGCGCCTGAACTGACTCAATGGTCTTTCCAATAAATTGTGCGCAGTTATATGCCGGCGTAATAACCGATACAAGACCGTCTCGCATCTAATCTCTCCTAGCCACTGCGGCAACAGTAGCGAACATCGTGGCAATCTCTCCCCAAAAGCTAAAGTGGGAAAGATCGCGCAGGTTTAATTCCATCTTCTTTGGCAGCACCAGATTGATATATGCGCTATCAACGTCCTCAGCACCCTCTAACAAGGCATCTTCATCTTTGAACTCAATACTCGCTCTCGAAGTAACACCGGGAGCGAGAAGCAAAGTTGCTTGCATCTCGGGTGTATACGCCGCTACATAACGAGGAACCTCGGGGCGGGTGCCGACAAAGCTCATGGTTCCGCGCAGGATATCTATCAGTTGCGCGACTTCGTCGAGTCGACATTTACGTATAACGGAACCAACACGCGTTATACGAGAGTCACCAGCACTGGTGACTTGTGCGCCCTTTTTCTCGGCATCGACGCACATGGTTCGGAACTTGAAAATACGAAACGTCTTGCCGTATCGCCCAACTCTTTCTTGGCGGAAAAAACCGGACCGGGAGAATCGAGCTTAATTGCAACAGCAAGAATGATGAATAGCCACCAAGTTAAGGCAAATAAAAATAGGGAACCAAATATATCGAAAATACGTTTCGCGAATAGCCCCATACGATGCCCTGCAAGTTCGTCATAGTATGGGCGAACCTCATCAACGCGCATATCGTTGGGCAAATCAGCCCATGATAGCAGTCCCACTACGCACCAAGCTCCAAGAGGCAGGCCTTGAAGCAGTCGATGACGTAATTGACTTCGTCGTCAGTAAGGCGAGTATGCAGCGGCAAGGTGATTTCGTTCTCAAAATGCTTGTAAGCATTCGGAAAATCAGAAATGTCAAAACCGAGATTCTTATATGCCGTGTGCATGGGCAAAGGCTTGTAATGAACGTTTGTAGCAACACCAAGCTCTGCCATCTTTATGATAATTTCATTGCGCTTTTCGAGATCAAACCCGGGGATACGACAAATATACAGGTGACCCGAAGACTGGCGCTCGCCTGTAAAATGATTTAGCGGCTCAATACCCAGCGGGGTCAGAGCAGCATTGTAACGCTCGATAATCTCTTTGCGTCGCGCAAGCATGCCCTCATAACGATCGAGCTGAACGAGACCTAAAGCAGCTTGCATGTCAGTCATATTGCATTTATACCAAGGACCAACAATGTCATATTCCCAAGCACCAAGCTTGGTCTTAGCCAAGGCATCCTTGCTTTGGCCATGAAGACTCAGGAGCTGCAGCTTCTTATACATGGCCTCAGAGTCGATGCCGGAAATGGCACGCCAAGCAAGGCAACCACCTTCGGCAGTGGTCAAATTCTTTACGGCATGGAAGCTGAACGAGCTGAAATCGGCGATAGAGCCAACCATCTTGCCATGCCAAGTTGCGCCTAAGGCATGGGCGGTATCTGCGCAAACCGCGATGCGCCCCAGAGCTTCCTGAATTTCGCCATTTGGTTTAAACAGATTACGCTTAGACTTAACGATTTCGAAAATACGATCGTAATTGCAAGGAACACCACCAAGATCAACAGGAATAATTGCTTTTGTGTTCTCATTAACGGCAGCCTCAACAGCATCGTAATCCATTTCGAAACTATTCGGCTGGCAATCGATAAGCACGAGTTTGGCACCCACGTGGCACACAACAGAGGCGCTTGCCGTGTAAGTATAAGCAGGAACAATTACTTCATCGCCAGGTCCCACATTAAGAAGACGAAGCGCCATTTCTGCACATGCAGTCTGTGAATTTAGGCAGCAGACCCTATCGGCTTTCAAATAATCTGCCAACCTTGCTTCGAGTTTCTTGGTACGAGGACCAGTAGTAATCCATCCGGATCGAAGGGCTTCTGCAACTTCGACAATTTCTGCCTCGGTAATATCGGGCGGCGAAAACGGGATGTTCATCTTTACAGTCATTATTCTGCCTCTTCCAACTAGTCGTTGTACTGTGGGTGATACGTTGGGACAACTTCGGCAAGAACCGTTTTAATCTCGTCGTTCGTGCCATTTAGACAGGCCTCGAGCTTCTCGAGCTTGTCCTTAATCTCTTCCATCTTGTCTGCCTCGGCCGTGGAAATACGAATTTCGGAATGCTCGGTAGGCAGGAGTTGTTCATTGTCCATAAGGAGCTCCTCGTACATTTTTTCACCAGGACGTAAGCCGACCTCTTTGACCTCGATATCCTTGCCGGGCTTAAGACCGCTCAGCGTAATAAGGTTGATGGCAAGGTCGTAGATCCTGACCGGCTCACCCATGTCCAGTACAAAAATCTCGCCACCATGCGCCAAAGCGCCTGCAGTAATGACAAGCTTGCTGGCCTCCGGGATGGTCATGAAGTAACGCGTGATGTCCTTGTGCGTAATGGTGATAGGACCGCCCTCGTGAAGTTGACGCTTAAAGAGTGGGATGACCGAACCATGGCTACCAAGAACATTGCCAAAACGGACTGCAGTAAAAATGGTCTTGCTGTTGGCCGCATAATACTGAACGATCATCTCGTCCATGCGTTTGGTAGCACCCATTACATTTGCGGGATTAACGGCCTTATCAGTAGAAATTTGTACGAAATGACTGCACTGATACTTATCAGCTAATCGCACAACATTGAGGGTGCCAAACACGTTATTTTCAATTGCCTCACGCGCATTATGTTCCATAAGGGGAACATGCTTGTGTGCCGCCGCGTGGAAGACAACTTGCGGCTGATAAGTTTCGAAAACATGCTCGATTGCAGGCGAGTGCGTGATAGAACCGATAAACACCTGAATATCGGTGCCTTGATCCCGAGCCGACTTGATAATGTCATGGTACAGCTCATACGTCGTGTTCTCGTAGATATCGAACAAAATGATTTGAGCAGGCTTTGCCGGAAGTAGCTGACGCACGAGCTCAGAACCGATAGAACCGCCACCGCCGGTAACCAAAATGCGTTTGCCCGCAACATAGCCCATCTGGTCTAGATTAAGTGATTTTTCTTCACGAGATAGCAAATCGCTAATTTCGACTTCGCGAAGGGCAACCCTGCCAAGACCGCTTATAGGAATGTCGCGCACATTGGGCAAGGTTAATACCCTAATCCCCGTTTTCATGCAGAGGTCATAGATTCTCTGGCGTTCATCAAAAGTAGCACTTGGAATGGCGACTACGATTTGTTCGGCTTCACAGGCATGCGCAATCGTCGGAATATCCGCACAGGTACCGCAGACTTTAATGTCGTGAATTCGCTGATTTTGTTTATTGGGATCGTCATCAACGACGGCAACAGGATCTCCAACCATATCGGGATCGTTGCTGAGCATGCGCTTAATAGTTAGCGAACCGGTCTCCCCCGCTCCTACGATGAGCGTTCGAGGTAAATGAGCATCTGATTTGCTTTTAAAACGCCATGCCTGGCTACCATAAATGGCACGAATGGCGAAGCGGCCACCGCCGCAAATGATAAGGACAATGGCCCATGCCATGACGTCTTCACGAAGGGTCATGCCCTTGCCAAATAACAGGTTAAAGATAACGTCGCCAATGACTGAGCCTACCGTTACAGCTGAAACAATACGTCCAGCCTCGGAAATGCTCGCATAGCGCCACAAGCTGCTATACATGTGGAAGAACCAAAAGACGAAAACGTTAACAAGCGCGAGCACAAGGATAGCCGGGCATGCTCCGGCCGCCCCGCTGAGCGTCGCCCAATGTTGTGTTCCCCACGATGCAACAAACACAGCAATAAAAGTTGCCGCAATGTCATATGCCATCAACGCATACGGTTCAAAGGCGCTCAGCTTCCCCTTTTGCTTTGCGCTCTTAGATTCGGTGTTCAAAATTAGTTCTTCTCTCCCCATTTAATCCCGTTGTCTACGTCCCCGCCCCCGGGGTCCTCCCTGTTCCGTTAAACAGTCGCCTGCAGCTAGGCGATCGCTTTTTTAAGGTTTCGCATGACGCGCTGCTCGGCCGAAAGCACGGCAAGGCCAACGCGGGTGGTTACGCGTCGGCCGCACAGATCGAGCTCCAAATAAGCAGTGCTCTTGCGTCTGTTAATGGTTTTGATAAGGCCTTCGTGGCCCAGCAGCGGACCTGCCGTCACTACGACCTGATCACCGTCTTTTAGGGCCTCGCTCATAGGCACTACGCGGTCTCCCGCATGCGTAAAGCCGCCAATAAGCTGGACCTCTTCTTTTGCCAGCGGCACAAACTGACCGTCCTGGGATAGCACCCGGGCAAAGTCGTCCATGCGCAGCAAGTACTGTTGCACGGTGCGGGGATCTGCCGTATCGCAGACAAGATAACCAGGAAAGAGCGGCTTGGTCGCACTGACCCATTCGCCGTGCACCTTAATCTCAGTTTGAAATTGGGGATAAAAGAGCTCCTGCATAGCGCCAGCCGGCACCATACGCTCAATGCGCTCGCGCATTACGTCTTCGCGACCGTTAATGACCTGGATCACATACCACACGAGCACCACCCCCCTTGCTGTCTTACGTGTGGCTCACGGGGTTAGGGTATGGCTTCGCCAGGGCGCTTGTGCGCGAAGGCGCTCCATATTCAAACCCTGAGCCCAGTTAGACAAGCACGTGGCTCTGCCCCACCGTGAACGGTATGTATAAACGCAGTTGCTAGAGTCGCGGACGTGTATCGCAAAATGACCGTAACCCCAGCTGGCAGCGTGCGATCCAGTCAAGCGGGAACAAAACTAGACCGCACGCAAACAGCTGTAGGACTGCTGCGCTTTGTCATAAAACATCGATTCGAAAGAACAGCTTGCACACACGCAAGAACAAAATCTTTCGATGCGATACTCATGACGACGCTATTGGAGCTCGTGGTTTTTCTGGCACCGCCGTTACGGCCGGATGCTGATCTGCCCTGCGCTTCGCGACCGGTTAAGCCGAGAGCGCAGTTGAACCCATGTAACAATAGACATCCTAGCACAAGGCGGCTAGAAACCGATTTAGGCCGCACGCGACAACATATCGTTCATTTGCAGTGCTTAAGGGGGTAATTTTGCAAACTTGTTCACATTAACGCAGGTTTATGCGGGTGTAGCTGTTGGCACACACCGCCCGAGCTGCAACGCTGACGGCATGAAATGCAAAAAGGAAATATGTTGGGTTAACAAACTATGTACAGAAGTGGGAAATAAATTGCGCAACTTTTTTGGATGTGGGAGTTGGTGTGACGGCACTTTGGTTTGCGCGGTGGCTGCATATGAAAAAAGCCTCCAGTTTCCCGGAGGCTTTGCATTCACGGTGGTGGAGACGAGGGGGATCGAACCCCTGACCTCTTGACTGCCAGTCAAGCGCTCTCCCAGCTGAGCTACGCCCCCGTGACGAGGAGATACTATAGGGGAAGATCTTCGGGGATGCAAGGACTTTTTTGGGGCTGTCGGTCTTATTTACGGGTTTTCCTGGAACGGGGCAAAAATAATCACTCTACGAGCGATTATTTTTATCCGCCGTCCCGATAAAACCCTGATGGAGTAAATACGCTATTGCGACGCCTTGGTGGACTTGGATCTTGGCCGTTTTCCTGACGACATTAGAGATACCTGTGTCGGCTAGCAGGCCTAGGGGGCTGTGATCTAGTTCCCATTCTAGGCCGTGTTCACTTATCTCTGTGTTGGGAGCGATGGCGATAATGGAGAAGGTTTTGCCCTCGGCGTTTTCGATGGTCCAGGTCTCGTCCTGGTGCAGGATTCTGGCCGTCACTTCGTCTTCTTCGATCCAGATAGGGGCGTCCTCGTAGCCTTCGAGCAACCCCAGCACGGAAAGCGCCATATCCGGACGGCCGCCCGTAGCACAGGTTGCCACAACCTCTGCACCCGGCCAGCGACGGCGGACGGAATCGAGCGCCAGCGCCAGATCGGTATAGTCCTTGTAGGGGTCGTGACGCTCAACCTCAAAGTCGATGGCAGCATCGACCAGCGCGCGACCGGCGTCGCTCACCGTGTCGGCATCCCCCACATACACGTCGCAGCCCAGTCCCGCGTCCAGCAGCGCATCGAGCCCGCGGTCCACGGCGACAACGCGGTCGCACTCCCCCGCCAGCTGACGTAGCAGATCCGCGCTCGCCACCACGGGCGAACCACAGATCACCAATACCTTGCAAGCCACAGCTCTCGCCTATCCCTCAAACGCAAGCACGCGGGCCAGATCCAGGTCCTCATAGCTATCGATAAAGATCTCGCAGTTGTCGCGAACCTCGTCGCGCTCCATGCGGCCGTGCGGGTCATAGATGCCCACGCGCTTAAAGCCGGCGGTGCCAGAGCTCTTTAGGCCAAAGACGGCGTCCTCAAACACCCAGGAGCGCTCAAACTTGTGCCCGTGGCGATCTTCCAGGCGACGCAACGCCAGCTCGTACACATCGGGGAACTGCTTGGAACGCCCGGCCTCGCCCGTGGTGGTCACAAACTCCATGTAGGCATCGAGCCCGGCGCCAGCAAGCGCAGACTGCACCAGCTCGGCCGGCGTGGACGTGGCCACGCACATGGCAATGCCGGCGGCCTTCGCCTGCTTCAAAAATGCAATCAGGCCCTCGCGCGGCGGCACCTTGGAGTAGCCATCGATCAGAATGTCGCTTAGCTCACGGTAGAGTTCCTCGCCATTTACGCCAATGCCCCAGGTGTCGTGGTAGGCCTGGCACTCATCCTCGAGCGACAAATGCTCAAACTGGGCAAAATCGTCGACCGTCACGTCAACCCCGTGGCGGTGCAATAACTCAGGCTGGGCATAGGCCCAAACGGGGGTGCTATTAACCAGCGTGCCGTCGCAATCGAAAATAAAAGCAACACTTGGGGCAGCGATGTGGTTCATAAACGAGCCTTTCAATGTCAAAGGGTAAACAACCTGCTAAAAACGTTTTACCAAACGTCAACCTAACTATCTAGAAACCCTAATTGATAAAACTGTCAAGAGTTTTACCATCGCAATTCTGCCAGTGGTATAAACATGGCGCTTACCGATTAAACGCCACCGCAAAAACACTTTCGTTCATATTAGTAACGTACAGGTGTTATCGTAGTTTTTGCCGAAAGTTCCACCGAGCACGCGAGGTGGAACGAATCATAGAACTATCGCCGTCCCTTCGATTCGTGCAGCCTTGGACCTTTCGCATCTAGTCACCAAGGCAATACGCTGCCGCGTCATGATGGGATCAAACGTGAGCGATACAAAGCTAAAGCCAGCAACCAAAAAGCCTGCTACCCGTAAAGCCGCCCCGCACGCGCCGGAGCTCACCAAGGACGATGTCTACCTGTTTGGCATCGGCACGTGGGAGCGCAGCTGGGAAAAGATGGGCGCGCATCCCGACACGCAGAACCGTACGCGCGGCTGGCGTTTTTGTGTTTGGGCGCCCGACGTAAAGAGTGTTCACGTCATTGGCGAATTTAACGACTGGGATGAGCAAGCCAACCCGCTGGTACCCATGCATACGAGCGCCATTTGGGAAGGTTTTATTCCTGGCGCCGAGCAGGGCCAGCTCTATAAGTATCTCATCGAGACCAACGAGGGCGAAAAGCTCTACAAGGCCGATCCGTACGCCTTTAAGGCCGAGTGCCCTCCGGGTACCGCGAGCGTGCTGTGGACCCTCGATGGCTACAAGTGGAATGACGCCGCATGGCTCAAGCGCCGCGCCAGCCATAACCACATGTCGCAGCCCCTTAACATCTACGAGGTGCATATTGGCTCGTGGAAGCGCCACGGCGACGCGCCGCAGGGCGAGCCCGACGAGTACGGCAACTACCCTGGCCCCATGGATCCCTTCCCCGCGCAGCGCGGCGAGTTCTATACCTACGACGACCTGTCGGTGGAGCTCGTGGACTACGTGCGCGACATGGGCTATACGCATATCGAGGTCATGCCGCTTATGGAGCATCCTTTCGATGGCTCCTGGGGTTACCAGACGACCGGCTACTACGCCGCCACGTCGCGCTACGGCAACCCGCAGCAGCTCATGCACTTTATCGATGCATGCCACGAGGCAGGCATCGGCGTGATTATGGACTGGGTGCCCGGCGGTTTTTGCGCCGACTCCCACGGCCTTGCCACCTTTAACGGCCACATGCTCTTTGAGCACGAGATTCACCCCAACTGGGGCACGCACAAGTTTGACTTCGCCCGCGGCGAGGTTCGCTCCTTCCTGGTCTCCAACGTGCTGTACTGGCTCGAGAACTTCCACGTGGACGGCATTCGCATGGACGGCGTGTCCAGCATGCTGTACCTCAATTTTGGCATCGACGATCCCGGCCAAAAGAAGTTCAACAAGTACGGTACCGAGGAGGATCTGGACGCCAGCGCGTTTATCCGTCAGGTCAACTGCGCCGTTGAGGCACACTACCCCGACGTGATGATGATGGCCGAGGAGTCCACCGCGTGGCCGCTCGTGACCTATCCGCCGCAGGACGGCGGCCTGGGCTTCCACTACAAGTGGGACATGGGCTGGATGAACGACACCCTGCACTACATGCAGACCGATTTTCCGTGGCGCCCCGGCAACCACGGCCTGCTCACGTTCTCCATCATGTATGCCTTTACCGAGAACTTTATCTGTCCGCTGAGCCACGACGAAGTCGTGCACGGCAAGTGCTCGCTCATCGGCCGTATGCCGGGCGACTGGTGGCGCCAGTTTGCCGGCCTGCGCACGCTGGCTTTCTACCAGATGACGCACCCCGGTGCCAAGCTCAACTTTATGGGCAACGAGATCGGCCAGTTTATTGAATGGCGCTACTACGAGTCCATTCAGTGGTTCTTGACCGAGGAGTACGAGACCCACCGTCATCATCAGGCGTTTATCAAGGCGCTTAACCACCTGTATACCGCCGAGCCCGCCCTGTACGAGCGCGGCTACACCGACGATGGCTTTACCTGGATCGACGCGGACAACTCCAAGCAGTCCATCGTGAGCTTTGTCCGTCAGGGCGAGGACGTCGATGACGACCTGGTGATCCTGATCAACTTTGACCCGGCGAGCTACGAGAGCTTCCGCGTGGGCGTGCCGCGCGAGGGCGACTGGGAGGTCATCTTCGATTCTGACCGTCCCGAGTTTGGCGGCAGCGGCTACGCCGGCGAGGAGCCCTACACCTGCTCGAGCGAGCCCTATCCCTGGAACGGGCAGATGGACTCCATCGAGATGAAGGTGCCCGGCCTGGCAGGCGTGGTGCTCAAACGCCGCGGTCCCAGCAGCTACAAGCCGCCGGTGGTCGAGAAGCCCAAGAAGGCGGCGCGTAAGCGCACGTCCTCGGTGAAGCCCAAGGCCGCGGCTGCTAAGAAGGCTCCGGTTAAGGCGAAGACCGCCAAGCCCGCTGCCAAGGCTACGGCTAAGCCCAAGGCCAAAAAGGCAACCAATAAAAAGGCTGCTCCCAAGGCTAAGGCAGGCGCTGTTAAAGCATCTGGCAAGGATGCGTAACAAAGCCGTTACAGCTGTAATCACCCGCCCCGCGGGGGCGTAGGATACAAGTCAAAACCGTTCCGGGAGAAACATCCCCGGGGGAAAGGAACGTATGAATAAGATCTTCGACAACAAGCAGGAGTTTACCGAGCTTTATCGCGATGCCGTCATGAGCATCAGCGGCAAGAGCGTCGAGGCCGCCAGCGACCTTGACCGCTTTAACGCCCTGGCCAAGCTCGTGGCCGAGAAGGCGCGCACCGTTGCCACCAAGAGCGACGCCCGTGTGACCGCCGAGGGCAAAAAGCGCGTGTACTACTTCTCGATCGAGTTTTTGATCGGCCGCCTGCTTGACAACTACCTGCTCAACTTTGGCGTGCGCGACATGGTCGCCGAGGCGCTCGACGACATGGGCTTTGACCTGTCCGTCATCGAGAACCAGGAGCCCGATCCGGCTCTGGGCAACGGCGGCCTGGGCCGTCTGGCCGCATGCTTCCTGGATTCCATGGCAGCCGAGGGCATTGCCGGCTACGGCAACGGCATGCGCTACCGCTACGGCCTGTTTAAGCAGGAGATTGTCAACGGCAGCCAGGTCGAGGCCACCGACGAGTGGCTCACCCACGGCTATCCCTGGGAGGTCCGTCGTCAGGACAAGGCCGTGACCATTAAGTTTGGTGGCCATGTTGAGGGCTTTGAGGAGAACGGCCGCACGTTCTACCGCACGGTGGACACGCAGGATATCCTGGCCGTCCCCTACGACATCCCCGTTGTGGGCTATGCCGGCGAGACCGTCAACAAGCTGCGCGTCTGGGCCGCCGAGCCGGTTGAGGAGCACTTTGACCTTGAGGCCTTCAACCGCGGCGACTATGCCCTGGCCGACGCCGAGCGCGCCGAGGCCGAGGCCATCAGCGCCATCCTCTACCCCAACGACGCCGGCGAGCACGGCCGTCTGCTGCGCCTGAAGCAGGAGTACCTGTTTGTCTCGGCCGGCATCTACAGCCTGCTCGACACCTTTGAGAAGGAGCACGGCGAGAATTGGGAGCTGCTGCCGCAGTTTGTGGCCATCCACACCAACGACACGCACCCCGCCATGTGCGGCCCCGAGCTCATGCGTATCCTCATCGACGAGAAGAAGCTCGAGTGGGATGACGCCTGGAACATCGTGACGCAGGTCGTGAGCTACACCAACCACACCATCCTGCCCGAGGCTCTGGAGAAGTGGCCCATCGGCACGTTCTCCAAGCTCCTCCCCCGCGTGTACCAGATCATCGACGAGATCAGCCGTCGTTGGCACGAGTCGTTCGACACCACGCAGGAGGGCTGGCAGGAGCGTCTGCGCCAGACCGCCATCCTGTGGGACGGCGAGATTCGCATGGCCAACCTGTCTGTGATCTGCAGCCATAGCGTCAACGGCGTGGCCAAGATCCACTCCGACATCATCAAGAACATCGTGCTCAAGGACTTCTACGCCCTGACGCCCGAGAAGTTCAACAACAAGACCAACGGCATCTCGCACCGTCGCTTCTTTGCCGAGGCCAACCCCACCTATGCCAAGCTCGTGACCGATGCTATTGGCGACGGCTGGCTGAAGGACGCCTTTGAGCTGGAGAAGCTTAAAGGTTTCCAGAACGACACCGAGTTCCTGAAGGCCGTGGGTGCCTCCAAGCGCGCCAACAAGGAACGCCTGGCCGCCTACGTTAAGGCCGAGACCGGTCTGGTCATTGACCCCAACACCGTCTTCGATGTTCAGGTTAAGCGCTTCCATGCCTACAAGCGCCAGCTCATGAACATCATGAAGGTGATGGACATCTACAACCGTCGCATCGCCGATCCCAACTTCCACGTGACGCCGACGACCTTCATCTTTAGCGGCAAGGCTGCCTCGAGCTACACCTTCGCCAAGGAGACCATCCGCCTCATTAACTCCGTGGCCGATGTCATCAACAACGACCCGCGCGTCAACGAGGTCATGAAGGTCTGCTTTATCCCCAACTTCCGCGTGAGCAACGCCCAGCTCATCTACCCCGCCGCCGAGATCTCGGAGCAGATCTCCACGGCCGGCAAGGAGGCCTCGGGCACGTCCAACATGAAGCTCATGATGAACGGCGCCATTACGCTGGGCACCCTCGACGGCGCCAACATCGAGATCGCCGATCTGGCCGGTCGCGAGAACGAGGCCATCTTTGGCCTGACCGCCCCCGAGGTCGAGCAGCTCTGGGCATCCAACAGCTACTTTGCGTGGGATACGCTCAACAACGATCGCGAGCGTCTGGGCCGCGTGATGGACGAGCTCAAGGACAACACGTTTGCGGGTCTTTCGGGCAACTTCGAGAGCATCTACAACGAGCTCATGAACAACAACGACCCCGACCTGGTCATGGCAGACTTCCGCAGCTACGTGGATGCGTGGGAGAAGCTCACCGGCAGCTATGGCGACCAGGAGACCTGGAACCGCAAGGCCCTGCTCAACACCGCCTCCTCCGGCTGGTTCTCGAGCGACCGCACCATTCGCGAGTACCGCGACGAGATCTGGCACGCGTAAAGGCGCGCAAGCTCCCCTATGCCAGCACGGCATTACTCGACGGGCGTGACGTTGTGCCGCACCCGTCGCTAATGGGTTTAGGAACATCGATGACAGAAGGAGAAATCGATGAGTAAGAAAGAATGCATCGCGATGCTCCTCGCAGGAGGACAGGGCAGCCGATTGGGGGCACTCACCCAAAAGATCGCTAAGCCGGCGGTTAGCTTTGGTGGCAAGTTCCGCATTATCGACTTTTCGCTCTCCAACTGCTCCAACTCGGGCATCGACACGGTGGGCGTTCTGACCCAGTATCGCCCCTACCTGCTGCATGCCTACGTGGGCTCCGGCGAGGCTTGGGATCTGGACAGCCGCGATGGCGGCGTATCGATCCTGCCGCCGTACGAAACGCAGACCGGCGGCGCCTGGTATGCGGGCACGGCCGACGCCATTACGCAGAACCTCGACTACATCAAGGCCAACGACCCCAAGTACGTCCTGATACTTTCGGGCGATCACCTGTATCGCATGGACTACCGCAAGATGCTCAAGACGCACATTGAGAATAACGCCGACCTCACGGTGAGCGTTATGCCCGTGCCGTGGGAGGAGGCCAGCCGCTTTGGCATCCTGACCACCGACCCCGAGGACGGCCGCATCACCAAGTTCACCGAGAAGCCCGATAAGCCCGATTCGAACCTCGCGTCCATGGGCATCTACATCTTCTCGGCCGACGTGCTGATCGAGGCGCTCGAAGAGGACGCTCTGGACCAGCGCTCGAGCCACGACTTTGGCAAGGACATCATCCCCAAGCTGCTCGGCGAGGGCAAGCGCCTGTACAGCTACGAGTTCCACGGCTTTTGGAAGGACGTCGGCACCATCGCCAGCTTCCACGAGACCTCGATGGACCTGCTGGGCAACAACCCCGAGTTCGATCTGTTCGACAAGCACTTCCCCATCATGTCCAACATCACCACGCGTCCGCCGCACTACATTGGCCCGGACGGCCGCCTGGACGACTGCCTGGTCTCCAACGGCTGCAAGATCTACGGCACCGCTCGTCACTCGATCATTTCGACCGATGTCATCATCGAGGAGCGCGCCGTGGTCGAGGACTCCGTGCTGCTGCCGGGTGCGCACGTTAAGAGCGGCGCGCACATCTGCCGCGCTATTTTGGGCGAGAACTCCACGGTCGAAGAGGGCGTGAAGCTCGGCTCTGTCGATACCACCAAGGATACGGCCGTCGTTGGAAATGACGTCGTTATCGGGAAGGGGGAATGATCCGATGATCAATCGCAAGGCCATCGGTTATATCACCGCTAACTACTCTTCGACTTACGGCAGCGTGCTGCTCAAGGACCGCCCCATCGCGTCCGTTCCCTTTTTGGGCCGTTACCGCCTGATCGACTTCCCGCTGTCTAACATGATGAATGCCGGCATTAAGACCGTCGGCGTCGTCATGCCGGGCAACTACCGCTCGCTGATTGACCACGTGGGCTCGGGCAAGGATTGGGGCCTGGACCGCAAGAAGGGCGGCCTGTTCATGGTGCCCGGCAACGCGTATGGCACCACCAAGGGCGGCATGCGCTTTCTGCTGCGCGATATCATCTCCAACAAGACGCTGTTCCAGCGCTCGGACAAGCCCTATGTCGTGATGATGGGCACCAACATCATCTTTAACATGGACCTCAACACCATCATCGACGCGCACGAGAACTCCGGTGCCCAGATGACCGTGGTGTACTGCAAGGCCACGCGCAACGTCGATGACGAGACCAAACTCGAGATTAACGAGAACGGCCGCCTGACGGGCGTGAGCGCCGGCGTCGTGTACGGCGACAACGCCTCTATGGACTGCTGCATCGTCAACCGCGAGACGCTGCTCGAGATTATCGACCACTACCAGGCCGCCGACTATCTGGACCTGCTCGAGGCACTCCAGGGCGACTTTGGCAACATCGACGTGTGCAGCTACGAGTACAAGGGCGAGGTCGTGGGCGTGTTTAGCGAGAAGTCGCTGTACCGCCGCAGCATGGACCTGCTCGACCAGACCGTGGCCGATCAGCTCTTTGACCCCGAGCGCCCGATCCTGACCAAGGCTCACGACGTGCCGCCTTCGCGCTATGCGACCGGCAGCCACGCGTGCAACTCGATCATCTCGGCCGGCTGCATCATCAAGGGCACCGTGCGTAACTCGATCCTGTCGCGCGGCGTCGTGGTCGAGGAAGGCGCTTCGGTGACCAACTCGATCATCAACCAGAGCTGCATCATCAAGAGCGGCGCCCGCGTCGAGAATGCCATTCTGGACAAGAACAACGTGGTTCCCACCAACACCGAGCTTCGCGGCACGCCCGAGAACATCCTGGTGCTGGGCAAGGCTCCGTTAACTTCCGACACCACCATCGTACGTTAACGTTGACACCGCAACATCGCTCGTAACATGTAGAATAGCCGCCCGGTTAGCGCCAGGCGGCTATTCTCGAATTACATCATGGGAGACAATATGGCAGATTCCAGCAAAAAGATGCAGATCGTGTTTGCCTCGGCCGAGTGCGCACCGTTTGTTAAGACCGGTGGCCTGGGTGACGTGGCGGGCTCGCTGCCTGCGGCACTTGTGCGCGCCGGCGCCGAGGTCATCGTGATGGTGCCCAAGTACGCCACCATCAAGGACGAATACAAGGCGCAGATGGAGCACTTTGCCGACTTTTACGTGAGCCTGGGCTGGCGCAATGAGTACTGTGGACTCGAGAAGCTCGAGCACGACGGCGTCACCTATATGTTCATCGACAACGAGCGCTACTTTGCGCGCGACTATCCGTACGGCTTCTTTGACGACGGCGAGCGTTTTGCGTTCTTCTCCAAGGCCATCACCGAGAGCCTGCAGCACCTGCCGGCCGGCTTTGAGTGCGACATCCTGCATTGCAACGACTGGCAGACGGCACTGGCACCCGTGTTCCTGCGCGAGTTCTACCAGGGCCTGCCGCTGTACGACCGCGTCAAGACCGTGTTCTCGATCCACAACGTGGCGTTCCAGGGCCAGTTTAGCGACACCGTGATGGAGGACATCCTGGGCGTGGCGCATATTCCCGCGGCCGCCACGCAGTTGCGCTGCGACGCCTGCAGCATCAACTACATGCTGGGCGCGCTGCACTATGCCGATGCCATCACCACGGTAAGCCCCACCTATGCCAACGAGATTCAGACGCCCGAGTTTGGCGAGGGCCTGGACGGCGTGCTGCGCGAGCGCTCCTATGCGCTGCAGGGCATCCTCAACGGCATTGACGTTGCAGGCTTTGACCCGGCAACCGACAAGCGCATTGCCGCAAACTACACGGTCGACGACCGTTCCGGCAAGGCCGTGTGCAAGGCCAAGCTGCAGGAAGAGCTAGGCCTCGAGGTTCGCGACGACCGCCCGCTTATGGTTATGGTCACGCGCCTGACGCGCCAGAAGGGCATGGACCTGGTCATGTACGCGCTCGACCGCATCCTGTCCGGCGGCGTGCAGGTGGCGGTGCTGGGCACCGGCGACCGCGACTACGAGGACGGCCTGCGCTACTTCCAGGACAAGTACCCCGGCACCATGGCCGCACGCATCGAATTTGACCCGGCGCTGTCGCAGCGCATGTACGCCGCCGCCGATATGTTCCTGATGCCTTCGAAGTTTGAGCCTTGCGGTCTGTCGCAGATCATCGCCATGCGCTACGGCACCCTACCCATCGTGCGCGAGACCGGTGGCTTGAAGGACACCGTGATCCCGTATAACGAGTTCACCGGCGAGGGCACGGGCTTCTCGTTTAGTAACTTTAACGGCGACGAGATGGGCGACGCGGTCTTCCGCGCGGCGCGCCTCTTCTGGGATAACCGTGAGGCTTGGAACCAGCTGGTCACGCAGGCCATGAGCCAGGACTTTAGCTGGACGCGTTCGGCCGATAAGTATCTGGACCTGTACTTCTTTATGCACCCGGAGATTGAGAGGCCGGCGGGTGTGGAGGCTGCGGCCGAGAAGGCTGAGGCCGAGCCCGAGGTTGTGGCTGAGGCCGAGCCGGTTGTTGAGGCACCCGCTGCTGCCGAGGAGCCCAAGACTGAGGAGAAGCCGGTTGAGGCTAAATCTGAGGTGAAGGTTGAGGCAGCTCCCGAGGCTGAGGCTAAGCCAGCTGCGAAGCCTACCGCCAAGAAGACCACGACGCGCAAGACGACGGCCAAGAAGGCTACGACAACCATGGCCGCTGCCACCAAGACCGACGCAGCAAAGACGACTACCGCCAAGGCAACGACCACGCGCAAGCGCACGACCGCCGCAGCCAAGAAAGCTGCCGAGGCCGAGATCGCTCCCGAGGTAAAGGCCGAGACCGCCACCGCCGAGGCTAAGCCTGCGGCAAAGGCTACGGCCAAGACCGCTGCCAAGAAGACGGCCGCGAGCACCAAGAAGGCAACGGCAGCCAAGAAGACTACGGCAACGAAGTCGACGAACACGAAGGCTGCTACGACGAAGGCCGCCGCGAAGACGACCCCGAAGGCTGCTGCAAAGCCTGCCGTCAAGGTCGAGGAGGCGCCCTCCGAGCCCAAGGCCAAGGCAGCTGTCGAGGCAAAGCCGGCCGCCAAGACCACCACGCGCAAGCGCGCTACGACGACGACCAAAAAAGCCACGACCAAGGCTGCTGCTCCCAAGGCAGAGGCCAAGGCCGAGGTTAAGCCCGCAGTGAAGGTCGCCGAGGTCAAGACCGCTCCCAAGGCTAAGGCAAAGGCCGAGCCCGCCAAGGAGGCCCCGATCTCCGCCGCCACTCCGGCCGAGGAAAAGGCTCCGACCAAGAAGACCTCCGTCCGTAAGGCAACGGCCACCCGCAAGCGTCACTAGTCTGGACGATTTAAACTTAATCCAACGCAAAAGAGGGCGCCCCAACTAGGCGCCCTCTTTTGCGTTGAACTTCTGTATTAAAAAGAGGGCCGGTTTACTACGACAAAATAGCTCTGGCCGACCACGGAGAGTATTCTATGAAATTGGCAACGCTTCTACCTGCGGTTTTAATATCACCAAAATGACCGTGGTTAAGATCATTCAATTCGTCGTAGTAAACCGATGTACTTTTGTTTGGCTACAAATAGTATCGGTATAGGCTTTTTCGAATATCGCGATAATTTGGATGGTAAAACGATTTTCTAGGACAACCGTTCGCCGATGGTAAACGGATGTTGTTTATACAGCCTGTGTACAACAGATATACTTATATCCTGTGCGTAAAGCCCATGGCCCGCAGGCCGTGATTCTATTGAACTGGACCGTATTATGAGATTGATTCACAACAGCCGTCTGCCGCAGTTTCGTACTCCGTTTGGCGCTGTGACCACTGGAACTTCCGTTTCGCTATCGGTGATTTTGGAGGATGCCGACCCCAACCAGGCAACGCTTACGCTGCGTACCTGGGTCGATGAAATCGGTGAGTCTCTGTATCCCATGACGCACGAGGGCGACGGCATATTTACCGTAGAGCTTGAGTGCACTGAGCCCTGTCTTATCTGGTACAGCTTTATCTGCAACATCGAGGGCCAGCCCGAGGTCCGCCTGGGTGCACCGCAGGGTCGCACCGGTGGCGAGGGTGTGACCTACGACTACGCCGAGGTCCCGTCGTTCCAGATTACCGTTTACAAGCACCGCGAAGTGCGTCCCGAGTGGTACGAGCGCGGCATGGTCTACCAGATCTTCCCCGATCGCTATGCCCGCGACGAAAACTGGCGCGAGCGCACGCTGGCCGAGGTCGAAAAACCGCGCAACGGAATCCAGCGCCGCATGGTCGAGGACTGGAACGAGCCGCCCGAGTACGAGCGTGCCGAAGACGGCTCCATCAAGACCTGGGATTTTTACGGCGGCTCGCTCAAGGGTATCCAAAATGACCTGCCCCGCATTGCCGAGCTAGGCTTTACGGCCATCTACCTCAACCCCATCTTTGAGGCCGCGAGCAACCACCGCTACGACACGGCCGATTACACCAAGATCGACCCGATTCTGGGCACCGAGCAGGACTTTACGGACCTGTGCAAGGCGGCCGAGAAGCTCGGCATTTCTATCATCCTGGACGGCGTCTTCAACCACACGGGCGACGATTCGATCTACTTTAACCGCTACGGCAATTATCCCGGCGTCGGTGCTTGGCAGAGCGAGGACTCGCCGTGGCGCGATGCGTTTTACTTCCATGAAGACGGTTCGTATGACTGCTGGTGGGGCGTGGGCAACATGCCCGCCATCAATGAGAGCTCCGAACTGGTGCGCGAGCGGCTCCTGGGCAAGGACGGCGTGATCCGCAAATGGCTGCGCGCTGGCGCCCATGGCTGGCGACTCGATGTGGCCGATGAGCTTTCCGATGACTTCCTGGCCGAGATCAAAAAGGCCGTGCTCGCCGAGAAGCCCGACGCGCTACTGCTCGGCGAAGTCTGGGAGGACGCCTCCAACAAGATCAGCTATGGCCATCTACGCCGCTACCTGCAGGGCTCCGAGCTCGACTCTGCCATGGACTACCCCTTCCGCGACATGGTCATCGGCTTTTTGATGGGCTACAAAAACGCCTACCAGGCTGCCGAGGATATCGAGACCCTGCGCGAGAACTACCCGCGCGAGGCACTGGCCTGCGCGCTCAATCTGCTTTCGAGCCACGACCGTCCGCGCATCATCTCGGTGCTCGGCGGCGGCCCCGACGAGTCGCAGCTGCCCGAGAGCGAGCGCAGCAAGTGGCGCCTGGACGAGAACTCCATGGGCCTGGCCAAGAGCCGCTTTTGGTTGGCGACGCTCATGCAGATGACCTTCCCAGGCGTGCCCTCGATCTATTATGGCGACGAGTACGGCTTGGAGGGCCTCACCGATCCGGGCAACCGCCGCACCCTGCCGACCAAGGACCAACTCCACGACTTCGATACGCTAGCCATCGTTAAGAACGCATCTGCCATTCGCCGCGCGTTACCGTTTATGGTCGATGGCGAGATCAAGGCCTTTGCGCTCAACGACGACGTCTTGGCCTACACCCGCACGGGCAAAGACGGCGAGGCCGCGACGGTTATCATCAACCGCAGCCTGCGCAATTCGCACTGCGTGACGATTCCGGCGCTCGGCGAATGCGCAAGCGACGTGATCAGCGGCCACGAGTGCGAAATCCACAACGGTACCGTCACGCTCGACCTGTACCCGCTGGGCTCTTCGATCATCTATCACCATGCCGAGAAGCGCCTGCAGGAGCCGCTCGACCACGGCGCGGGCGTCGTATGCCACATGACCTCGGTGCCGACCGATGACGGCAAGCCCGGCACAATCGGTGCGCCCACGCGTCGTTTTATCGACCACCTGGCCGCCATGGGCATGCGCTACTGGCAGGTCCTTCCCGTCAACCCGACGGACTTCTTCCGCTCCCCCTACGCCGGTCCTTCGGCCTTTGCAGGCAATATCGACCTGCTGCCCGAGAGCCACGAGGAGCTGGCCGCCGACTTCGTCACCTGGAAGACCCGCGGCGGCGAGGATGCCGACCCGCTGTACACGGCGTTTAAACATCGCAACGCCGACTGGCTCGAGAAGTACTGCGTCTACATGGCGGTAAAGAAGCACTTTGAGGGACTGTCGCGCCACGAATGGCCGGCGGATGTCGCGCGCTACAACGAGCACCTGATCGATGACAAGCGCTTCCACGACGAGGCCGAGCTGCAGGCGTACATGCAGTATCGCTTTGACCTTGCTTGGTGCGAGCTTATGAACTATGCACACAAGAAGGGCATCGAGGTCATCGGTGATATCCCGATGTATGTCTCGGACGATTCGGCCGATGCGTGGAGCGAGCCCGAAAACTTCTGGCTGTCCGACACCGGCAAGGCGATTGAGATTTCGGGTGCGCCGCCCGACAACTTTGCGCCCGAGGGGCAAGTGTGGGGAAACCCCACCTTCCGCTGGGATCACATGAAACAGAACGGCTATAGCTGGTGGATGGATCGCCTGCGTCGTGCGTTCGCGCTCTACGACCGTGTGCGCCTGGACCACTTCCTGGGCTTCCACAGCTACTTTAGCATCCCTGCCGGCAAGGCCTGTGCCGACGGCCGCTGGCTGGCTGGCCCGGGCAAGGACCTATTCCAAACGGCCTACGACGAGCTGGGTCCGCTTAACTTTATTGCCGAGGACCTGGGCTATTTGACGCCTGGTGTTCGCGCGATGGCTTCGACCTGTGGCTTCCCCGGCATGGACGTACTGGAGTTTAGCAACTACGACGTTCGCTGCGGAATTCGTCCCACGCCGGGCAAGATCCTGTACACCTCGACGCACGACACCTCGACGCTTGCCGGCTGGTGCACGCGCACCTTTGCTGGCGGTGACGAGCCGAGCGGCATTGCATTGGCAAGCGAGCTCATGGGCAACGCCCTGGCCAGCGATGCTCCGCTCGTTATGATGCCGCTGCAGGACGTGCTGGGGCTGGGCGACGATGCACGTATGAACGTGCCGGGCGTGGCCACGGGCAACTGGACATGGCAGGCGCAAGAGGCCGACGTTGCAGCAGCCGAGGAGAAAACTGCGAAGCTCCTGCGCAACACCCATAGATTCTGGGGCGAAGCGTGATAAAACCCCCGATATAGGGTACAGTTACAGCTGTTTGAATTTTTGCGGGCAGAGCGATCTGCCCGCTTTGTGCTGAAAAGGAAGTATTATGGCGCGCTACGATTACAAGTGCACGAGCTGCGGCAACGTGTTTGAAGTTGAGCACCCCATGTCCGAGACGCCCGAGGTCGTATGCCCCAGCTGCGGTGCTCCGGCATCTAAGACGTTCTCGGCCAGCGGCATTAAGTTCGAAGGCAGCGGTTTCTACAACACCGACCAGCGAAGCGGCGGCTCCAGCACCAGCGCCACCAGCGGCTGCTGCGCCAACTGCCCGCATAGCCACTAATAACAACGTGACCCCGCGATCAACTACGATCGCGGGGTCACTTCTTTGCGCTATGGGTCGATAATTATTTTTAAAATTAGTATATTTTAAAATCCGCCCATACCGGCAGCATAAGGATCATCACAAGTACCATCGCTATACCAATGAGTAGATCCGATATAGTTACCAGCTGCATCATATTGATCTAATTGACGAATGACATACTTACCACCACTATTATTGGAAGAAGAAATACTGCTAGAAGATCCACCAGAATTATTATTAGAATAGTTACTACCGCTAGAATAACTATTCTGCTGAGAAGTCTGCTGTTGAGCTTGTGCTGTTACTTCCTCTTGAGCCTTCGCTTCAGCTTCAGCTTCAGCTTTTGCCTTGTTTAAATCATCAATACGAGTTTGATAACGACTAATCTGTTCATTGATTTGATCGATGAATTTTTTAGAATCCTTTTTGGCATCTTCAAAAATCAGCTTCTGATTATCTTTGTTAGAAATATCATTAAGAAGACCATTGAGGCTATTAATATGCTGCTGGAGAGAGTCAGTATCTTCAGTAGAATTCACATCAAAATTAGCATGATCAACTAGAGAAGTATTCCACTCATTATTTTGAGCCTTACGGCAGCCTTTAATAATGGAATCATACTTATTAAGCAGCTTAGTCCAATCAGGGGAAGTGCCATCCGCATACTTAAAACTGTCATTAGAGATTTCTTTATTCAAAATCTCTTTATTATTTTGAGCATTTTTAATGGTATCAAGACGTTGCTCAAAAGTTAGTAACCCAGGATCAGCCTTAAAGGCAGCAACACTATCGCTAGCCTTTGAATACAAAACTTCAACCTGCTGATTATGTTCACTACATGCTTGTTTGTAATTGTAACCAGCATAACCACCGACACAACCAGCAATGAGCAAAGCAACAATACCGGCACCAATAATTACCCGCTTTTTAATCGAAGAATTCTCAACCTCTTCATTTTCCTGAGTATTATCTTCAGGATTGTCAATCTTGTCCCTATTAAGATCGTTCATTTTAACCCCTCAATATTAAATCTGCGAGCGGTTCATGCATCCAGAAACTTACCAAACCCAACCGCTTACTTTCATACCCGATTTATTAGTCCCATTCCCAGAAAAATCTTCCTTATGAGTTGCGGTGAAATAAGGACTGTTTGGCGGGTAGAAGCCGCTTTTCAATCCCTATTTCACCGCAACTTAGTTGTTACTTATGGACCAGGCGGGCGCAGAAGTGGCCGTCGTAGGAGTCGGCGTTTACGGGAACGCTTTGGAAGAGGCCTCGATCGTTCTGGCGTACGAAAACGAGCTTCTTGGCCTGATCGAACTCGGGGAGTTGCAGAATCTGTGCTTCGGAAAGCGGCGCCACGCTAAAGCCGGCACCCTCGGGAGAAGCCAGGAAGGCATCCACGACCTGAGTGTTCTCCTCAGCAAAAACCGAGCAGGTGGCATAGATAAGCTCACCGCCGGCAGCCACGCGCGCGGCGGCTTCCTTGAGCATCGTCAGCTGCAGTTTAGGAAGCTCAACCGTCACGTCCTTTTCGGTCAAGCGCCACGGAATCTCAGGATGCCGGCGCATGGTGCCGGTACCCGAGCACGGGGCATCGATAAACACCGTATCGAACAGAACGGGTTTACCAAGCATCGCATCGAACGACGTCAGTACCTCGTCGAGCTCGCACGCATCACCCGAGACGGTACGAACGCCCTTGATACCAGCCTTATGCAGGCGCGCGAGATTCTGATCACACTTGCGATCGTGCAAATCGAGTGCAGTGTGCTGACGGTCGTAGCCGGCACGCTTAGCCTGGCACATCATCACATACGTCTTGGTACCACGACCGGCGCCAATCTCTAGGCAGCGCCCGGGACGAGTAGCCGCAGTAGCGATGAGCTGAGCGTTAAGGTCCGAGGCCACGGCCGCCGCGCGTTCAAACACACCCGACGCAACCGTAGCCTGCGAATCGACCGGCGCATGGCAGCCCGGGAACACCGGCGCCACAAGCTGCGATAGGTACGGATCAGGCTTGGTTGCAAAGGCGTTCTCGTGCAAAGCGAGCGGCGCGGGCGCCAGATTTCCTGCAAAGTTGAGCGCGCCCTCGGGCGTATCGAACGACGCCATAATGCGAGCACACAGCCAGCGCGGCATACCCATCAGGCGAGATAGGCGAACCAATCGGCGCTCGGACTCATCGGCATCCGCCGCAGTGGCAAAGTCCTCGACGTTGTCCGCGACCTTATGCAGTACGGCGTTCGCCAGACCAGCAGCCGATTTAGCGCCGCTACGAACCAGCTCAACGCCCTGACTCACGGCAACGCGACCCGGGGTATGCAGGTAGAGCATCTCGAAGGCCGAGATGCGAAGCGCCATGCGAACGCGCGGCGCGACCTTTTTGGGCTTATCGAGAAACTGATCGAGCAGCTCATCCAAAATGCCCTGCGTCGCGGCAACGCCCAGCGCCAGGCGAGCGGCAAACGCGGAATCGCGCTTGTCAATGGCCTTGGCCGTAGCGCGGGCAGAGAGCACATCGCGCGCATACACGCCGCGACGGTCGGCCTCCATCAGCACATCGAGCGCGAGCTTACGCGCGGGGGAAAGCTTGCTCATGACAAAGCACCCCACGTCAGATCGGCGCCCTGCAGGCCGGCAGCCCAGGCAGAAGCAGCCATAGCGCGCTTGCCATCGGGCTTAACCTCAAGCAGCTCGACCGCACCATCGGAAAGTCCCAGGTAGACACGCTTGCTCTTAACGGCAACAGCGCCCTCGCCAAGCGACACATCCGCCAGCGCAGCATCGAGCACGCGAACCGACTTACCGGCAATCACGCAGCGAGCGGGTGCAGTGTCGGACGAAGCCAACACGTGACGCACGCAATCGAGCGCCGCCATCTGCGGATCCAGACGCATCTCCTGCTTGGAAATCTTGGCAGCATGCGTGACGAGCGACTCATCCTGCTCGGTCCACACCGCTGTGTCATCGGCAAGCGAGGGCAGCGTATCGGCCAGCAGCTTACCGCCCAGCTCGCCAAGCTCCATCGTCAGTGCCTCGGCATGCTTGCCGGCGACAGATGTCGAGGCCTGCGCACAATAAGCGCCGGTATCCACGCCATGCCCAATACGCATAATGGAAACGCCGGCAACCTCATCACCAGCAAGAATCGCACGCTGAATGGGAGCGGCGCCACGCCAACGCGGCAGCAGCGAAGCATGAACATTCACAATACCAAGCGGCGCCATATGCAGCACCTCATCGGGCAAAATGCAGCCATAGGCAGCCACGCAGAATATATCAGCCTGCGCAGCCTGAAGCGACTCGACAACCTCGGGCGTCATACGATTGGCCTCAACAACCGGCAACCCCAGCTCAAGCGCCTTGGCCTTAACAGGAGAAGGCTCAAGCTTCTTACCACGCCCACGAACAGCATCGGGACGAGTAATGACAAGCGCAATCTCATTCCCAGCCTCAACAAGCGAAGTCAGCGAAGGCACAGCAAAATCAGGCGTACCCATAAACACAATACGCATAAAGAACGTCTCCCCTCAACCAAAGCCGAGACAGCTACAAATAACGGCGGAAAGCCAAGTACACAGCCCATCCGCAATAACAATTCAACAAGAACAAATATACCCAAAACCAAAGAAAGAGCCGCAATAAAAGCAGCTCTCTCAACAAAGCACCTATCAGCGAAGACGTCCCTCCCTGGCCCGACGGCACCCGGGCGAGATAAGCAGCGTCAAAGTAGTCCCCGGGGCGCCCGCCTATATCGTCCCGCGCGCAGTTTCGCAGCGCAGCGAGAATGTTTGAGCACGGGATGATATAGGCGGGCGCCCCGGGGACGGACGACCTACTCCGTCTCGCCCGGTCGAGCGCCGCGAGCCAGGGCGTCCTGGTACTCCTTGACGGCCTTGAGCCTCTGCATGGGCTTCAGTCGCTCGAACATGGTGTTGCCGTGCAGGTGATCGATCTCGTGCTGTAGGCACACGCAGAACAGGTCGCCTGTGGCCTCATAGCGAATCAGGTTGGCATCCAGGTCATAAGCCTCGACGACGACATGGTCGGGACGCTCAATCTCGCAGCTAATGCCGGGGATGGACAGGCAGCCCTCGCTAAACGGCACCAGATGATCGCTCTGCTCAACAATGACGGGATTGATGAGCACGTACGGATCGTAGTCGTTCTTGTCGCTGTAATCGCAGTCGATGGTGACAAGCTGAATGAGCTCGCCGATCTGCGGGGCAGCCAGACCGCAACCACCGTTGTCGAACATCATCTTCTTCATCTTCTCGGCGAGTGCCTCGATCGCCGGGGTGATCTCCTCGATGACGGCGCACTCCTGGCGCAGTCGAGGGTCGGGCGACAGTACGATTCCGTTGGCTTCCATGGCCATCCTTTCGGGTTGTTACATCAAATCATAGGCGTCGACGTCAACACTCACGCTCACGCCACGCACGGAACCCACCTCTTTGAGGCAGGCATCGATATCATCAGAGACATGGTACCCCACGGGCGACTTCACAAGCAGGTGGAAGCGATAACGGTCCTTTGCTCTCTCGATTACACACGAAGCCGGACCCAGCACCTGCGGCACCGCGCTGCCCGACCGCAAAAAGTCGGGAGCGGCGGCATGCCATCGGCGCTTGAGCAGCTTTGCGATGCGCCCGATATAATCCTGCGCATCGTCGCGGCTAGCCGACCACACCAAAATGTTGACCAGACGAACGAACGGCGGATACAGTGCGTCGCGGCGCTGGTCCAGGTCGTAGTCGGTAAAGATCGAACGGTCGTGCTCGGCGACGGCGCGGATGACTGGGTCCTCGGGCAGATAGGTCTGGATGACGACCTCGCCAGGGCGATCGCCGCGTCCGGCACGGCCCGCGACCTGCTCCAGCAAATCGTAGGCGCGCTCCCCCGCTCTAAAATCGGGCAGCTTTAACGCAAAGTCGGCATTGACTACACCCACAAGCGTGACCTCGGGAAAATCGAGGCCCTTGGCGATCATCTGGGTGCCCAGCAGCACCGCGCAATCGGCGGCATCGAACTGCTCGAGCAACTTTTTATGCGCGTCCTTGCCACGCGTGGAATCAGCGTCCATGCGAATGATGGCGACGTCCTCGGGCAGCATTTGGTGCAGCGCGTCCTCAATCTGCTGCGTGCCCAGGCCCATTTTTGCCAGGTAGCGGCTGCCGCATTTGGGGCAACGACTCGTGGGTGCGGGATACGGCTGCACGCGCCAGGACGAACCACAGGTGTGACACTGCAGCGTGTGCGTGCGCTCGTGGTACGTAAGCGCCGTGGAGCAGTGGTTGCAAGTGGGGACGCAACCGCACTCGCGACACATCAAAAACGGCGCAAAGCCGCGGCGGTTATGCAACAGCACAGCCTTCTCTCGCCGCTCCACAACGCGCTCCAGGCCTTCCATCAGCGGTTTTGAGAACATTGAGCGGCTACCGTGCGAGAACTCGCGGCGTAGGTCGGCAATGCGGACCGTAGGCAGGACCGCGTGACCCGGGCGTTCGGGCATCTCGACGCGCGTCCACGTGACGCCGCCGTACGTGCCGCGGTGGCAGCGGTCGAGGGCCTCGGCAGAAGGCGTGGCCGAGCCCAACACGAGCGGGCAGCGAAAGCGGCGCGCCATCTCGGCCGCCACCTCGCGCGCATGATAGCGCGGACTGGAGCCCTGCTTGTAGCTGGTCTCGTGCTCCTCGTCGATAATGATGAGGCCCAGGTCGCTGAGCGGGCAAAAGAGCGCCGAACGCGCGCCGACGACAACGCGAGCGGCACCGCTGGCGACCATGTCCCACTGGTCCAGACGTTCGCCGGCCGAAAGACGCGAGTGGAAGACCGCGACCGTCTCGCCAAAGCGCGAGCGGAAGCGGCCGACGGTCTGGGCCGTCAGCGAGATCTCAGGCACAAGCACGCAGGCCGAACGGCCGGCTGCCAGCACGCGCTCAATCGCCGAGAGGTAGACCTCGGTTTTGCCGGAACCGGTAACGCCATCGACCAGCACCACATCGCCATGAGCATCTAAGCGGGCGCGCTCAATCTGCGCGAGGGCCTGCTGCTGGCCGCACGTGAGTGCCACCGGGGCCTTGCCGCTCGCCGAGGACAGCGTGGTCTGCTCGCTGCAGCCACGCCAGGCGCGGCGCTCCTCCACCACCACGACGCCGCGTTTTTCGAGCGCTTTAATGGTCACCGACATGCTGTTGTAGAGCAGGTTGAGGTCGCGCGTCGTGACCGGGCCGCATTGGAGCGCCTCAATGAGCTGACGCTGGCGAACGGCGGTCTTGGGCGGCGTGTAGTCGAAACCCTCGGGAGTGAGCATGACCCAGCGGTTTTGGATGGGTTTGACGGCGGGGCGCTCAACGGCCCACACGCCGTCGTCGCCCTTGACCACGCGCGGACTTCCACCCGGAGGCAAGAATAGGCGCAGGCACTCGGAAAGAGTTGCGACGTACTCGCGACTCATCCAGCGCGCAATGCGTGCAGCCTCAGCGGTAAAGAGCGGCTTGCTGAGGATAGCCTCGATAGGCTTGATGCGCGCGGGGTCGAGGGCGTCGTTACCTTGTAGGTTGGCAAGCTCGGGCGCGATGTCGACGATATAGCCCGCGGCCGCACGGTTGCCAAAATGGACTAGGACGGTGGAGCCGATCTGGGCATCGTTGGCGAGTGACTGCGGAATGCCGTAGACAAACGGCTCGGACAGCGCACGGGTCGGGATGTCGAGAACCACGCTCGCATAGGCGGCGGCGGGCTCGGGTGCGGGCTCGGGCTGCGCCGGGGCGGCGGCAGGGGCCGCGGACTTCGGAGCTTCCTTAGGTTCCGGCGAACCAAACAGCGATAGTTGCTCGGCCACGGTCTCTGCACCTCCCATCCCATACGTCTTTAGAAACAAGAGCCCCACTCGTGGTGAGCGGGGCTCGGAAACATGCGTTTGCGCGACTGTTACAGCGCCATCGTGCGGGCGCGGTCGATGCGCGCCAGGCAGTCGTCGCGGCCGACGAGCGCCATGGTCTCGCCCAGCGGAGGACTCACCATGTTGCCGCAGACGGCGACGCGTACGGCCTGGAACACCACGCGCTTCTTGAGGTCCATCTGCTCGGGCAGCGGCTCAAGTGCGGCATCGATGTTCGCGGCCGTCCATTCGTCCACGCCCTCGAGCGTGGTCTTGGCGGCATCCAGAATGGCGCCCATGCCTTCCTTGGCCAGACCCTTGTTGACGGACTTCTCGTCATACTCGAGCGTCTCGGCCGTGGCAAAGATAGGAGCGGCGACGGTCACGGCGTCGGCCGGCATCTTGGTGCGCGGCTTGACGATGGCGGCAAGCGCGTCGATCCAGTCCTCGCCGTACTCGACGTTACCCTCGATGAGGCCTGCCTCGTGTAGCTCGGGGACCATGACCTCGTCGGCAAACTGGGCATCGGTCATGCCGTTGATGTACTCGGCATTGACCCAATCGAGCTTCTTGGGGTCGAAGGTCGCCGGGTTCTTGGAAATGCGGTCGAGCGAGAACTTGCTGGCCAGGACATCGCGCGGGATGATCGTGGTCTCGCCGTCGAGCGACCAGCCGAGCAGCGCCAGGTAGTTGACGAAGGCGTCGGGCAGGTAGCCGGCATCGCGGTACTCCTCTACCGAGGTGGCGCCATGGCGCTTGGAGAGCTTCTTGCCGTCGGCACCCAGGATCATGGAGATATGGGCAAACGTTGGCACGGGCGCACCGAGGGCCTCGTAGACCATGACCTGGCGCGGGGTGTTGGACAGGTGGTCGTCGCCACGAATGACATGGGTAATCTTCATCATGGCGTCATCGACGACGGTCGCGAAGTTGTACGTGGGCGTGCCGTCGGAGCGGAAGATGACAAAGTCGTCGAGCTCCTTGGCATCGAAGGTCACCTCGCCGTGGACGGCGTCGTGGATAACGACGTCGCCGCGGTCCTCGGGCACCTTGATGCGCAAGACGTAGGGCTCGCCGGCCTCGATGCGGCGACGGGCCTCCTCGGGATCAAGATTGCGGCAGCGACGCTGATAGCCCTGGAAGGGGTCCTTGCGCTCCTGCGCGGCCTTACGGTCGGCGTCGAGCTGCTCCTTGGTGCAGAAGCAGGGATAGGCCTTGCCCTCGTCCCAAAGCTTCTGGGCGGCCTGTTTGTACAGGTCCAGGCGCTCGGTCTGGGCATAGGGGCCAAAGTCGCCGCCCACCTCGGGACCCTCGTCCCAGTCAAGACCCAGCCAACGCATGGCGCGCAGGATGATCTGCGAGTTCTCGTCGGTGGAACGGGTGGGGTCGGTGTCGTCGATGCGCAGGATGAACGTGCCGCCGTTTGCGCGGGCAAAAGCCCAGTTATAGATAGCGGTGCGGGCGCCGCCGATGTGCAGCTTGCCCGTCGGTGAGGGTGCAAAGCGGACGCGAACGTCTGATGCCATGGAAATCTCCTCGATTGCAGGATGGATGTCTAACTGCACCAGTATAAAGCAATAATGCCCACCTACGCACAATGGGCACCGACCTACTCATTGGGGACAGACTTAAATGACTACCCAATGAGCACCCGACTGGTCATTTAAGCCTGTCCCCAATGAGTGGGTGCGGAAAGGGTGTGAATGTTGGATTTACGCGCTATGATGTGCCCTTGCATACAGAGCCCGGCGGAATGGTAACGGTCGCCGGGACGCGTTTTTGAAAGGACAATCATGTCAGAAGAACTTCGTTCCATCCCACCCCAACACGGGTCCTTTGTGTTTACGTCGGAATCGGTGACCGAAGGCCATCCCGATAAGATCGCCGACCAGATCAGCGATGCTGTCCTCGACGCAATCCTCGCCAAAGAAATAGAGCTGCAGGAGCAGGGCTATATTGCGCCCAACGGCGTGCCCGCCAACGTGGAAAACGTCCGCTGCGCCTGCGAGACCCTCGTGACCACCGGTACCGTCATCGTCGCCGGCGAGATCCGCACCCAGGCATACGTTGACGTGCAGGAAATTGCCCGTGGCGTTATCCGCCGCATTGGCTACAACCGTGCAAAGTTCGGTTTTGACTGCGATACCTGTGGCGTCATGAGCCTCATCCACGAGCAGTCCCCCGATATCGCCCAGGGCGTCGACGAGTCCTTCGAGACCCAGACCGGCGCCACCACCGACCCGATCGACCTGATCGGCGCCGGCGACCAGGGCATGATGTTTGGCTATGCCTCCAACGAGACCAAGACCCTCATGCCCATGCCGCACTACCTGGCGAGCCGCCTGGCCGAGCGCCTTGCCGCCGTGCGCCACGACGGTACCCTGCCCTATCTGCGCCCCGACGGCAAGACCCAGGTCACCGTGCGCTACGAGGACGGCAAGCCCGTCGAGGTCACGACCGTCGTCATCTCCACGCAGCACGCCGCCGAGATCGAGGACATGGGCAAGATCAAGGACGACCTCATCGAGCATGTCATCGCGCCTGTCATGGCTGCCGAGAACATGCCGTGGGATGGTGCCGACATCTACGTGAACCCCACCGGTCGCTTTGTCGTGGGCGGCCCCATGGGCGACACGGGCCTGACCGGCCGCAAGATCATCGTCGACACCTATGGCGGCTACGGCCGTCACGGCGGCGGCGCCTTTAGCGGCAAGGACTGCACCAAGGTCGACCGCTCCGCCGCATACGCCGCTCGCTGGGTCGCCAAGAACGTCGTCGCCGCCGGCCTTGCCGACCGCTGCGAAGTCGAGCTGGCCTACGCCATCGGCGTGTCCAAGCCGTTGTCGATCATGGTCGACACCTTTGGCACCGCACATGTTGCCGAAGACAAGATCGTCGAGGCTGTGGAGAAGACCTTCGACCTGCGCCCGGGCGCCATCATCCGCGACCTGGACCTGCGCCGCCCCATCTACGAAAAGACGGCAGCCTACGGTCACTTTGGCCGCGAAGACCCCGACTTCACCTGGGAGAAAACCGACCGAGTCGAAGAACTCAAAGCAACCTGCGGCCTGTAAGCCAACGAGAAAAGCCGCAGCCAAATAACAACGCATCAATAAGAGGTACCGGAACAACCGGTACCTCTTTTTTATTTAAACGGTGTTGAAAATGTTTCGATACGCAAGGTAAGACACATCCCTAGCTAATGAATTTTGTCATCTAGCAGCTCCAACCATGTATCCTTAGTCCCGAGGGGCGGGGCATAAGGTCGATCGCGAGTTCCGCACGAGCCGGAGAGCACTTAATGTGCTCTCCGTGCGAGCAGGACTGTTTGAGCAGGCGACCTTATGCCCCGCCCCTCGGGACGACGGGATAGAACAGGAGCGCATATGGCAGGCAAGCCGCAAACACTAGCTACGACCTCGGCATTCGAGATCCTGGGCCCCATCATGGTCGGCCCCAGCTCTTCGCACACCGCCGGCGCCCTGCGCTGCGCCCAGGTTGCCGCTAGCCTGCTGGAAGGCCGCATCACCAAGGTCACCTTTGGCCTGTGGAACTCCTTTGCCCACACCTACCGCGGTCACGGCACCGATCGCGCGCTCGTCGCGGGCATCCTGGGGCTCGATACCGACGACGAGAACATCAAGCAGGCCTTTGACCTCGCACGCGAGCAGGGTCTCGAGTATCACTTTGACATCAAGGGCGACGACGCCTCCATCCACCCCAACACCGTCGACATCGACATGGTCGATGACACGGGCGCCACGGCGCAGGTCCGCGGCGAGAGCCTGGGCGGTGGCAAGATGCGCATCAGCCGCATCAACGGCGTCGGCGTCGACATCTCGGGCATGTATTCCACGCTCTTCGTGGCACACCAGGACGTTCCCGGCGTGCTCGCAGCACTCACGAACCTGCTCGCCTACGCACACGTCAACATCGCCTTCTGCCGCACCTACCGCACCGAGGTGGGCGGCCAGGCCTATTCCGTCTTTGAGACCGACGGCGCTCCCGACGACACCGTCGTCCCCATGCTGCGCAAGCTCGACAATGTCGATTACGCCACGTTTATCGAGCTCCCGGGCTCGGCCTCGTCGCTCTCCCCCGGTGTCTCGGCCAAGGAGATCTTCGACGACGGCGAGCAGTTGCTCGATGCGTGCGCCGAGCTCGGCCTGAATATCGGCGCCGTCATGGCCGTGCGCGAGGCGCGTCTGACCGGCGAGGCCCATGCTATCGCAGCCATGCGCCGCGTGCTCGACGTCATGCGCGAGGAGACCACGGTCCCCATCGCCAATCCGCAGCGATCGCTCGGCGGGCTTATCGGCGGAGAGGCCAAGCTCGTCGATGCCACCTACCGCAACGATTTAAGCGCAAGCCTGATGGGCCCCGTTCAGACCGATGCCGTGGCCCGCGCGATGGCCGTGCTCGAGCGCTCCGCCACCATGGGCGTGATCGTTGCCGCCCCCACGGCCGGCTCCGCGGGCGTCGTCCCCGGCTGCGTGCTGGCGCTCGCCGATCACCTCCAGCTCGATGATGAACAGGTCATGGATGCCCTCTACTGCGCCGCCGCCATCGGCCTCAACCTCACCACGAGCGCCTGCGTCGCCGGCGCCGAGGGCGGATGTCAGGCCGAGGTTGGAAGCGCTGCCGCCATGGCCGCCGCCGCGCTGGTCCAGATGATGGGCGGCACGCCCGAGCAAGCGCTCGACGCCAGCTCCATTGCACTGAGCAACCTGTTGGGCCTCGTTTGCGACCCCGTCGGCGGCCTTGTCGAGGTGCCCTGCCAAAACCGCAACGCCATCGGCGTGGCCGCGGCCTTCAGCTCGGCGCAGCTCGCCCTCGCCGGCATCAAGAGCCTGGTGCCGTTTGACCAGATGGCGCACGTGATGCTCTCGGTGGGCCACGCCCTGCCCGCCACGTTGCGCGAGACGGCCAAGGGCGGCATCGCGCAGGCTCCGGCAGCACTCTCGGCGTGCGCAAAATGCGGAATATGCGGATAGTGAGCAAAAGCGAACGATAGGTGGGACATATGTCCCACCTATCCTTTATCGCAACTGTTTTCGTAACACAAGCACCTGCGTAATCGCTATAATTCAAGCCCAGTTAAAACACGATGAGCCGTAAAGCGAAACTCGAAGGAAATATACACGATGTCGCAACTCGACCGCAGCCAACTGATCCCCGATCCGCAACAGCCCAGCAGGCAGCCCGGAGGCATCCAATCGCCCCGTCCCATTGCGCCAGCCCATGGTCAACAGCACGGCGCGGCAAATACCTCCCCGCGCCCCAATCAGGGCCAGCATCAGCAGCGTCAGCAGCGTTCCGCACATGGCGCCGGTCACAACCAGGGCCCTTCGCACACTCGAGTTTCTAACAATCGCGGCCCCGCCGACAACCGCTCCGCAAAGGGCAATAAGACGGGCGGCAAGACGGCGTTCTTCGTCGTCCTCGGCCTCGTCGCCATCGTCTATATCGTGGGCGTCGTGGCGTTTTCGCAGATTGCCTACCCCAACACCACCATCGCCGGCGTCGATATCTCGTTTTCCAACGCCTCATCCGCCGCTACCAAGGTCGACTCCGCCTGGAAGCACTACAAGCTCACCGTTTCGGGAGATGACTTTAGCTGGACCTATCAGCCCGAATCCGACGAGCCCATCGTCGACGGCGAGGCAGCTGCCCACGAGATTATCGGCAGCAACGAGCCGCTGCTGTGGCCTTCGCGCCTGATTGCCTCGCTCGGCGGCAAGAACGTTAGCGCGACCAAAAACGGTACCATCGACCTGGAACAGGACGTCGACCTGTCCATGCTCTCGGACGCCTTTGACCAAAAGCAGTTCGAGGAGGATCTGGGTGCCGCCATCGACGCATTCAACGAAGGCCGCTCGGGTACCTTTGAGGCATCGAGCTCCTACGACGAGAAGGCGGGCAAGTTCACGATCGAGAAGGCCCGCTCCAACGAAAAGCTCAACCGCGAGCATGTCATTAAGTATGCGGAGATCGAGCTCGCGTCGCTGTCCGAGACCGTCGATCTTACGAAGCTCGGAAACGATGCCTACGAGCCGCTCAACGGCACGCTCACCAACGACCAGATCCAGGCCGCATGCGATGCCGCCAACAACTTCCTGGGCGTCAACGTGACTCTCAAGCTCAACGGCGAGGATGCCGGAAAGGTCGACGGCAGCTCCGTCTTGCAGTGGATCAGCTTTGCCGATCCGGCCAACCCCACGCTTGATACGTCGCAGATCAGCAGCTGGGCAGCTGAGCTCGCCAACGGCTTTAATACCGTGGGCTCCACTCGCTGGTGGACGCGCGCCGATGGCAAGCAGTGCGCCGTCGAAGGCGGTGACTTTGGTTGGTCCATCGACAGCAGCTCGCTCGCCAAACAGGTCGAGGACGCCATTAACAACAAGCAGACCGGCGAGATTGAGATCAAGTACTCCCAGAAGGCCGACACCTTCACCGCCAAGGGCGAGCCCGATTGGAAAGCGTATATCGACGTCGACCTGTCCGAGCAGCACGCGCGCTACTATGACGAGAGCGGCAATATCGTTTGGGAGGCCAACTTTATTTCCGGCAAACCGGGCGAAGACGCCACCCCCGAGGGCGTGTGGCAGATCAACAGCAACGACGGCGCCACCAAGCTTATCGGCGCCAAGGACCCCAAGACCGGTAAGCCCAAATACGAGAGCCCGGTGAGCTACTGGATGCCGTTTGAGGGCAACATGGTTGGCTTCCACGACGCTACCTGGCAAAACGATTCGAGTTTCGATAGTGCCGAATCGTACAAGTGGTGCGGTAGCCACGGCTGCATCAACCTGCGCCTGGCCGATGCCAAGGCGCTCCACGACTGCATCAGCGTCGGTCTGTGCGTAGTCGTCCACTCCTAGCACATCTCGCGCGTCACAACAAAGCTCAGCGTCACCTACCTTTCGATGCTGAAAGAAACGCGCCTATGCGCCCGCCCCAACCGGTGGGCGCATATACTTATCGCGGTAAGTTCTATAAAGGAGACGCTATGTCGAATGTCCCCACCATCACCCCGGGCCCCGATGATTCCGGGCACGCGCCGGAAAGCGCAACTGAAACTCTACCGCTCATCACAAGCGCCCCCACGGCACAGCAAAACGACGACGAGCAAGGTAACGCCGGAATATCCGACGATGAGGCCTACGCAAAGCTCAAGGCCAAGCGCGCGGAGCGGCGCCGCAAAAAGCTCGTCCGCCGCGGCATCGCTGCCGGCATCGTGGGCGGCATGATCCTAATAGCCATTATTGTGAGCGTTGTCCTCAATTCGCAGCCGCAATCTGCAGGTGAGCCTGTTACCGACATGGTCATGGAAGGCACCTTTACCACGACTGTCGAGGCGAAAGGACAGCTCAAGCCAATTTCTGCCTCAGTGGTCTCCCCTTCTGTCGACGGCACGGTAGCATCGATCAACGTGCAAGCCGGCCAGTCCGTCAACGAGGGCGACGTGCTCATGACCATCAAAAACGATGAGCTCGACAACGCCGTCGCCGAGGCGCAGCGCGCGGTCGCGGCTGCCCAGGAAGACCTGAAAAACGCGCAGGCGGCGCTCGCCGCCGCGCAGGCGGCACCGACATCGGATGTCGATGGAGCGACCGCCTCGACGGATGCAACCGCCAACGCCAACGCCAGCGCCGTCACAAGCGCCCAGCGCAATCTCGCCACGGCCCAGGCGACCCTGGACCAGGCAAACGCCAAGGCGGCCGAACGCACCGTAAAGGCCCCCAGCTCGGGTAGCATCGTCGAGCTCAACGCCAAAGTGGGCGCTACGGTGACCGGAGGCATGGTCATGGGCGAAGGCGACACGAGCGGCGGCAAACAGTGCATGCAGATCGCCGACCTCTCCAAGATGAAGGTGACGGTTCAGGTGGGCGAAAAGGACATCGCCAAGATCGCCGTGGGCCAGAGCGCCAACGTTACCTATCCCGCGTTTCCCGATATCGTGAGCCAGGGCACCGTCACGGCTATCGCGTCGGTGGCAAACTCCGACGCCGCCAACGGTGGCGGCGGCAGCGTGACCTTTAACGTCGACATTTTGATCGAAGCGCCCGACGCGCGCCTCAAGCCGGGCATGACCGCCGAGGTCTCGGTGGTGACCGAACAGCTCGACGACGTAGTGATTGTGCCGACCATGGCGCTCATGACCGAGGATGGCGAACACTATTACGTCAACGTGGCAACCGACGGCAAAGGCAAGGAGACACGCCGCATTAAGGTGACCATCGTGACGCAAAACGACAACGACGCCGTGGTCGGTAAGACGCAGGTCAAGCGCGACGACCAGGGCAACGAAATCAACCCCGAGGTGCCGGTTACCAAGCTACGCGATGGCGACACTATCGTTATGGATACCGGCGCGGGCATGACGGCAGACGGCGGCGGCATGCCTGCCGACGAGGGCATGTAATGCGCCCCGTCATCGACATCCGCAACGTGCACCGCATCTTTGAGAGCGAGGCCGGTTGCGCTCACATCCTGCACAATGTGAGCCTGGCGGTGGACCCCGGTGAGTTCGTCGCCATCACCGGCCCCTCGGGCTCAGGCAAGTCGACGCTCATGAACATCCTGGGTTGCTTGGACAAACCGATGGCGGGCGACTATTACCTGCAGGGCCTCAATGTCGCCGAACTCGACGATGATGAGCTCACCGAGGTGCGTGCGCTGAGCATCGGCTTTGTCTTTCAGAGTTTCAACCTGCTGCCGCGTCTGTCGGTTATCGAAAACGTCATGCTGCCGCTGTCCTACACCAATGTGCCGCGCAACCAGCGCGAGATGCGCGCCGTGCACGCACTGCAAGCCGTCACGCTACCGGTCGACCATTGGGACCACCGCATATCAGAACTCTCTGGTGGACAGATGCAGCGCGTTGCCATCGCGCGCGCCCTCGTCAACGATCCGCCCATCATCCTGGCCGACGAGCCCACGGGAAACCTAGACTCGACAACCGGGGCACTCGTCATGGAAACCTTCCATAAGCTCCAAGAACGAGGCAAGACCATCGTACTCATCACGCACGACCCGGGCATTGCTGCCGAGGCCGACCGTGCCGTGACTATCCGCGACGGGCGAATCCATGACGGCGCATATATCGCACATGCGCCGAATACGCTACGCGGAGCCGTCAGCAACCTACCAGCGATTTGCGCACCTTCTACACCGCCGAAAGGAGCAGAGGCATGAGCACCCGCGATCTTGTCCAAGAAGCCCTGCACTCGCTCGAGGCCAACAAGGGACGTAGCCTGCTCACCATCCTGGGCATCGTCATTGGCATCGCCTCGGTCATAGCCATGACCTCGCTCATCGGCGGCATCCAAAACAGCTTGGTCAACAGCTTGGGCCTCAACGCGGCCCGCATGGTGCAGATCTACTCGTCCCAAGAGCTCACCGATTCGGATGTCGAGAAGCTGCGCAAGACGGTGCCGCAAATCGAGCAGATCGGCATCGTCGACAGCGCCTATTCCGAGTACAAAGTTGGGGATAAGAGCTATACCGTCATGGCCCAAGGTGTCGATAGTGACATGCTCGATGCCGTGGGCGCCAGCAAGATCGTTGCCGGTCGCACCTATAACGACATCGAGTCCAAATCCGGCGCGCGCGTGGCGCTCATTGGCCGCGGCGGCGCCGATCAACTGTACGGCAACGAACAGGACGCGATTGGCAAGACCATCAAGGTTTCGAGCGGAGACGTGCAGATTATTGGCGTCATCGACGGCGGCAACGACTCCATGGGCTCGCTGAGCCTGTACATGCCACGAGAAACGATCGCCGAGCTTTTCGGCGATGACAATCCATCGTTTCCCAGTGTGACGGCACTCGCCGCCGAGGGCACGGATATGGACGAGCTCTGCAAGACGATCGAGTCCAAGGTGCGCAGCATGAAGGGCATCTCGGAGGACGACGAGTACGACAGCGTGTCGGCAAGCTCCATGAAGAGCGCTATCGATGCCCTCAACTCCTTTATGGGCGCCTTCTCGCTCATCATGGGCGCCGTTGCCGGCATATCGCTGCTTGTGGGCGGTATCGGCATCTTGAACATGATGCTCACCAACGTGACCGAGCGCATCCGCGAAATTGGCATTCGCCGCGCTCTGGGCGCAAGCCGACGTGACATCACCGCCCAGTTTTTGGCCGAATCCTCGGCGCTGTGCATCACCGGCGGCATTTTAGGTGTCGTGATTGGCTATCTGCTGGCCTGGGGGCTCACGTTCTTTGCCGCCAACTCGGGCATTATGAGCGAGTTCGGAGCCACCGGGACGATTACGCCGAGCTTCTCCATTACGACCGTGCTGCTCGCGTTTGCCGTATCGGTCGGCATCGGGGTGATCTTTGGCTTCTACCCCGCCCGCCGGGCAGCAAAACTCGACCCCGTGGAGTGCCTGCGCTACCAGTAGAACCTCAACCCTGAGTTGCGGTGAAATAGGGACTGTTTAGACCGCTAGAAGACCAATTCAGTCCTTATTTCACCGCAACTCAGGGAGGATAAGGCGCTAGTGCTATTCGAAACGAGATTCCAAGCTCGACAGGCCATTAAGAGTCAGGTCGTTGGCGACCGCCGAGACGCGCTCGATGGGAACCGAGCCATCGGACAACGCCCACGTGCGATAGATGCCGATAATGCCGGACAGCAAAAACGCCAGGTAGTAGTCGAACATCTCGTCCTTTAGACCCTCGGGCAGCAGATCGCGCTCAGCGATCTCGTGCTCAAGCGGCACACGCAGACGAGCCATAAAGTCGTCAAGCGGAATGTTTTCGATCAACTGGCGATTAAGCACCAGGTTGTTGCACAGCGCCTCGTTAACGGTCTTGAAAAAGGACGCCGCCGCGCCAAGTGCGCGCTCGTTGGTGTCGCCGCCCATGGAGGAAAGCGTCTTCTCGACTGAATCGACGATCATCTCGACCACATCGACGGCAATGGCGTCGAGCAAGCCGTCGACCGTGCCAAAGTGCACGTAGAAGGTCTTACGGTCGACATTTGCCTCGCGCGCGATAGCGCTCACCGTAATATCGGCCAGGGGCTTTTCCATAAGCAGTCGCTCAAACGCCGAAAGAATCGCATTGCGACTACGGACGATACGACGGTCAAGGCGCGGTTTGGTGGTAGCCATAGACGAGTCCCCTTCATGTCAACAGCCCACCTGTAAGTCCTCTACATGTGGGAGATAATCAACGTAAGAGGATTATCCTACAACTCACATCGCAATGACGAGCGTCATCAAGAACGCACGACTCGCCGACCGGGCCCTAAGATCGCTTCTTTTTATTGAGCGCCGCCGGGGAAACGCGAATGCCGTCGCCAGTCTGGCGAACGTAGGTCTGGCGTGCCGGCTTAGGGGCCACAGCAGGCTTTTGAGCACGTTGATTGGGATCAACGGTAACCTGGCACGCAGGATGTGCCTTAACGGGCGTAGAGGGCGTCTGAGGCGTGCGCCCGAGCTTGCGCATCATACGGTCCCAGCGTGCATGGATACTCTCGTTGTGAGCGCTCTTAAGGCCCAGCAGCGGGGCGGCCAAAATGGTCGGCGCGATAAAGGTGATCAGACGCCACAGCAGATAGCCGGCAGTCGATGCCGTGCCAAAAAAGTGACCCAAAAACAATGCGAAGCCACCCTCGGCGCCACCAGTGCCGCCGGGCAGCGGAACGGCGGAGCTCAGCAGCTGGACAAAGGCGCTCGCAGCCATGACCGAGAAAAAGTCGACTTCGTGGTGGCCAAAAGAGAGCATCAAAAAGTACGGAACCAGGTAGAAAAACGCCAGCTGCAGCATAGTGATGACGACCGTGAGCAGCATGGACGAAAAATGGCCGGCAGATAGTTTGAATTTCTCGGAAAACGAGTAGATCTCGCCATCGACAAAGGTGCGCCAGCCCTCGATCTTTGTGGCCGAGACGCCCACGCGCTCGAGCCAATTGATGATGCAATGAGCGACGCGCGTGACGGTCCTGGGCATTAAGGCCACGGCAAAGATGCCGAGCAGGATGCAGCAGTGGCCGCCAAAACTAAAGACGCACAGCAGTGTCATGTCGCCATAACGCTCGGCGAAAAACGGCATACGGGCGAGCAGAAGAATGGCGCCCCATGCCACCAGGCCAAACTGGTACACGATAAAGCGGGTGAACTGCGTGGCACCCGCTTCGCCCACGTTTTGGCCAGCTTTGGTCAGACGGTAAATCTGGGCAGGCGTAGAGCCCATCATCATGGGCGTCAGGTTGCCAAAGAAGATGCCGCTCGCCTCGACCGAAATGAGGTCGCGGATACCGACGGGCGATTCGGGGTCGAGCCAAACGGCGATCGCGTACGCCACGATGCCAAAAACGAGATACAAAAACATGCAAAAGCATGCAGCAAAGAGCCAGGGCATCTGAACGCTGGACATAGCGGCCCAAAACTGCCCCATCTGCCCGGTCACGACCAGATAGACGATGTAGCCGATCAGCACAACGCCGATGAAGATGGCGCCGCGACGCGCGCTCTTGTTGTCATCGCCGCCAGAAACCTCGACCTGGGGCTTTGGGCTATGCTGAGAGGACTCCGTCATGAGGCTCCTTCTGACCGTCAAAGTATCTGGCCTATTGTACCCGTATGGGAGATGAGCAAAACGTAAAGCAATGGGGCAAATGGGATTAGCAGACCAGACCACTTGCAATAAAAAACCCGGCCTTCATACGAAAGACCGGGTATCTAAAACATGGTAGCCCGTACCAGATTCGAACTGGTGATCTCCGCCTTGAGAGGGCGGCGTCCTAAACCGCTAGACGAACGGGCCATAAGCCTCAGCAGAAAAGAAGTGGTAGCCCGTACCAGATTCGAACTGGTGATCTCCGCCTTGAGAGGGCGGCGTCCTAAACCGCTAGACGAACGGGCCACATGACATCTGCACTGCCGTGCTGCGAGGATATATATTACGGGACAAAAAACGCGAGCGCAAGAAGAAATTCCAAATTGCCCAAATTTTGTCGGGAGGTTATGGAAAGCGCAGTTAAAAGCCACAGCCTATGATTTTTTAAGCCCCGTCCCAGAAAAATCATCCTAGGTTGAGGTGGGCCAGGATGGCTTCGCGCTCGTTTGGAACATTGTCCTCGATCACAGCATCGAGGGCGGCGTTGAGCAGCTGCCCCAACTCCGGCCCCGGTTTAACGCCGGCGCGAATCAAGTCGCCACCGTTGATGGCAAGCATCTTGAGCGTATAGGGCTCCCCCGCCTCAAGCAGTCCGTGGGCGAGTGAGCGCATCTCCTCGATCGTCTCGACGTAATAGAAGCACGACGGCGCCTTACCGAGCGTATCGGCACGTTTAAGGTCCATAAGCTCGTCAATCAGGCGCTGCGTGTCGACGCCCTCGCCCGAAAGCAAGCGCATCATATTGAGCAAACAGGAACGCTCAGGGCGCAACGGCTTATCGTGATACTTGATAAGCAGGCAAACGTCGCGAACCAAATCGTGCGAAAGCGCCAGGCGATCCATAATGGTGCGCGCCTTCTTGGCGCCAAGCTCGGGATGGCCGTAAAAGTGGCCGCTGCCCGCATGGTCGACCGTAAAGCAGTCGGGCTTGGAGACGTCGTGCAAAAACGCTGCCCACATTAAGCTCGGCGAAGGCTCCACGCCGTCACACAGCGCCAGCTCCCCCGCCACCGTCAACACGCGAGCAATATGCTCATAGACATTAAAGGCATGGTAGACGCTGCGCTGGTCAAACCCACGAGCAGGCGAAAGTTCGGGCACGGCGGCACAAATAAGCTCGGGATAGCGCAGCATCGCGTCTCCCCCGTGACCGGTCGAAAGAATGCCTTCGAGCTCAATGCCCACGCGCTCGCGTGCCACGGCATCGAGCAGCGATGAGCATTCGGCAAGCGCCTGTTTGGTCTTAGGCTCGATCATAAAATCCAAACGACAGGCAAAACGCACGGCGCGCAGCATGCGAAGCGCATCCTCATTAAAGCGACGCTTGGGATCTCCGACGGCGCGGATCAACCTACGCTCCAGGTCGCCCTGGCCATCATAGCGGTCGACAAGACCGCGCCGGGGATGCCAAGCCATGGCATTAACGGTAAAATCACGACGCGCCAGATCGTCCTCAAGTGACGCCGCACGCTCCACACTCTGGGGATGGCGGCCATCGGTGTAAAAGCCATCCAGACGATACGTCGTGACCTCAATGCGCTCATCGTCACAAATGGCGGTAATGCCGCCAAATATAATCCCCGACTCAACCACCGCAATGCCGGCGGCCTCGAGCGCCGCCTTGGACTCCTGCCACAGACCGCTGCAGCACATGTCGACATCGTGGCCGGGGCGTCCCATCAGGGCATCGCGTACCCAACCCCCCACGAACCAGGCCTCAAGACCGGCTGCCTCAAGCGCATGTAGCACACGCATGGAGGCGCCTGAGGGCTGCGTACCGTTGAGCGAAGCTTTGCACATACCTATGGCCTCCTACGCCTGCAAGCGTTAATCGATGGTTCTCAAGAAGTCTAACAAGAAACGGGCATGCGCGCACATGCAATCGTATCGTCGATCCGAACGAACGGGACAGCAAGCACCACATGCGCCCAGAATGCAAAAACACCCGCCTTGGAAATCCAAAGCGGGTGTTCGGCAACGATATGTCGATGCGGCTAGCAGACCTGGCGAACCTCAATGTGCTTGCTATATTCGTCCACCTTGGCAAAATCGCCCAGACCGGCACACTCCACCACGTTGGCGCCGGTGGCCATCGAGAGGCGCAGGGCGTCCTCGACGCGCTCGGGAGCATCGTGCCACACGGACAGGAAGGCGGCAAGCGAGGAGTCGCCCGCGCAGACCGTCGACAGTAGCTTGACCTCGAAGGTGCGGTTGGCAAACCAGATATGCTCACCGTTGGAGAAGTACGCACCGTCGCCACCAAGGGTCAGCAGCACGTTCTTGGCGCCCTTGGCATGCAGCTCGGCCATCGCGCCCTTGACGGACTCGTCGTCGCCACCGCTCACCTTAATGCCAAAGATGTCAAGCAGCTCGTCATCGTTGGGCTTAATGAGCAGCGGCTCCATGGCAATGAGGTCGGCCAGCTGATGGCTCGAGATATCGAGCACGAACTCGGCACCCTTTGCCTTAACACGGCGCAGGACCTCGGCCAGAAAACCCTCAGAAGTGTTGGGGGGCAGCGAGCCGCTAATGACCAGGCAGGTCATGTCATCGAGTGAATCGATGAGCTCAAACATCTCCTGCTCGTTGGCTGCATTGATGGCGGCACCTGCGTTGACCATGTTGTACTCGGTATCGGGGCCGGCGTTGAGGAAAACGTTGACGCGCGTGATGCCGTCGGTCCACACGGGCTTGACGGGCACGCCCAGGGCCTCGGCGCCCTTGACGATAAACTCGCCCGAGAAACCGGCAAAAAAGCCCAGGATCGTGGTGTCGACGCCGTAGTGATCGAGGGTGAACGAGACGTTGAGACCCTTGCCGTTGGGCGTATAGACCGCGTTGCGCGTGCGGGTGACGGTGTTGGCGGAAAGACCGTCGCAGGCAATGTTGTAGTCAATGGCGGGATTTGCAGTGAGCGTATAAATCATGTAAGTTCCTTTCACAAGGCAACGTGTTAATGAAAGTATATTCCACGCCACGTGAAAAGGCTATAGCAACTCGGCGAACGGTGTAGAACGCGTGCAGGGCGGCAGAAAAGCGGCAAAGCGCGGCAAAAAATCAAGGGGCTTGCCCTGACGCTCTTTTGCAATTAACAAAAATGGCACCCCGGCCAAAGCCGAGGCGCCATAGAACCACGAATATGTCGTGTTTCGCTTACTTGCGATCGAGCTTGCGGACAGCAACGCGCTTGCTGTACTCATCGACGTGACCGAAGTCGCCAATGCCCACGGACTCGGCAACGTTGGCGCCGGTGGCCATAGCGAGCTTCATGGCCTCCTCGACGTTGTCGCGATCCCTGTACCACTTGTGCAGGAACGCGGCGAGGGTGCAGTCGCCGGCGCAGACGGAAGAGACCAGCTTGATGTTGAACTCACGCTTGGCGTACCAGATGTCCTCGCCGTTGGAGAAATAAGCATCGCCGCGGCTACCACGGGTGAGCAGCACGTTCTGGACGCCGGCGTCGTGGGCGAGCTTCATGGCAACGCGGACCTCGTCGTCGGTGTCGACCGGCACGCCGAAGATGGCCTTCATCTCGTGATGGTTCGGCTTGATGAGCAGCGGCTTCTTGTGAGCGAGCTCCTTGAGCTTGTCGGAGGACAGGTCCAGGACGACGTCGGCGCCACGAGCCTGAGCGTGCTCCATAACCTGGGCCAGGAAGTCGGGTGTAGCTTTGGGAGGCACGGAGCCGGAGACAATCAGGCACTCAAGATCGCCCGCGGTGTCCAGGATGTTGTAGAGCTCCTTCTGGTGCTCCGGCGTAATCGGGGCGCCGGGGTTAAGGATGCCGTACTCGTGCTGGCCATCGTTGACGTAGGTGTTGATACGCGTGATGCCGTCGGTCCAGACCGGGCGGCACAGGCAACCCAGGTTCATGACCTCCTCGACGATGAACTTGCCCGTGAAGCCAGCGAAGAAGCCGAGCGCGACGGTGTCGACGCCCATTTTCTTAAAGGCGAAGGACACGTCGAGGCCCTTGCCGTTGGCCGTGTAGCTGGCCGAGCCGGTGCGGACGTTCTCGTCGGGCTCGAGCGGAGAGCTCGAAACCGTCATGTCGACAGCCGGATTAGCGGTTAGCGTGTAGAACATTTACAGTACCCCCTGTATATGTGAGGGCCGCGTGGCCGGCCCATTCCAACCACGCGGTTACCTCTGATACCAAATTAGCGAGCTGCGGACTCGAGCAGTGCCTTGACCTCGGCGGCGGTGTTGCAGGCGAGCGCCTTCTCGGCGAGCTCGTCGCACTCGGCCTTGGTCCACTGGCTGATGGTCTTGCGGGCGCGCAGGATCGACGGAGCGCTCATCGAGAACTCCTCCAGGCCCCAGCTGATCAGCAGCGGCTCGAGCAGCGGATCGGCAGCGGCCTCACCGCACATACCGACCATGATGCCGGCCTTCACGCCGCTCTCGATGATATTCTTGAGCGAGCGGAGCACGGCGGGATAGTACACCTGGTACAGGTTGGAGATGGTGTCGTTGCCACGGTCGGCGCACATGGTGTAACCGATCAGGTCGTTGGTGCCGATGGAGAAGAAGTCGGCGACCTTGGCCAGGCGGTCAGCGAGCAGAGAGGCGGCAGGCGTCTCGACCATGATGCCGACCTCGATGTTCTCGTTGAACTTGCGGCCCTCTTCGGTCAGCTCGGCCTTGCACTGCTCGACGAGCTCCTTGACAGCCACGACCTCCTCGACGCAGGTGACGAGCGGGATCATGATCTTGACATCGCCGAAGGCGCTGGCGCGCAGCAGAGCGCGGAGCTGGACCTTGTACTGGTCGGGATTGGCCAGGCAGTAACGCACGGCGCGGAAGCCCATGAAGGGGTTATCTTCCTTGACCATGTGCAGATACGGAATCTCCTTGTCGCCACCCACATCGAGCGTACGGATGATGACCGGAGCGCCCTTGAGCGCGCTGGCGACCTTGCGGTAGGCGTTGAACTGCTCCTCCTCGGAAGGAAGCTCGGCGGAGTCCATGAACAGGAACTCGGAGCGGAACAGACCGATAGCCTCGGCGTCGTGATCGAGTGCGTTGGGCACATCATCGGGGTTACCGATGTTGCAGGCGATGATCTTCTTGATGCCATCGGCAGTCACGGACGGCTTGCCGCGGAAAGCCTCGAGGGCCGCCTTCTCGGCAGCAAAGGCCTCGGCCTTGGCGGTGTAGGCGGCGAGCGTCTCCTCGTCGGGATCGGCCTCGACGACGCCCTTGCCACCGTCGACGACAACGGTCATGCCGTTGCGCAGTGCGGTGCAGCTGTTGGCAACCGAAAGAACAGCCGGGATCTCGAGGGCGCGCGCGATGATCGCGGAGTGCGACGTGCGGCCACCGGTCTCGGTGACGATACCGGCAACATGGGCCTTATCGATCGTGGCGGTCATGGACGGCGTGAGGTCGTGCACGACAACGACGGTGTTCTCGGGCAGGACGGAGAGGTCGACGACCTCCTTGCCCAGCAGCTCGGCCAGAATACCAGTGCGGATGTCGGCGATGTCGGCAGCGCGCAGACGGAACATCTCGTCGTCCATGGACAGGAACATGTTCTCGAACATGGTCGAAGTGTCCATGAGCGCCTGCTCGGCGCAGGTGCCGCCGTCAATGGCGGCGTTGATGGCGTCGGTCATGCCCGGGTCCTGAGCAAGGACAATGTGTCCGCTCATGATCTCGGCCTCGGCCTCGCCCACCGTCTCCTTCATGTGGTCGGCCTGAGCCTGGGTCTTCTCGCAGAAGACCGAAAGAGCGGACTGATAGCGCTCCTTCTCTGCTGCCGAATCAGCAACCTCGTGCGGCTCAAACGTCAAGTCGGGATCGACGGCGACCATGACGGTGCCGATACCGATGCCCTCGGATGCGTTGACTCCCTGATACATTCCCATTCCTCTCTCCGTGTCATGTGATAAAGCGTTTTGCCATATCCATGACAAAAGAGCGCAGTTACCTTACAACAGGTCACTGCGCCCCCAAATATGAACTTAGTTGTTCAACATGCGACCCGTTTGAGTTCTACTCGCCAAGACCGCTCTTGATGAGCTCGATGGCAGCAGCCAGAGCCTCGGCCTCGTCGGCGCCGTCGCACTTGACCTCGACCTCGGTGCCGCAGGGGATACCAGCAGCCATGAGGGCCATCGGGGACTTGCCGTTGACCTCCTTCTCGGGGGTGACGACCGTCACGTCACAGGCGTACTTGCCCATGGTGGAGGCGAAGAGGCCAGCCGGACGCATGTGAAGACCCTGAGGATTAACGAGGGTAGCCTTCTCAGAAACCATAATTGACTCCTTTTTGTGTTTAACCCCTGTCAGCCATGCGACAGGAGCCATATTCACGACGTTGTTTATATTAACTCACATCAAACTGTTTTTCATTATGTTTCGCACGAATTATTGGACGGATGTCGTTCCTGCACGCTCGCCTGCCTGGCGGGGCGGTTAAGTTTGCTGCTCTACAGTCCTGCGCAAGACGGAAAGCACATTAAGTGCTT
>CAUBIC010000002.1 GCA_958435945.1 uncultured Collinsella sp. | reverse complement strand
GACACGCATAAAAAGCCTCCCATTTCTCATGTCCAAGAAATGGGAGGCAGTTCACACTTCGTGCGGCGGGGGTTCTTTCGTCCTGCGGAGTACGCTGGGAAGTTACCCCATGCGGACGGCTGCGGGGTCTTTGCTGCGCTCGAGCAAGCAACCCAACATATATATCTGAATTTGGATGGGAGGGGCTTGTTGCTGGTGGGGGCGTTGAGGCGCGAGTGACACTTTGGGGTGCGCGGAGCCCTGCGTTGGGTCGATGATTTGGGATGAGCTTCTTACTTAGGTGAAGAGGGGCTTTATGGCTGAGAGGTAGTCTTTGGCTACGTCGTCTTTATCTGCTTGGAAATTGTGCCAGGCCCACCATTGGACCATTCCTACAAAGCTTGAGGCTATGTGGTGTAGTAGGAAGCTTCGGTCCATGGTGCCGGCGGGGCCTGAGGGGTCGACGGGCACGGTTTCGGCTGCTCGTGACATGATGGTCTTGCGTAAGCAGTCGGCGAAGACGCGTGAGCCGGCGCCGGCTACCAGTGCCCGTACACCCTGCCGACGATTCCAGAGGTTGTTGAGGATATGCTCGACCTGTACGAGTGGGTCATCGAGGGGCGTACCGTCATCGTCGAGGGCATGGGTGCAGATATCGCGCACGAGCTCAGCGAGCAGGTCATCTTTGCTCTTGAAGAGCCCGTAGAACGTGGCCCGACCTACGTGGGCACGAGCGATGATGTCGCCGACGGTGATCTTGCCGTAGTCTTTCTCGCACAGGAGCTCGGAGAACGCCGTAACGATGGCAGCGCGGCTTTTTGCCTTGCGGGCATCCATGGCTATGCGTCCGCGTGAACGAGCAGGCAGCGGAGCGTACCGGAGCAACCTTCGTAGGGGCGTTTGCCGGCGCCGTAGCCGACGGCTTCGATGCGGTAGCGTGAGGGCAGTTGGTCGGACGTGCGCAGCGCGGTGACGATGGCGGCGCCCGTCGGCGTCACGAGCTCGCCGGCGACCGGTGCAGGCGTGAGGGCGATATTGCCCGCCTGGCACAGGTTGACGACAGCGGGGACGGGAATGGGCATGAGGCCGTGGGCACAGTGGATGGTGCCGTGACCCTCGGAGAGCGACTCGACCACGATGTCCTCAATACCAAGGTCGTCGAGGCAGATGGCGACAGAGCAGACGTCGACGATGGAGTCGACGGCGCCCACCTCGTGAAACAGGACGGTGTCGGGCGTTTTGCCGTGAGCCTTTGCCTCGGCATCAGCGAGTACGGAAAAAATGGCGAGGGCACGACGCTTGGCACCATCGCTTAGCTGTGAGCCATCGATGATGGCGGTGACATCCGCCAAAGAACGGTGGTGATGGTGGTGGGCGTGATGGTGACCCTCGTGGCCATGACCGTGGGCCTCATGATCATGATCGTGGCAGTGCTCGTGTTCGTGCTCGCTATGGTCATGATGGTGGTGCTCATGCTCGTGCGTGTGTTTGGCAGCTGCTTCGTTGCCGTAGAGCCAGGCCATATCGTGATCGTGGTTCTCGAGCTCCTCTGCAAGCCGGACGTCGAAATCGCAGGCGTCGATGCCATGCTTGTTTACGCGCGTCACGGCAATCTCAAAGCCGTCGACCGGCAGCGTGGCGAGCTGTTCACGCAGGTGCTCCTCGCTGGCGCCCAGGTCGAGCAGGGCCGCGACGGTCATATCGCCGCTGATGCCCGAGGTGCCGTCGATGATAAGCGTATGCTGATGGTTGGACATGGAATGCTCCTTAACGGGCGCGGGGTGTGCCGGCGCTCAGATGGTTGATAAGACTTGCCTGGTAGGCGGCACCAAAGCCGTTGTCGATATTGACGACCGAAACGCCGCTGGCGCAGGAGTTGAGCATGGCGAGTAGCGCGGCTACGCCACCAAAGCTCGCGCCGTAACCCACGCTGGTGGGAACGGCGATGACCGGACAGCTCACCAGGCCGCCGACAACGCTCGCCAGTGCGCCCTCCATGCCGGCAATGGCGATGACCACCTGTGCCTGGGCAAGCTCCTCGGCATGCGCGAGCAGACGGTGCAGGCCGGCGACACCCACGTCGTAGAGGCGGTCGACCTCGTTGCCATAGAACTCGGCCGTCAATGCGGCTTCCTCGGCGACGGGCAGGTCGCTCGTGCCGGCGCAGGCGACGACGATGCGTCCGTTGCCGGTGGGGGAGGGCTTGCCTCCCACGAGGGCGAGCTGTGCGTCCGGGGCATATCCCAGGTCGATGCCGTTGTCGAGGAGCTCCGAGGTGCGGGCTGCCTTTTCGGCGTCCAGGCGCGTGACCAGGATGCGCTCCTGGCCGGCATCGCGCAGTGCTTCGATAATGGCGGCAACCTGCTCGGCGGTTTTACCGGCGCCGTAGACAACCTCGCCGGCTCCCTGGCGCACCCCGCGCGAAAGATCGAGCTGTGCAAAACCCAGGTCGGCGGTTGGCGCCGTCTGGATGCGCGTAAGGGCGACAGCCGGGGCGACTGCTCCGTCGGCAACATCGCTCAGCAATTGCTCAAGATCTCGCTTATCCATATATGTTCCCTTCGACGGTGCAAAGTCTAGCACTCAAAGGGTATGTTTCCGAACACTAAGACAAAATTGTTCGGAAACTATAGGACAGACTGATTCAATTGTTAGACGGATCGGCTAGTCGCGCAGGATGATGTCCATGGCGAGCATCAGGTTGCGCTCGTCGATGGCAAACGGGGCGGCTTCGCGCGTCTTGGGCTTGGCGCAAAACGCGATGCCCGTGCCCGCGGCCTGAATCATGGGGATGTCGTTGGCGCCGTCGCCGATTGCCACGGTGTGTGCCATGTCGACACCGCACTCAACTGCCCAATCCAACAGCTGGATGAGCTTGGATTCCTTGGTCACAATGTTTGCCGCCAGCTTGCCGGTGAGCCTGCCGTCCACGACCTCCAGGCGGTTAGCGAGGCAAAAGTCGATGCCCGCGGCGGCCACGATCTTGTCGGCGACCTCGTGGAAGCCACCGCTTACCACGCCGACCTTCCAGCCCTTGCAGTGCGCCGATCGCACAAGCTCCAACGCGCCGGGGGTAAACGTCACGCGCGCAAAGGTGCGTTCGAACACGCTCTCATCCAGGCCGGCAAGCAGCCCCACGCGCTCCTCGAGCGCCTGCTTAAAGTCAAGCTCGCCGCGCATGGCGCGTTCGGTGATCTGTGCAACTTGCTCGCCCACGCCGGCCTCCTCGCCCAACAGGTCGATGACTTCTTGGTTGATGAGCGTGGAGTCGATATCCATAACGATGAGGCGTGCGGTCATGACGGGCCTTTCCGAGTGCGGTTGTATTGGGGCACATTGTCGCACGCGGCGCGCCTTGGCGACGGCCAGGCCGCGTCAATTGTTTCGTCTCCGTCAAGTCTTTGGGCAAGAGCTACTTTTTCGCGGCACATCGACGCGGGTGCGATAAGATAGAACGCCATGTCTGGCTGCGCGGTTTACGCAGGCTGGGCAAATCTGTACGACGCCGCCCGGAACGACACGGGGCGGCACAGATCCATAAAGGAGGATCACTGGTATGAGCCAGACCCGTCCCATCGATGAGCATTCCATGCACACCCGTACCTGCGGCGAGCTTCGCTTCGAGAACGTGGGCGAAGAGGTCACCCTCACCGGTTGGGTGAGCCGTCGTCGCGATCACGGCGGCCTTATCTTCTGCGACCTTCGCGACCGCGAGGGCATCACGCAGCTCACCTTCGACCCCGAGCACTCCGACGGCGATGCCTTTAAGATCGCCGAGACTATGCGTCCCGAGTGGCCCATCAAGATTCACGGCGTCGTGCGCGCCCGTGGCGAGGAGACCACCAACACCAAGCTCGCGACCGGCGAGATCGAGGTCCTGACCGACCACGCCGAGGTGCTCAACACGTCCGTCACCCCGCCGTTCCAGATCGAGGACGGCATCGAGACCAGCGAGGACACCCGCCTGCGCTATCGCTATCTGGACCTCCGCCGTCCCGAGATGATGGCCAACCTCAAGCTGCGCTCCGACTTCACCTTTGCCATTCGCGAGGCGCTGCACAACCGTGAGTTCATGGAGGTCGAGACGCCCTCCCTGTTTAAGTCCACGCCCGAGGGCGCCCGCGACTTCATCGTTCCCAGCCGTATCCAGCCGGGTAACTTCTACGCCCTGCCGCAGTCCCCGCAGCTCCTGAAGCAGCTTCTCATGGTCGGTGGCGTCGAGCGCTACTACCAGGTCGCCAAGTGCTTCCGCGACGAGGACCTGCGTGCCGACCGTCAGCCCGAGTTTACCCAGGTCGATATCGAGATGTCCTTCGTGGACCAGAACGACGTTATGAGCGCGCTCGAAGAGGTCCTGGCCGATGCCTTCGGCCGCATGGGCGTCGAGATGCCCACGCCGCTGCGTCGCATGAACTACTGGGAGGCCATGGACACCTATGGCTCCGACAAGCCCGATACCCGCTATGGCATGCACCTGGTCGACCTGACCGACATCTTTGCCAACTCCAAGTTCAAGGTCTTTGCGACTGCCGCGAACGAGGAGGGCTCTGTCGTCAAGGCCATCAACGCCAAGGGCGCCGGTGCCTGGGCACGTGCCAAGATCGATAAGCTCGCCGGCGTGGCCTCCACGTTTGGCGCCAAGGGCCTGGCCTGGATCGCCTTCCGCGAGGACGGCTCCATCAACAGCCCCATCGTCAAGTTCTTCTCGGACGAGGAGATGGCTGCCCTGCGCGAGCGCATGGACGTCGAGCCCGGCGACCTTGTGATGTTCGCCGCCGGCCCGCGCCTGCTCTCTGACGAGATCCTGGGTGGCATGCGTTCTCACATGGCCAACGCACTCGAGATCAAGCGCGAGGGCCACGACTTCCTGTGGGTCGTCAACTTCCCGCTGTTCCACTGGGATGAGGACCGCAAGGCCTACGCTGCCGAGCATCAGCCCTTCACGCTGCCGACCGAGACCGACATCGCCAAGATCGAGGCCGACCCGCTGGCGGCCGGTTCTTGCACCTACGACTTTGTCATGGACGGCTTTGAGGCCGGCGGCGGCGGTATGCGTATCCACAACGCCGAGATGCAGATGTCTATGCTCAAGCTCCTGGGCTTCACCGAGGGGCGAGCCGAGTCGCAGTTCGGCTTCCTCATGGAGGCGCTCAAGTTTGGTGCACCCCCGATGGGTGGTTTTGCTCTGGGCCTGGACCGCGTGTGCATGCTGCTCACCGGTTCCGACTCCATCCGCGACGTCATGGCGTTCCCCAAGACGGCCAGCGGCTCCGACCTTATGTCGGGTGCTCCGAGTGCCGTTTCCGGCGCCCAGCTCAAGGACGTCAGCCTGCGCCTGATGTAGGCGAGCGGCTACCTATTGCCAGCAACGAGGGAAGGACGTGTGCCTTCCCTCGTTTTTTGTGAGACGGGGGTGCGCCGGTAACGTACAATAACTACCACGTGGCTGGGTTTGCCGGCCGAATGTGCGATGTCGTGGGAGGGGACATGGTCGAGTTTACGAAGACGATTAAAGATCCGTTGGGACTGCATGCCCGCCCGGTTGCGCTGCTCTATGACATCATTGCCAAGCATCGTAGCGACGTGTCGGTCAGCATCGGCGACCGCCACACGGATGGCCGCGATGTTATGGGCCTCATGGCTCTCTACGGCGAGTGCGGCGAGAACATCATCTTCCGCGTTTCGGGTGTGGATGAGGCCTCCTGCGTCACGTCGATCAGAAACCTCTCGCTCTAGGCATGATAGGGCGCGGTAAAGGATGGTCCTTTGCCGCGCCTTTTTGTTTTGTTTCGTATAGGAAACTTTTTCGAAAAACTGAACAGGACCCTTTCCAAAAAGTTAACCACGTGCTAGTTTACTAAAGCGAACATAGACGTGGTTAACTTTTATCGCGTCGATGTTGAGGACGAACTGACGTTAGGAGCCACTCATGTCTTGCGGACCGCAGATGCCGGCCATGCCGCTTTCGATGGTAAAAGCGGGCGAAACCGTGCGCGTGTCTCGTGTAAAGGGCAATGAGGACATGAAGCACCACCTCAAGGACCTCGGCTTTGTCGAGGGCAACGAAATCCACGTGGTGAGCTCGAGTGGCGCCAATATCATCGTCACCGTGCTGGGCGCACGCTTTGGTATCGATTCCAAGGTTGCCATGCACATCATGACCGTCGGTTAGTCAGCAGTATTTCATAAAAACCGAAAGGGGGACAAGAGGATGAAGACGTTGGGTGACGTTAAGGTGGGCGAGAGCTCCACCATCGTCAAGCTTCACGGTGAGGGTGCGCTTCGCCGTCACCTTATGGACCTGGGGCTCATCAAGGGCACTTCGTTCAAGGTCGTGAAGGTTGCACCGCTCGGTGATCCGGTCGAGATCAACGTGCGCGGTTACGAGCTTTCCATCCGCAAGGAGGAGGCCGCCGTCGTCGAGGTTCAGTAAGGACTCGCGGCGCATATTTCTGCAGATAAAGTTAGGTTTTTCTAACTTAATGCAGCATCTTTGAAGCACATTATCCAGCCTGCGCGGAGAAAGCAGCGCAGGCACACAAGGAAGAAGGATTGAATGGCGGATTCTCAGATCCATGTCGCGCTGGCGGGCAACCCCAACTGCGGCAAGACCACGCTTTTCAACCTGATCACCGGCGCCAACGGCTACGTTGGCAACTGGCCCGGCGTCACGGTTGAGAAAAAGGAAGCCAAGCTCCTAAGCGACAAGAACGTTACCATCACGGACCTCCCTGGCATCTACTCGCTTTCCCCCTACAGCCCCGAGGAGCAATGCTCGCGCGATTACCTCATGAGCGGCGAGCCCGATGTTGTCGTCCAGGTGGTCGACGCCACCAACCTCGAGCGCAACCTGTACCTGGCGCTTCAGGTTATCGAGACCGGCCTGCCTGTGGTCGTTGCCCTCAACATGGCCGACTTGGTCGAGAAGAACGGCGACAAGATCGACACGGACAAGCTGTCCAAGAAGCTCGGCTGCCCGGTTATGATGATCTCGGCCCTTAAGAACAAGGGCATCAAGGAGCTGTTCGAGCAGGTTAAGAAGTCCGCTGCTTCCAAGGGCCAGGTGCCGGAGCACAAGTTCGACTCCTCCATCGAGGACGTTTTGGACCACATCGAGAAAAATCTGCCTGCGAGCGTTCCCGCCAACAAGCGCCGCTATTACGCCGTCAAGCTGTTCGAGCGTGATGCAGACGCCTGCAAACTCATCAACCTCACCAAGGAGAAGGCCGCTCGCGTGGAGGAACTGGTCGCCCAGTGCGAGCAGGACTGCGACGACGATGCCGAGTCCATCATCACCGGTGAGCGCTATGGCGTCATCGCGCACATCATCGACGAGTGCATGACCAAGGCTCCGGCCAAGATGAGCACCTCCGAGAAGATCGACCGCGTGGTTACCAACCGTATTCTGGGCCTGCCGATCTTTGTGGTCATCATGTTCTGCGTGTACTACATCGCCGTTTCCACCTTGGGCGGCACGGTGACCGACTTCACCAACGACCAGCTCTTCGGCACCGACGGCTGGTACGTGCTCGGCCAGGGTCGCGACGCCTACGATGCAGCCGTCGAGGCTGCGGGCGACGACGCCGATTCGGTTGACCCGGCGGAGTATGGCCCCTATGTCCCCGGCATCACCACCGTGGTGCACGACGCCCTTGTGGCGGGTGGCACCGAGGACGGCGGCCTGGTCGATTCGCTGGTCTGCGACGGTATCGTCGGCGGCCTGGGCGCTATCTTCGGCTTTGTGCCGCAGATGTTCCTGCTGTTCGTCATGCTGTCCTTCCTGGAGGACTGCGGCTATATGGCCCGCGTCGCCTTCATCATGGACCGCGTGTTCCGCCGCTTTGGCCTGTCCGGTAAGTCCTTCATCCCCATGCTCGTGTCCTCGGGCTGCGGCGTCCCCGGCGTCATGGCCACCAAGACCATCGAGAACGAGAAGGACCGCCGCATGACGGTCATGACCACCACGTTCATTCCTTGTGGTGCCAAGCTGCCGATCATCGCCCTGCTCATGGGTTCCATCATCGGCGATTCTTCCACCACCGCGGCGTGGATCAGCCCGCTCTTCTACTTCCTGGGCGTCTTTGCCGTCATCGCCTCGGGCCTCATGCTCAAGAAGACCAAGCTCTTCGCCGGTCGCCCGACCCCGTTTGTCATGGAGCTTCCCGCTTACCACTTCCCGGCGATCCGCTCTTGGGCACTGCACGTTTGGGAGCGTTGCTGGGCCTTTATCAAGAAGGCCGGCACGGTCATCTTCGCGTCCACTGTCGTGGTTTGGTTCCTGTCCAACTTTGGTAGCTACAACGGTTCCTTTGGCTTCCTGCCTGCGATGGACGGCATCCCCGAGGAGTTCATGGACTACTCCGTGCTCGCCATGCTCGGCAACCTGGTCGCCTGGATCTTCGCCCCGCTCGGCTTTAGCACCTGGCAGGCAACTGCGCTGACCGTCTCGGGCCTTGTGGCTAAGGAGAACGTCGTCGCCACCGCCGGTTCGCTGCTGTCCGTGGCCGACGCCGCCGAGACCGACCCGAGCCTGTGGACCGCGTTCGCCGGCATGTTCCCGACCATGGGCGCTTGCGTTGCCTTTGGCGCATTCAACCTGCTGTGCGCTCCGTGCTTTGCCGCCATGGGTACCATCCGCAACCAGATGGATTCCGGCAAGTGGACTGCGATTGCCATCGGCTACGAGTGCGCCTTCGCTTGGGTCATTGGCCTGTTCATCAACCAGTTCTACAACCTGCTTGTTCTTGGACAGTTTGGTATCTGGACGATTGTGGCCATCGTGCTGCTGGTTGCGATGCTCTTCCAAATCTTCCGTCCCATGCCCAAGCACGCTTGGACCGACGAGGATGAGACCAACACTGCTTCTGCCGCAGTTTCCGCCTAAGTCCGAATAAGGATTAACCCCTTTCCACGAGCCCGGGTGTCCCAGCGACACTCGGGCTTTTTGGTGGGGGAGATGTGGCGTTTCCGCAGATAAAACCGACCAAAATAAACCTGTCCCTTTTTGGTAGGTGGAGAATGGGGTAAAGTAAGTGATGGTTAACTAGAGGAGGCTTGCTATGGCACCTATCGATATTGTTGTACTGGCTGTTATCGGTATTGCGTTTGTCGCGGTATGCGTGCGCATCTACCGCAAGGGCACCTGCGCCGACTGCGCTCAGGGTGGCGTTTGCACCGGGCATTGCTCCAACAAAAAGACGTGCGCCGCACTTAAGGGCGTCGACAAAATCGCCGAAGACTTGGGCCGCGGTATTAAATAAGGTCTAGGCATCCAAGCGCCTCGCGAGCATCCGTTCGCGAGGCGCTTTGCACATTTGGGGGCGAGCGCGGCGAGTTGAAGAGTGATTTTGGGGTATCGTTACCTGTACTGTTAATTGGCAACTTATCTATAACGGAGTATCCCCATGAGCGCTCGCGTAACCATGAAGGACATAGCCGCCGAGCTTGGCGTTTCCATCAATACCGTGCACAAGGCCCTGACGGGTAAAGCCGGCGTGAGCGAATCCGTGCGCTCCAAGGTGAATGCTAAGGCCGAGGCCATGGGTTACCATCGCAATACGAGTGCCTCGAGCCTGCGCCGCAAGGATATCAACCTGGTGTTTTGCCTGCCCCGCGCATCGCGCGAGGGAGCGTACTTTTTCCGTTACCTTTGGGAAGGCTGCAACCGCTTTGAGCAGGAGGTCATCGACCGGGGCATTACGGTTGAACGTGTTGAATTTGGCGTGGGTGGCTACGCCGATGCGCTCGAGCAGATTGATGAGCGCCTGCAGGTAGGCGAGAAGATTGATGGCCTGCTTGCCTATGTTCCGAGCGATGACCGCGCAACCGAGCTTTTGAGGCAGATTGCCGAGGCGGGTGTGGCGATCGAGCTCGTCGATGGCGACCGACCGCACCTCGATCGCCTGGGTGCCAGTCTGGCAGACTATTCCGCGGCGGGCAGTCTTATGGCAGAGCAGGCGGCAAACCTGGTTCACGCTTCTGGGGCTGACGCCCGCGTGCTCCTGTTGGCGGGCGACCCTTATACCGATTCACACTATCTGACCGCCCGCGCCTTCCATAATTACCTGCGCGAACGTGATATTCCATGGCAGGTTGAGGATCTTGCCGGCGCCCATGCGCAAGTCAAACAGCTCGAGCGCGAGCTTGAGCAGCGCTTGAGTGCGCCGGATGCTCCCGAGCTCATCTGTAGCGTTTTTGCCGTTGGTTCCGAGGTAGTCGCCAACGCGCTTGTTTCGAGCGGCAAGGCCGGCAAGGTCATGGTAATCGGCAACGACCTGTTCCCCGAGAGCGCCTTGGCCTTGCGTCGTGGCATCTTTACCAATATTGTCTATAAAGACCCGGTGAGCCTGGCCTACCGCGGTGCCAAGACCTTGGGCGAGTATTTGCTGTGGGGTAAAACTCCGGCGGAGCCCGTGCAGAAGGGTGCTGTGGAGATGGTGTTTGCCAGCAACGTTGACCGTTACTGCGAGCTCGCGGGAATTTAGCCGTTTGGTCTGGTACCCCCTCTTGCGACGTGCATTTTTTGGAGTATTCAGCAATGGCGTGTCCCGAAAGAGGCTCAGAACGACTGTTTTAAGTGCCGCCGATGGCGTAATTCGCCATCGGCGGCACTTATTTATGCCGATTGGGCGCAATATGAGCATCAAATAGGGCATTGAGGACGGTGCGTGGTGCGCTTCGATGTTGAATACTCCCAAAAATGCACGGCGGAACATGACCCACCTGGCCAAAAGCGCTCAAGTTCGGCATTCGGGGACGCCTGCCAATTCACAATACATACAAGTCACGGCTCTAGTAACCGTTGAACGGGCAAAATCGACCGTTCACCCCATGGTGGTTAGGTGAACGTTCACCTTTTAAGTCGCAATGAATTAGTATAGTGAACGTTCACCTAGAGGATAACGAGCGCATCGTGCGCCCGCTCCGCCAACAAAGGGGTTGTTTGATGAAAAACTTCATGGACGATCAGGATTTCCTGCTGAGCACCAAGACCGGCGAGGAGCTGTTTCACAACTTTGCCGAGGGCATGCCCATCGTCGACTACCACTGCCACATTTCTCCCAAGGAGATTTGGGACGACAAGCGTTTTGAGAACATCATCGAGGTTTGGCTGGGCGGTGACCACTACAAGTGGCGCCTGATGCGTGCAAACGGCGTTGATGAGCGCTTCATTACCGGCGATGCCCCTGCTCGTGAGAAGTTCCAGAAGTGGGCCGAGACCCTGGGCCGTTGTGTGGGCAACCCCGTCTTTGAGTGGAGCCACCTGGAGCTTAAGCGTTACTTTGGCTACGAGGGCGTCCTAAACGGCAAAACCGCTCAGGAGGTCTGGGACCTTGCCAACGCCAAGCTCGCTGAGGCCAGCTTTACCTGCCGTAACCTGATCAAGCAGTCCAACGTCCGCATGATCTGCACTACCGACGACCCCGCCGACAGCTTTGAGTGGCACAAAAAGATTGCCGCCGACGACAGTTTTGACGTTCAGGTCGTTCCCGCCATGCGCCCCGATGCCGCCCTGCGCATCGAGCGTGGCCAGGAGTTCGCCGACTACTGCAAGCATCTCTCCGAGGTTGCCGGCGTTGAGATCAGCGACTTCGAGGGCATGAAGGCCGCCATCTCCAAGCGCTACGATGTCGCCCACGAGCTGGGCTGCCGCGCTTCCGACCACGCGCTCGACTACGTTATGTACGTTCCGGCTACCGCCGACGAGATCGAGACTATCTTTGCCAAGGGTCTGGCTGCCGAGCCGCTTACCGAGGAAGAGGTCCTCAAGTACAAGACTGCCTTTATGCAGTTCGTTGCCGGCGAGTATGTCCGCCTGGGCTGGGCCATGCAGCTGCACTTTGGCTGCAAGCGCGACAACAACCGCGCCATGTTTGCCAAACTCGGCCCCGATACCGGTTATGACTGCATCTCCAACTACACGCCGTCCGACCAGCTCGCTGATTTCCTCAACTCCATTCAGGAGACTTGCGGTCTGCCCAAGACCATCCTGTACAGCCTGAACCCCATCGACAACACCATGATCGATACCGTCATGGGCTGTTTCCAGGAGGCCCCGACCGCCGGCAAGATCCAGAACGGTTCCGCCTGGTGGTTCAACGACAACGAGGTCGGCATGCGCGAGCAACTCACGGCTCTGGCTAACGAGGGCGTCCTGGGCAACTTTGTGGGCATGCTTACCGACTCCCGCTCTTTCCTGTCCTATCCGCGCCACGAGTACTTCCGTCGCGTGCTGTGCAGCGTGATCGGCGAGTGGGTCGAGCAGGGCAAGTACCCGGCCGACATGGAGCTGCTGGGAGCCATCGTGCGCGACATCAGCTACAACAACGCGGTTCGCTACTTTGGCTTTGACCTGGATACCGTCGAGGCCTAAACCCGCATCGAATCACACTGAACCCGGGAGCGCCGTTGCCACACGCGGCGCTCCGTTTTGCTTGCACGCTAACAAACGCCTAAGGAGACACATAGATGGAGAACATCAGCTACGAGACGCTCAAGAAGATCGGCTACAAGGGCTACCTGCTGCCCAAGGACGCGCCCGAGAAGGTTCTGCAGTTTGGCGAGGGCAATTTCCTGCGCGCCTTCGTCGACCGCTTCTTTGACATGGGCAACGAGGCAACCGGCTGGAACGGCAAGGTTGTCATGGTGCAGCCCATCAGCGGCGCCTTTGGCTTTGCCGATGGTATCAACGCCCAGGACGACCTGTACACCGTGTTGGTGCGCGGCAAGGAGAACGGCAACACGGTTGACGAGTCCCGCGTGATCAGCGCCTGCAGCCGCTGCATCAACCCGTACCGCGAGGACGACTACCGCGCCATGATGGAGGTCGCCGTCTCCGACGATTTGGAGATTATCGTCTCCAACACCACCGAGGCCGGTATCGCCTACGACCCGTCCTGCAAGGCCGACGACATGCCGCCCGCGAGCTTCCCCGCCAAGCTTGCCCAGGTGCTCCACACCCGCTGGGCCGCCGGCAAGCCGGGCGTCATCGTGCTCGCCTGCGAGCTCATCGATCACAACGGCGAGGAGCTGCTGCGCATCATGAACCAGTACGTGAGCGACTGGGGCTGGGAGGACGAGTTTTCGCAGTGGATGGCCAACGACTGCACCGTCTGCACCACGCTCGTCGACACCATCGTCCCGGGTCGTATCCGCGACCCCAAGGAGGCCGCTGCCGTGGCCGAGCGCCTGGGCTACGAGGATCCCTTCCTGGCCGTGCGCGAGCCCTTCCAGATGTGGGGCATCCAGGGCGATGAGTCGCTTGCCGAGAAGCTCCCCTTCGTGAAGGCCGGCCTGCCGGGCGTCTTTGTGACCCCCGATGTCACCCCGTACAAGAAGCGCAAGGTCCGCATCCTCAACGGCGCCCACACTGCCTTTGTTCCGGGCTCCTGGGTTGCCGGCTTTGACATCGTGCGCGATTGCATGCACGACGAGACCGTCCGCGGCTTCATGAACACCATGCTCTACCACGAGGTCATCCCGACGCTTGCCGCCGATTTGGATGTCGAAGACTGCAAGGCCTTTGCCGCCGCCGTCGAGAACCGCTTCGACAACCCGTTTATCGACCACGCGCTGCTCTCCATTTGCCTCAACTCCACGGCCAAGTGGCGCGCTCGCGACCTGCCCACGCTCAAGGACTATGTTGCCGAGACCGGCAGCCTGCCCAAGTGCCTGGCCACGAGCCTAGCTACGCTCATCGCCTTCTACACGCAGGAGCTTGTGTCCCGCGAGGGCGATGGCCTGCACCTGCGCCGTGCCGACGGCACCGAGTACACCGCTCAGGACGACGCCTTCGTGCTCGACTTCTACGCCGCCCACGCCGGTGCAGACGATGCCGAGCTGGTGCACGACGTGCTCACCAATGAGCAGATGTGGGGCGAGGACCTTACGCAGATCGCCGGCCTTGAGGAATTTGTCGTCAACGCGCTCACCGTCGTGCGCGCCGAGGGCGTCAAGCAGGCCTTCGCCAACGCCCAGGCGTAAATTCCCGATGCGGGCGCCAGACGGCTTGCCCGCGCCTCGACTTCTGCTCAACCTGTAGGGTTAGGACCATTTGTAATGAACACTATCCAGATCAATCCGGCCGATAACGTGATCGTCGCGCTGTCGCCGCTTGCCAAGGGCGCCGCCGTCGCGGTTCCCGGGGTGGGCGAGGTCGTTGCCGCGGAGGATATTCCGCAGGGCCACAAGATGGCCGTGCGTGCCATTGCGGCGGGGGAGGACGTCGTCAAGTACGGTCTTCCTATCGGCCACGTGACGGGCGACATCCAGCCCGGTCAGTGGCTTCATACGCATAACGTCAAGACCAACCTTTCGGGCGAGGTCGAGTACGTTTACAATCCGACGCATCCGGTCGTTGAGCCGGTTGAGCCCGAGACCTTTATGGGCTTCCGTCGTGCCGACGGCCGCGCCGCCACGCGCAACGAACTGTGGATCATCCCCACGGTCGGCTGCGTCAACGAGGTCGCACGTGCCATGTGCGAGCAGGCACAGGATCTGGTCGAGGGTTCGCTGGAGGGCGTTTACTATTTCCCGCATCCCTTTGGCTGCTCCCAGACCGGCGCCGACCACGCCCAGACACGCCGTCTGCTGGTGGCGCTCTCGCGTCACGCAAACGCTGCGGGTGTGCTGTTCCTGTCCCTTGGTTGCGAAAACTGCACGCACCAGCAGGTGCTCGACGAGCTCGGTGACTTCGATCACGAGCGCGTTCGCTTCCTCACCTGCCAGGATGTAGCCGACGAGCAGGTCGAGGGCCACAAGATTCTGTCTGAGCTGGCCGACCTGGCCAAGCGGGCCAAGCGTGAGCCCATTCCCGCCTCCGAACTGGTCATTGGCCTTAAGTGCGGTGGCTCTGACGGTCTTTCGGGCATTACCGCCAACCCCACGATCGGTCGCGTGAGCGATATGGTCGTAGCCCGCGGTGGCACATCGGTGCTCACCGAGGTGCCCGAGATGTTTGGCGCGGAGAGCATTCTGCTCGATCGTTGCGAGAGCCAAGACGTCTTTAACGCGGCGGCCGACATGCTCAACGGCTTTAAGGACTACTTTATCAGCCACGGCGAGGTCGTCTATGAGAACCCGAGCCCCGGCAACAAGGACGGCGGCATTACCACGCTCGAGGACAAGAGCTGCGGCTGCGTGCAAAAGGGCGGATCTGCCCCCATCGTCGACGTGCTGCCGTACGCCGGTCAGGCTACCAAGCATGGTCTGAACATGTTGTGCGGTCCGGGCAACGACATGGTATCCACCACGGCCCTGACGGCTGCCGGCTGCCACGTGATCCTGTTCTCGACCGGCCGCGGCACGCCGTTTGGTGCGCCGGCGCCTACGCTCAAGGTGTTCACCAACCAGCGTCTGTGCGACCACAAGGCCAACTGGATGGACTTTAACGCCGGTGTGGTCGCCACCGGCGAGCGCACGCTCGACGAGGCTGCCCATGACCTGTACCAGCTGGTGCTGGACACGGCGAGCGGCAAGCTTACCAGCGCCGAGCGTCGCGGCTGTCACGAGATTAGCATCTGGAAGGACGGCGTCTGCCTGTAGCGATGACACGTTGAGCGCGTGATCGGGCAAGCTGTTGCAAAGACCGGACGACCCCGCTGAGGACATTCTCGGCGGGGTCGTTTTTTCGTTTCTCGTTGCGTTGTCGTGCACGGCTTTTTTGGGGAAGGGTGCCCGGCACCTCCCTCATCTCCAGAGAACAATGAACGTTCACCTAGTGGTTGCGTGGTGCTGAATCGACTTAATAATCAAAAATGCAGGGATATTTTCATTTTCAGGTCCGTTCAACGGCAAAAAACGACCGTTCAAGGATAATATACAAGTGAACGTTCACCTATTATAAGCAATCGCGCATAATCTAGCTAAACGTTCACCCTGAACGGCATGCAGACAGACGTCGGTATGGACTCCAATGTCTTGTTCCAAGACAATCGAGAAAAGAGAGGGAGCTCGATGACTAACAAGATCGGTAAAAAGCGCAAGATCACATTCTGGACGCGCTTGGGCTTTGGTATGGGCGGCATGCTCAACTCTGGTGCCCTGACCTTTACGCACAGCTACATGGTGCTGTTCCTGTCCACGGAGTGCGGTCTGTCCGCAGGCGAGGCTGCGTTGATCAGCTCGTTCGCCATCTATCTCAACGCCATTCTGTGCCCGCTCATGGGCTTTGTGGCCGATAACTTTTACGCTACCAAGATCGGCCGTATCTTTGGCCGCCGCCGTTTCTGGATCTTGCTGGCAATCCCGATGATGGTCGCCGAGCCGCTCATCTTTGTGGCTACGCCGTTTGGTTTCCCGTACTACTTTGTGCTGTACCTGATCTACAACGTCGCGTATACGTTCTGCACCGCCAACCTGTCGCCGCTTACCATCGAGATGACCGACGACTTCAAGGAGCGTACGTACCTCACCGGCTACAAGCACCTCTTTGGTAACGCCGCCGGCTTCCTGATGGCAGCACTCGTCGGCTTTGGCTTTGGCACCTTCGGCGAGACCAACCCGTTCAGCTACTTCATCATCGCTACGGTCAACGCTTCGGTCATGGCAATCTCGCTGCTGTGCGTGTACCTGTCCACGTGGGAGCACACCCCCGAGGAGGTGGCTCAGGAGAAGATCGAGAGCGTCGGCGAGGGTATCAAGAAGTTCTTCATCGACGTTGTCTCTACCTTCCGCAATAAGTCCTTCCGCAAGGTCCTGTATGCACAGGTCTCCACGAAGCTCGCTGCTGCCTGCTGGTCTGCCTGCCTGTCCTTCTTCATCGTCTACTGCCTGCAGATTCCTAAGTCCTATGAGTCCGTGATGGAGATGCCCGGCAAGGTCGTCGCTATCGTCTGCACCGCCATCTGGGTTGCCCTCATGGCCAAGAAGGGCTTCCACAAGTCTTGGTACCTGGCCAACGTCGGTTGCGCTGCGTGCATCATCGCCTACAACTACTTCGCCTTTGGTCAGATTAACGGCACCTCCACGGTCGCCATCGCCATGATTGCCTACCCCATCATCTTCGCCATCTGGAAGTTCTTCTACGTTGGTTTCCAGTACCTGCCCGATGTTTTGCTCAACTACATCCCCGATGTCGATGAGCTCATCACCCTGCGTCGTCGCGAGGGCATCTACAGCTCCGCTCAGCAGCTCTGCCAGCAGATCGCCCAGGCTATCGCCGTCAACGCATGGGCTATCGTCCTTGCTGCCTCCGGCTTCATTCAGACCGCCGGCAACAGCGACGCCGTGACCCAGCCCGCCACCGTGCCTCTGTACATCTGCGGCTACATGCTTATCGGCTGCGCCGGCTTCTTCCTGCTCGCGGCTATCCTTGCCCGCGGCATCAAGATCGACAAGGAACAGTGCGACATCCTCTGCGACGAGATCAAGCGCGTCAAGGAGGGCGGCAAGATGGCCGACGTCCAGCCCGAGGTCAAGGCTCTTTGCGAGGAGCTCTCCGGCTTCAAGTACGAGGACTGCTTCGCTCACAACAACGTTGGCTTCCAGGACGGCAGCGTAATCCCCGCCGAGTAGGGCAGGCGCATCGTCCAAATCACAGGGCCGTGCCACCGGAGATCAACCGGCGGGTGCGGCCCTTTTTTAAAAACGAGTAGTATGAACTTCTGATTACATTTGAGGGAGAGACTCATGGAGACGAACGTTATCTGGCGCAACGCCCGCGCGGCCGTTATCGAGCTCGACGACGGTGGCTACTTTACCTGTGCCGATACGTGGGAGATCTTTGTCAACGATGAGCCCGTCGGTACCACGAATACGGTCGAGACCTATGTTGACGGCCTGGTTCCCGGCAAGCGCAACCTCGTCCGCTTTGTCTGCGGCGAGCGCGAGCTGAGCGTGGGCGTCACCACGCCCGCGGAGCCCTTTACCATCAACGTTCGCGACTGCGGCGCCAAAGGCGATGCCGAGCACGATGACACCACCAATATCCAGGCTGCCATCATGGCTTGCCCCAAGGGCGGGCGCGTGCTGATTCCCGCCGGCAACTACCGCATCAAGTCCCTCTTCCTTAAGAGTAATATCAACATCGAGCTCGCCGAGGGCGCGGTGCTGCTGGCCCGTCACGACCGCGCGGCGCTTGCCTACATTCCGGGCACGGTCACGGGTGACAAGGGCACCGGGTATGCCGGCACCGATATGCTGCCCCTGGGCCGCTGGGAGGGCGAGAGCTTTTCGACCTACTGTTCGACCTTTACGGGTCTGAGCGTGCACGACGTGTGCATCTATGGCCGCGGCGCCATCGACGGTCAGACCGATTTTGCCGAGGATAACTGGTGGAACAAGGACTTTAAGAATATCTTCCGCCCCGAGGAGGGCCGCGAGGTCGCCCGCCCGCGCATGATCTTCCTGTCCGAGTGCGAAAACGTGAGCCTTGCCGGCTTTACCGTCCGCAACAGCCCGGCGTGGAATATCCATCCCATTCTGTGCGAACATGTCGATGCCCTGTGCCTGTCCATCGAGGGTCCCAAGAACTCCCACAACACCGACGGTTTCGATCCCGAGAGCTGCGGCTTTGTTCGCATCCTGGGTTGCCAGTTCTCGGTGGGCGATGACTGTATCGCCATCAAGAGCGGCAAACTGGGCATTGAGTCCGAGCTTCGTCCCGCCACGCACGACGTGTTGATCTCGCACTGCTACATGCACGACGGCCATGGCGCCGTGGTGCTGGGATCCGAGGCAGCCGGCGGCATCAAGGACCTCACCGTGAGCAAGTGTCTCTTTGAGCGCACCGATCGAGGCCTGCGCGTCAAGACCCGCCGCGGTCGCGGCAAGGACGCCGTCAACGAGGGCATCACCTTTGAGTACATTCGCATGGACGAGGTGCTCACGCCTTTCGTGGTTAATTCCTTCTACTTCTGCGACAAGGACGGCAAGACCGACTACGTTCAGAGCCGCGAGGCACTACCCGTCGACGACCGTACACCCGGCTTCGGCACTACGACGTTCCGCGATATCGAAGCCACCAACTGCCACGCTGCCGCCGCCTACATCACGGGCTTGCCCGAGAGTAAGGTGACGCGCCTGACGTTTGAGGATGCCCACGTGACCTTCGCGCCGGATGCCGAGCCCTTTGTTCCGGCCATGGCCTGTGGCGTTGAGCCCATGGTGCGCCAGGGCATCATCGCGCAAAACGTCAAGGTACTCGACCTGCAAAATGTGGTGATCGAGGGCCAGGACGGCGAGGAACTGCAGCTCCAGAACGTCGACAAGGTTGTCCGTTCCTAACTCGGGTTGATGACCAGGGCTGCATTGTCGGATAAATCGGCAATGCAGCCCTTGTGCGATACGGCCGTGTGCGCTGCGCTACGCATCATGGTGAAAGGGAATACATGCTCAATAAAACGATTCCTGTCGGGGTCGATGGCTCGTCTGCCACGATTACGTCTTATGTTTTTGCCCCGACCGAAGATGCTTATGCTTTAAAACCGCTGCCTGCAGTTGTGGTCGTGCCAGGAGGCGGCTACGATCACGTTTCGCCGCGCGAAGGCGAGCCGGTAGCGCTCCGTTTGTTGGCGATGGGCTACCAAGCGTTTGTACTGAACTATTCGGTTGCTCCGGCTGTCTATCCGCTGGCATTGCAAGAACTCGCGCGGGCGGTCGATACCGTCCGAAGCCATGCGGCAGAGTACTGTGTCGATCCTGATCGGATTACGGTCATGGGTTTTTCGGCCGGTGGGCATCTAGTTGGCTTGCTCGGGGCGCTTTGGGACCAACCCTGGCTTGCAGAGTCGATTGCGGCATCGCCTGAGTCGATTCGGCCTGACACACTTTGCTTGGGCTATCCGGTCGTAAGCTCGGGGGCCTATGCTCATCGTGGTTCATTTGAACACCTAACGGGTGCCGATGGCGCTTTGGCTCAAAAGTTGTCGATCGAGAATATGGTGGGCGAGGGCTTCCCCCGTACGTTCTTGTGGCATACCGCCGAGGATGCATCGGTACCAGTTCAAAATAGCCTCCTTCTTGCGCAGGCTCTTGCCGACCACGGGATTGGCTTTAGCCTACATGTCTTTCCGCATGGAAAGCATGGGGCATCGCTCGCCACGGCCCTAACGGCATTTAAGGGCTGCGCCGAGCATATTCAGCCACAAGTTCAGGGCTGGCCTGAGCAGTTCGCTTCCTGGGAGCGTGATGGACGATGAGCGAAAGTATCTATACGCTGCGCGTTTCGAGGGCTGCGGCAGGAGTGTATCCAACGATTTCCGATGCCTTGGCGGCAGCCGATCAGCTCTATCCGGATGCCGAGCAACCGGTGATGATTCGCGTCGATCCGGGTGAGTACCGCGAACGGGTCGAGATTCGTCGCTCGCATGTGACGATTGAGGGAGAGACGGCCGATAGCGTGCGTATCGTGGGCGGCTTGGGCGCCAAGATGCCCTCGGGGGACGGCTCGGGCATCGACGGAATGCTCGGCACCTTTAGGACCTATACCGTTTTGGTCGACGCTGATGACGTGCGGCTCGAGAACCTCACGATCGAAAACGATGCGGGCGATGGGCGCGAGGTCGGTCAGGCGATTGCCCTGTATGCCGATGGCGACCGTCTGGTTGTCGATGCCTGCTGCATTAAGGGGCACCAAGACACGCTGTTTTTGGGTCCTCTGCCGCCGCATGAGGCCAAACCGGGCGGGTTTATAGGACCCAAACGGTATGCGCCGCGCCGGGTGGGGCGCCAGTATTTTCGACGTTGCCGGATCGAGGGCGATGTCGACTTTATCTTTGGCGGCGCGCGTGCCTACTTTGAGGGGTGCGAGATTCGCTCGCTCAACCGCGATATGGACGTGAACGGCTACGTGACGGCGGCGTCGACGCCCGAAGGCGAGCCGCACGGCTTTGTGTTCCACGGCTGTTCGTTTACAGCTCCGGATAGCGTGGCACCGGATTCGGTCTACCTGGGTCGTCCTTGGCGCGAATGGGCGCAAACTGTGCTGATCGATTGCTGGCTGGGGCGACATATCAAGCGCGAAGGCTGGTGGGATTGGAATAAGCCGGCGGCGCACAACTGCGTGCAGTATGCTGGCGCGATTCTGCATGGGCCGGCGGGTGATACTACCGGCTGGGTGCCGTGGGCGAATGAACTCGATGCGATGGCTGCCGCCGGGTACGCTCGCGAGCAGGTGCTTGCCGGTGCGGATGGCTGGGATCCCGAGGGCGGCGACGGTGGTGCGGTTGAGACGGCTGAACTGTCTGCCAACGGCCGCACCGTGCACATCGAGACGTACTGCGAAGACGAACCTGCGCTGCGTGCCCGGTTGAAGCGCGAGGGGCGTTCGGCTGCTTTTACGGGCAAGACTCCTGCAGATTTTGAGGCATGGATGATTGCGACCAGGACTCGTCTGTACGATGTTTTGGGCCTTTCGCTTATGGACCGCGTCCCGATTGAGATTCGTGAGCTCAGCCGCGTGCGGGTTGCCGGCGGCATCGTGCGCACCCATGCGATGTTGCAGGTCGAGCGCGATGTTTGGATGCCGTTCTACCTGTTGGAACCGTCTCATCCTAAGCTTGATGAGCGGGGACTCAAACGCTGTTATATCTGCCCGCATGGCCATCAGGGAGCGGGTGCTGCAAGCGTAGCCGGTGTTGCGGGCGTGCCGGCTGTCGATGATGCCGTGCGTAAGTTCAATTACGACTACGGTCTGCGTTTGGCACGCATGGGTTACGTGACAGTCTGCCCTGATGCGCGCGGTTGGGGATACCGTCGTGACTGGAAGGGTCAGGGCGATGACGAGAACAGCTACCTGCGCGGTACGTGTCTGAATCAAGCACGTATGGCCGAGCCACTGGGTCTTACGGTCGCGGGCCTCAACGCCTGGGACAACATGCGTCTGATCGATTACTTGGAGGCGCGCGGCGACATTGCCATGGATGACCTGGGTTGCTTTGGTTTTTCGGGTGGCGGCTACATGACGTTGTACCTGGCCGCACTCGACCCGCGTGTGCGCAAGGCGTTTGTCTCGGGCTATCTGTACGGTGTCGACGATTCGCTGCTGCATCTCAATGGCAATTGCAGCTGCAACTACACACCCGGACTTTGGCGCTTACTCGACATGGGCGATATTGCCTCGCTCATCGCGCCGCATCCGCTGCTGGTGCAAAGCTGCGAAGAGGATCATCTGAACGGTTCGCGCGGGCTGAAAAATGTTGACGAGCAGCTCGAGATCGTGCGCGATGCCTACAAGTTGCTGGGTCGCAGAGATGGCCTGCGGCACGAGGTGTGTCCGGGTGAACACCATCTGGGCGTGACACATCTTGCCGAGGATATCGAATGGCTCGATTCGCACGTTGCGGAATGCGCCCGTGCATAGCCCCTCGGCATGCTGCGAATAAACGGTACGTTCCTGTATGACCGCCGATGGGCGGATGAGGAGAAGATTATGGAAACGAAGAGCTTGAGTGAATCGACCATTTGCTGCTTTGGCGATTCGACCACATGGGGCGATAACGGATGCGGCGCAGGCGGTAACGACATCTCCTGGACTTCGCATCTGGGCGCGTTGCTGGGAGGCGCGGTCGTCGAGAACTTTGGCATCAAGGGTTCGCGCATCGCCATCAAGGCCGACCGCAGCGATTCGTTTGTCGAGCGCCTGGACGGCATCGACAATGCGGCTGATATCTACATCGTCTTTGGCGGCGTCAACGACTTTAGCCGCAACGTGCCGCTTGGCGAGTTGGGCAGTACCGATGTGCACGAGTTCTATGGTGCACTCGATTACCTGATCCGCACCATCACGGCGCGTTCGCCCCAGGCAAAGCTTGTGTTTATGACGCCGTGCAAGACGAGCGGTAAGCACGAGAAGGATATCCCGGCAAGCGATGAGCTCAATCACCTGGGGTTGACGCAGGTCGCCTACGTAAAGGCGATGCTCGAGGTCTGTGACCGCTACTCCGTTCCGGTGATTGACCTGTATGCGCAAAGTGGCATCAGCCCGTTTTTGCCAGAGCACCGCGAGCTCTATATGCCGGACGGTCTGCATTACAGTCCTGCCGGCTATGAGCGCCTGGCGCATCGCATCGCCGCGGGTCTCACCGCCGTTTGCCGCTAAAAGTCTGCCGTTTGCGGGGAATATAGGGTTAACGTTCACCCTATATTCCCCGTTCGCGTTACACTAGGGGTAACGTTCACCTATCGTTTATGTCAGAGGGGACAGCAATGGGTTGCAATCAAATCCTGGACCGTTATATCGAGCAGTTGATCGAAACCTCTACGCCGCAGGCGCCGGCTTGGAATATCGAAAAGATTCGCGCCGGCAAGGAGAACACCTGGAACTATATCGACGGCTGCATGATCAAGGCGCTCATCGAGCTGTACGAGATCACGGGTGAGCAGCGCTACCTGACCTTTGCCGATGACTACATCGATTTCTTTGTCCAGGACGACGGTACCATCAAGCATTACAACCCGCAGGATTACAACCTCGATAACGTCAATGCGGGCAAGACCCTCTACAAGCTCTATGACCTGGTGGGCAAGCCCAAGTACCGTGCCGCCATGGACACCATCTACCGCCAGCTCGAGACCCAGCCGCGCACCAAAGAAGGCGTGTTTTGGCACAAGGCCGTCTATCCCAACCAGATCTGGCTCGATGGCATGTATATGGCCCAGCCGTTCTACATGCAGTACGAGCTGAGCTTCCACAACCGTCGTGCCTGCTCGGACAGCTTCCATATGTTCCAGGTCGTGCATGACCTGATGCGCAACCCCCTCAACGGTCTGTACTATCACGCTTACGACGCGAGCCGCAAACAGTTCTGGTGCGACCCGGTCACCGGCCTTTCGGCTAACTTCTGGCTGCGCGCCGAGGGCTGGTTTGCCATGGCACTCATCGATACCTGGGAGCTCATGCCGCCTTCGATGTCAGCCGAGAAGGACGAGATTCGCAAGATGTTCCACGACCTGATCGACGCTATGCTGCCGTATCAGGACGAGAAGACCGGCATGTGGCATCAGGTCATCAACCTGCCCAATATCGCCCCCAACTACCTGGAGGAGTCTGGTAGCGCGATTTTTGCCAATGCCATCATGAAGGGCGTCCGTCTGGGCGTGCTGGGCGAGCGTTACTACCAGTACGGCCGTCGCGCCTTCGACGGCATCTGCGAGACCTGCCTGTCCGAGCATGATGGCCAGCTGGCGCTCGACAACATCTGCCTGGTCGCGGGCTTGGGCAACACCGCGCACCGCGAGGGCACGTTTGATTACTACATGAGCGAGCCCGTGGTCAAAAATGATGCAAAGGGTGTGGCGCCGCTGGTGCTTGCCTATATCGAGACCATGCATCACAACAAGCTGGCCGGTAAGCGCGATCCGCTCGCCCCCTCGGGCGTGTGCTCCATCGAGGACCCGTTTGGCGGATACACCCCGGGCATCAACGCTCATAAGGGATGTGAATAACGTGGGGGCTATTACTCCGGGTGTACGTTTGCACGACCTTCCGCAGGGGACCGTCGAGGAACGCATTCGCATGGCGGGAGAGCTGGGCTTTTCGTGCATTCAGCTGCCGAGCAAGGTGCTCTACGCATCGATGGGGATCGATCGAGGCGGCCTGACCAGCGAGCTTGCCGACCATTTGCGTGCCGTGCTCGATGAGTCGGGCGTTTCGGTCGCCGTGCTCGGCTGCTATAAGAATTTGGCGACGCCCGATCGCCAACAGCTCATGGATAACTTTGCCGAGTACGAGGCATGCCTGAACTTTGCCCAGATGCTCGGCGGCTGCCCGGTGGGTACCGAGACCGGTCGCCCCAATGCGCAGAACCGCGTTGCTGACGACCGCATGACCGATGAGGCGCTTGAGGCTTTTATGGACGGACTCGCACGCGTCTGCGAGCGCGCCGAGGCCGTGGGCGGGCAAATACTGATCGAGCCTGGCTGGAACGAGACGGTCAACACGCCGGATCGCTGCCGCGAGGTGCTGGAGCGCGTTTCGAGCCCGTCGCTCGGCGTGATCTATGACCCGGTATCGCTGCTGCACCCCAGCGTCGTTGACGAAGCGCAGGAAATCACAGCGCGCATGCTCTACTTATGCGGCAGTAAGATCCGCGTGCTGCACGCCAAGGATTATGAGGTCGTCGACAACGAGGACGAAGCCGGTTGGTGCGACGGTACGGGTTCGCGCCTGGTGTGCCATGGCGTGGGCGAGACGGGACGATACGACTTTGAGCCCGTGGTGGCCTGGGCGGCTGCCGCCTGCCCTGGGATTCCCTGCGTGGTCGAGAACAGTGTGCCGGTGACGGCGGCTGACTGCCTGGCGACACTCGAGCACATGTCCGCTCGCTGCGGGGCTTCGCATCGCGAGTTATAGCATTGGCTTTTGCTGTGTCGGCAGATTGAGATTACCTGTATGGGGGCGGCGGTGAAGGGTCTTTATCGTCGCCCCCATTGGATTGCATTAAAAAGGGGAGTTGCGTGGCTATCCACATTGTCGAAGAGGCGAATCGTTGCCTAGGTTGTAAAAGGGCGTTCTGTCAGATTAAGGGCTGCCCGGTTCAGACGCCTATTCCGCAGGTCATCGACCTGTTCAAACAGCGTCGTCTAGAAGAGGCGGGCGAGCTACTGTTCCAGAACAATCCCATGAGCGCGGTCTGCTCCATGGTTTGCAACCATTCGGGCCAGTGCGAGGGCGCGTGCATCCAGGGCCGCAAGGGCGCGCCCGTGCATTTTTCGAGCATCGAGAACTATATCTCCACGGCGTATTTGGACCGCAAAGAGTGGAAGGCCGCGCCGTCGTGCGGCAAGCAGGTCGCTGTGGTCGGCTCCGGCCCAGCCGGCATTACCGTGGCAATTAAGATGGCGCAGCTGGGTTGCGCCGTCACTGTTTTTGAGCAGCGGCCCGAGATCGGCGGTGTGCTGGAGTACGGTATCCCCGAGTTCCGCCTGCCCCGTGCGCTCGTGCAAAAGTATCGCCACGTGATGTGCTCGCTTGGCGTGCGCGTGCGCCCCTCGACCACCATCGGTGGCGCGCTGCATATCGACGACCTGCTGCGCGACGGCTACGATGCGGTCTTTGTCGGTACTGGTACCTGGCGAGCTCGAAAGCTGGGTATTCCCGGCGAGTCGCGCGGCAACGTGCTTTTTGGCATCGATTACCTGGTCGATCCCACGAGCGTGGCAATCGGGCAGAACGTGGCGGTTATCGGCGCCGGCAATGTGGCCATGGATGTTGCCCGCACGGCCCTGCGCTCGGGTGCCCGCAAGGTCACTGTGTATGCCCGATCGCGCCATATCTCTGCCATCGATGACGAGGTGGAGCTGACCGAGCTTGACGGTGCCGAGATTGTGCGCGGCAAGGCGATCTGCGCCATCGATGATAACGGTCCGGTGTTCGAGACGGCTATCTTTGACGAGGACAACAACGTGGTGGGCTACGAGGAAGAGCTCGACCACGTGTCCGCCGACACGGTTGTGATTGCGGCGTCTCAGGTGCCCAAGGACAAGCTCGTGCTTACAACGGGCGGTCTGGAGACCGACCATCGCGGCCTGCTTTCGGTCGACGAGCGCGGCATGACCACCGTGCCTGGCGTCTTTGCCGCCGGCGACGTGGTCAACGGCCCGCTCACCGTGGTCCACGCCGTAGCCGGCGCCAAGCTCGCCGTCGAAGGCATGACCAGCTACCTGGGCCTCTAACACATCCCATCCATCAGTTGCGGTGAAATACGGACTGTTTTGGCTGTCAAAAGCCTTATCTACTCCGTATTCCACCGCAACTTTTTTGCTGGACGGTAAAAAGGCGGGGGAGGACGTACGCTCGTGAGCTTGGTGGGTGCTGGTACGATAGATACGTCAGCAACTGCCGCCGAGCGGCTCAAACGAAAGGAACCCTGTATGGAGTCCTCTGCCTATCCAATGCTCTTTAGCCCGATCAAGGTCGGTACGACCGAGGTCAAGAACCGCGTCTTTATGCCGCCGGTGTCCACGAACCTGGCCGATCATGGCTATGTGACCGACGACTTGGTCGATCATTACCGTGCCCGCGCCAAGGGCGGCGTGGGCCTCATCATTACCGAGGTCGTGACGGTCGAGCCCACCTATACCTATCTGCCGGGTGACATGTGCTGCTACGACGACACGTTTATCTCTGGCTGGGAAAAGCTCGCCGCAGCCGTCCACGAGTACGGCTGCAAAATCATGCCGCAGCTCTTCCACCCCGCCTACATGGCCTTTAACATTCCGGGTACGCCGCGCCTGATCGCTCCGTCCTTTGTGGGCCCGTCCTATGCCCGCGAGGCACCGCGCCCCATCACGGTCGACGAGATTCACGAGCTCACGCATCAGTTTGGCGACGCTGCCGTGCGTATGCAGAAGGCCGGTGTCGATGGCGTCGAGGTTCATGCGGCCCACGCCCACGGCATGCTCGGCGGTTTTTTGACCCCGCTCTACAACAAGCGTACCGATGAGTACGGCGGCTCGCTCGACGCCCGCATGCGCTTCTTACTCGAGGTCATCGCCGAGATTCGCGAGCGCTGCGGCAAGGACTTCATCATCGACGTCCGCATCTCGGGTGATGAGTACACCGATGGCGGCCTGACCCTCAACGACATGATCTACGTCTCGCGTCGCCTGGAGAAGGCCGGCGTCGACATGATTCATGTGTCGGGTGGCACCACCATCAAGCGCGGTTCCGCCATTCCCGCCGCCGGTACGCAGCAGGCCTCGCACGCCGCCTGCTCGCGCGAGATCAAAAAGCACGTCAACATTCCTGTCGCCACCGTCGGCCGCATCAACGAGGCCTGGATTGCCGAGGAGCTGATCGAGGACGGCGCTGCCGATATCTGCATGATGGGCCGCGCCAATCTGTGCGATGCCGAGTTCTGCAACAAGGCCGCTGCCGGCAACGCCGACGACATCCGCCCCTGCATTGGCTGCCTGCGCTGCCTGAACGGCATTATGTTCGGCAAGCGCATCTCCTGCACCGTCAACCCGGACGTGGAGCGCGACGAGGCTGGCTACGAACCTGCTGCCGAGGCCAAGAACGTGCTCGTTGTGGGCGCTGGTCCTGCGGGCATGGAGGCAGCCTATATTGCTGCCAAGCGCGGCCACAACGTGGTGCTCGTGGATAAGCAGGATGAGCCGGGCGGCGAGATGCGCATCGCGGCCGTTCCTCCGGCAAAGCAGGAGCTCACCCGCGTGATCAAGTACCAGTATCGTCGTCTGGCCGAGGCGGGCGTGAAGTGCGTCTTTGGTACCGAGCTTTCGGCCGAGGACATTCAGCGTGACTACGCGGGCTACGAGGTCGTCCTGGCTTATGGCGCCGAGCCCATCGCTCCGGCCTTCATGCAGGGCTTTAAGCAGGTTATGACGGCCGACGACCTGCTGGGTGGCAAGGCTTTCCCGGGCAAGAAGATCGTCATTGTGGGCGGCGGCACCGTCGGTTGCGAGACGGCCGATTACCTGGCCCCACTGGTCAACGACCTGTCGCCGGCCAACCGCGATGTCACCGTTATCGAGATGACCAAGACGCTCGCCGCCAACGAGGGCGGCGCCGGTCGCGCGGTGCTCATCACGCGCATGCTCTCCAAGGGCGTCCACGTGCTGACCGAGGCCAAGGTGACCGAGATTACCGAGGATGCCATCAGCTACGAGAAGGATGGCGAGGTCCACACCATCGCCGATGCCGATACACTGGTGCTTGCCATGGGTTATCGTCCCAATACCAAGTTGGCCGACGACCTTGCCGCTGCCGGCGTTGCCACCCACGTGTTGGGTGACGCCAACAAGTGCGGCAACATCCGCGATGCCATCGGCGATGGCTACAAGGTTGCCTGCGAGCTCTAGTTGACCCCTTGGTGCATGTGAGGCCTATCCCCGCGGCGTCAGTCGGTAGATAGCAAAAAGCGACGGTCGTCCCGTACTGGGACGACCGCCGCTTGCGTTAGCTGCAATGAGTCGTGAGATTAGAGGTCCAGGATCTCCTTGACCTTGGCGATGATGGCCTCGTCGGTTGCGTTGGCAAAGAAGTACTCCTGGAAGTGCTCGCCGGCAAGTGCGCCCTTCACCAGGTCCTGATCGATCTCGCCCAGGACGTCGACGAGCGGACGCATGGTCACAGCGCGCACGCCGTCGAGGATCTTCTTGTTACGCTGCTCGGGCTCAACACGCTCGGCGGGGTAGCCGTTGCCCGAACCAAAGCCAAAGAGCTTCTCGAAGGTGTACTCAAGGTTGAGCTCCTGGCCCCAGCCGTTCTTAAGAGCGAAGGGCATGGCGACGGCGTTGCCGTCGTTGACCTGGGCAAAGGTGTAGGCGTCGAGCGGGTCGGCAACGTGGCCGCACAGCACGCCGGGGAAGGAGTTGCAGGCGAGCATGGCGCCCTCGCCGGTGCCGCAGCCGGTCACGACGTAGTCGGCAGCACCGGAGTTCAGCAGCACGGCGGCAAGGATGCCGTTCTGCACGTAGGTGAGGGGCTTGGAGTCGGCGTCGGCATACATACCATAGTTAAAGACGGTGTGCCCCATGGGCTCGACAACCTTCTTAAGGGCAGCCTCGATCATGGGGTTCTTGGAGTTCTGAGAGTTCTCATTGATCAGAGCGATTTTCATTGCGAATTACCTTCCTATTTCTAACTTGCGGTGGAATAGTTCTTATTTATCCTGATAGATGGCCTATACAGGAACTATTTCACCGCAACTATTACATTGGCCTTAATGTGGGCGTGCGGTGAGCGAGCGGGCTTGAGGCGGAGCAGGTTGCCTTGAAAGAGGAGGGAAGCGTACTTTGGGTACGCGACCGACGATTGAAAGGCAAGATGCCCGTCTCAAGCCCGCGCAGCGCCTAAGCAGGTTGCTTGCCGATGTAAGCCAGAATGCCGCCGTCCACGTACAGAATGTGGCCGTTGACGAAGTTCGACGCGTCGGAAGCCAAGAACACGGCGGGGCCCTTCAGATCCTCGGGCGTGCCCCAGCGGGCGGCCGGCGTCTTGGCAATGATGAACTGGTCAAACGGGTGACGGCTGCCGTCGGGCTGCGTCTCGCGCAGCGGCGCGGTCTGCGGCGTGGCGATGTAGCCGGGCCCAATGCCGTTGCACTGGATGTTGGCCTCGCCAAATTCGGAGCAGATGTTCTTGGTGAGCATCTTGAGTCCGCCCTTGGCGGCGGCATAGCCGGCGATGGTCTCGCGGCCCAGCTCGCTCATCATCGAGCAGATGTTGATGATCTTGCCGTGGCCCTTGGCGATCATGCCGGGCAGGCAGGCCTTGGACACGATAAACGGTGCGTTGAGGTCAATATCGACGACGCGGCGGAAGTCCTCGGCGCTCATGTCGAGCATCGGGGTACGCTGGATGACGCCGGCGTTGTTGACCAGGATGTCGGGCGTGGTGCCAAAGTCGGCCTCGATCTTGGCGATGAGCTCGGCGACGACGGCCTCGTCGGTGACATCGGCAACATAGCCGTGAGCTTCAAAGCCCAGCTCGCGGTAGTGCTTCTCGGCCTCGGCGACCTTGTCGGCGTGACGTGCGTTAAAGGCGATCTTGGCGCCGGCCTCTCCGAGCGCCTCGGCGATGGCCATGCCGATGCCATAGGTGGCGCCGGTTACGAGCGCGACCTTGCCATCCAGGCGGAAGCTGTCCATAAGATCAGACATAGCGATCCTTTCAAAAGAAACGTTCATCTATATTTGTCTTGCTTTTAGTACAAGCTCAGTATAGGAGAAGCGGAGGAATTAACGCTCCTATTCCCCTAAAAACAGGTGAACGTTCACTTTTAAAAGGTGAACGGTAGAAACGCCCTTGCCGTGCGGGCCCCTACTCGCTTTTTGCCTGCGCGCCCTCTGCGATCATGTTGCGGTTGTACACCAGATGTAGGTACATCGCATCGTGTGCCACGGTGGGATTGCGTGAGGCGATGGCGTCGGCCACATCGCGGTGCGTGCGGATAGTTTCCTCGGCGAGCTTTTTGCCGGTCACGTCGATAAAGAGGGGGACGGATGCCTTGAGCACGCCCATCAGGCGGGGAACGACGAGGTTGCCGCCATTCCAGGGCGGCTTCATGGAGTAGCGCCCGTACGCATCGATTCCCTCTCATAGATGCCCGGCGCGAGAGGCCCCGAGTTCATACGGGCTCAGGGCTTTTTCGTTTGGATTGCAGACGCATCGCCGGACGAAAGCGTGTTGCGTCTGGTACAAAAACCGTATGAAAACGGTTTTCGTCTTGCAGAGCAGTTGCCGTTTCTACAGTTCAACTTCCAGTTCGGCTTTGTGTTCGTAGAGGTAGTCGCGCATGTAGGGGATGGCAAATGAGACCTTGCCGTACGAAGGAGCCTCGATAATCGATTCTCTTAACAGGCGGCTGCGGACGGAGCTCACCTGTTGAGGCGTTTTGTTTAGGGCATCGGCAACCATGCTGGTCGAGCTCGTCTGCCCCAAAGACGCCATGCTCAGCAGATAAGCGATGCACGTGGGCGGAATGCGCTGCAGCGCGGGCTCAATCACCATGCCGCAGAAGCGTTCGCGTGCCGTTGCAATGCCACGCTCGGCTTCTTCTTCTCCAATAATCGCTGTATGTGCGCGTCTTGCCAACTGCCATGCGTAGTATCCAACGAGTTGGATCATGAAAGGATAGCCTTGCGTTGCCTCGGCAAGTTGGCCGGCAATACCTGGCTGCAACTCCATGCCAGACGCTTCAATGGTTTCCTCGAGGGAGTACGACACTTCGGTTACTGCCACAGCCTTCAGGTCAAAGGGGAGGGCACGGCGCAAAAACGCAAGTGTCTTTCCGTTGATGATGCTTTCAATCATCGAAGGCAGCCCAGCAAAAACAAAGGCGATATCAAGGTCTTCGCCGATAACCTGCTGAATCGCAATGGAGAGCGTTCGGACCTCATCGAGCTCTGCGTCTTGAATCTCGTCGAGAGTGATGAGCAGGCTATTTCCATTCTTGGATATTGTCTGTCTCATGGCGTCGCGTAGCGATGGGCCGATTCGCTCAATATCTATGCTGCCGATGGATATGCCAGCTACGGTGGGCTCAAATCTGGCATGTTTGGCCTGGAATTTGGGCTGCAGCTGTTCGAGAATGCGCTGGCAAAGTCCCTCGGTTGCGACCTCTTTTATGACCGTCCAGCCACGGCTTTGCGCCAAACGTGAGCACTCGTCAAGGAGGACCGTCTTGCCCGTTCCACGGACGCCGGCTATGCGCATTAGGCGCCCCGGGGCACCAGGCCCGTTGACGAGGCCCTCATTGAATTCTTCGAGTACATCTTCGCGGCCGATAATCGTGGGAGGTGTTTTACCTGCTGTGGGCTTAAAAGGGTTTGTTTGCATGTGAGCCACCTTTGCTCAAGATATAGCAAGATATAGCAAAGTATAGTGAGATATAGCAACGTAAGCGCTACTCGCGGGTTTTGCGGTGGTGCTATTTTCCAAATGCCGCGCGGATAATGCGTTGGGCGAACAGCTTGTTGACAACTCACGAGGGCTCGGGGTGCCAATTTGGGATGGAGTAGTGCTGTGCCACGAATAGGGCCTATCTACTACGTTTAAGCCGCAGGGGTCAACCATAGTCGCCATTTAGGCAAAATGGCAAGCCGACTACCTGCGGTTTTGTTTTCGCACTTTTCAGCATGGTCTGGGCTCTCCGCGTTAACGTAGTAGATGGGCCCCTTTTGTGGCAAGGGGCCGACCTGCGGCTCAGGGTAGCCAAAAAGCCCCGTCCCAAAAAGACTGATTGGGAGCTGGGGCGTGTCGATGCGATAGTATTGCATGGTGGTATTCGACTAACCGAGGACTTATCCGAGGGCTTTATGGAACAGCACCAGCATTATCAGAGCCTGCAAGACCAGGCGTACAACGCATTGCGGTCCAAGATTATCTATGCCGAGCTCAAACCCGGCACGCGTCTTTCGGCGATTGGTCTGGAAAAGGAGACGGGAATCGGGCGCACGCCCATTCGCGAGTCCTTTGTGCGCCTGCGTGAGCAGGAGCTGGTGGAAACGCGTCCCAAAAGCGGCACCTACGTCTCTAAGATCAGCATGGAACGCGCCGAAAACGCCTGCTTTTTGCGCGAGAAGCTCGAGAGAAGCGTACTCATTAAATGCTGTTCGGCCGCCTCGCCCGAGCAAAAGCAGCGGCTCGAGCAGATTCTTACCGAGTCCGAGTCGCTCGACCATGGCGAAACGCGCCGTTTCTTTGACCTGGATAACCTGTTCCATGAGACATGTTTTGAGATTGCCGGTCGTCACATGTTGTGGGATTGGATGAAGAGCATCAACACGCATTTTGAGCGATACAACTGGTTGCGTATGGTGTCGCAGGATCTGGATTGGGAGCCGATTCGTCGGCAGCATCGCCGGATTCTCGAGGCCATTAAGAGGGGCGATACCGACACGGCGAGTTATCTGGCAGAGACGCACCTGCATCTGATGCCCGAGGAGCAGGGCCCGGTTATCGCCTTACATCCCGACTATTTTGAGCTGTCCAAAGACTCGGCCATCTAACTCGTTCCCTTCATTGGTTGCGGTGAAATAGGGATTGTTTTGCGGCTCTGATGGTGTAAGCAGTCCGTATCTCACCGCAACTGCCGAGGTATTTTCGGGGTATGAAAAAGCTGCGGCGCCGCTTGGAGGAAAAGACCGGAAGCAAGGGTCCATTCCTCCAGACGGCGCCGCAGCTGTTTTGATGGCTCGGTTTTTGTCGATGTGGCTCAACTGGGCGCGGTTGCCAGCCGAGTAGGCAAAGCGGCTCGGGGGCGTGTCGCTTCCGTCACGTTCTATCAGCATACAAGACGGTTTTGGTTCTTGTTCGTGACGGAAACGGCGCGCTTCCGAGCCGCTTTAAAAGAAAGGGGGCGAGGTCTAGGGCACGCCCCCTTTCACGATAGAGAGCTAAACCTAGCCGCGGACCTTCTTGACGACGTCCATGGCCTCGCGGGCAATCTGCTCGACCTTGGAGAAGTCGCCATCGGCAAACAGGGCCGGCTTGACCATCCAGGTGCCACCGCAGGCGATGATGGCAGAGGAGCTCAGGTACTCCTCGACGTTGGCGGTGCTCACGCCGCCGGTAGGCATAAAGCGGTGACCGACAAACGGAGCGGCGAGGGCCTTGATGGTGTTCAGGCCGCCATACTGGGACGCGGGGAAGAACTTGGTGACCTTGAGGCCCAGGTTCTCGGCTGCGGTGACCTCGGAGGGGGTCACGGTGCCGGGAAGGACGGGCAGGTCGATGTCGATGCAGTGCTTCACGACGTCCTCGTTGTAACCCGGGGAGACGATGAACTTGGCACCGGCTGCGCGGGCCTGCTCAACCTGCTCGACGGTCAGGACAGTGCCGGCGCCAACGCACATCTCGGGCTCGGCCTCGGCCATAGCGGCGATGCACTCGGCGGCGCAGGCGGTGCGGAAGGTGACCTCGGCGGACTTCATGCCAGCTGCCATAAGGGCGTGGGCGAGCGGAGCGGCGTCCTCGACCTTGTCGAGCACAACGACCGGCACGATGCCCAGGGACTCAAGCGTGGTGTAGAACTGATCGAACATGATGTTCCTTTCGATGTGTGGCGCGCATGGGCGCGTGATTGCCAAATGTGCTGGTCAGGAGCCGATTTTGGATTGGTTATCGGAGGCACTGCTTGGGGTTCAAGCAATTCCAAAACCGGCTGCTCGACCAGTCATGTAGGGAATGCCAGGCAAAACCGGAATGGGACTGGTGGTTTTGCCCGGCCGGAGGAATCGGGGAGCGGGCCGCAGGGGTATGGGATTGGAAAGCTGCGGCCCGCGGAATGGAGACGGACTAGCGTGCGACGCGAGTGCCACCGTCGGCGGCTGATGCCACGGCTGCGATCTCGTCTGCGGTCACCAAGTTGGAATCGCCCTTGATGGTGAGCTTGAGGATCGAGGCCGCAATCGCGTAGTTGACGGCAGCCTGCGGATCGAAGTCGTTGATGAGGGCGTGGACCAGGCCGGCGTTGAAAGCGTCGCCGGCGGCAACACCCTCAAGCACGTGCACATCGTGAGTAGGGGAGAACCAGTGCTCGCCGCTCTCGGCGTCATAGAGCATGCCCATCCAGATGGAGCGCTCGACGCAGGAGATGTTGCGGACGACCGAGGCGACCTTCTTGCAGCCGTACTCGGCGCAGATCTGACGGGCCATCTCGACATAGGTGTCGCGCTCCTCGATGCCGTGGGCAAGGGAGCCAGAGACGCAGGTCATACCGAGGCCGGCGGGCGCATCCTCGTCGTTGGCGATGCAGATGTCGACGAGCGGCAGGAGTTCCTTCATGGTGGCCTGCGACTTCTCGGGCGACCACATCTTGCCGCGATAGTTCACGTCGCACACGGTGGTGATGCCCTTAGCGCGGCAGGCGGCGAGCGCATCCTTGCAGGCGGCGGCCATCTCATCGGAGACGGCGGGGGTCACGCCGGAGAAATAGAAGACATCGATGCCCTTGAGGATCTCGTCCCAGTCAAAGACGTCGCGCTTGGCCATGTTGATGGCAGAGTACTTGCGGTCGTAGACGCAACCGTTGCCGCGCTGCGAGGCACCGACCTCAAACACATAGGAGCCAAGGCGGTCGCCCTGACGCACGACGCGCGTGGTGTCGACGTCGTAGGCCTTCAGCGAACGCAGGGCGCACTCGCCCAGACGGTTGGCCGGGACAACGGAGACGTAAGCGGCCTTGTCGCCCTGGTAGGCCAGGGAAAGCGCAGTGTTGGCCTCGGCGCCGCCGTAGCGGACGTCAAACTCGGTTGCCTGCTCAATACGCAGGTGGTCTTTGGGTGAGAGTCTCATCATGATCTCGCCGAAGGTAAGAACCGTTTTACCCATGGTCGCGCAGCTCCTTTTACTCGTGCGTACACTTTTGATATGGCGTTGGCACGCAGGTGCCAAGACGGTAGGGTGCGTCTTTGCACCTGCGTGCCAACGCTCGCCGAAATCGGTTTACGAAATCGGTTTCGTTTCGAGTTGTAGTATACTCACCTACAGCGTTTTGCAACCGAGATTTTTAAAAAATGCCTAAAATGGCTCAGACCGCCGACAATTGGGAAACGGGGTGCGTTATGGCGCAGATGAGAATCAAGGACATTGCCGCCGAGGCGGGCGTGAGCCCGGCCACGGTCTCGCGCTATCTCAACAACCGCCCCGGGCAAATGACCGAGGAGACTCGTGCTCGCATCGCGGCGGTTATCGAGCGCACCGGCTATCGCCCGCGTGCCGCCGCGCGCAATCTGCGCAGCTCGCGCACCAACCTCATTGGCGTGATCCTGGCCGACATCGCCAACCCGTTCTCCAGCGCCATGCTCGAAGGGCTTTCCGCCAGCGCCGCCGCGCGCGGCTGCTCGCTCATGACGGCCATTAGCGGAAACGACCCCGCCAAGGAGGCCGAGTCGCTCACCAGGCTTATCGACGCTGGCGTAGATGGCCTGGTCGTCAACACCTGCGGAGGCAATGACGAGGCGATCGCCGCGGCAGCGGGACGTCTGCCCGTCGTGCTGCTCGACCGCGACGTTGCCGACGGCGGTGTCGATCTGGTGACATCTAACAATCGTGAGCTGGTCGCCGGCTTGGTAGACGCCTTGGCTGCTGCGGGCAGCGAGCGCCTGTGCCTGCTCACCGAGGCAAGTGACGACAGCCCCGTCCGTCGCGAGCGTGCCGAGGCCTTTACCGACGAGCTTTCGCGACACGGGCTTGCGGGCGAGGTCGTCACCCTGGCCGACGGGGGCGCCACGGGCGTCGGTCGCTTGGACGAGACCATCCGCGACTATGCCGGCAAAAAGCTCGGCCTCATTGCCGTCAACGGCCTGGTTTTCCTGCGTCTGACCGAGGCGCTGGCACAGTTGGGACCTTCGTTGCCGGCTGGTCTCAAAATCGCGACGTTTGACGATTACCCCTGGAACCACGTGCTCTTTGGCGGCGTCACCACGGCTGCGCAAGACACCCTTACCATTGCCGAGTGCGTAGTCGAGCGCCTCTCCGAGCGCATCGACGTCGTTACCACCACCGTGGGCGAGGCCGCAAAGCTGGCGCCCAAACGCATCGAGATCCCCGGCCACATCGAGCACCGCGCATCGACCTCGCGCTAGCCGCTCATTCGCAACGGCCTGTTCGCTCACGTTTTTTGAGCGCTTGATACGCTTTAACCCTGCGGAAACATTTTTCTGCGATAGTATCTGCGATATAGACCAGTCGAAACCCGCCCGAAAGAAAGGGGAGCGACATGAACCAGCAGAACATCGATTACGTACTCCGCTCCGTAGAGCAGCGTGATATCCGCTTTGTGCGTCTGTGGTTTGTCGACATTCTCGGCCGCCTCAAGAACTTTGCCATTAGCCCCGAGGACCTCGAGGTCGCTTTTGAGGAGGGTATTGGCTTTGACGGCTCCGCCATCGAGGGCTTTGCCACGCCCGAGGAAGCCGATATGCTGGCGTTTCCCGATGCTTCGACCTTCCAGATCCTGCCGTGGCGCCCGAGCCATAACGGCGTCGCCCGCGTGTTCTGCGATGTGTGCACCCCCGACCGCAAGCCCTTCGCCGGCGATCCGCGCGATGCGTTGCGTCGCATGTTCCGCAAGGCCGAGAAAGCTGGCTATCTGCTCAACGTGGGCGCCGAGCTGGAGTATTACTATTTCCCCGACGAGCACACCCCCGAGCCGCTCGACAACGTGGGCTACTTCGATCTTTCGGTGAGCGATGCCGCTCGCGACCTGCGCCGCAACACGGTTCTCACGCTCGAGAAGATGTCCGTGCCCGTGGAGTACACCTTCCACGCCGCCGGCCGCTCGCAGCACGGCATGAGCCTGCGCCACGCCGAGGCCCTGAGCATGTCCGATGCCATCACCACGGCCAAACTCATCATTAAGCAGCAGGCCTACGAGAGCGGTTGCCACGCCTCCTTTATGCCCAAGCCGTTGGCGGGCGAGGACGGCAGCGCCATGTTTTTGCATCAGTCGCTGTTCGACCACGACGGCAACAACGTCTTTTGGGGCGAGGACGACGAGAAGTACCATCTCTCCGATATCGCCAAGCACTATATGGCCGGCATCTTGGCGCACGCGCGCGAGATCAGCGCCATCACCAACCCCACGGTCAACTCGTACAAGCGCATCACCACGGGTGGCGACTCCGTACCGCAGTACGCCACGTGGGGCCTGCGCAACCGCGCGAGTATGGTTCGCATCCCGGTCTACAAGCCCGGCAAGCAGCTGTCCACGCGCATCGAGCTGCGCAGTCCCGATCCCATGGCCAACCCGTATCTGGTCAACGCCGTCACGCTGGCGGCTGGTCTGGACGGCATCGAGCGCAAGCTGGAGCTCCCGCCCGAGGCAACGGCCGAGACGCTCAAGCTTACCGACCGTCAGATGGTCGAGGCCGGCTACACGCCGCTGCCGCGCTCGCTCAAAGAGGCGCTCGACGTGTTTGAGGACTCGCAGTTTATGAAGGATGCCCTCGGCGAGCACATCCACAGCTTCTTCCTCAAAAAGAAGCGCGACGAGTGGCATAAGTTTGAGTCTACGATCACCGAGTGGGAGATCAAGCACTACTTGGCGAACTCCTAATCGCGCTGGCTTGTTCCAGTACGATTGAGCTCATTTCTTTGGAGGCCGATATGTCCGAAAAGAGTGCCCTGTTCATGGCGCGCACGACGCGCTTCCACGAGTTTGCCCGCAGCCTGACGACCACCCTGGGTGTCGAGGTGAGTCTGGCAACCCCCGATTCGCCGACTGCGGCGCACGACTTTGACCTGTTGATCCTCGATTCCGATGGCATTCGCAGCGACCGCATCGATCAGATTGCCAAGTGGCTTGACGATCGTGGCGGCGTCCCCATGCTGGTGATCGTCGACGACGAGGCGCTTGGCACCCTGCGTCTGCCCAATCACGCGCATGCCGACTTTGTATGCCCCACGGCGACGCCTAACGAGCTCAAGGCTCGCGCACAGCGCCTGATGGGTGAGGAGGAGACCGTCGCCGCCGACGATGTGCTCAACATCGATAACCTCGAGATCAACTTGGCCACCTACCAGGTGACGCTCGATAACGAGCCCATCGACCTGACGCTGATGGAGTACTCGCTGCTGAGCTTTTTGGCGACGCATCCCAACCGTGCCTACAGCCGCGAGGTGCTGCTGCACCGCGTGTGGGGCTTTGAGTACTGCGGCGGCACGCGCACCGTCGACGTGCACATTCGACGCATCCGCTCCAAGGTGGGCCCGCAGATCGCGGCGCACATCACCACCGTCCGCGGCGTGGGCTATCTGTTTAAGGACTAGATTTCCACCACAAAGGGGACAGGCACCTTTGTGGTGGTTTTGACGCAGGTGCGGATTCCTTTCGGGCCTGCAGCAGAACTTAAGCATTCCTAAAAGATTGCGTTCTCATACACGTACGCCCGCATATTGGGGTACAACTCAACGTGAACAATGATGGCCCGCCACGTGTTTGGCGGGCCTTTGGTTATTTGACGAAAGGATTGCAGCTATGAGCGAGAACGATTCCCGGCGTCCCCAGGATGCGGGCCACGCCGGCGAGACTCAGCAGCAACCGCGCGTGCAGGTGGAGTCGACGCCTGCCGGTAGCAACATTCCCTACGTGCAGGCCTACGACACGCAGACCGGCAAGCCGCTGGGCGGTGCGCAGGTCGTGAACAAGCACACGGTGGTCAAGACCAAGACCAAAAAGCTGCCGATCTTTATTACGGCACTCGCCGGCTGTGCCTGCGGCGCCCTGCTGGTCATTGCGCTCATTATGAGCGGCACGCTCGATATCGGTGGCGGCAAGAATGCCGTGACGGCGGGCGCATCTGGCTCATCGACGCAAAAGATTACGATTGATTCCGAGGACACCACGCTGGCCGAGGCCGTTTCTGCCAAGGCATTGCCCTCCGTGGTTTCCATCACCGCCACTTCGAGCGGCAGCCAGAATGGCTCGCTTTCGCAGTCTGCCGACGAGTCGGACAACTCGGGCAGCGTCGGTTCGGGCGTGGTGCTCGATACCGAGGGCCACATCCTCACCAACAACCACGTGGTCGATGGTTACGACCAGTACGTGGTTACCATGGACGACGGCACCACCTACGAGGCCGAGTTCGTGGGCAACGATGCCTCGAGCGACCTGGCCGTCATCAAACTCAAGGATGCTGACGCCTCCAAGCTTACGCCGATTGAGATTGGTGACTCCTCCAAGCTCAACGTGGGCGAGTGGGTCATGGCGATTGGCTCGCCGTTCGGCAACGAACAGTCTGTCTCCACGGGCATCGTCTCGGCGCTGTATCGCTCCACGGCTATGAGCTCTACCAGCGGCAACACTATCTACGCCAACATGATCCAGACCGATGCCGCCATCAATCCGGGCAACTCCGGCGGCGCGCTCGTCAACGACAACGGTGAGTTGGTGGGCATCAACTCGCTCATCGAGAGCTACTCGGGCTCCAGCTCGGGCGTGGGTTTTGCCATTCCCGTTAACTACGCCAAGAACATTGCCGACCAGATCATCGACGGCAAGACGCCGGTGCATCCGTACATGGGCGCTACGCTTTCGAGCGTCAACGCGCTCAACGCCCGCACCAACAAGCTGAGCACCGATAGCGGTGCGTACGTGGCGAGCGTCGTCGAGGACGGTCCTGCCGCCAAGGCCGGCATTCAGGAGGGCGACGTCATCACCAAACTGGGCGACGATGAGATTACGAGCGCCGATGGCCTGATCATCGCACTGCGCAGCCACGAGGTGGGCGAGAAGGTCGAGATCACGCTCATGCGCGGCAAGGAAGAGAAGAAGGTCACCGTCGAGCTGGGCTCCGATGAGGAGCTGCAGAACCAGCAGCAGGACGACAGTTCGACCGACACCGGCAACGGCGGTATTACCGATGAGCAGCTGCGCCAGTACCTGGAGGAGCTGTTAGGCCAGCAGGGCCAGGGTCAGGGCTACGGCCAGGGTTACTAAAGAGCCATTTCGCACATGCCGAAGCCAGAGGGGCTGTCCCATCAACGCGGGGCAGCCCCTCTTTTCGTACCGATCCCTTGGGGACGGAGGAAAACGGATCATTTAAAGCTGAAAAGGACATGGTTTGATCGTGCGATCCACCCCGGTCCGTCGGCTGCCGATTCGGTGCGGTTCGAAAGGGTTATTCGGCCCCATGGTGACCGGTGGTACTCTAGTATCCGTTTGAAATCGAGCGAAGGAGTGCCGCTATGGAGCAATCGAGCCTGTTTGGTGACGGCGTGGACATCGATACCGAAACGCCCGCGAGCACGGAAACCGCTGCACCGGCCGATGCCCGTGCCCAAGCGGCAGCGCGTGCGGCCGAGCTGCGCCACGAGCTCGATTACCACGCCTATCGCTACTACATGCTCGATGCGCCCGAGATCACGGACGCCGCCTTTGACAAAATGCTCGTTGAGCTGCAGGAAATCGAGGCGACCTACCCCGACCTGGTGACGCCCGACAGCTATACCCAGCGCGTGGGCGGCTACGTGAGCGAGCAGTTTACGCCGGTCACGCACATGGCACGCATGTATTCCATGGACGATGCCATGGATCTGGACGAGCTCGACGCATGGCTCCAGCGCGCCGAGGATACGCTCGGTGCCGGTAGCGTCACCTATACCTGCGAGCTCAAGATCGACGGCCTGGGCGTGGCCCTTACTTACCAAAACGGCACCTTCGTACGCGCGGCCACACGTGGCGACGGCGCCACGGGCGAGGACGTGTCGCTCAACGTGCGCACCATCAAGGATGTGCCCATGCACCTGTCCGAGCCGGCGCTCGCCCACATGGGTGTCGACCGCGAGCGCACCATTGAGGTGCGCGGCGAGGTCTACATGCCTAAGGGCAGCTTTGTTCGTCTGAATGAAGAGGCCGATGCCGAGGGTCGCGATCCCTTCGCCAACCCGCGCAACGCCGCCGCCGGTAGCCTGCGCCAAAAAGACCCCAAGATCACGGCGCGCCGCGATCTTGCCACCTTTATCTATGCCATCGCCGATACCGACCCGCTGCACGTCCACAGCCAGCGCGAGTTCCTCGACTGGCTGCGTGGCGCCGGCTTTAGCGTCAACCCCAACGTGGCACGCTGCGCTACGCCGACCGAGGTTCACGAGTTCTGTGCCCAAGCGCTCGAGCACCGCGGCGACCTGGATTACGACATCGACGGCGTGGTCGTAAAGGTCGATAGCTTCCAGCAGCAGCTCGACCTGGGCTTTACCGCCCGCGCACCGCGCTGGGCCATTGCTTTTAAGTTCCCGCCCGAGGAAAAGCAGACCGTCCTGCGCGAAATTCGCATCCAGGTGGGCCGCACCGGTGTGCTCACGCCGGTCGCCGAGTTCGACCCGGTGACAGTCGCCGGCTCCACCATCGCGCGCGCCACGCTGCACAACATCGACGAGATCCATCGCAAAAACGTGCGCGAGGGCGACACTATCATCGTGCACAAGGCGGGCGACGTAATCCCCGAGGTCGTGGGCCCGGTACTCGACAAGCGCCCGGCTGATTCGGTCGACTGGCACATGCCCGAGGTCTGCCCCGTGTGCGGTAGTCCCGTGGTCCACGAGGACGGCGAGGTTGCCTACCGCTGTGTCTCCATCGATTGCCCCGCGCAGCTCAAGGAGCGCCTGCTCCACTGGGTGAGCCGCGGCTGCATGGACGTCGACGGCCTAGGCGACGAGATCGTCGACAAGATGATCGCCGCCGGGCTGATCCACGATGTCGCAGACTTCTACCAGCTCACGGTCGACGACATCGCCGGCCTGGACACGGGCCGCACCTATGCCAGCTCCAACAGCAAAAAGGGCGTCAAGAAGGGCGACCCCATTCCGGTGGGCCTCAAGACGGCTGAGAAAATCATCGCCGAGCTCAACAAGTCCAAGAGCCAGCCGCTCGGTCGCGTGCTGTTTGCCCTGGGCATCCGCCACGTGGGCAAGAGCGTGGGCGAGGTCATCGCCGAGCGATTCCTGTCGATTGACAAGCTCATCTTGGCGAGCGAAGAGGATATTGCCGAGTGCGAGGGCATTGGCCCCAAGATTGCGGCGAGCGTCAAGCAGTTCCTAGCCGTGCCCGAAAATCTTGCCGTGCTGGAGCGTCTGCGCCAAGCGGGCCTGTCTCTCGAGGTCGACTTGGGCGCCGCTCATGCGCAAGCCGCAGCCGACGCCGGCGTGGCAGGCGAGCTCGCCGACGCACAGCCGCTCGCGGGTCTGACCTTCGTGCTCACCGGCACGCTCGTCAACCGCACGCGCGACGAGGCAGGCGCGGCGCTCAAGGTGCTCGGCGCCAAGGTTTCGGGCAGTGTTTCAAAGAAGACGAGCTACCTGGTCGCCGGCCCCAAAGCGGGCTCCAAGCTCACCAAAGCCGAGCAGCTGGGTGTACCCGTGCTGGACGAGGACGCACTCGAGCAGATCTTGGCGACTGGTCAGGTGCCCCAGGCTTAGCGCGTTGATAGCCTAATCGAAGAACCGCCCGGAAAGCATGATGCCTTCCGGGCGGTTCTTATTTGGACGGGGCAACCGGCACCGTGATCTGCGTCACGTAGGTTGCTGGGTCGTCGCTGATGATGCCGTCGATCAGGGCAATCTCGCGTTGTCCCGCTACGCTACCAACTTGTCAAAAGCCCCGCGCCGGTTGAGTACGGTAAACGCGACAACGCAAATGACTGCCGACAAAATCGACCCGCACGGCGACGCGATGCCCATGGGAAAGAGCGTGTCGGAATAGGCGTTCGACAGCAGCCATGCACCGGGCACGCGAATGAGCGCCACGGCCAGCACGTTGTGCGCAAAGCCGATGTAGCTCTTGCCGTATGCAGCGAAAAAGCCGCTAAAGCAAATGTGGATGCCGGCAAAGATTGCATCGATAATATAACTGTGCATATAGCCGGTACCGGCGGCGACCACCGCGGCGTCCTTGGCAAAAAAGCCGATAAACGCCGGCGCCACCAGCCACATCAGCGCCGTGATCAGGCAGCCGTACACCACCGAGATCGTCATGGCGTCCTTGAGCACCTGACGCGCGCGATCGCCCTTGCCCGCGCCGGCATTTTGCGCCGTGAGCGCGCTGACGGTGGCGCCCATGGAGCTCGGCACAATGAACAAAAAGCTGATCATCTTCTCGACCAGGCCCACGGCGGCGGCGTCGACGAGCCCTCGGTGGTTGGCGATGACGGTGATAAACATAAACGCCACCTGGATACAGCCGTCCTGCACGGCCACGGGCACGCCGATCTTAAGAATGCTGCCGAGCACCTCGGGCTGGGGGCGCAGGTCGCTGCGCTTAACGTGGATGTTCGTGCGGCGGCTCTTGAGCCACACGAGCGCGAGGACAACGCTGGCCGTCTGGGCGGTTACCGTGCCGAGCGCCGCACCCACGGGGCCGAGCCCCATGTGTCCGATAAACAGAAAGTCGAGCGCGATGTTGATGATGCATGCCACGCCAATCACGTACATGGGCGAGCGCGAATCGCCCAGCCCGCGAAAGATGGCCGAAAGAATGTTGTACGCGGCGATAAACGGAATGCCGACAAAGCAGATACGCAGGTAGGCGGCGGTTCCTTCGATCGCCTCGGCCGGCGTGCCAATGAGCGCCACAACCTGCGGGCACAGCGCAAGCAGGACAACGGCCAGCACCACCGAGACACCCATAAAGAGCGTGATGGTGTTGCCGATGGCGGTCTCGGCACGGTCGAAGCGACGCGAGCCCACGGCGTGGCCGACAATAACCGTCGTTCCCATGGCCAGGCCCACAAGCGTCACGGTAATGATATAGAGCGTCTGCGCGCCATTGCCCACGGCGGTGATGCCGGCGGCGCCGCTGAACTGCCCCATCATGTACAGATCGGCCATGCCGTAGAGCATCTGCAAAAAGTACGAGAGCATATAAGGCAGGGCAAAGACCGCGATGGTCTTGAGGACATTGCCGCGTGTGAGGTCGTGTTCCATGGGCGGGGCTTTCTGGCTGGGTTTGTTTACGTACCAGTGTAGTGAAAATCCTACAACGATTGTAGAGTCAAGGTTTATGTTGGGTGCCGGGCGAAAAAGTGAGCCTGTATTCATTTCCCATGGTTTAAAAGAGTTGGATTAACCCGTTCGAGCATGATGCTTTGACCTCTCCGTGCCCCTCGCCTCAAACCATCACAACATTCGATGTTTTTTGCCAAAATCGGGAAAAGCATCGAATGTTGTGATGGTTTTTCTACCACTCGATCGGGTGGAATCGCTTTCTTGCGCGCGAAGGTGTGCGGACCCGTGGGCGGGGGAATAAGGTTGGTTATCCGACTCCATTGGAGGGCTCATGGACCTGCCGATCGTCCTGTCCCATAAGACTGCCTGGCTGTACCACAACGTGGCGCGCCCGTCCGAGCCGCTCTCGCGAGCAAGTAGCCTATACGATGAGGACTCGCTTGCTAACGAGGCGGAGCCGACTGCGGACCTGCCCAAATTGGGGCTAGATGCCAAGGGGCTGAGGGCTTCAACGGCGGTTGGGATCGTTACCGACTATCTGGTTTCGCTTGGTATTCCGCGAGAAGAGCTCGATCATATCGACACGCTCGTCAACTTCGATTTTGAGCGCTCGACGCCGGCTGGATTTAGATGCCACGTGTTTGGGGCGCCAGTACCTCCGGGCCATCTTATCGAGGTGGCAGAGGGCCTTCTGGTGGTTGATGAGGTCATGTGTTTTGTCCAAGCGGGTTCGTGGATGAGCGAGCCCGAGCAGCTGGAATATGGCTACGAAATCTGCGCCCGATACCATTTGAATCATCTGTCGACAGGCGATTATATCGAGATGGGGCAGAGGTATACCGTTGCCGACTTGATTGCCTATTGCAATGAGAACCGATCTCGTCAGGGGGCTGTACGCGCGGCCGCCGTGCTCAAGCGCGTGCACGATGACGCGCGGTCGCCCATGGAGACGGCCACCGCAATCATGGTCGTAGCAAAGCGTTCTCAGGGCGGGCTGGGATACGCCAAGATCGAGCTCAACCATCGGGTCGATGTTCCCGGCGAGTTCAAGTATCTTGCAAAGGCCGGGTATTTCGAGATCGACGTATATGCACCTGCGAGCGGTACGGGGATTGAATACAACGGCTCGGACCATCTTGATAAACAGCGCAGCGCGTCGGATGCGGAGCGTATGGCCGTGCTGAGCGCGCTGGGCTTTAGGATGATCGTCCTCACCGGGACTCAGTTTGCCCATCAACTGCAATTGCATCGGGCAATGAATGCCATCGCGCTCGCTATGGGCCTTAAGTGCGACCGAAGCGAAGCGTTCCAGAAACGTCAGAACGACCTACGAGAATTCGTGATTCGGCACTGGGACGGCGGCCTTTAGGGGCGTTTTGGTCCTTCTGCGGGGTGCTGTGGGCAGGCAAACCATCACAACATTCGACGTTTTTTGCCAAAAACGGGAAAAGCATCGAATGTTGTGATGGTCTGTGTTGAGGATGGGCTTGGAAGGTCCGTTTTGTTCGAGGCGACCTGTCCTGTCGTACGGGTGTCGGCATGATTCTCTCGTGGGGTATTATGTTTTCCGAAGAATAAAACGCCGCGTGAGGGGAGGGCTGCGTGGACGGGCACGTGCAACATGACGGTTTTGGTCGCGATATCAACTACCTGCGCATTGCCGTTACCGACAAGTGCAATTTCCGCTGCATTTACTGCATGCCGGCCGACGGCGTGGCGCCCCGCGCGCACGACGAGCTACTCAGTGCCGAGGAAATCGCCCGCTTTGTGCGCTTGGTAGCGGGGGAGGGCATTCGCCGCGTACGCCTGACGGGCGGCGAGCCGCTGGTCAGCCGCCGTATCATCCCGCTCATTCGTGACATCCGCGCGATTCCGCAGATCGAGGACATCTCGCTTACCACCAACGGCGCCCTGCTGCCCAAGCTGGCGCCGCAGCTCAAAGATGCGGGGCTTAACCGCGTCAACATTTCGCTCGACACACTCGATCCCTCGCTGTTTGGAAAGATCACGCGCCTGGGTCGGCTCGAGCAGACTATAGCTGGCATCGACGCGGCGCTGGCTTGGGGCTTTGAGCCCGTTAAGGTCAACTGCGTTGTTGTGCGCCGGCTCAACCAGGATGTGGCGGCCCTCGCACGGCTGACCGTCGACCGCCCTATTCATCTGCGATTTATCGAATATATGCCCATCGGCGACGAGCACACGAGTTCGCATTGCGCTGTGGATCCGCATGCTCCCGCGCTCAATCCCGAGCTGTGGGATGCGAGCGATACCGTGCCGAGCGACGAGCTGCGGGCGCGCATCAATGCCGGGGTCGCCGCGGCGGGTCTGGGCGAGCTCGAGCCGCTCGACATCAACGACGCTCCTGCCGGCGCGGGCCCTGCGCGCTATTGGCACTTTCCGGGTGCGGCGGGAACAGTTGGCTTTATTAGCGCTATGTCCAACCATTTTTGCGCGAATTGCAACCGTCTGCGCCTGACGGCCGATGGCAACGTGCGTCCGTGCCTGTTCAGCGATGCCGAGTATTCGGTGCGTGAGGCGCTGCGCCGTGGTGATGATGTGCAGGTACTTTCGATTTGGCGCGATGCCGTGGCCCACAAACCGCAGGAACACGCGATAATTGAGGGCACGCAACGATTTATGTCCCAAATCGGAGGATGATCATATGGCCAAGAGCAGGTACGCCGATGCCACCAAGGCCGCTCGCAGGGCCGCGATGTCTGCCCATGCGGCCGCGGTGAATGCCGACAACGCCGACGCGTCCGCGCAGCCGACTGCCAGTGCTGCTACCGAGCCCGCCCGCGACGCCCGTCGCGACGAGCTGACGCACGTGGACGCCAAGGGCGAGGTGCGCATGGTCGACGTGTCCGACAAGGCCGAGACCCATCGCATTGCTATCGCCGAGGGCACTATCCTCATGCACTCCGAGACGCAGGCTATGGTGCTGCAGGACCGCGCCAAGAAGGGCGACGTGCTTGCCTGCGCACGCGTGGCGGGCATCATGGCCATCAAGCGCACGAGTGACATCATCCCCATGTGCCATCCATTGCTCATTACCAAGAGCAAGTGCGACATTGCGCCTATCGCTGCGGCGGGGACGCCGGCCGAGGACGTGCCCGAGGGCTGGGCGCCGGCGCGCACGGACGGGCAGGTTGGCTTTCACGTGCTGGTTACGGCCGGCGTGACGGGCAAGACAGGTATCGAGATGGAGGCGTTGACCGGCGCGAGCGCCGCGTGCCTGACCATCTATGACATGTGCAAGGCGGTCGATCGCGGCATGGAGATCGTCGACGTTCGCCTATTGCACAAGGAGGGCGGCCGCTCGGGCGTGTGGGATCGTGCCGAGCGTCAGGTTGCTGCTGTTGAGGCCGTGGGAGCCGCGGGCGACGCGCCCGCGAGCGCATCCGTCGCCGTCGCGCCCGCAGTTCCGGCTCCGGCCGTCCCCGCGATCGCGTTTATCGGCTACCAAAACTCGGGCAAGACCACACTCGTCGAGAAGGTTATCGCCGAGCTCACCCGCCGCGGCCTGCGCGTGGGTTCGCTCAAGCATCACGGGCACCACGGCTTTGATATCGATGTGCCCGCTAAGGATACGTGGCGCCATCACCAAGCCGGATCCAAGCACGTGGGTCTCATCTGCGCCACGCGCTGGGCGGAGTACGCCGACACGCGCGAGGAGGACGAGATGCCCGCGCGCGAGCTGCTGTCGCGCTACAACGACGTCGACGTGGTGATCATCGAGGGCTACAAGACCGAGGGCTTCGACAACATCGTGGTCGCGCGCTCCGGTGTCGACCGTCTGCGCGGCAAGAGCTCGCTCGACCTGGTCGACGGTCACACACTGGCCCTTGCCTGCAATGAGGCCCTGGCGCGTCAGGCCTTCGACGCCGGCTTTGCGACCCGAGCCATCAACATCAACGACGCTCGAGCCATCTGCGACCTCATCCAAGACCATCTTCAGGCTTGACGCTGCGCCGGCCCCAAGCACCCCATCTCGCCCCTCAAGCCGTCGCTCGCGTACCTAAGTACGCGTCGCTCCTCTTTCGGGGCGACCTGGGGCACTTGGAACCGGCTCGCTGCGCTGCCATAACATGCCAAAAAGGGACAGGTTAATTTGGCAGGTTTTAACTGGGCAAACGTCACTTCCACCGCAAAGGGGCCAGGCACCTTTGCGGTGGTTTTTGCTTTGGTAGATGCGTAGGACATGCCTTACAATCTACCAAGTAGTTCATGACGGGCGAAAAACGGAGAGAAGGGGCTTGATGCGTCCTTAATGTTTCATGCGGATAGATTGATTTGACAGACGGTGGCGAATGCCCGCCGTCCGTATTCGTACGAAACAAGGAGTCTCCATGCTCGCATCTCTTCTCTCAAAACCTCAACCTTCGCTGTCCGCGCAGGCTAAACACCTGGTGGCAATGCGCTTCCTCATCTACACCGGTTTTCAGACCAGCTACTTTATCGGCGTTATCGGAACGCTCACCTATGCGGACGATGCCTCGGTCGTGGCGACATCGCTGGCCGTCCTGTTTATGAACGTATTCGTGATCCTTGGATCCTTTGCGGGCGGCGCGGCGCTTGACGCCTGGGGCCCGCGCCGTCATTTCTTGCTGAGCATCGTGGGCACGCTGGCAACCGGCGCGGCGATCCTCGTTTTTGGCAGCGCGACCGGCATCGTCCTGCTCGGCGCGGTGTTTCTGGGCTTTGTGATGGGATTCGCCCAGCCCATCGCCACATCCTATCCAGCCTACCTCACCGACGATCCTGTCGAGCTCAAAGACATCAACTCCGCCATCGCCATGTTCTCTAACGTGAGTATCATCGTTGGCCCCACGCTGGGCGGCTTTGTCGCGGCGGCTGCGTCGTCGCGCGCGGTGTTCGTGCTCATGATGATTTTTACCGTACTGGCGTTCATTGCCGGCTGGGGCTTTAGGCAAAGTGCAGGCCAGGCCGCCACACACGAAGGCAAACCCGCGGTCGGCGACATCACATCAGATAAGGCCAGCCAAAGCCCCGACCCCAACATATCTTCCCGCGTCACCTTCGCGACAAGCATCAAGACAGTCTTCACCAACAGTATCCTCGCCTTGCTGTTCTGCATTATCTTCCTCTCGAACTTTGGCTACGGTGCCTTCGATCCGCTGGAGTCGTTCTTCTACCGCGATGTTATGCACGTCGGTGTCGAATGGATGGGCTGGCTCTCGTCGGCCTCGGGCGTGGGCGCGGTGCTGGGCGCCGTGGTCGCGCTCCGCTTGCCGCCGCGCTTCGTCAGCCTCAAAACGCTGCTCGTGGCACTCATGTCCGTGGGTGTGGGAAGTCTGATTTATGTGGGGACACCGTACGTGGGCGTGGCCCTTATCGGCCAGATTGTCCTGGGCGTGGCCTGGGGCGTCGTCAACCCGCTCCACAACACTATCGTGCAAACGACGGCTCCGCTCGAGCAGCTCGGTCGCGTCAACTCGGTCATGGGCTTTGGCAACATGTTCGCCGGCGTGGCCCCGCTGGCGATTGCCCCGTGGCTGGCGGCGACATTTGGCGTGCAGCAGACGCTCGTAGGGGCGGGCATGGTCGTGACGGCAATTCCCGCGACGTTGCTGCTATTTGGTCGTTGGCATTTGGATCGTGCCGCAAAGCAGTAAAAACCATCACAACATTCGATGAAAATCGCGATTTTGCCGAATAACGTCGAATGTTGCGATGGTTTACGTCCCGGCCATGCCATCCTGCGGGTCCGGCCACCACAAAGGGGCCAGGCACCTTTGTGGTGGTTTTGCGCCAAAGCGCCCCGTGTGCGCTTTGGTATACCATGAACGCCACTTCCAGATACACCCCACACCGCCGCACAACCCAGAAAGGCCCCCCATGGACGCCACCTTCGGCCACATCAAAGCCGTGTTCTGCGATATCGACGGCACGCTGCTCACAAGCGAGCACACGGTGTCCCCGCGCACCGTGGTCGCGATCCGCGCCCTGCGCGAGCGCGGCGTGCTCTTTGGCCTGTGCACCGGGCGCGACGCCCACGCGACCGAGGCTATGTACGAGCTCTGGGGCATCGACGGCCTGGTAGACGTGATGGTGGGCTGTGGCGGCGCCGAGGTCATCGACCGCGCGCACGGCATCAACGAGCTGAGCTACCCGCTGCCGGGCGAAACCATCGCGCGCATCTGCAAGCACATGGCGGACCTTCCGGCAACGCCCGTTTGCCCCCGAGACGGCGTGTTCTACGTTCCCGAGACCAATGCATGCGTCGAGCATCTATCGCGTGTCGACGGCGTGCCCTATAAGGTGGTCGATTTTGCCGAGTTCTTGCGCGAGCCGCAGCCCAAGGTGATGTTTACCATGGCGCCCGAGGTGATGCCGCAGGTCATCGAGCGCGCATCGACGTTCGCCGATGACACCGTTAAGGCGGCCGCCCTGCAAACCACGCAGCGCCTCTACGAGTTCATGGATCCGCGCGTGTCCAAGACGCGCGGCCTTGTGCGCGTGGCGGAGCTCAACGACATGGAGCTCCAGAACATCTGCGTGTTTGGCGATGCGGATAACGACACCTGCATGGTGGCCGACGCCGGCGTGGGCGTGGCCATGGCAAACGGCAGCGATGCCACCCGCGCCGCTGCGGACTTTGTAACCGCCAGCAACGACGAAGACGGCATCGCGATCTTTATCGAGGAGCATCTGCTGTAGCGCTGGGGGAGAATCACCGCAAAGGGGACAGGCACCTTTGTGGTGGTTCGATCAGGCGTCCCGGCAACCGATTGCCGGGACGCTTTTTTGTCCCGTGGCGAATCGATGCGGTGAACAAACGACCACTCACAGCCAAATATCGACCGTTCACAGATTGAGTGGGTTAAAACAAAATGTTGTGCAAATAACAACAGAGTGTTATTTACCTCTATTTGCCAACAATTCTACCTGTGGTTTTCTAAAACTGAAAAATCGAATAACACTGCATAAGTTGAACAAATGTCAAGAAATAAGACTCTGAGAAAAGAAATTGATTGAAATGGGCTTTTCGTTGTTTAAACAATGAGTAATAATATGCATATTGAGCGCGAGCAATTATAGGTTGTGCGCCCAAGGTTAATTTGTGAAAGAGCAAGATCGCAGTCTCTTGGGGGGAGGCATCGATGGCGGCAAATTCGGATAAATCTAAGCAGAACAATAAAGCGGCACATCGTGTACTAGCAGGTGTTTTGTGCGGAGCTTCCGTTTTGAGCCTGGTGCTGTCGCTCGTTATGCCCCCGATCTCGCAGGCCATCGCCAACGACGCCCAGACAGTTTCTGCCGAGGAAACTGTAATGGGGGGGGTTCCTCAAGTGAGTCCGCTGCTGTAGGTAACACCAGCGAGGATGCCGAAAACCAGAATAGCGACGAGACCGATGGCGGCGAGTCTGGCTCTTCAAATAGTGTTGAGCAGGCTCAGAGTGCAAATGCGGCTTCAGCGGGAGCGACGGCCACCGTGAAGCCGGGAATTTACGTTCCCACGTCTATCGGTATCGGTACGAATATCAATGTCTCAACCCCTGATCCCGGCGTGGCCACCTACGTCGGCCGCGACATGTACATCGGTGGCAAGCCGAGCGATAAGCCGAGCGACGGCACTATCGATCTTGATGCGGACAACGCCCCCACCGGCTCATATGCCGCTGAGGCGGAGGGCCTTACCGTGGTCCGTGGCAAGCTTGCCATGAATCCACTCAAAGAGAGCTGGCCCTATAATAATAGTGGCGGCGCTGGTTTCCGCTTTGGCACCGTTGGTTTTGGTTCCCAGTTCCGTCCTGTCTACGGCAGCACCGTGCTTGCGGTCGCCGGAATCGACAGTGCGATCACCAAAATGAGCGTTGGTTACAACGGCAACTTGCCGGGGGCGACTACCGTTGGCGCTTGGAACAAAGGCGCTTGGGTCGGACAGCAGAGACCTTTTGAGGGCGCGACTCCTTCCGGCTTTGCCTACACCGCGCAAATCGCAGGCCCCATCACATACTGGCGCGATAGCGACTATAAACGCCAGTCTGTGGTGACAATGCAGGGTAATTGGTACGAGGGCTTGTCTGCTCTGGAAAGCACCCTGTTCAATAAAGCTGTTGATTTGACTAATGTCAACGGTAACGATTATTCGAGCTATAACGGTACAAATGGATACCTCTCGAAGCTATCGAAACAGCTCGACTCGTTTGAAGATACCGGCGAGGTGGATGTCAACGGCTTTGCAGAGCCTAATAGCAACTACGTCATCAACAAGTACAATAACGACGGAACAAGCTATACACTCAAATTCGATGGTAGCGACGATGGTAGCGGCAAGTCTGTTTCCGGTGCGCTCGATACCGGAATCCCGAGCAATAAGATTCGCAACACCGAGCGACTCATCACCTTTACCGGCGATGGAACTTCTATGCAACAGGTCTTCACCATCGCCGGTTCCGAGCTCTCCAACTGGAAGAATGGCGTCTACTACCGCGGCGTCGACTTTAAGTTCACCAATATCCCCGAAGGCGCATCCATTGTCGTGAACGTTACAGGTACTAATCCTGTCGAGTTCCACAACGGCTGGCGCTTCTGGTGGGGAGATACAGAAATATCTCGCGGTTACGAGAGTCAGTACGCCAAGAAAGACCTTGACGCGAAATACTCGCTGGCTTCCCAGTCCATCATGTGGAACTTTGTCGATACGCAAAGCCTTACCATTCGGGGCGGCATCGCGGGAGAGGACCGCGCGGACTGGGGATACGGTGGCGCAACTACCGGTGCCAAGTGGACTGACGACGATCCTGCGGCGGCTATGATCGGATCGATTCTCGTTCCCAACGGAAGTTTCGACGACCATGTTACTACCAACGGCCGCGTTTATGTGGGCGTCGATTTCTCAATGAACAGCCCGAAGGTTGCCGCAGCATTTGGTGAGGGTAACTCGGCTTCCGTCATCGACATGGACCAGGAGCGTCACAACTTCCCGTGGTCTGGTTCGTATACACCGGACGGCTCTGCCATTGCGTGGAGCAAGGTCGACGCTGCGGACGCCAAACCGCTCGCGGGTTCCGAGTGGGCCATCTACGCGACCGAGAACGATGCGCAGAACAATGAGAACCGTATCGTCTCCATTGTGGATAACGGCACGAATGACTCCGATCCTACCGTTGGTACCATTCAGTTCAACTACCTGAACCAGAAGGCCAATATTGGCAACCCTGATGACAAGGACTACTTCACGTACTACATTCGTGAGACTAAGGCGCCGGAGGGCTACGAGCTTTCCAATACGATCTATACCTCGAAGATGTTCCACACGGGCGATGAGCTCAACCTTGTGGGCAACGTGGACACCAACGGCAACGAGATTTCCAGTCCGAAGAGAGCCATCGCCAACACCAAGACCACTGGTACAGTGTCTTGGACCAAGGTTGAGGACGGAGATGAGAAGCACGATCCGTTGCCTGGTTCCGAGTGGAAGCTTGCGAAACTGGGTGCCGATGGCTCGACCGAAGTGAAGTCCTGGACCGTGAGCGACCGGTCGAAGTTGAGCGACACCACGTGGGCCAATACCGACGCCACGGATGGCAAGTTCAAGCTTGAGGGCTTGCTGCCGGGCACGTACACGCTTGCTGAGACCCAGGCTCCGTTTGGCTACGAGAAGAACCCGACGGATTTTCGGTTCACGGTGAACACGGACGGTTCCGTCACGTGGGACAAGGACAAAAAGCCGTCTATCGACAAGAGCGGCAACGCGTACATCTCCGATACTCTCACCACCACGTCCGTGGAGATCCCGGTGACCAAATCGGTTCGAAACATGGATTGGCCGAAGGTCGACAAAGTCAACTATGTGCCGTTCGAGTTCAGCATTGAGGCTACGGGGGCAAATAGGGATAGCGCACCCATGCCCGATCCGAAGACTATTTCCGCCGCTCCCGCAGGCTCCACCAAGGTCAACGACATCGTGGCGAAATTTGGGGAGATCACGTTCTCCAAAGATCACCTCGCCACGGTCGATGCTTCAAACCCGACGGGGGAGAAGACCTACACCTACACGCTGAAGGAGGTCGCGCCCGCCACCGGTGCCGTCAATAAGCTCCGCTACTCCAAGGCCGAGTACCAGGTTGCCGTCACGGTGACGGCCGTCATGGTCGATGGTAAGTACACCGGCCTCACCACCTCCACCACGGTCACGCAGGTGAAGGACGACATGGGCAATACCGTGAGTAACACCATCGGCGAGGACGTCGCGCCCGACGCCATTCCCGCCTCCACCTTCACCAACGTGAAAGTCCTCACGGACCTCCCGCTCACCGGCACGGGATGGACCGAGAACTCCATGCTCCTCGTGGGCGCCGGTCTCATGCTTCTGAGCGGCATCGCTGCGGGAGCGTATTGGTTCGCTACAAAGCGCCGCCAGGACGACCCGTCCGATGGCGCTGGTAGATAGATGTTTATGAATGTCGGGCTCATTTCTGAAAGGGGAATCATGAACCGATTCGTACAAAAGCTGATCGTCGGTGCTGCTGCCGTAGCGATCGCCGTAACCGGCCTGTTGGGCGGCGCGCCCGTGGCCAAGGCTGCGGATCCTGCACAGCCGACGGACGGCACCATCACTATCATCAACAACGATTCCGCTACGTATGACCATACGTTCGAGGGCTGGAGGCTCGCCACCCTGAAGAACGTTACCGTTACCGGTACGGGTGAGAATGCCTCTATCAACTTCGAGATCGATACCACTGACGAATTCGTTAACGTTATTGTCGAAGTCATGAGTGAGATGACCGTGGACGGCAAAAACGTTAAGACCGAGTACGAAACTGACGCTAACTACAACGGTAGCGTGACTGGTACCGAGGCAAACCCCATGGGCTACCTTATCGACAAGGTGTTTAAGACTGGTGGGAATGCTACTGTCGAAAACACTGAGACGCTGTGGAAGAACAGTTCCACTGCTCTCCGTGAATTCGCGACTAAGCTTTCCGCAAAGACCCTGACTTCCTCCGTGGCTGACAATCACAAGACGGATTTCAAGAGCGGTAATGCGACGACCGGCGCGAATGAGTGCAAGCAGGGTTTCTGGTTCCTGATGGACACGACCGCCGATCCGAAGGGCACCGTTAACGCAAATGCTATTGAGTCTCAGTCCATCCCGATGCTGCTTGCTACCAAGCTCGTTAACCCGACTGATCAGGATGCTCCTGACTACGCTGGCGCTACTGCGAACCTGGGCACCGTGACCCTTAAGGCCAACGAACCTTCCATCAACAAGGAGATCACCAAGGTCAACAAGGCTGATGCCGATTCCAAGACCAAGATGAACGCTCGTATCGGCGACACGATCACCTATACCCTTACCACCACGATTCCGGACTACACCGGCTACGTCGACGGCTCCCGCGTGCTGCAGCTTATCGATACCGCTGCTCACGGCCTGAAGGACGTTACGGTTACCAAGGTTAAGGTTGGCGACACCGAGCTTAATGAGGATGCTGACGCCGATAACAACGGCTACGTCCTGAAGCAGGACAAGAATCAGATCGATCCCTTGGACAACTGCAATAAGGCTGACGCTACTGTCACCACGGTTGACCTTGCTCACTACGTTAACACGAACGACAACATTGCCTCTGGCGCTACGGTTACCGTTACCTTGACCGCTGTTGTCGACTCCGATGCCGTTATTGCTGGCGTTGGTAACCCCAACACCGTTGAGCTTGCGTACTCTCGTACCCCGAGCGGCGAAAAGCACCAGGTTCCTGGCCCCACCGTTCGCGTGTACACCTATGACTTCAGCATCTATAAGACCAACATGGCCGGTGACACCGCGCTCTCTGGTGCTCAATTCGCCATTGCCCGCGTGGACAGCAATGCTGAGACCTTCATGACGCAGGACGCTGCGACCAAGGCCTGGAAGAATCTCACTACTGCCAAGCCCGCTGCCGATGCGGACGAGGGCGTGTTCACTACCAGCGCTGACGGCAAGATCGCCATGTCTGGTCTCCCTGCTGGCGAGTACCACGTCTACGAGATTAAGGCTCCTGATGGCTACACCAGCATCGGCCTTCCCGATTTCAAGTTCACCATCACCCCGACGTTTGATACCGCCGGCACGACGGTAACGTCCGTGGCGTACGAGAAGACGACCAATACCGACGGCAATCGCGTCTCCTTCGGTACGGGCGAAACCGCTTCTATGGCTCAGATCAAGAACGCCAAGAATCTCACCGAGCTGCCTATGACCGGTGACCTGGGCATCAAGGTCTTCGTTACTGTGGGTGTGCTGCTCATGGCTGCTGGCGCCGCCTTCGCCCTGAGTGCACGAATGCGCGCTTAATTCCCTAGCTTGATGACGCGGCGAGCGGGCGATCGTCGTCTCCTATCAGCGCCTGCGCGTCGCGTTCTCATCTTCCCTTTCGCCGCACCCCGTCGCGCTTGGACCCGCGGCGGGGTCGGTGCTTTGACCGCGCCCTCGCACCCACACCCCCGGAGGTGAACCACATGGAGGCAATCAAGCCCGTATCGACGATGCGCACGCCGAGCGGCGGTTCGAACCCGGCTTCCCCCAGCCGGCGTAAACCGCCCCTCGTCCTGCGCCTGCTTTCCCTTCTGTGCTTTGCCGCTGGCTTTGTTATCGTGGCCACGCCCCTCGTCCTGCGCGCTATTTCCCAGGCTGAGCAAACGGCCGCAGTTACCGCAGCCCAAAACACCGTGGATGGCTGGCCCTATCCGCAGGCGGAGGAGGCCCTCGCGGCCGCACACGCCTACAACGAGCAGCTGGCCGCCGGCGGTCAGGACGTCATCGGCGAGGTTGTGGACCCGTTCGGTAGCACCTCCGGCGCCTCCACCGCCTCTGGCTCTGAGGATTCCATCGCCTCGCAAGACACCACCTACCAGGGGCTTCTTAACGCGGGATCGGGCCTTATGTGCTCGGTGCGCATTCCTAAGATCGACGTGAACCTGCCCGTGTACCACGGCACCTCCACCGAGGTACTCGCCGCGGGCGCCGGCCACCTGTATGGAACGTCGCTTCCCGTGGGTGGCGCGAACACGCACGCCGTGCTTACCGGCCACCGCGGCGTGCCGGGCTCGCTCCTGTTCACGCGTCTGGACGAGCTGCAGGTTGGCGACTCGTTTTACATCGAGGTGATGGGCGAGGAGCTGGGTTACAAGATCGACCGCATAGACGTGATTACGCCCGACGACGATTCCAAGTTGCGCGTGACCGCCGGCGAGGACCGCGTGACGCTCATGACCTGCACGCCCTACGGCGTGAACTCGCACCGCCTGCTGGTATCGGGTGTGCGTGCAAGCATTCCGGATGAGGTTCCCGTGCCCGAGGAGGCGCAGGGCATCAACACCACCGCGGTGGCGCTGGGCGTTTTGGGCGCGCTGCTGGCGATTGTTGTGGGTCTCGTTGTGGCCGGGCACGTGCGCAAGAAGCGGCGCGCCGCGCAGCGTGCCGCCGTTGCCGCCGCGGTGACGTTGGACGCCGACGCGGCTGCTGGCGATGGCGGAAACGGGTGGACCGCGGGAGCCTCCAGGTTTGCGGCCCCCTTCGCCTCCTCTGCTTCAGCCTCCTCGGCTTCCCCCGATTCCGATGCTGATTCTCCCGAGTATCGCGGGCGACACCTGCGCTAGCGCCCGCGTCGGTGCTCAATATCGCTCGAAGTGTAGCGCCTTCGCTCGCTTCCTGGTCATTTGCCAGAACCGCGGCGCGATCCCGAACATGCCGTACGACGCGATGGTCGAGCTTCCTGCCTACATCGGCAAGAACGGCCCCGAGGTCATCTCGCGCGACAACATCCCGCTGTTCCAGCAGGGCCTCATGATGCAGCAACTCAACTCCGAGAAGCTCGTGGTCGAGGCGTGCATCGAGGGTTCGTATGAGAAGGCGCTCAAGGCGTTCACGCTCAACAAGACGGTCCCGTCCATGACGGTGGCCAAGGAGATTCTCGACGACATGATCGAGGCCAACAAGGATTTCTGACCTGTGCTTAAGTAACGAGACCTTCGACGACGGCCCGACTGCGAACGGTTCGCAGCGGCCTTTGAGGTTCATAGGCTCCCCCTGGGGTACATCCCAGGGGGAGCCTCTCAGAAGCGCCCGAGGGGCGCTTTTTGTGTATATGGAGGCAAAAGGGATATGCAGTCTTTATATACGGCCTCCTTTTAGGAGGGTCGATTTCTCCGGTTGATTTCCAATCTCAGCTGAACACATTGAGCGGATAGGCCGTTTCCGCAGTTAGCCGAAAGCCCCCGGGGTCCCTCCCGGGCCCCGGGGCGGCATTTTCCCAGTTGAAGGAACGGTGGAGATGTGTTTCGGTGGGTCCGGTGGCCATACTCCGCTCTCCGCCCGGCACCTCTTCCAAGGGAACCGACGAGGGCGCCGGCACCCAGTATGTCTAAGAGAACGGTTCTTTGGGCAATACTGCTTATGATTTTACGACTGATGATAAGGGCGAAATCAGCGTCAAGGGCCTCGATGCTGGCGCCTACACGGTCGAGGAGACCCATACGCTCCCCGGCTATAACACCGTGCCCAAATTCACGTTCACCATTACTGCCACGGGTCTTAATCAGAACGAGGGCGAGAATACGTTGACGGTGACCACATCCAAGAATGGCTCTGGTCTCGTCACCAATTCCTCTTCTGGTGGCGGCACCGTTACCCTTACCGTCAAGAACAAGAAAGGCTCCGGCCTCCCGCTGACCGGTCTTAACGGCGTGACCTTCACTTGGATCGCTGGCAGCGCAGTGCTGTGCATCGGCGTGGCACACCTCATCCGCAGCCGTAAGCAGGCTGAGGAGTCCGAGCACGAGTAACGCTCGCTCACCCATCACTTTGGCAGGTGGGATGTGATGGCCATGAGACTTGCGGACACTTTTCTCGTCCATCTACGCTCTTGCTTTGCCATTCTCTTTTCGGGGCAAACTCCGCACTGGAGTTTGCCCCGTTTTTTTTGGGACAACGCAGCCAGGCTCCATTGCTCGATGGATCAAGCGTATGAATATCGAACAGATGTTTGCAATTATTGCGTTTACCAGCTGCGGGTGCATACGCTCGCAGTAAAATGGCCTTGCGACGCATCCCGTGCGCGGGCGGCCGACGACTCGATCGGAGGTCCCCAAATGCTGAAATTCCTTAACGCGCTCGCCGCCCTTGCGGCGGTGGGCACGTTCGTCATCGCGTTTCTTGACTCGTATGAGGTTCGGTTTAAGGTCCGTAGGCGCACGCGCGGTGCGGACGGTAGAAGGCATTTGCGCCGCAACAAGCGCAAATAAGAATGCCCGGGGTTCGGAGCCCGGGCATTTAACTAAAGCTGAAAACTAGGCCGCCCGCGCTCCCAAACATTTACGCGGGGTGCGTCGTTTTCTATTGATATTGTATCCCGAATCGCCCCGCCGATCCGGGATATTCTGAAAACGCAAATATGGACTTAGGCACGAAAGGAATCTCGTCAATTCCGAGAATTATGTATAATTCCAATATAAACTGGAATCAAACGAAAAAGATGGAAATGAACGAAGCGCTAATCTACTTACAAGAAGCACTAGGTCTCTCCGCCAAGACCAAAACTTGGCCTGGATCCGCACACTTGCCGCTGCATCTGCGGGCGATTGAGGTCCGCGCTGTTGACGCAAACGGTTTTTCGTTTTTGCTTGCAAGTTTGCCTACTGGCGTCGGGCTTCCCGAGGCTAAGAGAGTCTATAGTCGGCTAGCCTTGCGCGCGGAGACTCCTGTTGTCGTTTCGTTTCCTGATGCCGATGCACGTCAGCGCAAAGCATTGGTCGCACAAGGGATTCCCTTTGTCTGCCCGGGTAGACAGGCTTTTCTTCCATTTATGGGCACGGCCTGCACGGAGAGGGGCGGTGCCTGGTTTCGCAATCATGCGACCAAGATGTCACCCAACGCACAGGCTGCCGCAATCTGGGGAGCAACCCAGGAGCCATATCCTCCCTATGACCTTTGTCGTGCGCTTGGGATCTCGGCAAGCCGTGCGAGTGAGGCCATAACCGAGCTTGTCGACAGGGGGCTCGCGAGGCGCGAGCGTCGCGAGCGGCGTGTCGTCGTGTTCCCTGTTGCCGTTGATCTTCTGCTCAGTGAGCACATGTCAGAGCTCTCCTCGCCTGTCTCGAAGGTCTTTTTTGCAAGGAAAACGCCGAAGATCGACTATCTTGTTGACGCCGGGGAGACGGCGCTCGCCGCGCGTTCGATGCTCGCTGCACCGGGCATGGAACAAAAGGCCGTCTTAAGAAGTGCATTGCGTCAACTGAGCGACCTCGAAGTCGCAGACGGGGAGTTGCCGGATAACGAAACGGCGATGATCCAAGTGTGGCGCTATGCGCCCGTGTTTGCCGACTCCTCTTGCGTCGATGACATTTCGCTTGCGCTATCTTTGGCGGCAATCGACGATGAGCGAATTCAGCTCGAAGTCGATCGCATGTTTGGAAAGGAATATCCATGGCAAGAAGCGCTGTAGAAGGTCTCCAAGAATTTCAGCAGCATATGCAAGAAGCTGCAGGATCGTATGCCCTTATCGGCGGCACGGCATGCGACATTTTGCTCGCGGAGGCGGGACTTCCGTTTAGGGCGACTCACGATTTTGATGTGGTAATTGTCGCCGATGACCGGTTGCCTCAGACGGCAGAAGCTATATGGACTTTGGTACGTGATGGCGGTTACCGCTGCGGCTGGGGCGAAGGCAAAGGTTCATGTTTTTATCGGTTTACAGAGCCTAAGAGGCCGGGTTACCCCCATATGATCGAACTCTTCGCGAAGTGCCCTGACTTTATAAAGGGTCGTGAGGGGATTGATATGGCGCCAATTCACGTTGATGAAAACATAAGCAGTCTTTCGGCAATTTTGTTGGACGATGCTTACTACAGCTTGTTCCTTCAGGGAATTCGGACCGTAGGCGGCGTTTCGGTCCTGGGTACGGAATACATTGTCCCGTTCAAAGCGAAGGCGTATCTCGACCTAAAAGCTAGAAGGGAAGCGGGGGAGAACGTTGATTCGAGGAAGGTAAAAAAGCATAAACGCGATGCGCTGAGGCTTGCTCAATTGCTTGGCGAGTCGGAAGGTGTCGACCTAGGCGGAGAACTGAAGGACGATATGCTTGCGTTTGTTAAAGATTGTGAGGTGGGCGACGTCAATCTGAAACAGATTGGGGTTGCGGGCGTAACGATGGCGCAGTTGCTCGAGACGATGAAAGCAACATATGGCTTGATTGGTTGAGTGGAGTTACGTGGCCCGGACGGTGCAGTCTAGCGGCGTTGTCCGGCGCATGAGCTCGCTAATCGGCTATTATTTGTTTAGACAACCTGAGCTGTAGAGGAGTGACCGTCGATGGTGCAGGGCGCCAAACATATGAAGAGCAATAACGCCACGGACAACGGTGGCTCAAGCCCTCAGCCCAAACCTCAACCAAAGCCCAAGCGCCGCCGCAAGCGACTGCCGCGCTGGGCCGACCGTCTCATCACCATCGTCATCATTCTTATTGGCGTGGGCCTTATGACCTGGCCGTGGATCTTGGACCGGCTCGAGGCCTCGGGCGTGTTCAACCAGATCAGCACGGTGTCCAGCACCGTGGACGCGCTGTCTGCCGAGGAGCGCGAGCGCATCCTGCTTCAGGCGCGCTCCTATAACGAGCAGCTGGCGGGCGAGGCCACCGAGCTTCCCGCCGACCAGATCGAGCCCTACGCTCAGCAGCTCATCTTTGACCGCGACCCCATGATGAGCTGGGTCGAGATTCCCTCCATCGACGTGAGCATGCCCATCTACCACGGCACGAGCGAAGAAGTCCTTATGGCGGGCGTCGGCCACCTGGAGGGCACGAGCCTGCCGGTGGGCGGCACCTCGACTCATTGCGTGCTCACCGCGCACTCGGGCATGCGCAACCTGAGCATGTTCGACGACATCCACTCGCTGGAGCCCGGCGACCTGGTGTTGCTGCACACCATGAACAAGACGCTCGCCTACAGGATGGTGGACTCCGAGGTGGTGCTGCCCGAGGAGATGGAGTCGCTAACCATCGAGCCCGGCGCCGACAAGGTGACGCTCGTCACCTGCACGCCCTACGGCGTGAACGACCATCGCCTGCTGGTGCATTGCGTGCGCACCAAGTACAGCAAGAAGGACGTCGACAAGCAAAAATCGCTGGCCGGTCGCCACTGGGGCAAGCGCGAGTTTGCCGTGCTCATCGTGGTCGTGGCCATTGTGCTGTTGCTGCTGGACATCGTGATCCACGCGGTCCGCAAGCGCCGCAAGGCCAAGGCCTCGGCATAAGACATCGTTCAGAACCGCCACAAAGGGGACAGGCACCTTTGTGGTGGTCGGGACTTCCAAACCATCACAACATTCGATGAAAATCGCGATTTGGACGAAAAGTGTCGAATCTTGTGATGCTTTTCGCTGCGGGCGAGACGGTTTTCGTTGCGGGCGGGACGGTTTTCGCTATGGACGGCGCGGTTTCGCTGCGGAACCGCCAGCCCGCCGCCTGCCAACCGCCGCCCTCGTTACGTTTTCGCTGCATTTGGGTAAAGCACCTGCTCCAAGCGGCGTTGCCTTGTATACTAGAGCGGTTTATCTGTTATGCGGAAGGGAGCGCCTATGGCACTCAGCGAGAAAGACGTGCGCGGCATCGCCGAGTACGCAAAGATCGCACTGACCGATGACGAGCTCACCCAGATGACGTCCTACATGAACGACGCCGTCCAGATGCTCGAGCCCGTCTTGCAATATGACTTGCCCGACGTGGAGCCCACGTTCCATCCCATCGGAAGCCTGTCCAACGTGATGGGTGACGACCTGCGCGAGCCCGAGCGCGATCTGCCGCTCGACGTTGCGCTCGAAAACGCCGGCAGCGCGCGCGACCGCTACTTCCGCGTGCCGTCCATTTTGGGAGAGGGGGAGAGCGAGTAATGGCGCTAAGCTTCGATTCCCTTACCGCCGCCCAGATTGCCGCGGGCGTTGCCGCCGGCGACTTTACCGCTACCGAGGTGGCCCAGGCCTCTCTTGCCGCCATCGAGGCGCGCGAGGGCGGGGTCCAGGCATTCCTGCAGGTGGCGCCCGAGCTTGCGCTCGAGGCCGCTGCGCGCGTGGATGCCGACCGTGCCGCAGGCAAGCCGCTGCCTCCGCTCGCGGGCGTGCCGCTGGCCATCAAGGACAACATGAACCTTGTGGGCACGCGTACCACCTGCGCTTCCCGCATGCTCGGGGACTACCAGAGCGTCTACACCGCCACCTGCGTCCAGCGGATGCTCGATGCCGGCTGCCTGCCCATGGGCAAGGCAAACATGGACGAGTTTGCCTTTGGCAGCTCCACCGAGAGCTCGGCGTTCCACCGCACCAACAACCCCTGGGATACCGAGCGCGTGCCCGGCGGCTCCTCGGGCGGCTCTGCTGCCGCCGTCGCCGCGGGCGAGGTCGCGCTCTCGCTGGGCTCGGATACCGGCGGCTCCATTCGTCAGCCGGCGTCGCTGTGCGGCGTGGTGGGCTTTAAGCCCACGTATGGCGCCGTGAGCCGTTACGGCGTGGTTGCCTTTGGCTCGTCGCTCGACCAGGTGGGCCCCTTTGGCCGCACGGTCGAGGATGTCGCGCTGGCCATGAACGCGCTTACCGGCGCGGGCCACGATCCGTACGACTGCACCAGCCAGGATTGCGCCGTCGACTTTACCGAGCACCTCAACGACAGCATCGAGGGCAAGCGCGTGGGCATTATCCCTGCGTTTATGGAGGCCGAGGGCCTGACGCCCGAGGTCAAGGTCGCTGTTCAGCGCGCCGCCCAGGAGCTGCAGAACCAGGGCGCCGAGCTGGTCGAGGTCGACCTGCCGCACCTGGACGCCGCCATCGCCGCGTACTACGTCATCGGCCCGGCCGAGGCGTTCTCCAACCTGGCACGCTTCGACGGCATTCGCTACGGCTATCAGGAGGAGGGCTGCGCCAACCTGTCCGATCAGAGCTCGCTCTCGCGCGCCCACGGCTTTGGCGCCGAGGCCAAGCGCCGTCAGATGCTCGGCGCCTACCTGCTGAGCTCGGGCGTGTACGACAAGTACTACTACGCTGCGCAAAAGGCCCGCACGCTCATTACGCAGGACTACGACGCCGCGTATGCCAAGGTGGACACCATCCTTATGCCCGCCTCGCCGCGCACGGCCTTTAAGTTTGGCGAGATCAGCGACCCCACGCAGATGTACCTCTCCGATCTGTACACCATCTCGCTCAACATCTGCGGCAACGGTGGTATCTCGGTGCCGCTGGGCCTGGGCGAGGACAGCAAGCTGCCCGTTTCTGCCCAGCTGGTTGGTCCGGCCTTTAAGGACCGTCAGCTGCTCACGTTTGCCCGCGCCCTGGAGCGCGGCTTTGCCGATGCCGCCACGGGTGCGCCCGCGCTTTCCGTCGCGCCCGATTTTGCCGGGAAGGGAGGCGAGCTGTAATGAAGGAGCTTTCCGAGGTCCTGCAGGATTGGGAGGCCGTGATCGGCCTGGAGATCCATACCGAGCTCACCGCACTCGATACCAAGATGTTCTGCAACTGCAAGCTCAGCCACGATGACGAGCCCAACGCCAACGTGTGCCCGGTGTGCCTGGGCCTGCCCGGCGCCCTGCCGGTGCCCAACAAGCGCGCCATCGAGAGCATCGTCAAGGCCGGTCTGGCCACCAACTGCGAGATTCAGCGCCACTCGATGTTCTACCGCAAGCACTACTTCTATCCCGACATGGCCAAGAACTTCCAGACCACGCAGGGTCCGGTCGCCTTTGCCATGTACGGTCACCTGAATCTTGACGTGACCGGTCGCGGCGCCGCCGAGCGCCCCGACTGCGCATTTGGCGAGGCCGAGGCCCAGAGCCTGGCGAGCGCTTCGGCCAACGCCGAGGGCCTGTCCACGTCCATGACGTCGACCATGCGCGAAGGCAATCAGCGTGCCGGTCATCTGGCCAGCTACGACGCGTCCAACCTACAGATGCCCGAGCGCCGCGAGGATGGTTCCTACACGGTGCCCATCCGCATCCTGCGCATCCACATGGAGGAGGACGCCGCCAAGATGGTGCACGTGGGCGGTGCCGAGGGCCGCATTACCGCCGCGACCGAGTCGCTCGTCGACTACAACCGCTGCGGCACGCCTTTGATTGAACTCGTGACTGAGCCCGACTTGCGTACGCCCGAGGAAGCGCGCCTGTTTATGGAGAAGCTCCGTCGCATCTTTGTGACGCTGGGCATTTCTGACTGCTCCATGGAGAAGGGTTCCATGCGCTGCGACGGCAACGTGTCGCTGCGCCGCCGTGGCGAGACCAAGCTGGGCACCAAGACCGAGCTTAAGAACCTCAACTCGTTTAAGAGCCTGCATGATGGCCTTGCCTACGAGATCTGCCGTCAGGCCGAGGTGCTCGAGGAGGGCGGAATCATCTATCAGGAGACCCGCCACTGGGAGCCCAGCCGCAAGCGCACCGTGGTCATGCGTGTCAAGGAGACGGCCGACGACTACCGCCTGTTCCCCGACCCCGATCTGGCGCCGTTCGATCTGGACGACGAGTTCATCGACCGCTGCCGTGGCGAGATCCCCGAGCTGCCCGATGCCAAGCGCGCCCGTTTTGAGGCCGACTTTGGCATTAAGGCGGCCGACGCCGAGCAGATTGCCGGCGACCCGGAGTTTGCCGAGTTCTTTGAGGCTGCCGCTGCCGGTATGGCTGGCAAGGAGGCTCAGACGGTCGCAAACCTGCTGGTCAACGAGATGATCGCCTACCTTAAGGGCGCGGGTGTGTCGCTCGCCGAGTCCGGTATTGCGCCGGCTCAGGTGGCAGCCCTTGCCAAGCTGCTGGCGACCGATGCCATCAGTTCCAACCAGGCTCACGAGGTCTTTGAGGCCATGGCCCAGACTGGCGATGACCCCAACAAGATCGTCGACGAGCGCGGTATGCGTCAGGTAAGCGATGCCGGCGCGCTGCAGCCGATCGTGGACGAGGTGCTGGCAAACTGTGCCGATCAGGCGCAGCAGTATCGTGACGGAAACCAGAAGGTCATCGGCTTTTTGGTGGGCCAGTGCATGAAGGCGAGCCGCGGCAAGGGCAACCCGAAGCTCTTCAACGAGTTGCTGAGAACGTCGCTCTCGTAGCTGCGAGGCCGGGGAAGCCCCGAGTCGCCGGGGTATTTCCTCCAAATTTCAAACAGTCCTATGCAAGACGAAGGCCACATTTAGTGGCCTTCTTTGCATGCGGAACTCATTTGGAGCAAACACCCCGGCGACTCGGGGCTTCCCCGGCCAGACGACTCGGCCGTTCGGGTCAGGCGGGCTGAATGAAATAGAGTGAATGGGCGCGCCGTTGGCACGCCCATTGTTTTGAAGGGGACTCATTTTGAGCAAGCACCCGCCCTGCCGGGGCTCCCGGGTTCTGTGACGACTCGGCCGTTCGGGTCAGGTAGGCTGAATTGAATTTGGTGAATGAGGGCGCCGTTGGCGCCCTCATTCTTTATATATGTTGGGAGCGCCAGGTGGTGGGGGTGGTGCCGGTGTGTTGCTTGAAGGCTTGGGCGAAGGCGGCCTGCTGAGGGTAGCCTAGACGCTCTGCCACCTGCGCTATCGTGAGCGCGTTATCGGCCAAAAGGTCCTGCGCTCGCTCCATACGGCGTCTGCGAATGTAGGCGCCCAGGGATTCGCCAGTTTGGGCCTTAAAGGTGGCGCATAGTTTGGAGCGGCTTGTGTAGAGCCTCTCGGCCACCTCGTTGATACCCACACGTCTGCCTGTGTCGAGCGCGCGCTCAATCATTGCCGTTGCTTCTTCGGCAATGGTTATGCTGACGCGTGTGTCTGCCGCCTGCCGCGCCTGCTTGTGGGTCGCGCGCGAACAGGCGAGCTCCGCGACCATGGTCTCCACGATGCCCTGCATATAGACGTGTCCGCCTACGGTGCGGGCGCGGTCCTCGTTAATCCGGCGCAGCGTGTGGCAGATGGCAGACGCCGCTTCCTCGTGCCATGGCTCGGCAAACGCCTCAAAGATTCCCGCGAACTCGGTGGGATAGCGGTGCTCCAGTTCGTCAAAATATCCAGGCAAAAAGAGTACCGAGCGCGAGTGATAAAGCTCCCCCGCAAACAGCGGGCTTAATTCCTCGCCACAGCTGTCTTGGATAAAGCTGCAAACGGCATTGTTTGGCCACGGTCCATGCAATGGTTTGAGGTTTGCGGGCGTTATGCCAGCCTCGGGCATGCATGTAAGTGTGGGCGCGCTGACTTCGCTCACGCAGGCGTATGGCTCGGGTGTGTATTCGGCCAGGTACATATCGTGCGTCGGGGTGATGAAATGCTCCATGACGATGCAGGCAGGGGAGAGGGGCATGATCCATGCGCGGCCGTGCGCCCGGTCGTTTGCCACCTCGCCGGTAAAGACGGCGCCCTTGCCGGTAAGCTCCAGGCCAAACTGCTCAAATTGCGGTGCGTAGAGCTCGGTTATGTCGGTCGCTGCCCGCCGTATTTGCAAAAGCGTCCCTTTCCTTTGCAGAAACGTCCACGCCTGGCTTGATTGTGAGCCGTGGCTAACACATCAATGATAAGTTCATTACGGTTAACTCTCAAGCCGTTAGAAAGGAATCTCATGGCAAAGGAATCAAAAAGGGAAGGCGGCGGTATCGGCGAGCTGCTTGCATATGCCGGCGACCGTAAATTCCTAACGTATTTGGGCATGGCGCTCTCGGCGCTCTCGCAGCTGCTGAGCTTTGGCCCGTACGTGTGCATCTGGTTTGTCGCGCGCGATCTGATCGCCGTGGCACCTAACTGGAGCGAAGCCTGCGACATCGCGATGTATGGCTGGTGGGCCGTGGGTTTTGCCCTGGCAAGCATCGTAGTTTATTTCGTGGGGCTCATGTGCACGCACCTGTCTGCGTTTCGCTGTGCGTCCAATATCCGCAAGACTACGAGCGAGCACCTGCTTAAGCTGCCGCTTGGCTACTTTGACACGCACGCCACCGGTGAGCTGCGTCGTGTTGTAGACGGATGCGCCGCCTCCACCGAGACCCTGCTCGCGCACATGCTGCCCGATATCGCGGGCGCTGCCGCCATGGTCGTGGGCTTGCTCGTGCTGCTTTTCGCCCTCGATTGGCGCTTGGGCGCGGCATGCCTTATCTCGGTCGTCGTTTCGTTTGGCGCCATGGCCACCATGATGGGCGGCAAAGGCGCCGAGTTCATGAAGGCCTACATGGGAGCGCTGGTCAAGATGAACAAGACCGGCACCGAATACGTACGCGGTATTCCCGTGGTCAAGGTGTTTCAGCAGACGGTCTACTCCTTTAAGGCTTTCCACGATGCGATCGCCGAATACGCCGACATGGCACAAAACTATGCGGGCACGTTCTGCCGAGGTCCGCAAGTACTCAATCTTACCGCGCTCAATGGTCTTGTGGCATTCCTGTTGCCCGTGGCGTTGCTGTTGGCGCCGGGCGAGACGGACTTCGCGCATTTTATGGCCAACTTCACGTTTTACGCGATATTTTCGGCCGTGGTGCCGACGGCCATGACCAAGCTCATGTTTGTGGGCGAGGCCTCTCAGATGAGTGCCGATTCGCTGGCTCGTATTCGAAGCGTCATGGATTCCAAGCAGCTCTCCGTGCCCGCCCGACCCAAACACCCTGCCGGCAGCGACGTGCGATTTGAGGATGTGAGCTTTACCTACGAGGGTGCCGAAGCACCTGCCGTTAGCCATGTGAGCTTTAGCGTTTCCGCGGGGAGCACCCTCGCCCTGGTGGGTCCCTCGGGTGGCGGTAAGTCAACCTGCGCAAGCCTGATCCCGCGTTTTTGGGATGTTTCCTCGGGTCGAGTGCTCGTAGGCGGCGTGGATGTTCGCGATATGGATCCGCACGAGCTTATGGACCAGGTCGCCTTCGTGTTCCAGACCAACCAGCTGTTCCGGCAAACACTTGCCGATAACGTGCGCGCCTCCAAGCCTACGGCCACTGACGACAAAGTGCGTGCGGCCCTCTCCGCAGCTCAGTGCGACGACATTGTTGCCAAGCTCCCACAGGGCATCAATACTATGCTCGGTGCCGGCGGAGCATATCTTTCGGGCGGCGAGGTCCAGCGCGTGGCGCTCGCCCGCGCGATCCTTAAAGACGCGCCTATCGTGGTGCTCGACGAGGCCACGGCGTTTGCCGATCCCGAGAACGAGGCGCTCATCCAGCGCGCCTTTAGCAAGCTGGCGGCGGGTCGCACAGTCATTATGATTGCGCACCGACTTTCGACTGTAGTGGGCGCAGACCAAATCGTGGTGCTCAACCAGGGCAGCGTGCAGGAGTCGGGTACCCATGCCGAGTTGCTGTCCCAAGAGGGTCTGTATGCCAAGATGTGGGCCGAATACGAACAGGCCACGAGCTGGAAAATCACTGCAGCGACCGCGGATGCCGCCGTCACGAAGGGAGGCGAGGCCTAAATGTTCGCCTCATTCCAAAAGAAGTACTTCCTATCCGATAAAGGCATCGCCGGCGTAAAACGCGGCATTTTCTGGACCACGCTCACCAATCTCATTACCATGGCCGGCATGGGCTTTTTATTCCTGGTCATGGCCGGCTTTGTCGAGCATCTCGCCAGCGGGGCTGACCTGCCGGATGCCCTGCCGATCGTGGGCGGCCTCCTGGTCTTTTTCGTGTTGCTCTTTGCCTCTAACTGGCAGCAGTATTACTACACCTACTGCATCTTTTACGAGGAGTGCGGCAAGCAGCGTATGGAGATTGCCGAGCGCTTGCGCAAACTGCCGCTGTCGTTTTTTGGTCGTCGTGATCTGGCCGATTTAACCGAGACCATCATGGGTGACGTCCAGGCCATGGAGCACGCCTACAGCCACGTGCTGGGAGAGCTTTGGGGTGCTATCATCGCAAGCGCCATAGTGTTCGTGGTGTCGCTGTTCTTTTGCTGGCAGCTGGCGATTGCGGCGTTTTGGAGTATTCCCGTGGCCTTTGCCGTGCTGTATCTAACACGCGGCCCCATGACCCCGGTGTTCGATCTCATACGCGCCGAGAAGGTCAAGGTTACCGAGGCGATTCAAGAGACGCTCGACTGCGTTCGCGAGATCCGTGCCACCAACCAGGAGGCCCATTATCTTGAGGGGCTCAACGCCGTGATCGATGCCGAGGAGCGCGAGACCACCAAGGGAGAGCTCGCTAACGGGCTTTTGGTCAACTCCACCTTTGTCATTCTGCGTCTGGGCATTGCCACCACGCTGGTTACGGGCGCCGCGGTGGTTGCCTCCGGGCAGGTCGACTTTTTGGTGATGTTTGCCTTCCTGCTTATGGTGAGCCGCATCTATGCGCCCTTTGACCAGGCGTTAATGTTAATGTCCGAGCTGTTTGCCGCCGAGTCGTCTGCCAAACGCATGCGTTCCATCATGGAAGAGCCTGTGGCGCGGGGCAGCGAGAAATTTGAGCCCGCGGGCCACGATGTGGTGTTCGATCACGTTGCATTTGGCTATGGCGCGGGCGAGGACGGCCGCGCCGGCGAGAAAGTTCTTACCGATGTGAGCTTTACCGCCAAGGAAGGCGAAGTCACGGCGCTGGTCGGTCCTTCGGGTTCCGGTAAGTCTACGGTGAGCCGCCTGGCCGCGCGCTTTTGGGATGCCACTGCGGGCAAGGTTACCGTGGGCGGTGTGGATGTTGCGAGCGTGGATCCCGAGGTACTGCTGCGTGATTACGCCATCGTGTTCCAAGACGTGCTGCTCTTTGACGACACGGTGATGGGCAACATCCGCCTTGGCCGTCGTGACGCCACCGACGAGGAGGTCTTGGCCGCCGCACATGCCGCCAACTGCGATGAGTTCGTGAGCCGTCTGCCGCAGGGCTACGACACCATGATCGGCGAGAACGGCTCCAAGCTGTCCGGCGGCGAGCGCCAGCGCATCTCTATCGCCCGCGCACTGCTCAAAGACGCGCCTATCGTGCTGTTGGACGAGGCGACGGCGAGCTTGGATGTGGAGAATGAGACCGTGGTACAGCAGGCACTCTCCCGTCTGCTTGCAGGTAAGACGGTTATCGTTATTGCCCACCGTATGCGTACGGTGGAAAATGCCGACAAAATCGTTGTACTCAAGGATGGTGTGGTTGCCGAGCAGGGCACGCCGGCGCAGCTCAAGGCGGCGGGTGGAGAATTCGCTCGCATGGTTGCGCTGCAAAAGGAAGCGGCTGCCTGGCAACTGTAGGACTGTGGCAAAGGGACTGTCCCTAATGTGACAAAGGGACAGTCCCTTTGTCACATTGTGGGGAGGTGGAAATCGAAGGTGAATACTTTTCCGCGAAGTGAACGACCTTATTTGGACCCTCGGAGCATCGACACTTTTAGGAGCTGGTTTCCTGCGGTTTTGCCAAGTTTTTCCCGCGGTTTTGTTGGCGAAAAATGCGGATGTTTCAGGGGTTCGATTTGACTCGTTCACTTCGCGGAAAAGTATTCACCTTTGATTCGCAAGGGCGGGGGCGGATACCCGTGGGGGTGCGGATTTGCATCGTGGTGAGTGAACCGCCGAGTACCGGGCGGTCTGGACCGCATGTTTTCAAAAAGTTAGCCATTGTTGACCAAATAGTTATACTAAACTGTTCTCAAAAGCGTGCTCGAGCAAACTAATGAACTCGGGTGCTAAGGCACCATGCCGCGCTTGTGCGGCAAAAGGGAGAAGCAACATGAAGAAGTCAACGTTTAACACCCTGCTTGTCGGTGGCGGTTTTCTGCTTGGTACGGCTGGAATCAAGCTGCTCACCAGCGCTCCGGTAAAGAATGCCTGCGTGCAGGGCATTGCGTGTGGCATGCGCGTCAAGAACTGCTACCAGGACATGGTCGAGCAGGCCAAGGCTAATGTCGACGACATGGTTGCCGAGGCGGCCTACATCACCCAGAGCGAGGTCGCTGCTGACGAGGCAGCCGAGTAACGCTTCCAGGCACAAACTATGAGATTCTCGATTATTAGCGAGATCCCCGGCAGGACCCGTCTTCAATTGGCGGGTCCTGTGCCAGAGAGCGATCTCGATGCACTTCTTAAGCTCAGCGGCGATATCGACGGCGTGCACAAGGTACGCGTTTATGGCCGTATTGGCCAGATGGCGCTCGAATTTGATGAGCAGTGTCGTGCTGGCGTGCTCGACGCCTTGGGTGCGCTCGATGCCCAGGCCATTGCCGACGCAAAGACGGGTTACGTGATGCAACTCGAGCCGCGCAAGCACAAACTCGTCATGGATCTTGCCACACTTATCGGCGCCCACTACGCGCGCCGCTGGTTCCTGCCTACGCCGCTGCGTGCCATCTTTGTCGTGGCCGGTTACATGGCATTTTTGCGCGCCGCCCTTCATGAGCTCTCGCAGCCGCGCCTGACCGTTCCTGTGCTCGACGCTTCGGCCATTGGTATCTCGTTTGTCAAACGTGATGTCGATACCGCGGGCCAGACGATGTTCCTGCTCAACGTGGGCGAGCTGCTCGAGGACTACACCCGCGCCATGAGCGAAAACGAGCTCATCAACTCGCTGCTCGATGTGCCCGACAAGGCGCAAAAGGTCGTCGGCGACACCGAGGTGAGCGTTGCCGCCACCGAGCTTGAGCCCGGCGACTTGGTCGCCGTGCGCACCGGCATGTCTATCTGCATCGACGGCGTGGTCGAGCAGGGGAGCGCCATGGTCAACCAGGCGACCCTGACCGGCGAACCGCTGGCCGTCGAGCGCAGCGTGGGCGACGACGTGTTCGCCGGCACTGTCGTGGAAGACGGCAGCATCTTGGTGCGCGTGCGCGCCAACACGGCTCAGACCAAGCTGCGCTCGATCGTCTCGCTCGTGCAGGCGGCCGACTCGCTCAAGTCCGAGGGCCAGTCGCACATGGAAGACCTCGCCAACAAGATCGTCCCGTGGAACTTCCTGCTCGCGGGCCTGGTTGCGCTTACCACCCGCAGCCTCATCAAGACCTCAGCGGCACTGATGGTCGACTACTCGTGCGCACTCAAGCTCACGGGTTCCGTCGCCGTCATGACTGCCATGAGCGATGCCGCCAAGATGGGCGTCATGGTCAAGGGCGCAAAGTACTTTGAGTCGTTTGCCAAGGCCGACACCATTGTGTTTGATAAGACCGGCACGCTGACCGAGGCGCAGCCGCGCCTGGCTTGCGTACTGACGACCGATGGCTGGAGCGAGGACGAGGTCCTGCGCCTTTCCGCTTGCTTGGAGGAGCATTTTCCGCATCCGGTGGCGCGCGCCGTGGTCAATGCGGCACGCGAGCGCGAGCTCGAGCATCGCGAGCGCCATGCCGCCGTCGAGTACATCGTGGCACACGGCATCGCTTCGTCCATCGAAGGGCGTCGCGCCATCATCGGTTCCGCGCACTTCGTGTTTGAGGACGAGGGCGCACAGCTTGAACCCGACATTAAGGAGCAAATTGAGTCCCAGATGCAGGGCCTGTCGCCGCTGTATCTGGCGGTCGACGGCACGGTTGTGGGCGTGCTCGGTATCGAGGATCCGCTCAAACCTGGTGTGCGTGAGGCCATCGCCGACCTGCATGCGCTGGGCGTCAAGCATGTCGTAATGCTTACGGGCGACTCCGAGCGCACGGCCGAGCGCATTGCGCGAGAGGCAGGTGTCGATGAGTTTAAGGCCGAGCTGCTGCCCGAGGACAAGTACGCGTATGTTGAGCGCATTAAGGGCGAGGGGCGCCACGTTGCCATGGTGGGCGACGGCGTCAACGATTCGCCGGCGCTCGGTTTGGCCGACGTGGGTCTGGCGATGGGTGGCGGAAGCGACATCGCCAAGGAGGTCGCCGATATCATCCTGACCGATACGGATCTGGCCGCAATCGTGCGCCTGCGCCGCATGAGTCAGGGGCTTATCGACCGTCTGACGAGCTCGTATTCCAAGGTGATGCTCACCAACTCGGCGCTGTTGGCATTGGGTATTACCGGCATGATCACTCCGCAGACGTCGTCACTGCTGCACAACGGCTCAACGATCGCCTACAGCCTGAGCAACGCGAAGGCATATCTGCGCTAGCGTTTTTGCTTGAGTTTATGGCCTGCATTCGGACGGTGTTGCATCCGCCAGAATGCAGGCCTTTTGCGTTTGACCATGTGCTAGCAGCAATATATAGTGATGCTAGCAAAGATAGCATGAATCGAAGGTGAGGTTGAGATGGATGCTGTTAGCGGCATGGCGCAAGTGAACGTTCGCGTTGATCGTCAGGTCAAGGACCATGCGGAGGAAGCGTTGCGGCTTTCGGGTGCCTCGCTGCCCGAGCTTATCAAAAAGGTCATAGCGAAGGTTGCACAGGGCGGCGGTTCGTGCGAAGAGGTGTTGTCGGCCGTTGACGACCAACTGCCTAGTGCTGGTGCCACCTCGCCGTTTGCCGTATCATGGGCGGCGGCGGATCAGCTTTACGCGGACCTGGGTATCGATACATCGTCTACATCCGATTACCGCGATTGGGACACAATCTATTCCGAAACCATGGACGAGCGCTATCGCCAAAAGGGGATGATCCTGTGAGCGGAGCCCCTCTTAAAATCATGGTGGATGCGAATGTGTGGGTTGATTCGTTTTGCGTTGACCATGCCGAGTCGCTTGCCGCGCGTGCGTTTATTGGGCAGGCGACGGAGACGGGGGCGTTGCTGTTCTTCCCGGTGCATATCGCTAAGGACGTACTGTACGTTGTCCAACACGAGCTAAAGCGTAGCGTTCTTGCCAGCGGGGGAGCGCTCGACGAGGCTTCTGCCCGCGCGATTGGCGATGCGGCGCTGGCGTTTGTTCGGAATATGACCGAAAACGCTATGGCCGTGGGCGCTGATGCATCCGATCTGTGGCTAGCCGACAAATATCTGTCGCTCCATCGCGATTACGAGGACAACTTGGTACTCGCCGCGTGCAAGCGCGCGCAGGTCGATTACTTGGTGACCAACGATCGCAAACTGCTCGAACATGCCGATCTTGCAGCAAAGACACCTCGTCAAATGATGCCGATTCTTGCTTTGGCCGAACGCGGCGGCGCAGCTATCGGTTGACGCGAACTGTTTGCGGGCCTCATGGACGACGATGCGCCAAGGGGCCCGCGTCTTCTATTTACAAAAGCTCGGCCTTAATGGCGGGACTTTCTGCGAGCTGCTCGGCTGCCTTTTCGTCGGAGCTGTCGAGTGCTGCCAGGCTGCGGTAGACCCACTCGTTGACCTGGGTGTTCTTGACGCCTGCGGTCTGCATAAGGGCGCCTACCTCGCGGATTGCTGCGAGCAGATCGGCCTTGGGGCCCACGAGCTCGACCTCGATGTCGTGGTAGGCGGACACGCCGCGGTTCTCACTCACATGGTCGATAAAACCCTCAACGGTCTCGAGCTGCTGGGCGAGAGCAGCATCATCGTCAGCGTCCAGCGCGACGAGCGCGTTCGATACCGTGAGGGCGGGATGTCCGCAGGGGACAAAGCCCTCGATGACATCCATAGCTTCGGTAATGGTTGAGCCCAGGCCTGCGAGGGCATTGACGAGTTGCTGCTTGGTATCCATAACGGTCCTTTCGAAGGGTCAATTGTGCTTGGCGAAAATATACGTGACGCGATCGGTAGCAAAAGTGCGAAGTGCAGCGCACATTGGGGTCTTCACAGCTCGTGCATAGAACAGCTGTCCGCTTTCAGAACGTGGTAAGATAACACTCCACAAGCGGGGCTCGCCCCGTATGTTCCTTGAAAAGTCGACGGGTGTTGGGTACTCGTGCCCAATGCCATCCAGACTTTCCCGACATTCGGGGGCGACTGGTTTCGACACGATAGCTCTGAGAGAGGAAGCAAGCCGAGGTCTCCTCGCCTCGTTAAACAGGGGTACCGTCAAATTGAATTGACAACAACTCTTCTTTTGAGCCTATGGCTCTCGCTGCTTAATTTATAGCGGCGCGTCAACCCGGTGATTTCCCCGACACCGGCGCGACGTCATTTTAGGGGAATGCTCCTGCGCACGTAATCGGTATGACGCAGGCTAAGACCGAACCGGTTAGGACGCCGCGAGCGTGTCGCTGCGCGCAAAGCGTCCGAGATAAAACCAGCGACTGAGCTTGGAGATGCCAATCAGGGGGCTTTCGTGGACCGGAGTTCGATTCTCCGCGCCTCCACCAATAGTTACGAGCAGGTAGAGAAGTGTCTCTACCTGCTTTTTTATTACCTATAGATACCGCGGAGAATCGAACTCTGTGCAGGGCGCGAGCGTTAAGCAAACGCGGAGCGTTTGTAGCGAGCGGGCGAGGACGCCGGCAGGCGGCCGAAGCCGGTGCGTATTTGCGAAGCAAATACGCGGATTCTCCGCGCAAACTTTCGACTCAAAACGGATGCGATGTCGATTAAGCTCCGGCTGCCCATGCAGCGCTTCAACGCAAGCCCCAAACCGCGGAGAATCGAACTCTATGCAGGGTGCGGGCGTAAAGAAAACGCTTTGGCAACGCAGGCTGGGACACGCATTCCTAATGGCAGCCCAGGCGGAAGGCGCGTCCCGGAATCCGCGCTCAGACTGGGATATAGTTTCCGGATGATGCCTCAAGCGGAAACCACATCCCGGAATTTACGCTCGGAATGGGATTCATTTTCCGGATGGCGGGCTCAGCGGAAACTGCGACCTGGAATATGCTCTGAGACCGGGACGCGCTTTCCCGCCGACCGTCCCGCCCTCTCAACTCCAAAATCTAGCGCGCTCTCCTCCGTAAAACTGGGTAGAAGAAAGCCAAAACGCAACGGCAGGAGGTCACCATGACTGCAGAAGATAAGGCGAAAAATGCTGGCAAGGTCGCGCTCGTTTTGGAGGGTGGCAGCTTCCGCGGGCAATTTACCGCAGGCGTGCTCGACGTTCTCATGGAGGCCGGCGTCGAGATTCCGGCGGTATATGGCGTATCGGCCGGTGCCCTCAACGGCGTGAACTACAAGTCGCACCAGATCGGCCGTGCCAACCGCATCAACCTGGCTTTCTGCAACGACAGCCGCTACATGGGTGCCGCATCGTTTGCGTCCACAGGCTCCATCGTCGGCTACGACTTTATTTTCAACGACGTGCAGGATCGCCTAGACCCCTTCGATAACGAGACCTTCGACGCGAGCCCCATCGAAATGTATGTTGTCGCGACGGACATGTTATTTGGCACCGCTGCCTACCTGCCCGTCAAAAACGCCATGCTCGATATCGATTGCGTGCGTGCCTCGACCTCGTTGCCGCTGGTGACGCCGCCGGTCGAGATTGATGGCCACAAGTACGTCGACGGCGGTGTGGCAGATTCGGTGCCTGTCGAGCACGTGCTGGAAGAGGCCGGATACGATCGCGCGGTCGTCGTGCTTACGCAGGACCGCTCGTACGAAAAGGCGCCCTACGAGTTTATGCCGGCCGCGCGTGCGCGCTATGGCGACTATCCCTATCTGCTCGAGGCCATCGAGACGCGCCACGACCGCTATAACGTCCAGCGCATGCACCTTTGGAAGTACGAACGCGAGGGCCGTGCCCTGATTGTGGCTCCACAAAAGCCGGTCGAGGTCGGCCATGTCGAACACGATCCGGCCAAGCTGCTTGACTTGTATATCCAGGGCCGCCAAGAGGCAAAGCGCCTGCTCGCGGAAATCCAAGAGTTCGTTGAGCGCTAACGACGGCGAACCCTCAAAAAATGACAACAGCTAAAGAGCTGGAAAAATCACGGCTCGTGGATGACATGTGCAGAAACTCTGGTCGGAGCCAAAATACCTGTTGACTCGTACGGCGAGCGGGGTAATATGGACGGGTTACTTGCAGAGCCCCGTGAATCTCTGTAACAACACGTACTGTACATGGAGGAGTCTAAGTGATTTCGAAATCGACTCACTACGCCAAGCAGGGCGAGGTCCAGCGCAACTGGGTTCTCGTCGACGCCGATGGTGCTGTCCTGGGCCGTCTTGCCACCCAGATCGCAATGATCCTGCGCGGTAAGAACAAGCCCCAGTTCACGCCCAACAGCGACTGCGGCGACTTCGTTGTCGTCATCAACGCCGATAAGGTCCAGCTTACCGGTAACAAGGCCGACACGAAGACCTATTATCGCCACAGCGGCTACAACGGCGGCCTCAAGGCTGAGAGCTTCCGCCAGGCTATGGAGAAGCACCCGGAGAAGGTCATCGAGCGCGCCGTTCGCGGCATGCTGCCCAAGACCACCCTCGGCCGTGCCCAGATGACCAAGCTTAAGGTCTACGCTGGTGCCGAGCATCCGCACGCTGCCCAGAACCCCACGAAGATTGAGCTGGAGGCTTAAAGATGGCTGAGAACACCGTTGTCTACCAGGGTACCGGCCGTCGTAAGAACGCCGTCGCCCGCGTCCGTCTCGTCCCCGGCACCGGCAAGGTGACCATCAACAAGCGTGACGCCGAGCAGTATTTCGGCCGTCATCAGCTCGTTGAGAACGCCCTTGCTCCCTTCAAGGTGACCGACACTGCCGGTCAGTTCGACGTTATCGCTCTGTGCGATGGCGGCGGCATCTCCGGTCAGTCCGGCGCTCTGCGCCTGGGCATTGCTCGCGCTCTTCTGAACGCTGGCGACTACCGTGCTGACCTCAAGAAGGCCGGTTTCCTTACGCGCGATGCTCGCGTGGTCGAGCGCAAGAAGTACGGCCTCAAGAAGGCTCGCCGCGCTCCCCAGTTCTCCAAGCGCTAAGGTTTTATCTCCTTACGAGATACAATGTACAAGCGGGGCCTGCCGATTGCTCGGCGGGTCCCGCTTTTCTTTTTCGACTAGGGTGGGCGACTGCGTTTTGCCCACTTGGGAAGGAGCGATCCTATGCCCCAGAACATCTTCGGTACCGATGGCGTCCGCGGCGTCGCCAACGCCGACCTCTCGTGCGACCTCGCGTTTCGTCTTGGCCGTGCGGCGACCAAGTTCCTTGGTCCGGACATTTGCATCGGCCGTGACACGCGTCTTTCGGGCACCATGCTCGAGAGTGCTCTGACCGCCGGCATTATGGCCGAGGGCGGCCGACCGCACTGCTGCGGCGTTATCCCTACGCCGGCCGTGGCGCTGCTCACCGTCCAAAACGAGCTCGACGGCGGCATCGTCATCTCTGCTTCGCACAATCCGCCGGAGTTCAACGGCATCAAGTTCTTTAGCCGCAAGGGCATGAAGCTTCCCGATGCTGTCGAGGAAGAGATCAGCGCCTGGGTCATGTCCGAGGAGGCCATGGCTGCCGACACGCTGCCGACCGGCGCCGGTGTGGGTCACATCATCAAGATGAAGGACGCCCGCAAGGCATATGTCGATCATGCCATCAACACGCTCGACGGCCTTAAGCTCGACGGCTTGGTTGTTGCCGTCGACTGCGGCCACGGCGCTTCTTGCCAGACCACGCCCGCCGCACTGCAGCGCCTGGGCGCCACGGTCCATGCCATCAACACCGACTACTGCGGCACCGACATTAACGTCGAGTGCGGCTCCACTCATCTTGAGCCCCTGCGTGAGCTCGTACTGCGTACCCACGCCGACATCGGCCTGGCCCACGATGGCGACGCCGATCGCGTGCTGTTCGTGGACAGCGAGGGCAACGAGATCGATGGCGACTACATCCTGGCCATCTGCGGTTCCGACTTGGCCGCTCGCGGCAAGCTCGCCAACTCCGAGATCGTCTCGACCGTTATGTGCAACCTAGGCTTCTCCATCGCCATGAAGGAGCAGGGCTTCGAGATGGTCCAGACCGCCGTGGGCGACCGCTATGTTCTTGAGCGTATGCTCGAGGACGGTGCCGTCATCGGCGGCGAGCAGTCCGGCCACATCATCTTCCTGGAGCACAACACCACCGGCGACGGCTTGGTGACGGCCCTGCAGCTTCTGGCCGTGCTCAAGCGCACCGGCCGCACCCTCACCGACCTTGCCGGCATCATGAAGAAGTACCCGCAGGTACTTGTCAACGTACATTCCGACAATAAGGCCGGCCTGGACGATTGTCAGCCCATTTGGGACGCTGTCGCTGCCGCCGAGAAGGAGCTCAACGGTCGCGGCCGCATTCTGGTACGTCCGAGTGGCACCGAGCCGCTGGTCCGTGTGATGGCCGAGGCCGAGACGCACGAGTTGACCCAGCGTGTGGTTGACGACATCGTCGAGGTTGTCAAGCGCGAACTTCCCTAATGGTCAAAAACGGGTGCCAAGTGGTAAACTGTTAAAGCTATTTTGATTGATTGGTATGTCCGAGGGGGAGCATGTTCACTAAAGTCCTGAGGTCTTTTGGTATGCGTGGTCGAGTCCTTACGCTGGATGCTCCCATCTCGGGCGACGTCATTCCGTTGTCCGAGGTCAAAGACCAGACGTTTGCCACCGGCCTTTTGGGTCAGGGCGTGGCGATTCAGCCTATCGGCACGCGTGTGATTGCGCCGGCAGACGCCAAGGTCGAGGCCATTTTTCCCACGGGTCACGCCGTTGCGCTCAACACGGTCGATGGTCTAGACGTGCTCATCCATGTTGGTTTGGACACTGTCCAGCTTGAGGGCAAGCATTTTAGCGTGCATGCACAGGTGGGTGATGTCGTCCATAAGGGCGATGTACTCATCGAGTTCGATCGCGAGGCAATTGCTGCCGAGGGCTACGATGTGACGGTTCCCATCTTGGTGTGTAACTCCGTTGAGTTCTCGAGCATCAAGGGTTCCGTTGGCGAGCATGTCGAGGAGATGGACCAGCTTATCGTCGCGCGTGAGCGCTAGTCGCTCCGCTTGGCCTTTAGCCTACAATTCAAACACGTTTACGGAGGGCGCCCTTGAAAGAGGGCGCCCTCCGTGGCAAGATGGGAAACGTCCGAGGCTAAACAGCTTTGGGTCACCGTGGACGGGCAGGGGCCTCGACGCGGTTAGACACGAGACACATATATTACGCGACCTCGCCCTGGTGGCCGCACACGTTGGTTGCGGCCGACGCGGGCCGCGGGCAAGTGCTTGTAAGGGGAGCCTTGCCTCTCTTGTACGAGAAAGGACGCGTAATGAAAATCATTAAAGCTAAAGACTACGAGGATATGAGCCGCAAGGCCGCTAATATCATCTCGGCTCAGGTTATCCTCAAGCCCGATTGCGTGTTGGGTCTTGCCACCGGCTCCACCCCGATTGGCGCTTACAAACAGCTCGCTGCTTGGTACGAGAAGGGCGACATTGACTTTGCCGAGGTCAGCACCTATAACCTGGACGAGTATCGTGGTCTTTCGCATGACGATCCCCAGAGCTATCACTACTTTATGCGCGAGAACTTCTTCGATCACATCAATATCGATTTGAACAACACGCACGTGCCCGATGGCTCCAACCCCGATGCCGCCGCTGCCTGCTCCGAGTACGACAAGATCGTCGCTGCCGCCGGTTACCCGGATCTGCAGCTGCTCGGCATTGGCAACAACGGTCACATCGGCTTTAACGAGCCCGATGACCACTTCTCCAAGGGCACGCACTGCGTCGACCTCACCGAGAGCACCATTCAGGCCAACAGCCGCCTGTTCGACAGCATCGATGACGTGCCCCGTCAGGCTTACACCATGGGCACCCAGACCATCATGTATGCCCGCATGATCCTGGTTGTCGCCAACGGCGAGGCCAAGGCTCAGGCCGTGCACGATATGTGCTATGGTCCGGTTACGCCCAAATGCCCGGCTTCGATCCTGCAGCTGCACACCAACTGCGTTGTCGTTGCTGACGAGGCCGCTCTTTCGCTCTGCGAGTAACGCGATCAAGCGATCTTACATAGTTTCTCAAAAGGCCCTCGCTTTGCGGGGACCTTTTTAGTGGGCATACGCCGTGGCGTATACATGACGGAAACCTTGCCGCGTGCTTGACTGGAGGGTTTTAAATTTTTGTGATTCATTCTATAGCAGATTCTATGCACATTTGCCACCATAGAGTCGCAGGCGGTAGCGAGGAGTAGGCGAGTTGCGCAACTCAAATAAAAATAGCCGACTGCGCTACACTGCAAATGGGATGGGACATGCTGGCAAGCGCATTGACCTGCGCAAAGACCTATTGGTCGGGGGATAAGTTACCATCGGGCCTCGCTGTACAAAAACTTGCCAAACACGTACCGGCAGACAATTAAAAACTCTAAGTCGCGCTATTCACGGGGCGGCTCATATGGTCCTGCAGCTACGGTGTCCATATGGTCGAGTTGAGGAGCAAGCATGGTAAACGATCTGGGCAATACTGACGACCTCGAGTTGATGCCGACGGGCGGCGGCTATATGGTGCGGCGCGATCGCTTGATGAACGAGCTCATCGTTAAAGGGCGCAAGGCGGGAATTGTTTTGCTCTACGCGCCCGGACGGGTTTGGTAAGACGTCGGTGTTGCTGCAATACGTGCAGGAGGTTAAATCGGACCCCACGCGAGGGCCGGTTCGGATTATCGAGGCCGACCGCGCGATTGGACGTGAGCTCTTTATGCAGCTCGAGGTTGTCGCCGATGAGCTTAAGGACAAAACTCATTCGCTCGTTGCGATCGACAACGTGCCCAATCTCGAGCAGCACGAAACCGAGGACCTCATCGATCGAATCCGCAGCTTACGTGCTACGGGGACGGGGGTCTTTATTGCCTGCCGCCCCTCCAACCGATTGCTTATCCACGGGCTGGGCGATTCTGTAAAAGTCAATGCGCAGATGCTCAAGGTGCACGCCTATGAGTATTCGTCATGGGCCACGGCGTTCTCTATCAGCACATCGCTCGATTTTTATCGGCTCACGCAAGGTGTGCCAGAGCTGGTATCTGCCTTGCAGACGGGGATGTATGGACAGGGCGATGTTGCCGGGTTGCTCGAAAACGAAATCGTCAACGTGTACGGTGCGGCGCTGGCCGATCTCGCATCGCTCGAGAACAACCTGTTGTTTACCGTTGCCTGCTTGATGGTATTGATGGGCGAGGGCCGCATTGCGGAGCTAGAGGCGTGCGGTGTGAGGCTTTCGATGGTCGACCAGTCTATCTTTGTGCGCGATTATCCGATTTTTGGCGTGGATCCGTCTGATCGCACCTTTAGGTGTTTGGGCGCTAAGGACAACGCGCGCCTGAGGCTGCGAAAGCTTGTTGCCGAGATCCGTCCCGAACTAGTATCGCGGGCTGCTCGCATTTTGATAAAGGCGGCCCGATGCGATTTAGCCATGGACCTGGCCGATGCGTTCTTGGACCGCCGTGTGGTGTTGGAGCTTGCCGGGCAGTATGGGGCCGATCTTGCCCTGACCGGGCATGGAGGGGACATTTGCCGTGCAGCATCGGCGATGATCAATGCGGAAAAGCAGGAGCAAGAGCCGACAGCCGCCGAGGCACTCGGCGTGTATCTGGCGGCTGTCAGCGTGTGCAATACAAAGCTGGCAAGGTATATGGCGTCCGTTATCGAACGTGCGGGTGACCAGGCGGCCCGCGAGGTCGACCCCGCTACCTGGAAAATAGCCCAGGCGCTTACTATCGCCTTTTACGGCGACAATGACCTGGGGCTTCCCGCCAACCCTGTTGTGCAAGAACAGACATCCTGCGAGGTGCTCGACATGCTGTCCGCGCATATCGAGGTCAAGCGCCACCTAACCGAGCGAGCGGAAGATGGCAATGTTCTCGCGAAGCTCAAGGCGTGCAAAGCTTATGATTGCGAGCTCGACATCGCGGGGATTCTCATACAGGCCGACCATATGCTGGTGGAGCTGTTCGACGGCTCGTTTGCTAAACCCGACGAGCGCGATGACAAGATGGCGCAGATACTCGAGGCGCTCGATATCCGCGGGCTTAAGGCACCATCCATTTGGCTGCGTATGGTGCTCGCGGCGCGGCGCCTGCTTGCGGGCTTGCCCGTGACCGACGATGTGGCGTTTGGCGAGCTCGACCGCTTTGCGGTGCGTGTTCGTGACAATCAAATTCAGCTGTTTGGGTTATTGCTGGAGGGTTGGCAATCGCTGGCGGAGGGGCGGCCGGTCAACGCGAAGTTCCGTGCGGTTCAGGTGCTCAAGCTCGCCGACGAATCGATTACGTACATGCGCGAAAACGCGTTGCTGCTGGAGCGCGTGGCGTACCTGCGCAATACGTCGCTGGTATCGGTTCGCGAAGAGGCGGAGCTGCTCGACATTAGCAAGACGCAGGTCGGTGGCTCAGAAGCCTGGATCGTGGCGCTGCACCTGGCCGCTGCGGGCCGCGATAGCGATCTTGCCGCCTGGATGTCTATGAATCGCTCGGGGATTTTAGACCCATCGTATCGGCTATGTGCGCGTCTTGCGATGCACTGTCTGGGCGAGCCTGCCGTCAGGATTCGCAAGAAGCTTCCGGTGCGTGAGCTTTCGCGGTATTCACTACGCGATGATTTTGAGGGCGAAAGCGAGCACCTGTTCCAGGCGGGCGAGGTTGAGGCTGTCGATACGATCGGCCATATTGAGATGCGCATGTTTGGCACATTTCGCGCCGAGCGCGACGGCTTTCCCATCACGGATAAGATGTGGCGTCGCAAAAAGGCGGCAACACTTGCCGAGCGGCTCGCGTTGGGCATGGATGCCATGGTCGACCGCGAGACAATCGCCATGGAGTTGTGGCCCCATGCCGAGTTTAGCGCGGCGCGCAACAATCTGTATTCGACGGTATCGCGCTTGCGCTCGGCTTTGGGTCCAACGCCGGATGGCAAGTCGTGCGTGCTCATCCAAAACGAGTGCATAGGGCTCAACGGCGACTACGTTAAGACCGATGTAAGGCTCTTTGACCAGCTGAGCCGCGAGATCCTGGGAAACCGTATGGGCGCGAGAGGCCCTCACCTGGTTGAGCTTTGTCTTAAGGTTGAGCAGCTCTACGCGGGGCCGCTGTATGTTCCCACCGGTTGCAATCCCACGTTTTTTACGCGCATGCGCCACATTATGCAATCCAAGTACATCGACTGCATGATTAGGGGAGCGAATGCCGCTCTCGAGGAAAATGACCTGCAATCGGCAATTTGGCTCGTTGAATCGGGGCTTCGCCAAGAGACTGCGCGCGAGGACATGGTTCGCTGTGCCATGCGCGTTTACGGTGCGGCGGGACGACGCCGCGATGTTGTCGAGCTGTACAGCGGCCACATGCACCACCTGCGAGAGCAGGTTCAAGGCGTGCCCGAGCCCGAGACAAGGCGCCTGTATGAGCGCCTGGTCGAAGGCAGGCTCAAGCGCGTGCTTGTCGAGCGATAAAAAACGGGCGCCCGAATCACTCGGACGCCCGCAGGCTACTCGGTATGGCCAGTCGGTTTTAGACGAGCTTGATCTTCTCGATATCCTTGCGCGAGGACTCGCGATACAGCGAGAACTTGCGGCCGATAACCTGAACGACGTCGGCGTGGCAGCGCTCGGCGAGCTCCTCGGCGGCCTCGCGGGCAGAAAGGCTGGAGCCGTCCAGCACGGAGCACTTAACGAGCTCGTGCTTCTCCAGGTAGGCGACCGTCTGCTCGACGGTGCCCTCGTTGACATCGGACTTACCGATGATGATGGCGGGGTTGAGGTGATGGGCCATGCTGCGAAGCTGCTTGACCTGGGCTCCTGTCAGTGCCATGGGTTCTCGCTTTCTATGTATGGGGCGCCCCGCAATGGGGCCTTAATCTACGTGAGCTGTCCCACGATAGCGCAGGAACGGCGTGGTGTGGAGCGCGTTTGCCCAGTTCGCAAAGAATGCGGATGCCGGGCGGGAGGACGATGCAAGCTTTAGATGGGCTACGGGCGGGGTACGGAGACCGGCTCCCAGGCGATAAACGCCCATCGGACTTTGCGGATGTGGTCGAGCATGTAGCGTCCCTGCGGTACGCCCTTGGATCCCGGCTCACCGGCATGCGGGTTCTCGATCATGTGGTGGGCGATATAGTTGCGCAGGCGGTCGACCTTGTCCTCGTTGCCGTGCTCGAGCATGCGAGAAAAATCCGCCACGCCCGCCTCGAGACTATCGAAGGTGTCGCGACGGGGCGATTCAAAATACGTAACCTGCGGCAGCGCCCCCATCTGAATAAGGATGTTAAAGGCATATACAAATCCGTTGCTGCGGGTAACCGAGGCGCCGATGGCGTTCATCAGGTGCAGGTCATAGCGCGGGCTGGAGTTGGCGACCATTGTGACAGCACAACGCCGACGAGCCGTACGATCAAGCTTGGCAAGCGCACCTTTTAGATTGGTCGTCGTAACCGACCGACTGGCAAAGGCAACATCTACCGCTTTCACAACCGGTCCAACCAAATCCCAATCATCATCCCAAGCAAGCTCAAGCGGCGTAATAAGATCCTCGAGCCCATAGTACTCAATGCCAGCATCAAGGGTGCCTAACATGGCAGGAGAAAAATCAGCGGCAATCACAGGATGCCCGTCTTGCGCAAGCGGAATAGCAATCGACCCAGCCCCACATCCCATATCAAGCACCGACTCACCAGGCTTTAACGCCAACAGCTTTATAAAATCCCGGGCATACGGAGCAGTCTCAAGCGGCCGAAAATGCCGAGCCCTTTTATCCCACTCAAAAGAATCATCAGCCCGATGCCGATCAGCTTGCAAGCGCATCCATTCGCCATTCCAATCCGCAGAAAGCAGCTCAGAACGAATCAAATCATCAGCCACGGGCCATCTCCCTCACAACAAAAAAGCGACTCCTCCCAAAAGAAGAGCCGCAACCAGCATATATCAGAAAGAACCGATCCAACGCTAAACCGCCATACCAGCAAAGTAGGGCAGAAGCGAAGCGACTGCCAAAGGGATAGAACCCAACTGAGGTCCCGTTGTGCGGGAGCCCCGGGGAGGGCAAATATATAAGGTCGATCGCGAGTTCCGCACGAGCCGGAGAGCACTTAATGTGCTCTCCGTGCGAGTCAGGACTGTCCGAGCAGGCGACCTTATATATTTGCCCTCCCCGGGGCTCCTCGCCAGTCCCCCTCAGCTAGTTCTTGAGCGAGTTCAGCGGCGCTGGGAAGCGTCCGCCGCGGTGGGCGAGCACGGTGCCGGCGTTGGGGTTCACCGGCATGATGGGTGCACGGCCAAACAGGCCGCCGTACTCGACGCAGTCGCCCACGCCCTTACCGATGGCGGGAATCACGCGGACGGCCGTGGTCTTATTGTTGATGACGCCGATGGCCATCTCGTCGGCGATGATGCCGGCGATGGTCTCGACCGGGGTGTCGCCGGGGATGGCAATCATGTCCAGGCCAACGGAGCACACGCAGGTCATGGCCTCGAGCTTCTCGAGCGAAAGCGCGCCGGCCTCGACGGCGGCGATCATGCCGGCGTCCTCGGACACGGGGATAAAGGCACCCGAGAGACCGCCCACGCTGGAGCTGGCCATGACGCCGCCCTTCTTGACGGCATCGTTGAGCATGGCGAGCGCGCAGGTCGTGCCGGGGCCACCGCAGGTGCCCACGCCGATGATCTCGAGGATGCGCGCGACGGAGTCACCGATGGCGGGCGTGGGAGCCAGCGACAGGTCGACAATGCCCTTCTCGACACCCAGGCGATGGGCGGCCTCGCGGCTCATGAGCTCGCCGGCACGGGTAATCTTAAAGGCGGTCTGCTTAATCTTCTCGGCGACCTCCATCATCGATGCGGAATCGGGCAGCGTCTCCAGGGCTGCAGCCATAACACCGGGACCCGAGACGCCTACGTTGATGACGGCGTCGGCCTCGCCACCGCCGTGAACGGCACCCGCCATAAACGGGGAGTCCTCGACCATGTTGGCAAAGCAGACAAACTTGGAGGCGCCAACGGAATCCTCATCTGCCGTAAGCTTGGCGGCATCGATGATGGTCTGGGCGGCCATGAGTACGGCGTCCATGTTGATGCCGGCGCGCAGGCTGGCGACGTTGACGCTGGAGCAGACGCGGCTGGTGGTAGCGAGCGCCTGGGGGATGGACTGGATGACGCGGCGGTCGGCGTCACCGATGCCCTTCTGGACGAGTGCGGAGAAGCCGCCCAGGTAATCGATGCCGAGCGTCTCGGCCGCGCGGTCGAGGGCGTGCGCGATGGGGGTGAGGTCCTCATCCTTGCAGCATGCGGCGATCTGCGCCACCGGGGTGACGGAAACGCGCTTGTTGACGATGGGGATACCGTACTCGCGCTCGAGGTTCTCGGCGGTCTCGACCAAGTGCTCAGCCGTGTGCGTCACGTGGTCGTAGATCTTCGTGCACATGCGGTCGAGGTTCTCGTCGCCGCAACCCATGAGCGAAACACCCATGGTGATGGTCCTGATGTCGAGGTTCTGCTCCTCAACCATGCCGCGGGTTTCCGCGATTTCTGCGGGCGTGATCGCCATCCTTGCACTCCTATCTGCCAAAACGAGCATAGTCTTATCTATTCTAACGTGCCGCACGTGCCAAGTGGCGCATGCGGCACGTTTTGGTGCTCGGTTGTTTCCGTTGTGTTACTGCCCAAAGACCTCTTCGGCGATGCGCGCGCTTTCGGCGGCGTCCTTGGCGTAGTAATCCGCGCCGATCTGCTTGGCGTATTCGGGGGTGAGTACGGCGCCGCCTACGATAATCTTGACGCCCGGCACCTCGGCATGAAGCAGCTTGATGGTCTCCTCCATGGCGACGACCGTGGTAGTCATAAGCGCCGAGAGACCGACGAGCTTGATGTCGCGCTCCTTGACGGTCTTGAGCACCTCCTGCGGGTCGACGTCGCGACCCAGATCAAAGACGGTGTAGCCGTAGTTATCGAGCAGCATCTTGACGATGTTCTTACCGATATCGTGGATATCGCCCTTGACGGTGGCCACGCAGATTTTGCCCTTGTCGGCAATCTCGCCGGCGGGCATCAGGCGCTTAATGGTGTCAAAACCCACGCGCGCGGCCTCGGCCGAGGCCATGAGCTGCGGCAAGAAGAACTTGCCCTGGTCAAAGAGGACTCCGACCTCGTCGAGGGCGGGGATAAAGTGATTGTTGATGAGGTCCATGGCGTCATGATCTGCCAGCAGACGCTCGGTCTCGGCCGCGATCTCACCTTTGCGGCCCGAGACGACCATGCGACGAATCGAGTCGTCGTTGCCGTCAGTGCCGGTGGTGCCAGCAGTAGGCGCGGCGTCGGTCGATACCGCCTGGGCCGCCGCCGGGTTTGCGGCGATCTTGTACGGATCGGTCCAGCCGGCGTAGCGCTCGATGTATCCGGTCGAGCCCTCGTCCTCAACGCTCAGCACGCGATAACTGTAGACGGTATCCATAAAGCGCTTGGAGCCCGGGTTCATGATGGGGGCGTCCAGGCCCGCGCCAAAAGCGGCAGCCAAAAAGACCGAGCCAAGCAGCGGGCGGGCAGGCAGGCCAAAGCTGATGTTCGACACGCCGAGCGCGCATTTGACGCCCAGGCGCTCCTTGCACAGGGACATGGCGCGCAGGATCTGCTCGGCCTGGCGTTGATTGGTCGAGGCGGTCATGACCAGGCAGTCGATGAGGATGCGGTCCGGGCCGATGCCGTAGCGGGTAGCCTCGGCCACGATGCGCTCGGCGATGGCGAAACGAGCCTCGGCGGTATCGGGGATGCCGCCTTCGTCGAGCGTGAGGCCAACGACGTTGGTGCCGTAATGGGCGACCAGCGGAAAGATCTCATCCATGATCTGCTGTTTGCCATTGACCGAGTTGATGATGGGCTTGCCGGCGTAGCGGCGCACGGCGGCCTCGACGGCCGCGGGGTCGGTGGAGTCGATCTGTAGCGGCAGCAGCGTGGAGCCCTGGAGCTGCTCGGTCGCCTGTTGGATGATCTTGACCTCGTCGATCTCGGGTAGGCCCACGTTGACGTCCAAGATGTCGGCGCCCTGTTCCTGCTGGCTGATGCCCTGGCTCACGACGTAGTCAAGGTCGCCGTCGCGCAGAGCCTGCTGCAGGCGCTTTTTGCCGGTGGGATTGATGCGCTCGCCGATGACGGCGATCTTGTGGCCGTCACAGGGAAGGTCCACGACCGTCTGGGCGCTCGTGACCGACATGCTGGGCTTGCGGTGGCGTGGGCTGGGCGTGTGGTTATCGATAAGCGTGCGCAAGGCCGCCATGTGTGCCGGCGTGGTTCCGCAGCAACCGCCCACGACGCTCACGCCGTCGGCGATCATGCCGGCGACAGCCTTGGCGTATTCGGGGGCCTGGATGTCAAAGACGGTATTACCGTCGTCGTCCACGTGGGGCAGTCCCGCGTTAGCCTGCACCATAACGGGCTTGTCCGTAACGGTGAGCATGCGTGCGGCGAGCCCTCTGAGCTCGGCCGGTCCCTGGCTGCAGTTGATGCCCAGGACGTCGGCGCCGATGGCGTCGAGCGTGATGGCGGCAACCTCGGGACTTGTGCCCAGGAAGGTGCGACCGTCTTCCTCAAAGGTCATGGTGGCAAAGACGGGCAGGTTGGAGTTCTCGCGGCAGGCGAGGACGGCCGCCTTGATCTCGGCAAGGTCGGTCATGGTCTCGATAATAAAGAGGTCCACGCCCGCATCGACGCCGGCGCGCACTTCCTCGGCAAAGAGGTCATAGGCCTCGTCGAAGCTGAGAGTACCCAAGGGGCGAAGTAGCGCGCCGATGGGGCCGATATCGCCGGCGACGTAGTGGGCACCGGCCGCGCGGGCGCAGGCGACAGCGGCGGCAAAGATATCTGCCACGGTGGCGGCACCGTCGAGCTTGTGGGCGTTGGCGCCAAAGGTGTTAGCGGTGATCACGTCGCAGCCGGCGTCGACGTACTGACGCTGAATATCGGTAATGACCTGGGGCTCCTCAAAGTTGAGCAGCTCGGGCAGGGCGCCGGCTTTCATGCCGGCCGCCTGCAGCATGGTGCCCATGCCGCCGTCGAACAGCAGGTGCCCCGTGCCCTCGATGGCGGCGCGCAGGCGATCGTCCTTAATGCGAAGGTCGTCGATCGTACGCGTCTTGTATGCAGCGCCATTACGGCGTGCGGCATCAACGGGCGCCGCCAGCGCGGCGCCGTCCAGATCATGAGTGATAAGCGGAGTAAACATCGAGGGCTCCTAATGGCTGGAATAGCAGGTGGTGTGGGTGGCACGGAAGCGGCAGTGCTCGCGCATGCGGCAAATATTGCAGGTAGGGCGGCTCTGGGCGTCGTGGACCTCGCCGTCAAATAGACCGATCACTGCGGTCACGCTCTTGGTGGGCATGAGCAGGCTGGTAGGCGTGACGGTAAGCCCGATGAGCCGGGTGGCGTTGAGCGCAGCAACGATTGAGCGCTGAGCCGTAAGCGGGCAGTCGCCGTAGCCGGGACTAAAGCGCCAGTTACCAGCGAGTCCGTGTGCGGCGGCCGCAGCCTTGACTTGCTGGTCCATTTGCTCGACGGCGGCCTCCACATAGGCGGAGCATGCGGCGTCGAGCACGGCTCCCTCCAGGGGCTGCTGGGCTCCCGTGGTGCGCAGGCGACGCTCGGCGTCCATGCCGAGGGTGCATGCCATGAGTGCGGCAAAGCGGGCGTCTTTGAGATGTCGATAGATATCGCGACCGCGCAGCTCAACGTTGGTGCCGACCAAGCGAATGCAAGGATCGCCCTGTTCATCGACTCCCGTGGCATCGATGGCAAATATGCGGCGCACGCCGCGGGGCTCAATGTCCAGCTCCAGACGCTCAACGACAAGCTCAATACGCTGCGACAGCTCGGGCTCAATCTGCTGACCGCCGTAGCCCAGGTAGCGCAGCATCTCGGCACGGTTGACTCGGGGGCGATGGGCGGCATCGATACGGTAGAGCGCCGGCGACGCAAGGTCGGCCGGCACTTCACTAAAAGCTGTATCGATGTGCGGTTTTTCCATTACCCCAGGCGCTCCATAATGGTTGCGGCGATCGCAGGACGATTCATAGTGTACAGGTGTAGGCCGTCGGCGCCGTGCTCCTTGAGGCCGCAAAGCTGACGGGCGGCATAATCTACACCGGCTGCCTGCAGGCTCTCGGGGTCGTTCTCGTACTTGGCGAGAATTTTGATGACGGGGGAGGGCAGCGACGCGCCGCACATAAAGACCATGCGGCTGATCTGCGACTTGCCCATAAACGGCATGATGCCCGCGGTAATGGGCGCGGTGATGCCGGCCTTGTCGGCAAGCTCGCGAAAACGGTAGAAGCACTCGTTATCAAAAAAGAGCTGCGTCACAAAGAAGCTCGCGCCGGCGTCCTGTTTTTGCTTGAGGTGCTCGACCGAGAGGTTGAGATCCTCGCAGGCAATATGGCCCTCGGGGTAGGCTGCGGCGCCCACGCAAAAGCCGGCGTCGACGAGTTCGGGGATAAGGTCGCGGGCGTAGGCGTAGTCCGAGGCGGGCTTGTCGTCCTCGGTCGCGCCAGCGGGAAGATCACCACGCAGGGCCAGGATGTTTTCAACGCCGGCGGTGCGATACTCGTCGATCTTGGCGGCGATGTCGGCGTGGGTGCGGCCCACGCAGGTGAGGTGCGCTACCGAGGGCGTATCGAATTCGCTCGAAATCATATGCGCGATGGGGGCGGTGGTGGCACCGTTACCCGAGCCGCCGGCCGAGCAGGTGACCGAGACAAAGCTCGGCGAAAGCTTGCATAGATTGCCTGCCACCTCGCGAGCCGTGTCGAGGGTAAGCTCGCCCTTGGGCGGGAACATCTCAAACGAAACGGGTGCGGTGCCCTGGGATGCTGCCTGCTTAAAAACCTCGTCGACGCGCATATCGTGCTCCTCTAGATACGTAATAGTGTGATGTGTTGTAAGGATTCTACAGCACCACTGTGCCACGGTGGAGTTTCACTCGCTATTTGGGGATACCAATCGAAAATGCTTCGCTATCGGCATTTCCTATAACAGGGCGGTCAATGTAGGATGGGGACTATATTGAATGGTATCTGATGCGAAATACCAGTTAATAGAGCCCCATCTTACATTGACTACCCTTAAACCATGGGGAGAGGTCTGCAATTTATGCAGTTGATTGGCTGTTGAGGGTGGCAACGCCGCCTCGATAGGGTAACCTCATTGATTGGTTTCGCGACAGCAACATAACGGTAATGTCGCGGAAACACGGCGAGTCTAAGCTATGACTCGTTCGTTAGTAATCAACACCGCTTCTCACGCGGTGCCGATACGAAGGGAGTTCCGTATGGCCGAACTTACTGACCGCTTCGGGACCATGGTGTTCTCTGAGGAAGTCATGAAGGACTACCTCCCCAAGGACATTTGGAAGCGCCTTGCTGCAACCCTCGAGGGCGGTGAGCCGCTCGACCTGGACGTGGCCAACGCCGTTGCCCATGCCATGAAGGTCTGGGCCATCTCCAAGGGCGCGACGCACTACGCGCACTGGTTCCAGCCGCTTTCGGGCATTACTTCCGAGAAGCACGACAGCTTCCTGGAGCCTAACCACGACGGCACCGCCATTACCAAGTTTACGGGCAAGAACCTCATCCAGGGCGAGCCCGATGCCTCGAGCTTCCCCAACGGCGGCCTGCGTGCTACCTTCGAGGCCCGTGGCTACACCGCTTGGGACCCCACTAGCCCCGCCTTCATTAAGGACGATGTCCTGTGCATCCCCACGGCTTTCTGCTCCTACACGGGCGAGGCCCTGGACAAGAAGACCCCGCTGCTGCGCTCCATGACCGCGCTCTCGCGTGAGTCTAAGCGCGTTTTGGCGCTGTTTGGCAAGACCCCCAAGAAGGTCGTTCCTTCCGTGGGTGACGAGCAGGAGTACTTCCTGATCAAGAAGGACGCTTACCGCAAGCGCAAGGACCTGGTCATCACCGGCCGCACCCTCTTTGGTGCTGCTCCCTGCAAGGGCCAGGAGCTCGAGGAGCACTACTTTGGCGCTATCCGCCCCACCGTCTCGGCCTATATGAAGGACCTGGACGATGAACTGTGGGCGCTTGGCATTCCCGCCAAGACCAAGCACAACGAGGTTGCTCCCTGCCAGCATGAGCTCGCACCGGTCTATGGCGAAGTCAACGAGGCCATCGACCAGAATCTGGTCATGATGGAGAAGATGAAGCTCATCGCCTCCCGCCACGACTTGGTCTGCCTGCTGCACGAGAAGCCCTTCGAGGGCATTAACGGTTCGGGCAAGCACAACAACTGGTCGCTTGGCACCGAGTCCGAGAATCTGCTCGATCCGGGCGACACCCCGCTCGACAACCTGCAGTTCATCGTCTTCCTCACCGCGGTGATCGAGGCCGTCGATAACTATCAGGAGCTCCTGCGTGCCTCCGTTGCCTCGGCCGGCAACGACCATCGTCTGGGCGCCAACGAGGCTCCTCCAGCGATTATGTCCATCTTCCTGGGCGACCAGCTTACCGAGGTCGTCGAGAAGATCATCGATGGCAAGGCTTCCGTCCATGCCACGCGCGGCGTGCTCGACCTGGGCGCCGATACCCTGCCCAAGCTGATGCAGGACAACACCGACCGCAACCGCACCTCCCCGTTTGCCTTCACCGGCAACAAGTTTGAGTTCCGTGCCTGCGGCTCCGAGCAGAACGTCTCCGACTCCAACTTGGTGCTCGATGCCGCCGTGGCCAAGTCGCTCAAGTCCTTCGCCGACGCGCTTGAGGGTACGCCCGAGGATGAGTTCCAGGACGCTGCGCTCGAGTACTGCAAGAAGGTCCTGACCGACCACCAGCGCATCCTTTTTTCCGGCGATGGCTACTCCGACGAGTGGCCCGTTGAGGCCGAGAAGCGCGGCCTTGCCAACAACAAGACCACGGCCGACGCCCTGCCCGCCTTTGTTTCCGAAAAGGCCATCGCGCTCTTTGAGGAGACGGGTGTCCTGACCAAGGCCGAGGCTCAGTGCCGCTACGACTGCAAGCTCGAGAAGTACAACAAGCTCATGAACATCGAGGCCACCACGATGGTTCGTGAGGCGCGTCGTACCTATCGCCCGGTCATTACCGCCTATGCCACCAAGGTCGCTAAGGGCCTTGAGACTATTCGTGCCGCCGGTGCCGAGGCCGCCATGCAGTGCGAGCAGAACACGCTCAACAAGCTCTGCAACGGTATCACCACCATCAACGACTCCATCAAGGCGCTCGACGCCGTGCATCAGAAGGCCGAAGCCCTCGATGGTCAGGAGCAGGCCAATGTGTATGCACACGAGGTCGTTCCCGCTATGGATACGCTGCGCGCCGCCGTGGATGCCATGGAGGAGATCGTGGCCGCCGACTACTGGCCGGTCCCGACCTACGACGACATTCTGTTCTATGTGTAGGACTGGGACAGCATACCGTCACGGTTGAAAGCCGGGGTCCGCATCGCGCGGGCCCCGGCTTTTTTTTGTTGAACAAATTCCCTAGGGCGGCGTCCGTTCGTGTCGTTTATTAGGGTAGGGGTGTGCGCGTTGCCGTGTCGTGAAAATGGAAGATGCTCGGAATATAACGCGCCTCGATATACTCAAATTGAGTTCCGGTTGAGTCGAATGTCTGGCTGGTTACGACCGCCAGATACGAAGAAGGATCGATGTCAAGCAACCGGCAGTCCTCAGTGTCGGGCTGGGCGAGTGTTATCGTTCGTTTGCTCACGGCAATGGTGAGCCCTAGCTCATCCTCGATGTAATGGAAGAGCGACAGGGTGGCATTCTGCTCGTTTAGGCCGGGGACGGAGGAAGTTAGGAAGTAGTGGCGGTCGACAGCGACCGGTTTATCGTCGAGCATGCGGACGAGCTTCAAATGCGTAAGGTCTTCTCCTTCGGGAAATCCCGTCAATTGAGCTAGACACTTATTGGTGCTTACGTGTTCCAAATAGACGATTTTTGACGTTGGAATTGCTCCGATCGCGTGTGCCGATTCGCTGAACGAAGAAAGGTCGCTTACGGTGAATGCGCCTTCTTTGCTGGTGCCTGCAGGTGACGTCTCGATTACGAGGACTCCCTTGCCTTTAATGGACTGAACTAGACCTTCATTTGCGAGAAGCGAGATAGCCTTGCGCACCGTCATTCGAGAGCAGGAGAACTCTTTGGAAAGATTTTGTTCGGAAGGAAGGAGCGATCCCACGGGATGCTTGCCTTCGACAATCCGCTTTCGTAGGCTTCGGTAAATTTCACTGTACAGGATCCTTGCCAAAATGCTCTCCTTATTGAGGTTGTACGGAATGCGTCGAATCGGCGCGATTATCCGCTTCTACCAATTATAGGAAGTGGAGACACTTTTAGTTGCCGCTTACCGCCATAAATCAACCGTTCGCCCGTGTGTTTAACATGTCTAGACAGATAGTAAATCACTGAGGATATAATTCGAGTCATCAAGTACATGTCTAGACAGGAGGATTGCAATGGCAAAATACAGTTATGCAATTACTATCGCGGGAGGCGGAAGCACTTATACGCCGGGCGTTGTTCTGACACTTCTCGCGAAGCGCGATGTGTTCCCCATCAATAGGATTACGCTCTATGACAACGATGCCGAGCGTCAGGGGACAATTGCCAAGGCATGCGCCATCTACATCAGGGAGAATGCTCCAGAGGTAACCTTCAGCTATACGACCGATCCTGAGGAGGCCTTCACAGGCATCGACTTTGTACTTGCCCAGATTCGCGTTGGCAAGTACGCTATGCGCGATAAGGACGAGAAGATTCCCCTGCGCTATGGCGTTCTTGGCCAAGAGACCTGTGGTCCTGGTGGCATTGCTTATGGCTTGCGCTCCATTGGCGGCGTACTCGAGATTCTTGACTACATGGAGAAATACAGTCCCGACGCATGGATGCTCAACTATTCCAACCCCGCGGCGATCGTTGCCGAGGCGACACGCCGCCTTCGTCCGGATTCAAAGATCATCAACATCTGCGACATGCCAATAGCCCTGATGGATATCATGGCTCAGATGTGTGGTCTCAAGGACCACAACGACCTCGTCGTCGGCTACTACGGTCTCAATCACTTTGGCTGGTGGACAAAGATTCACGACCGTGCTGGCAATGACCTTATGCCCACTATCAAGGCCCAAATGGCTAAAAACGGTTATGCCGGCGAGGATTCCGGCCTTGAATTCGTCGATGCATCTTGGGATCAGACGTTCCGTAAGGCTAAGGATGTTTACGCGCTCGATCCGAATACCATCCCGAACACCTACCTCAAGTACTATCTCTTCCCGGACTATGTGGTTGAGCACACCGACCCCAACCACACCCGCACCGACGAGGTCCGTGAGGGTCGCGAGAAACGCGTCTTCGGCACCGCGCGCCAGATTATCGAAAAGGGTACGTCTGAGGGTTTCGGCCTTAAGCCGGATACCCACGCTGAGTACATTGTCGATCTCGCTCGTGCTTTGGCAGAGAACACCCGTGAACGTTTCTCGCTGATTGTTCCCAACGACGGGGCTGTGTCCAATTTTGACCCAACGGCTATGGTCGAGATCCCCTGCATCGTCGGCAGCGACGGCTACGAGAAAATTTGCCAAGGTGAGATTCCGCAATTCCAGAAAGGACTTATGGAGGAACAGGTCTCGGTCGAAAAGCTTGCAGTGTCTGCTTGGGTCGACCATTCCTATCAGGAGCTTTGGCAGGCGCTGACGCTTTCGAAGACGGTCCCCTCTGCCTCCGTTGCAAAGAAGATCCTTGACGATCTCATTGAGGCGAATAAGGAGTTCTGGCCAGAACTCCACTAGTATCGGAAATCAATTTTGTGAATGATGGCGGGCGGCCGACCTTGGACAGGTCGCATGGGAGGAAAACCATGAGCGAAAGCAAAGAGCTTGCAAATCGCAAACTCGGCGAGGACGTAGTTGGCCTCGTCGGCGGTAAGGAAAACATCCTGAGCATCTCGCACTGCATGACGCGTCTGCGTTTCAAGCTGCGAGACGATGCGAAGGCCGATACTAAGGCAATTGAGTCTCATAAAGGCGTCATTCAAGTAATCAACGCGAATGGCCAGTATCAGGTTGTTGTCGGCATCAATGTGATTGAGGATGTTTACGATGCCGCGGTTGCCGCTTCTGGTGTCGAGGGGCTGGGCGAGGTTAATCTTGATGGTGAGCCCGTCAAGAAAGGAAACCTTGTTAGTGCCCTTATCGATACTATTTCAGGCGTAATCCAGCCGATTCTTGCGGTGCTGTGTGCCGCGGGTATGATCAAGGGTGTTTTGAGTATTCTCGTCGCCCTCGGATGGATTACGGCGACAGACGGCTTGTACCAGATTCTATATGCGGCTGGTGACGGCTTCTTCTACTTCCTGCCGATCATCCTTGGCTATACCGCGGCAAAGAAGTTTGGCTGTAGTGAGTTCGTTGGCATGACGCTCGGTATCGCACTTACGTATCCGGCGATGGTCAACATCACATCTGGCGATGTTTTGGGAACGGTGCTTGCCGGCACTCCCTTTGCCATGAACTACTACACGACTTTCCTCGGCATACCCGTCATCATGCCATCTTCGGGTTATACGAGCTCTGTCATTCCGATTATCATCTCTGTTTGGTTCGCGGCAAAGCTGGAGAAGTGGTGCCGCAAACATTTCTCTGAGTATGTAAAGTTCTTCTTTGTGCCTACATGCGTACTCGTTGTGATGGTCCCCGCTACCTATTTGATTATTGGCCCGATTGCCACCCTGATCACGAACCTCATGAGCCTGCTGTTTAACTCCCTCTACAGCTTGCCTGTTATCGGCGGCGCGCTCGGCGGCATCGTGCTTACTGCCATTTGGCAGCCTATGGTCATCTTCGGCTTCCACTGGAGTGTCATTGCTCTCATGCTGGTGAACATTGCCTCCCAGGGCTGGGATATTGTCATGGCGCCGTACATGGTTTGCTCGTACGCTCAGTCCCTTGCCGTCCTTGCCATTCTTCTGAAGACTAAGGACGTAAAGCTCAAGCAGCTTGCATGGCCGGCGTTCATTTCGGGCTTCTTCTTCGGCATCACCGAGCCCTGCATCTACGGCGTGACTCTTCCGCGCAAGAAGCCTTTTATCATGAGCTGCATCGCCTCTGTGCCCGGCGGCCTAATCATCGGCGCTCTTGGCACCAAGATGTTCGCCTTCACCGGCGGCGGCTTCTGCGCCTTCCCGGGCTTCATTGACCCGTCCGGTGCAATGGGCGCGAACTACCTGATTTACGTAATCATAGCCATCGTGGTTTCCAGCGTGATTTCGTTCCTGCTTACGTATGCGACGTACAAGGAGGACGTGCCGGCGGTAGAGGCTGCAAAGTAGCCAAAGAAGTGGAGCCGCGGGACAAGTGTTTCCCCGCGCGCCAGCAATTAGACGAGGTCGTCCTTGGATAAGCGTCGAGGGCGACCTCATCTTGTACTGATTTCGTTCGAGAGGCAGTGGTTGAGGGTGCCTAATATTATCTTTGACAATAAGATGGGTGAGGCGTGCCTTGCAGCGTGGAAGTCCGCGGGCGTGGAAGTCCGCTCGGTCGTGGTTCGACAAGATGGTGAAGTCGTCTTTGAGCATGCGGCTGCGCCGTTCGCCCTCGAACACGTTCATCCGCTCTATTCTGTGACTAAGTCCTTTACCTCGGTCGCTGTCGGGATGTTGGTGAATGAAGGACGGCTATCGCTGGCCGATCGCTGGATTTCATACTTCTCGGAATATGAAGGCGAGATCGCGGATGAGCGCTTTCGCAATGTGACGGTTCGCAATTTGCTGACTATGACGATGGGACAGGAGAGTGACCTTTCGTATATTGGCGCGGGAGACGACTGGGCACATGAGGTTCTTCATCGTGAGTTTGACTGGAAGCCGGGCGAGGTCTTTCACTACGATTCGCTGTGTTCACATTTATTGAGCATGCTCGTGCAACGCATAAGTGGAATGAAAGAATCCGATTATCTCGCCGAACGTTTGTTTACGCCGTTAGGCATTAGAAGTTGGTGGTGGGAAGAGGATCAAGCCGGTCATACGACCGGAGGTTTTGGTCTTCACCTTTCGACACCGGATTTGGCTAAATTTGGTCAATGTTTGCTGGATGGCGGTAAGTGGCGTGGGGAACAGATCATCCCCGCGGAATGGGTTGCCGAGGCGACGAAGATTCAGATGGAAACGAGCCCCTTTTATCCGTCTGAGGCGACTGAAGACAGCAATGGCTATGGATACCAGTTCTGGATGTGCCGGCGTGGCGGGTTCAGATGCTCTGGCCTTTTTGGGCAGCTGTGCTACATACGGCCCATAGATGGCCTTGTCATCGCTTGCTCGAGTTCCACGACAGGAAGTAAGGCGCTGCTTGATCCGTTGTATGAGGTATTGTTCAAAGAGTCTAGTGTTCGGGAAACGCTGGCTTCCGAACGTGACTTCGATAGCATTCCCGTGCCAGTTGGGTTGGCTTCTGGCGGACGTTTGAGTTCATTACGCCTCGAGGGCATTCATCGTTGCATTTTCGGGGATTTTGAAGAGATCAATATTCGATTTCATGAGAATGAACTGAAATTGTCTCTGTTGCGCGATGGTCGCGAGTACGGCGTGAGGGCTGGCTACGAGTCTTGGGTTTGCAAATCGGGCGATGGGGCCGGAGTCGGAGACCTCTTTCCCTTCGTGACTCATGAAGCTGAGAGGGACGATGCCCCCGCATGGGATGTTCGCAAGTTGTTTGCAGCGTATGCCTGGACTTCGCCAACAAATTTACAAATCGAGACCAGGGAACTGGACTACACGCGGCGCTGTTTTATCGATGTGCGGATCGGAGGTAATTATGCTGCGTGCAAGGTGCGAGTTGAGGGAATGTACTGTTTCCCGGCACCCTCGGAACTCACAGCGATTTTGAAGTTGGGATAATTTTCAAGACGTGCGATTGATAAGAAAGATTGCCAACATCACGGTAAATGGAGACGGAACTGTCTCCGGGCAATGTTTTTCGATACGAACGCCTCAGATATCGTATTGCTAGGGACTAACTCAGCCAATTGTTGGGGTCGAAGCGTAAATGCGTTTCCTCGGCTCCGCACCCTGCCGGGTTCGAATCCCGGCGCATGGCAGCAAAAAGCCCGCTATCGTGAGGATAACGGGCTTCTCATTTCAAATGGTGACCCACCCGACGGGATATTCGCGTGCGGCTGGCATTGCCCGCTTCCGCTGCGTTGCTTCGCTTCTTGCGCGCTGCCGTGGATGCCATGGAGGAGATTGTGGCCGCCGACTACTGGCCGGTCCCGACCTACGACGACATTCTATTCTATGTGTAACAGACACGTTTGATTTTGCGTGCGAAGGGGTCTCGCCTGTGCGAGGCCCCTTCTTTTTATGTCGCTCGGACCTGCTTTGAACTTGCAGCCGAGCAGGCGTTTCGCGCGGGGCATCTTAAAAGTTGTAACCTGTTTTGGCACGCGGACGTTTCGGGCGTTTGTTCATAAAGGGGAGGATTATCCGATGAAGGTATTCGATATCGTGTTTAGCCCGACCGGCGGAACGGAAAAGGCGTCTGGCTACATTGCCAATGCGTTGGAAGGGGAAACCGTCGCTGTAGATCTGACCGATAGCGGGCTTGGTTTTCGCACAGTTGCGATGACAAAAGAGGATGTAGCCGTGATCGCGGTGCCCTCGTATGGCGGGCGAGTCCCGGCTGTGGCCGCGGAGCGCTTGGGTATGATGCGGGGAAACGGTGCGCAGGCGGTTCTGGTTTGCGTTTACGGAAATCGCGCGTATGAGGACACGCTGGTCGAGCTTGAGGATGCGGCGAAAGATGCGGGCTTTCGGGTGATCGCGGCGGTTTCTGCCATCGCCGAGCATTCTATTGTTCGCCAGTTTGCCGCCGGTCGGCCTGATGCACGGGACGCGGCGCAGCTCGCTGGGTTTGCGGATCAGATTCAGCAAAAGATATCTGCGGGATATGCTTCTGAGCCGGCTATTCCGGGCAATCGTCCCTATAAGAAGGCCGGGGGCACCGGTATGGTGCCTAAGGCCGCAAAGGAGTGCACCGCCTGCGGGGCTTGCGCCGCAGTGTGTCCCGTTGGCGCTATCGATAAAGACGATCCCAAACGGGTGGACAAAAAGGCCTGCATTTCCTGCATGCGCTGCGTTACCGTATGTCCGTGGGGCACTCGCGCGGTAAATCCCGTCATGCTCTCTGCGGCTACCAAGATGTTGAGCAAAGTTTGTGCCGAGCGGAAGGAGTGCGAGCTGTTTATCTAGCGCAGGGGCCTTGAGTCTTCTTCATCTAATGTCAAGAAAGAACGAACCCGTGCGATGGTAACTCACACGGATTCGTACATTTTTGAGTTGGTGCCCCCAGCGGGATGTCCGCGTGCGGCTGGCGTCGCCCGCTTTCGCTGCGTCGCTCCGCTCCTTGCGTGCTGCGCTGGAAAACGCTTCGCGTTTCCTCAGCTCCGCACCCTGTCGGGTTCGAATCCCGGCATATCGGTAGCAAAAAGCCCGCCACCGCGTGGGTAACGGGCTTCTCAGTTTAAATGGTGCACCGTTTGCGCATCTCCTCGAACCGAGGTGTGCGCAATCGGCACGATTATCTTCGTTAGGATACCACGAGCGGCCTAGGAAACAACCAGGCGCATGCCGGGATAGATCAGATTCGGGTTTGAGATGCCGTTCTTGGCGGCGAGATCCTGATAGGTCGTGCCGTACTTTGAGGCGATTCCGGAAAGGGTGTCGCCGCTTTGCACCACGTACACCTGCTCGGTTTCGGCCTGCCCGTTGATGACCGCCATAACCTCGTCGTAGCGCGGCCCCAAAACAGCCTTGCGGCGGCTGCCGTTGCCGTAATCGCCCGCCCAGGTCTCAGCGGCCAGATCCTCGGCGGATGCCGTGAGAATGTGGTTCACGAGCGACTGCACCTCCTGGTAGCGGTCGCCCAGCGCGTGCTTGCGGTCGTCGCCGTCTCCGAGCTCGCCAGCGAGCACCTTCGCCGCGAGGTCTGCTGCAGGCGTCTCGTCGATGCCGTGGATAAGCGAGTCGGGATCGCCGTTGGAGCCGCCCACCATGGCCTCCCACTCCGCGCGGGAGATATAGCACTTGTTGATGTCGAGGTTGCCCGCCCAGCCGTCCAAGCGCCCGCAAGAGGAGTACTGGCGGATGGCGCAATCGTAAGCGCCCTCGTGCCACGGCGCGTCCTGGTAGCCAGTGGGATTCATGTCGGCGTACTGCGCCACCCACGTCTTAGCATCGGTGAGGCCCCACGGGAACACGCTCTTGGATGCGTAGATACCGATGCGATCCACGCTCACGCCAAGAAGCTCGGCCAAACGCTCTGCCATGGCCTTGAGGTAGGACGTGTCGCCCCATGCCTTGTTGCCCCGCTCCTCCCAGTCGATGAAGAACGCGGCCTTGCCGACGTAGCCCTTGCAGCGCTCATAGAAGTACTCGGCCTCCGCCTCGGCATCACCTCCGTTGACGTAGTGGTACACGCCGACGAGCTTGCCAAGGCCGATCGCCTGCTGGATTTGGCGGTCGCAGTCGGGCGACACGTAGCGCGTGCCCTCGGTAGCCTTGCAGATAACGAAGTCGAACGGGACAGCCGCGAGGTTGATGCCGTTCTGCCAATTGCTGATGTCTATTCCGTTCATTCTATTCAGCGCTCCCTATCGCTATGAAATAAGCCCAATCAACTTGTTCGTACTGCTCGCGGCTCAGCCGCACCACGCCCTCGTAGGGGTCGTGGAAGGTCGCCGCCTCGCCGTCCCATCCGCAAAGCAGGACGATGTGCCCGCCGTAGTTCTTGCCGCCTTCGCGGAGCTGGCCAGTTAGGCTGCAAAACACCATCCAGCCGCCAGCCGCCTCGTCCAAGGCGTCATCGGCGTTGTCGTGGATAGGCGTGTAGCCCAAAGCCTGGTCGTTCGCGTTCATCCAACGGCAGAACTTTTCCATGTCGTTCACGCCGTCCGTGAGGCACGATTCGCCAACGAAGCCCAGCATCTGCGCCGGCGTGCATGCCTGTCCGTAGAGCCATTCCCACGCCATGGCCGCGCACGTGAGGCCGCAGCCGGCAGCAGCCAGGTCTTCGCCCGCATACGAAAGCCCGCCCCAGCGCTCGTCTGCTTGGAGGTAGACGGGCACCTCGGCGGGCTTGTCGAGCGGCTTGTCGTAGATAACGGGCAAAGGCTCCTCCTTCGGCACCTTCGGCACGTTCGAGGCAATCAGCGCCACGTCGGCGAAGGCGGTGAGCATTGCCAGCAGCGAAATGGCGGCGGCTATGCGCGCAAGGCGCTTGCCGCCCATGCCTAGTCGTCCTTCTTAGGCGTGCCCATGGCGAGCAGCGCGTCGAGCCACTTGTCCGTCACGCCGACTGCCTTGAAGGCGGCGTAGGCCACCTGCACGCCGCCTACCGCGGCGAAGATGGACGTAACCCACGCCGTGGGGTCAGTCGGCATACCCCCGGCGATGGCCGTCAATGCGCCGCACAGCGCCGATACTGCAATGGCCGTCCAGCGGGCGACATTGCCGGTCATCGCCTTCGTCTTGATAGCCTGCACGATATAGGGAACCACGAGGACGGTCAGCACCGTGAGCCCTGCCTGTATATCAGTCATCTCTATCTCCCTGTCTCCTTGTTGTACATGAGGTCGACTCGGTCGTAGATATGGTCGACCTTCTCGGCCATGCCCTGGCTGCGCGCCTGGCTGTGGACCAAGTCCGCGTGGAGGACGTCATTTGACGCGACAACCGACTCCATCAAGGTTTTCATTCCTTCAATCAGGGTGTTGCTGCGCTCCATCTGGGCGGCGATGCGCCCCTCCATCTGGGACCGCTCGCGGTCGCGCTGCGCCCTCTCGTCGACTTCGGCCTGCTTGCGCTCCTCACGCTTCAGGTCGAGCTCGCCCTTCCGCTGGTTCTGACGTTTATACTCCTCAAGAAATTGTTTCCCGAAGTAGAACGCAACGAGCGCCAGGAGCACGCCGCCAAGCCAAGCCGGTCCGTAAGGCGCAAAAAGCTTGAGCACTTCCATCCTGGGTGCCCTCCTTCCGCCTATTCGGCCGTGTACTCCTCGCCGGTGATCTCCTTGTACTCGTCAGCGGTGATCCACTTGCACTCGACAGCCTTGTAGACGCGCGCCTTGCTCCAAAGGTCTTTGTCGTAGTACTTCTTGACCTTCGCGAAGTGCTTGGAATGCTCAACGGTTTTCTTCGTAGCCATTACTGGTCACCTCCCACGGTCATGAGCAGGTAGTCGATGTTCGCCGTGTTGGTCTCGGTCTGCGTCGGCTGGGACGCCTGCTCGCGCATCTGTTCGAGCAGCGCCGGGAGGTCGGGCACCTCGCCGTTGGCGTAGGCGGCGAGCGCGGAGGTGTAGGCGAGCTTTCGCGCCTTCCGCTCCACGTACTCGTCATCGTCGATAACGCCCGCGTCGTGCGCCGCGTCGGGGTCGCCGATCTGCGACAGCAGGTCGCGCAGGGCGTTGACCGCGGCCAGGGTGCCGTCTCGAAGCTCGTCGGGGCGCGGCATGTCTTCCTCAGTGTCCATGCGGACTCCTTCCTTATCGGGGAATGTGCCGCCATCGTATTAGCGCCGTGAGATTGCCTGGCCGTTTGGGCGGGCGCGAAGAAAGAAGGCGCGCCGCAGCACGCCTTCGCTGTCTTGGTTATTTCGTTTTCGACCCGTCTAGGCCGCCGTTTTGAGTTGCCGCCCTTCCGCTATGGCGAGGGCGTTCCGCCCGAATCGTCTCTCGGGCTTGGTTGCATTGAGCAACCCCCCCCGCGAGATTTTCGAACAGGCTGCGGTACAGCGCGTCCATGGCCAGCACGCTGCGGTGCGCGTCCAAGTGAGCCATGCCGCCGCGCCAGCTCTGGTAGCTCTGCTGCACCTGCTCGGGCGTCATGACCCCCTCGGCCACCATGCGGGCCATCTTCTTCAGCTTGCGTCGCTCGCGCGTGATGGAGTCGCGGCACGGCTTCATGACGATGCGGCCCGTTTCGGTGTAGAAGATGCGCTTCTTCAGCCACGTGAAGCCGCGCGTCAGCTTCACCACGCTGGTCTTGCGCGGGTTCAGCGCGATGCCGAGCTTCGCGCACTCGTGCTCTATCAGCAGAAGGCACACTTGCAGGTACTCCTTGGACTCGTGGATCAGGTAGAAGTCGTCCATGTAGCGCCCGTAGGCCTCGGGGCGCAGCATCTCGGCCACGTAGTGGTCGATGCGGTTGGGGTGCGCCACCGCGCATATCTGGTTTGGCTCGCTGCCCAGGCCCAGGCCGACCTCGCCCTGCGCGTCTATCAGGCGGTGCTCAAGGGCGACCACGCGCGGGTCGAGCAGCGCGTCGGCCACCTGCCGCTTGACCGGCTCGTGGGCAATGCGCGCGAAGTAGTCGGAGAAGTCGCCCAGCAGTATGTAGCCCTCGCGCCCATGCCGCCGCCAGTGGTCGGCCAGGTGGCGCTTGAGCAGCTTAAGGGCGTAGTCGGTGCCGCGCCCCTTGATGTTGGCGGAGTTCGCGGATACGAGCGTGGGGACTATCGCGGGCACGAGGGCGTTCTGGGACAGCGACTTCTGCACCACGCGCTCGGGGAAGTGCACCGCACTGATGTGGCGCAGCTTGCCGCGCTCCCACAGGTCGAAGCGGATGAAACCCCGGCATATGTCGCGGCCCTCCAAAAGGTCTTGGCGCGATTTCACGGCGTTTCGCAGGTAGTCCTTCATGTACCGCTGCGTCGAGGCCTTCCACATGACGCCACGCGCGGCCTGCTTGGAAGCCTTGCACAGGCTGTTGAGGTCGGCCACCGTCTCAAGGGTGCACGCCTTGACGCGCTCGGCCTTGGCCCTGGCGCGCTTCTCCTCGCGGCGCTTCCGGCGTGCGGCCCGCCTTTGCTCCGAGTTCATAGAAGGCACCCCGCACGGCTTGCAATGTGGCTCTGACAGCCGCTTGAGGTATGGCCATGAAACGCGGCGAAGCCACGGAGCGCCGCGCCATGCAAGCAGCGTCCGGCCACCCTCGCGGGGTGCGTATTTACGGGCTCGCGCCCGATGGTCGCGCCTTCCTTCCTCTCCGCGCTCTGCTTTCGGCCCGCTGGCCTACTCGGTCTGGCAGTAAGGGAATCCGGGGCGGGGGCGAACCCAGGTGTTCGTCGCCGAATTGTAGTTGGCATTGCCGTTGTTGTTGACGTAGCACACGTTGGACGAGGAGCCACCCATGACGGAACGCAGCCACCAATTGTACCGATATACAAGGCGGGACCGCCGCCCATTATAACGAACGCAGGCGCTCTAGCTCGGCCTCGGCCTCGGCTATGCGCTCGTCGGTCGTCTTCTTGCCGGTGACGCGTACGTTCTTGCGCGCGCCCTTGAGCAGTTTGATCTCCTCCTCGACCATGCCCGCCAGCGCCTCGAAGCGGTTGGCGTTCACGGGCAGGCCGATGTCCATGAGGCATTGCGTGTCGAGCATCAGCTGCTCGCAGTCGGCTATCGCCAGCGTCAGGTAACGCTTGCGCTCAAGTGCGTTGAACGAACTGTTGGGGTAGAAGCAGTCGGCGCGGTTGACGTTGTATACGATGCTGCGCGCGGTCTCCACCGTGGGGACTGCGTTCAGCAGCCTGTAGGCTTTCGGCACGACCGACGAGGAGGCCATGAGCTTGTTGACCTCCACGCGGATGGCGATGGCCTGCGTGAAGAACTTGTACTCGGACACCTCGCGGTTTCGCTGGTAGACGCCGCTCATGGCACCTCCCGGAAATAGTGGCGAAAAAAACGGCCCGCTGCGCGGGCAGGGATGCGACCGCGCAAGGCGGTCGCATCGAAAGAGAAGTATAGAGCACTCGGCTGGCTAGCCGACGAGGAAGCCGGGGCGGGGGCGAACCCAGGTGGACGCCGCCGAATGGTAGTGGGCAACGCCGCTGTAGCTGACGCAGCACACGTAGGACGAGGAGCCACCCATGACGGAACGCAGCCACCAAGTGCACCGAGTTCCGTTCAAGCGGTGCGCGGTATCGCGGAACAGGTCGAACTGGCAGTCGAAGCCCACGCTGTAGCCCTTGGTGCCCCACACTGGGCAGCCGTATACCTCCATCTCGGAGGGCGACCACACCTTGCCGATGTCCTGCCAGCTCCAGCTGTTGGAGTCGCTGAGCGCGCCGCTCGCGCTGTAACGCTCCTCAAGCAGCACGCGCTGGGTGAGCAGGTACTTGGTCAGCCCCTCGGGCAGGCACGCCTCGAACAGCTTCTCCCACGCCTTGAGGTTGCTGTTCAGGTACGGGTTCTTCACGTCTGCGGTGCCCTGGTTGGTGTTCGCAGTGTTCCACATCAGGTAGCTGTCGTTGGCCACGCCGGTGACGGTCTTGGCCACGGCGACGGGCGCGGACGCGATGAACGCGATGTGGTGGCCCTTGGCGCTGTCGCCGCACTGGTAGTACGGGTCGAAGTGCGCAAGCAGGAAGCGCACGGACTGCTGGGCCGCCACGTTTGACGCGCTCACGAGCGGCACGTCGATGTAGTCGCCCACGCGCATGCCGCTGAAGTTCGCGGCCTGCACGCGCTTGTGCAGCGCGTCGTAGATGGTGGCGGAGCCGGAGACCTCGCCCGCGAGAAGCGTTGCGAGCGACTGACCCGGGTACTTGCCGATCAGGCCCTGTCGGTTGTACTCGGCGTTGTTGAGCGCCGTGGTGGCGTTGGTGCGGGCGGTGTCGTCTATCATCTCGTAGTTGGTGCCGCCCACTGTGAGGATCTTAGCTTGAGCCATTTCGTTTCCTTCTTAAATCAATGTGATGGTGTTGCCGCTTGCGGAGCATGTTGAGCCGAACGTTACGGTCACCCCGCTCGCCGATGCCTTTGAAGCCGGGCAGTAGACTGTTCCGCCCATGTATATGAACTGACCTGTCGAGTTCGCCAAAAGCGTTGCGAGCTTCGCGTTCTGGGCACGCAGCTCCGCGACGTCCGAGCTTCCTGCGCTGCCTTGCGCCACGGAGTTGGCGATCTGCAACGCCTGGTTCGCCGCTGCGTCCGCACGCGAAGCCGCGCCGTTCGCCGCAGAGGTCGCGTTGCTCGATGCCTGTTGGTCGGCGATATGCTCGTCATGGCGCTGGCTTTCGGCCTTTTTGCGTTCGATCTCGGCGTTCGATCGGCTCGTCTCGTTGTTCTGGCGCGTGGTTTCGGCATTCTTTCGCGCAGTTTCGTTGTCTTGACGTGTTGTCTCGGCGTTCTTGCGCGACGTCTCGTTGTTCTTGCGGGTTGTCTCGTTGTTGCCGCGCTCGGTCTCAGCCGTTTTCCGAGCGTTCTCGTTGGACACGCGCGTCTTCTCTGCCGCTTCGGCGCTTTCAGTCGCGGTGTTGCAGTTCGCCGCTGCCGTCTTGGCCTCTTCGGCGGCCTCCATCGATAGCGTCGACTCGATGCGGAAGATCGAGCCGTCGGTGGTTCTGGCGCGGTCGATGTTGCCCGCATCGTTGAGCAGCAGCGCCGCGCCTTTGTTGGTATCTGCCATCGCACCTCCTTTACTTAGCTAGCACGCCGATCACGATGGCGTGCGGGCCGATTGCCTGAATGATGCATCGGTCGCCTGCCTTGGCTCCCGAGCATGAGGTGGTGTACGGGAGCTTCAGGGATGCCCCCTTCACCGATACGGCCATGGTGGCTCCGGATACGGAATTCACCGTTCCGTAGCACGCCTGCTGGCCGGGAGGGTCGTTGGCGGTCGCATCGGCCATCGCGGCGCCGTATCGGCGCATGGCCGACATGAGTTCATCGCTCATACCTCTTCACCTCCATCTCGATTGGGCATCCTCCCACGAGCGTGAGAGTCGCAGTCCTCACCGCGAACTTGCCGCTGATGCCGGCGCTTGCCCAATCGACCATCACGGCATCGCCGCACGCGATAGGCGCGTACGTCCGCTTGACCGTGACTCTACGGATAGCGCTCTGCTGTGTTCGCAGCATCTCGTTAGCCTTGGCATCGGCGTTCCTCTGTCTCTCGGCATCGGTAGACCCATCGGGCAGGTCGCTGTAGCTGTACGTGGCCGTCTTGCGCCAACCGCGCGAAACCGTGGAGTAAGGGCTGCTCGGGTCTGAGTCGATGGCCGTGCCACGGTAGAAGGCGTCCTGCGTTTCGTAGTCGCAGTGCACCACGTTGGCGACGCCCGAGCGGTCAAGCTCGTCGACTACCTCGTTGATGAAGCGTGCGCCAGAGCCCTCTCGAAGGGTCATGGAAACGGGCCTGTCCTGCGGCTCCCTATATCTGCGAAGTACGGGCCTTCCGTAGGCGTCCTCGTCGACGGCGCGGAAGCCCGCCACGTCGAGCAGCGCGTTGCACGCCGCCAGGCGCTTCGACAGTCTCATGTCGCCCGAATCGATTCCGAGCGTCCAATCCTGCGCCAGCTTGTAGTCGGAGCCGTCGGCGATCACGTCAGCGAAGCCAGCCGCCTTGAGTAGCTTTACGACGTAGGGGACAACCACGGTTCCAGCCGCCACCGTGAATGGGGCATCGAATTCGTCCTCCGCAACCTCCGACAGCCTGCCCGACAGGCCTGCCGTGCCGGTTGAGTTGACGCCGCGCCTGGTCCTTTTCGGCGCTGAGACAACGAAAGTCCCCAGCGCCTCACTGACTGACGCGCCACCGAAGTCGGCATCGAGGTACACCCGCAGCAGATCTGCCCCGATATCGAGCGCCCCGGAGTAATCGACCTGCCCTGTGGTGTAGTCCTTGTCCTGGTTGCGCTCAATGCACCCGCCGTTCTTTATGTTCGTGATTCTCTCGACCTCGTTGCCGCTTGCGCGGTCTACGCGCATGAAGCGGAACGAGGTGAGGAACGGTTTTTCCCAATCAGCCATTTATCGGCTCCTCGAAGACGTTGTGCGTGACGTTGGCCGAACCCTTCCAGATGCCTGCACCCTTCACAGACATGTCGAAGTCCATGGGGCCGTATGCGCGTTCGCCCGCATGTCCGCGCCACCATCCCCTCCACTGCTCGTCCATAATCCGTATGTACCTGTCGTGGCCGTCGCGCTTCATCTCCCATGAGAGCGAGGTCTTTTTGTTCAGCTCGTCGAGCATGTACGAAATGGGCAGGTCGCCGTTCTCGCCGCCATCGGCGAAGTGGTATGTCTCCACGGATCGCTGAGAGCTTGTCGAGTAGTCGCCGTTGTAGTCGAGCACGAGCACGGTCGATGCATCCTGGCCGAAGTTAAGCGCCATCCCGTGCGCGAACACGTTGGCATCGGTCACGGTCTGCGACGAGGTGCCGTTGTCGGCGTACCCGGTGACCTTGTACTCGTAGTCGGTGTTTAGCGGCGGCACGCGGTCGATCGTCTCTTGGGAGTCAAGCACGCCGGATGCTATGACGGCATCGCCGCCGTACGCCACGCGCTCCACCGTGAAGGCGGAGCAGCGGGAGGCGTTGCCGAGCACCAGCGCGTCACCATCGACTGTGATCGTGCCTAGCATGGAAAGCTCATTGCTCACCTCGTCGACCGTCATGGGGCCTACGAGCGTGGTCTGCTCGATCTCGTATGACGAGAGGCCGTTGCGCACCTTCACGTGACACGCCAGCGCATCGTCGTACGACAGCGACACGTCTGGGATGGCCGGTTCCGCCCAGTGCGTCTTGAAGCGGCGCATGGCCGTCTTGGACAGGCCGGAGCCGCCCTTGACCGTGAGCATGAGCAGATAGTCGATGCCGTTGCGTATGGTGGCGTAGCTGCCGAAACTCACTGGCTTCAGGTTCGTGACGTCTGCCGTGGCGACCGTCGCGCCGCCGACCTCTGCGAGCGTGAGCGTTGCCTGCGCGATGCCAGTTTCGTCGGTTGCGGCGACTTGCACCGTGAGCGGCACCGCATCGACGAGCATGCCGTCGGTAGCGGGGGAGGCGACCCAGCACTGCGGGTAGTCGGCGACCGTTATCGCCGCATAGCCAGACCAAGCGCCCCAATCGGCGTGCAGTCCCTTCGTGCGAACGCGAGCTTTCCAACTTCCCTTCGTGAGTGTGATCGATGCGCTTTTCTCGGTCGTGTACGACTTCGTTATCGTCTCGCTGCCGACGAGCTCAAGTTGCGCGGCGGACTGCGCCGAGCCGTCGGGGTGGTTGGGCACCCACGAGACGGATGCCGCCGACCCCGTTGGCACAACATGGTCGGCGGTGACCTTCGGTGCGAGAGGCGGCGTGATCGTGGTCACGGAATTCGATTCGACCCACGAAGACGTTAGGCTACCGCGCTTGGCCCTGACGCGGTAGACGATCGTGCCGGCAGGCGCGGAGGTGTCGTGCAGGTCTACCCATGCGGGGTCTTCGCCCTCGGTGGTGGTCGAGACCGCCGCCCACGTCTTCCCGTCGTCGCCTGATCGCTGAACATCCCATGCGCTGGCGTACCACCACGCCCCGTAGACGCGCAGCGTCACCTTGGACGCGCCGGCCTTGATGGCATCGATGCGCGAAGGTGCCGACGGAGTTGTGTACGTGGTTCCGCAGGACACGTGCGTGGAGTTGCCGCCAGGGCCGTGGGCACAAAGGCGGTACTCGTACTTGTGGCCTGCGGTCGTCGAGTTGTCGGTGTAGTTGGTCACGTCCCACGAGACGTCGGCGATGTTCACCCATGAGCCGTCGTCGGTGCGGCGGTCTACGTACACGCCAGCCCAGGGGTACGCGCCGTCCATGCCCGTGTAGTCGACGTCCCACGCAATCTTGTGGGATGTGTCGGAAACGCGGGCCAGCTTCGGGTTCTTGGGAGGATGCGGTTGCGAGTATCCGCGCTGGGGAATCCAAGCGTACTCTGTTGCCCAGGCGTCTCCGCCGGCGCTGCCGTAGTAGTTGTTATATGTCTTGCCATAGACGTGAATCTGCACGGAGCAGTTCCAGCCGCTGGCCCCGCGCCCGACGTCCACGGTGAAGGTTACGGCGTCGCGCGTGGCCCAATTCCCGTAGTTGTTGAGCAGCACGTCGCGCGACCTGTAGGTGATGCCGTTCACGATTACGTCGTAGTGCGTGCCGTACTGTGCCGCATACTTGTCGTCGAGCGCGGCGGTGATTGTTATGCGCGAGGTGGTGTCGTTGACCGTGCTCACGCCGTCAACGGAGATATAGCCGCAATACCAGCGGTTGCGCCCCGCGATCTGAATCTCCCTTGTATAGGTTCCCATTGGCTACCTTCCCGACCCTGCGGACCGCTTGGCTGCGGAGACCAGAACGTCAACCGCCTGCATGATCCGCTGGTCTGCGTTTAAGCTTCCCCCGTTGACCGTGACGTTGTAGGTCGTGCCGGCGGCGCCTGCCCCGGCAACGGCAACCGACGGAGCGACCGTGATGCCCGAGCCGATAAGCGAGCTTGCGGAGGCTAGAGCCGACGTGATGGCGGAGTTGACCGCCCCCGTGCCGCTGCCGATGCCCTCGGCCCATCCCTCCATGAGCGCCTTGCCCGAGTAGGTTGTATAACCGTGGCCGCTGAATGGGCCGCGCTTTGCGGGCGAGAACGGGAAGAACGAGCGGATCTGCGAGACGGCGCCGGACACGGCGGAAAGGGCGCCGCCGATTGCGTTCTGGATACCCTGCGTGAAGCCGTTGATCAACGCGCGACCGGAACCGACGAGCCACGACCCAGCGCCTGCGAAGAAGCCCATTACCTGGCCGGGGATGCTGGAAATGGTGTTCATGAGGCTCCCGATATGGCCAGACACAGCGCCGACGAGCGCCGAGAAGGCACCCGTCACTGCCGCGTACACCTGCTGCGCCGCGTTCGCCATCGTAGACACCATGGTCGAGAAGTACCCGGCGATCGAGGAGACGAGGCCGGACACGAGCGAGAGCGCTGAGGACACCAGCGAGCCGACGAACGCCACTACCGCGTTCACACCGCCTGAAACGGCGGCGACCACGGTAGCTATCCCGCCGCCGACAACGGATACGATCGAGCCGATGAACGTGGTAACCGCAGTCACGAGGCCGCTCACGACCGACATGACGAGGCCAATGGCCGAGGCTACGACGGATGCGGCGTTTACCACGACCGAGATCACCTGGCTTGCCACCGTCATCACGACGGACACGATTGAACCAACTACAGACAGCACTGTCTGGATTACCGGTATGAGCATCTGAGCCACGGAGAGCACTATCTGCATGCCGCTAGCCAATATCGGCAGCACGGCGTTGGCGAGGTTTGCGAGCGCCGTGCCGATAGACGTAATTGCCGGCATGAGCGCAGCGCCCACCTGCGACACGAGCGGGCTTACCGCAGCGAAAAGCTGCATGGCGACGCCGATGACCTGCGAAATGATCGGGACGATCATCGCGAAGGCGTTGTGTAGCACGGGCAGGATGGCCTGGCCGACGTTCAGCAGCGTCGAGCCAAGCTGCTCTATGGCAGGCCGCACGGCGCTGAACGCGCCGACTGCGCCAGATGCAAATGACGCGATGGCGGGCAGCATCTGCGATGCGAAGTACGTCACGAACGGCGACACCGCCGAGATGATCGTCGTCACGGCTCCGCCAATAGTCGAGACGATGGTGTCCCAGATGCCCGGTATCTGCTCGCCAAGCTTCCCGAAAGCGGACTTGCACGTGCCTACGACGGATGCCGCAGCGTCGGCGATCGCTTGGAACGCCCCCGTTATCTGGGAAGCGTCGACTGTCGGCAGCTGTATGCCAAGCTCAGCCAAGGCTCCTACGGCGATGTTCCAAGCAGTCGCGAGCGCTTCCGAGAGCACTGGGCCAAGGACTGGGCCAAGGCCAGACAGCACAACCGGGAACGCCTCGACGATTCCCTTGCCGATCTGCGCAACCCTCGGAGCCACGTTCGTAGCTACCGCGCCGATCGACTCAAGCAGCTGCTGCGTGAGCTGCGAGAAGTCGACGTCGTCGCGCCCGAGTCCGGTGATGAAGTTCTCCCACGCGGCCTTCGCCATGCCGATGGAGCCGCTAATCGTGGTAGCGGCCTCCTTGGCGGTGGTGCCGGTGATGCCCATGTTCTCCTGCACGGTATGGATGGCCTCGACCACATCGGCATAGCTGTCGATCGTGAGGTCGGCGTTCTTGCCCTGCTCCTGGCGCAGCTTGTTGGCATCGGCGATAAGGCGCTTCATCTCAGCCTGCGTGCCGCCGTAGCCGAGCTTCAAGTTGTCCAACATCGTGTAGTTCTGCTTCGCAAAGCCTTGGTAGGCGTTCTGCACGTCTGTCATGTCGGAACCCATCTTGTTCACGTTGTCCGACATGTCGCCCATGGCCATGTTCGCGTAGTCAGCCGCCTTGGCGACATCGCCGCTGCACGACGAGACGAGCGAGGCCGCGAAGCTCGTGGCCTGCGTCATGTACTGGTTGGCGGACATTCCGCATGTCTTGTATGCCTCTGCGGCATAACCTTGCAGTGTCTGCGACGCGGAGCCGAACAGGGTGTCGACGCCGCCAACCAGCTGCTCGTAGTCTGCATATGCGGAAAGGGCCGCGCCGCCAATCGCGGTCACGGCCCCTGTGAGCGCTGTGAACCCGGCCACCGCCGCAGTGGCGACGCCCCTGGCTACGGTTCCAAGCCCTGTCAGGATGCCCGAGGACTTCTTGGCCCCGCCGTCGATGCCGACGGTCATGGAGTCGCCGAAGGCCTTGCCTGCGGCGTTGCCCTGGCTGCCGAACTCCTTGCCGATTTTGCTCGCGAAGCCATCCATCGACGGCATCAAGGACACATAGGCCGACCCGACACTAGTCGCCATCTTCCCCTCCTATCCCCAGGATCTTGTCTATCTCTTCCTTGGCTTCCAGCGCGTTCGCGCGGTGGCGCTCAAGCTCTGCGAGCTGCGCCGGCGTCTTGATAGGCTCGGGAGGCTCCGCGCTCCTGTCCTTCTTGTCGGCCATGCCCCAGGCGATGCACCGAAGCTGGTGCTCGATACGCCAGAGCATGTAGTCGGTCGTGCTCCACCTGAGTTGCGGGTACTGCGCCTTGGCGAGGCGCGAGTTGTCGGGGAGGTGCTGCCAGAGGAGCGCCATCCGATCGAGGTCTTCGGGCGCTCCATCCAATGGCAGGGCTATGCCGTAGAACTGCTGGAAGTCTGCTATCGCTTCGCCGCGCCTGTTCTCGAGGTCGCTGGCGAAGCCTACTAGTTTTTTGTCTTTGCCGCCTCGAAGGCCGCGTCGCACAGGCGGCGCATGTCGTATGACGTTCCGCCGAGGGCTTCGATATACTCCTCGTCTCGACCCATGAAGATGCGCTCCATGGCGTCCATCATCCCCGCCGGGTCGGTTTCGCTTCGGGCGAATTGCTTCACGGTTTTGTAGGACTTCAGCTCGTCGAGGTCTGCGGCGAACTCGCCGTCAACGCCGTCGACGGTAAAGGTGATCTCGGTCATTCTCTTTCCCCCTAGGCGTTGTTGGTCTCGGTTGACTCGATGTAGTCGTAGCAGGTGTTGCCGTTGCTATCGACCAGGTATTTGAACGTGATCTGGCGCCCGGCAATCTCGCTCACGGCGAGCTTGATATCGTCGAGCTCAGAGGACTTGGCGGCTGGCACGACCTTGCGCCAGCGGCGACCGTTCTTGAGCACGAGTTCGAGCACGATCGACCACGCCTCGTCCTTGTTGCCGTTGTGCTCTACGGTGATAACGCCGTCGAGGTCGGTCACGTTGTCGGCGCCGTACATGACCTTGAGGGTCTGCGCCTTGATCTCTGCGAGCGTGAGCTTCGCGGACTCCACGCGCGAGGTCGTGGCGGAGTCCATGAGGTCGCCGTTCATGTCCTTCAGCTCGTTGGCGTCGGTCTCCTCGGACTCGGTGTATCCATCCTCGGAGATGAAGCCGAGGTTGAGGAAGGCTTCGGCGAGATTGGTCTTGATGTCGGTGGGGAGGATGGTGCCTGTCGGGGCCACGAAGATATATCCGCCCTTCACGCCCTTGGTGGACGAGACGTTCTTGGTCTCGTTTTTCTTGAAAAGTGCCATGTCGTCTCCTATTCGCAAATGGTTACGTTTACGTTGGTCTGGTATCGGCGCTGGCGGCTGTCCGGGTCGTCCCAGCGGTACGTGTCTCCGCACGTGGCCTCGAACACGCACTCCTCGTCCATGAGACTCGACACTGCGTGCTCCACGGCTTCGGCGATCTCTGCGGCGCGTCTGCGGGTCTTCGCCCATGACTGCGCCACGAGCTGCACACGGTTGATGCAGCCGCTGCGGCTAGATCCGGTCTGCGACACCGATATGAACTCGCTGGGCCTGTCGGCTGGTACGTCGAGCACGGCCTTGATGCCGGTCTCGTCCATGAGCCGCTGCGCCACCATGCGCTCCACGTCCATCACTCACCGCCTCCGAACATGGATCTGAGGCGGTTGTGCTTGCGCTCGCTCGCATGGGCGTGCGGAGTCGCCGTGGTAACCACGAAGCCGTTTGCGAGCTTGCCCTTGAACTTGCGGACTATGTAGCCGGCACCCTCGCCGGGGTGCCGGGAGAAGGACGAGTTGCACGATGCCGCTGCGGCGTCTGCCTTCTTCTTAAGAAGCGTTTGCACCGCGCCTGAGTTCATAACCTCGGCATAGCCGCCGCGCTTCCAGCCCTTCCACTCGAACTTCACCTTGCACTTAGCCATCGGTGCGCCCCACTTCCACGGTGAGGTTCCAATCGCCTGGGGTGTTTTCCGGGTCGTAGCGCTGCGGGTCGCCTATGACGCGGTACTCGGTGCCTCGAACGTTCACGCGGCACCCCTTGAGCGATGCGGTGAAGCTCTTGGGGAAACACAGCGTGTAGGCGACCTCAGTGCCATCGGGGCGCGATGCGTCGAGTTCCGACGTGGCCCCCGGGCACACGATCACGCCCTCTATAGCGGTGTTCACGCTGCCGCGCTCGATAGGCTCGCCGAGCGAATCGAAGTCGACCACTGGTGTTGTGACCGTCACCGATTCGGTGTTTATGAGTCCCATTCGGCATCACTCCCAACCGGTTGGAGCGCCCCGATGCGCTGGTCGAGCAGCCCGAGGCGCTTCAGCTCCGTCTTTCCCAGGTACATTTCGCCGAGGGCAGACCCGTACGACACGCTGGCCGTGTAGCCGCCTGCGCCCTGGCTGTACTGCATGGCACCCGCCAGAGCTGCTGGTGCAGACAAGACCCTGTTGACCACGAGGCAGCACACCGCTGCGGCAGATCGGTCGAAGGCGGCTACCTTGCCGCGCTCGTAGTCGCCCACGTTTGATTCGTAGGCGCTCATGAGCAGGTCTGACGCGTCTGAGAGCAGGGTCGCGGCGCGTGCCTCGTCGGTCGGGTCGCCGTACCTCGCCCTGTAGTCTTCGATGGTCGCTAGCGGCTCCATGCGCCTACTCCTCGCTGGCAGGCTCTTCGGCCTTGCCGGAGTCAACCGGCTTCGCGGCATTCTCGCCGGCCTTCTGCTCGGACGCCTCGGAGGTCGCGGCCATCACGCCAGCGTCGACGAGGCACTTGACCACCTTGGCGATGGTCGGGTTCGCACCAGGGTTTGCGGCCTGTTTGGAGATGCCGACAGGCTCGCCGTCGGCGGTCACGAAGCAGACGTGCTGCGGGAGGATCGGGGATGCCTTGGATGCGTCCTCGACGATGAACTTCTGCACAAGGTTCGCCATGGTTACCGCCCCCTAGGCCGTCTTCAGGATGGCGAAGGCCTTGGGGTCGAGAACCGCGTAGGCAAGGACCGCCTCGGTGCGGTACGCGACCTGGTTGTATCCCTTCAGGTCCTGACCGGTGTTGTCGGGGTCGCCGTACTCGATGATCTCGGAGGTCATGTCGCGCACCATGCCCCACTTGATGGTGGAGAAGTCGCCCATGATGCCCGCCACCTTCGGGTCGGTCTTGCAGCGGCGACCGTTGACGGTGCCGGAGGTCGCGGCGGGGATGCCGTCGATGTTGCCGACGTTGAGGGACAGCGGGATCTCCGGGTAGAGGCGCTGGCCGGTGGCGGGAATGCGCAGCTTGCGGAGGTCTGCGGCGAACTTACGGGAGAGCGCGAAACCGTTGATGTCGTAGTCGATAAGCGCGTCGGCCAGCGCGTCGATGTCGTCGACTGCGGATGCCGAGGCGGTTACGGCGTTGGCCCCTGCGGTGAGCGCGGTGTAGCCATCGAGCGCGGTGCCCGTCTTGGGGGACACGGCGTGGTAGACCACGTAGTCGAGCGCTCGGCCAATCGCGGCGGTCTGGTCGGCGATGATGTTGGTCACGATCTCAAGCTGGTTGTCCTCGTCGGCCCAGCGCAGCTCGTCGGAGACGCGTGTGGTCGTGACTACCTTCACGCGCTTTGCGACGATCGGCGTGGTGGAGACCTCGGAACCGCTCTTCTTCGCGCCCTCCGCAACTACCTCAGCCTCAGTTGTCGGGTTGAACACGATGTAGGTGGTGTCGGAGAACGTCTGCGGGGTGCTGGGGGACAGCGCCGCGATGGTGGAGGTGTCCTTCGCCTTGTTGATGATGGAGGTCACTACCTTGTGCGGGAGCTTGACCTTGCTGGTGTCGTTAGCCATTTCGGCTCCTTACTTGTCTCTAGTTGTTACCGAGGAGCTGGCGCGTGAAGTCGCGCAGCTCCGATTTGTCGCCGTCGCCCGGCTTCGGGAAGCTTCCCGGCTTCTCGACCTTGGGCGCGGGCGGCTTCTTGAACGCGGCGAGCATGTCGTCTGCCCACTTGGACATGCTTTCCTCGTCGTCGCCGACGATCAGGCTCGCCGGCACGCCCTTCTCCTGCGCGACCTTGGCCGCGATCTTCGACCGCTTCTCTTCCTTCTCCTTGTCGTCGAGCCTCTTCTTGAGGTCGGCGATCTGGTCTTCGGCTGTCTTGTTCGCGTTGTTGGCCTCCTCAAGCGCCGCCGCTGCGGTTCTGTTGGCCTTTGCCTTCTTCTCCCACTCGCGCGAGTGCTTCTTCTCGGCCTCGTACAGCGCCTTGTAGTCGACGGGCGGCTCCTGGTTGGCGCCATCTCCGCCTTCTGCTCCTGGTGCTTGTGTGGGTTCGTTCGCCTCTGCCATGTCGCGTCCTTTCCCGTGCCGTGCGGCACGCCTGAGCTGCCGTGCGGCTGCTCAACGGTTCGTTAGTTGGGCCGTGCGGCCCGTCCGCGACAGTTTCTTATGAGCGTGAGATTCGGCATGAAAAGGGCCACCCGTAGGTGGCCCTTGCCTATTTGCACTGGTATAATCTGTTGATGGAACGGCATGCTGCCCTCTACTTTTGAGGTTTTCGGTGCCGTTCCTTTTTATTTGACAGCTATGTACCTGCCATCCTTCAGCAGCAGGCGCACATGCGCGACCTTTGGGTACTTAGGCGCGAGATCCTTTGCCGCTGATATTAGTGCATTGTCGTCTATTCGCTCGGATACGGAGTTGTCAACGACCATGCACTTGACGCCCTCCTTTCCAGCCGTGCTGTCAAGGTAGTTCTTCATTGCGCCCCATGCGTTTCCAGACGTTCCGATTGTCTTGATTTCGATTCCGTTTTTCAGGTCTGGAAGCCCGACTTTGCGCTTTCTCCCATCTTCCTGAACCCATCTGTAATCTTGGATGAACGTCGGGGCAACGCCGTGATGCGCCAGCCTCTTCGCTGTTCCTATTTCCGCTTTGGTCGCCCGCTTCTCCACCCCTTTGCTGACAAATCCGATTTTTGGTTCCGTGCCAGTTGCGTACCATTTCGGGTCTCTGGTCTCGATCTCCTCGACCATGCGCTTGTTCACGTACTTGTCGAACGCCTTGCTGGCTTTTCCGCCATGCTCCTTGATGTACGCCTCGCGCTCGGCATCGGGCAAGGCATCCCAATCTGAGCGTATGCCGTTGCGCCCGCCGAGCGCGTCCATGCACTCGTTGAACCTGTCGTACATGCCGTCGGGGTCGTAGCCCTTGACCTTTGATCCCTTGCCGAAGCTCGGCACGACGCGGCAGTCGCACTTTGGGTGCGAGTGGCTTGCGGCCTCCTTTGTCTTGTAGTTGAAGCCGAACGAGGAGAGCATGAGGCAGAAACCGCACGTCTCGCCAGACGGCACGCGTGCGTACCTCGGTTTCGCCGGGTCTTTGGAGACGTTGTGCGCCACGCACATGTTCGCGGCCTTGCGGATCTCTGCATCGAGGCGGCGAACGCACGCGGCCACGAACATGTCGGTGGCTCCCTGCTTCACCACGCTTACCATGAACGCCTTCACCGAGCCGTACGTCGCCTGGGGGTCGCGCAGCGACTCGGCGACGGCGGCGTACTTCCCGGGCGCGTCCTGCGCCTTGCGCACGGCGTCATAGAACTCGGCGGCGCGGCCAGCCGCAACGGTGTCGGCGTAGTAGCCGCAAGCCGTCTCGATCACCTCGTAGGCCGCCTCTCGCAGCGCCGCTATGTCGCCGTTCCCGCTCGCCTCCCAGTCGGCCACCAAGCGGGTGAGCGCGTCGCCGGCTTGGCGCTGCGCCATTCCAGATAGCGCGTTGATCTCGTCCGTAAGCTCGTTAAGCAGGCTGCGAGGTATCTCCGCCATCCTCGCCCTCCTTCGGCTCGAACAGCGAGGCCACGGCAGCGCTCGCCTGTGCCTTCTTGTTGTCGCTGTTGATGCGCTGGATCTGCTCGTCTGTGTAGTCGAGCATTTCGAGCATCACGTCGGAGTTGGCGAGCTTCGGCAGACCCTGCACCTGCTTCAACGCGGCGTCGGACAGGCTCACGATTGACGGGTAGGCCGGGGACATGAAGCGCGGGTTGAGGTTGTAGCCGGCATCGCGCTCGGTCTCGTAATCCGTGCCGTTCGCCACAGCGAGCGCCATGTAGGCCACGTTGCGCAAAGCGTTGCCATTCTCGCGGTTGAGGTTCTTCGCATCGATCACGAGCGGTTCGAGCGATGCAGCGATGGCATCCGAAGAGGATGGGTTGTCGTTGCTCACGCCGAAGAAAGACACCGGAACATTGGTGACCGCCGACATTTGGCATGCTAGCTGGCGCAGGTACTCGGTGAGCGGCGCCATCTGCAACTGGGCCGACTGCCACACGGTCGGCGAGTCTCCGTCAGGGTCTTTGGTGATCTCGTTGACCGCCCCCATCGACGCGTCGTACTTGTTCTGCCCGTTGATCATCTTCTTGTAGGTGCCGAGCAGCCAGGTCTGCGGCAGCGTCGCGGCCTCAGACGCCACCTCCATGCGGGCGCGTTGGCGTATGGCGTCGTCTGTGATGCTCATGACCGAACGGCTGATGCGCGAGGAGCCGAACGGTCGCTCAAGCGTGGCATCGTAGGGCATAGGCTCCATGAGACAGCGACCCATGCCATGCTCCATGTAGTCGGCCACCCAGTGGCCGCTGCCGCGCGTAAGCACCACCAGCGCGTCTTCTGTGAGCAGGTGCACGACGGTCGGCACGCGCTCGGTGTCACCTGGCATCTTCTTCGACTCGGCCACAACGAGACCGGCCTTGATGCGCTTCTGCGCGTCATCCCAGATTGCCGCCGCTGCGGTTGCCGGGTACGCGGAGATGATTGGCTTGCCGCCGCCGTCCGTGACAGTCCAGAAGCCGCAGCAGTGCTTCAGCTCACCGATAAGGTTCTTGCGGTAGAGGGCTTCGAGCTGGTTGTCGGCACATATGTCGCGCAGCTGCATGGTAACGGCACTGTCGTCGGCAGTGAAGCCGTTGAACACCGAGCGGTCTGCCAAGGCGTGCACCGCCTTCTTGGGCCAGTCAACGCGCGGGTTGATCTTCTTTGCGAGGGCTTTCGGCATGGCGATGCCTAGGTCTTTGACGCCGACGTGTCCGAGGTAGTAGTCCTCCCGCAACACGTTGCGGGATCGGTGGGTGCGCCACGTGTCCATAAGCTCGCGCACGAGCGCCTTGTCCTCGTGTCGCAGGCCTTCCGCCGCCGCGACCTGTCCGGCCAGTTCCATGTTCACTGCTGCCATCAGAAGCTTGCCTCCTGTTTACGTCTCGGGTCTCTCTTGGTTGTCCTCGCCGCCCATAGGGCCAGCGATGCGCTCTCGATCGGCGCTGACGAAGAGTCGGGGCCGTCGCCGAAGCCCCAGCCGTCGCGCCCGATGTCGCGCTTGATCGACTTCGTTGCGGAATCGTCCAACGCGGGCGATTCGATGTGGCTCGTCGTCCCGGCGTTGACCTCGTCGGCCAGCATCGTCGCAGCGGCCTGCACGATCGCGGTGCTGCCCATGACGATCGCCGACTTCGGCATCCTGCCGTCCAGAAGCCGCTGCTTCAGCGCGTCCGCTCCGCTCTTTCCGTCGATGCAGACGCACGCGATCTCCTCGCGGTTGCGCAGCAGCATGTCGGATATGCCGACAGTGCCGCCCTCAGCGCCCATGAGATCGTAAAGCTCGACGTAGGAGCCGGCACCGCGCTCTGCCTTCGCCCAGGACACGGCAACGCGCGACCCGTCGGGCGAGAACTTCACGCCGAACGCGAGCTTGCCTTCCTGCATCGGCCCCGCCGCCTCGCACGCCTTCCACTTGGCGCTCGAAAGCGCGTATGAGTCGGCTCCTCCGATTGGGCTCCACCAGCCAAGGCGCTCACGCGCGAAGACGTCGGGCTGCATCTGCTCGGACTCGCCGCGTACGGCCTCTATGTCGAGGATTGTGCCGAGAGACGGGTTGTACTCGAACCATCGCGACTCGTCGTGCACGTCGCCGATCTCTGTAGCGCCCCACTCGATCCATCCCATCTCAGACCTGCCGTTGTGAACGTCCTCGTGGAGGTCGCGGAACACCGTGCCAACGTTGTCGGGGCCTGGCGGCGTGCCCAGGTAGATTGTCTGCGGGTTGTGCTTCGACCCTGCCGAGATGGCGGGCAGAGAAGCCGCCTGCTGCTTGGCCGTAAGCTCCTGTGCTTCGTCGTAAATGAGCACGTCGTAGGTCTTGCCTCGCGCCAGCGAGTCGGTGCGCGTGGTGAAGCGGATAAGGCCGCCGTTCTTGAGCTTGATGGCCTGCTGGCCGTTGGTCTTGCGCACGGCGAGCAGCAGGGCGTTAAGCTCAGGCTCGTCCTCGTCCTCGAATGGCCTTGAAAGCTCCTGGAACATCTGGTCTGAGGTGTCGCCGTGCTGGCATGTGTACAGAATCTTCTCGCCGTTGAGGGCGCCGTGGAAGCAGCGGGCGCGAACGTCCCAGCTCTTGCCGTTCTGTCGCGGGATGGATATGCCGATCGAGCGCAGCAGGTACTTGTCGCGTCCATCGCGGGCGAGCATGGCGTCGAGCAGGTGCGGCTGCCACGGCAGCGGGTCACCGAAGTACGCGGATGCCAGTTCTGCCGCCATGGGGCCGTCCCCGTCGAGCCTTTCTGGGATGTTCGCCTCGTATGTCGGGGTCTGCCTCGCCTGCATCACGCGCCTGCCGCCTTGGCACGCGTCTCGCGGTCGTCGAACATGAGCGTGAGCAGCTTGCCGTGGGCGCTCGCGGGTCGCGCCTGCTGCACCGTGACGTTGCGGGCCGACTTGGACAGGCCGAGCTGGTCTGACAGCGCTCTGATCTCGGTGCTGGCCTCCTTCAGCACGGTCAGCGCCGGATTCTTGCGCATCATCTTGAGCCGCTTGCCGCCCTTGCCTCTGATCGGCTTGTATGCGGTGGCGTCGAGTATTTCGATCTTGTTGCCCCCGATGGCCATGGCCTCGCGTGCCTGGTTCGCCACGGCGTGCCAGTAGCAGAGCAGCGCCAGCGTCGGCGCATCCTCCTGCGCGAACGTGCGCCTCGCGGTCAGCTGCTCCCAGATGGCGGCTTGCACGGGGTCGCTAGCCACTTCCTGCGGCATCTCGATGTTCTCGGCCATGATTCCCTCCTTCTTCGCGGGGAATCGTAATGGCGGCGTGAGATAGCGAAATCGTTCGGAACGGGCGGGGAGAAATCGGCCCTAGGCGGCCGGGGTGGCCTTCCGACCCGGGGGAGGGGCGACCGCCCCGCCTCTTTTCGGCGGCTTCGGCGCTTGGGGCCAAAAGAAAGGGCGCGACCGCCGAAACGACCGCGCCCCTATTGGTGCATTGCTATGTTTTCCCTCAGAACAGCCGCGTGCGGCGTATCTGGTACTGCTTGGCGTCGCCCGGCATCCTGTTGCCGCGCCGCTGGTTGCATATCCTGTGGGCTGCATCCACGTTGGAGTAGTCCAGCGGGCTGCCTCCCCTCGACACGGGCAGCAGCTCGTCCACCTCGAAGCTCCACGGGTCGCCGCTCGGCAGGCTGTAGTCTATCGGCTGGCCGCATATGTGGCACGGCCTTCCCTCTGCCCTCAGCCTCGCTCTCAGCTTGCGCCTTGCGTTGCCGTTGCGGTTGCGCGGGTTGCCGCTCATGCCAGCATCGCCGCTATCCCGCCGATGCACCACACGATGCCGTAGCACACGAGCAGCACCAGGAAGAGCATCACGAGCATGGACACGACAGCACCGGCTGCATCCATTAACTTCTTGTATCCCATGTCATCCTCCAATGATCATGCGGGCCAGCGATACCGCCGCCCACAGCGTCAATCCGTCTATTAGCAGGGATGCCGCTATAACGAGCAGACATCCCCAGTTGCATCCCGGGCGGCTCATTCGTCCTCCCACCTGATGGTTCCATCGTCGTACTCGGCCTTGAGCCAGTCCAGGTACTCGCCCCATGAGCCGAAGTCCCGCACCCAGCGCGATGCGAACGCGCACGTGGTGAAGGGGTCGCACTCGCACAGCGAGATTTTGAACCGCCGCCCGTCGCGCAGCATGCGCACCTCCATGCGCATCGCGGCCTCGGGCGAACCGAAGTACCGCTCCAAGTTGGTCAATCGCCCACCTCCTATCCGCAGGCGAGCAGGGCCAGAACCACCAGCCCCGCCGCCAGCATACGGATCGCGTAAAGCTCAAGGGCCAGCACCGCCAGCAGCAGCGCCACGGCCAAGGCGGCTAGGGCCTGAAGCGCTCGCAAGCGATCTCGCCCCCGTCCCTCAGATGGTCGAGCGCCCAGTCGACGGCCTTGTTTGCCGCGTCGGCCATCGTCGCGCCCGCAAGCTCCTCGTTGGCGATCGCGGCCTCCAGCTCAAGGCCGCACACGCCGTCGTCTCCGTCGGTGCCCTTGAACCACGCGCAGTCCCAGCACGGGTCTGGCTCCTCCTGGTTCCACGGCGCGTTCGGGTCTCCCTCGTAGCAGCCTGGCGGCAGGTTCCAGCCGCCGCGAGGCTCGTATCCGGCTATGCTCAAATCAATCACCGTCCCAAACGCCATCGGGGCGCATCCTCGCCATGGCGAGCAGCTGTAACAGCGCCCGCTTGGCGTTGCCCTCGGTGGCCTCCCAGTAGTCGTCGGAAACATCGTCGCCAAGCCTCAAGGCCGCTGCTTTGAGCATCGGTATCGACTCGGCCCCGGTCTTCCCGTAGATCTCGCGGATGCCGCGCTCTCCCAAGCAGCGGTAGTGCCTGGCGTAGTTGTAGGTCACGTTCAGCCAAAGCTCGGTCGTGCCTCCCAGGGCATATGTTCCGCCCGCCATGAGATGCGGAGAATCGACCTCCAACGTCTCGTGCGTCACGGGGTCGCACAGCCTTATGTCGTAGCTCATGAGGCCTCGCCTGCCTTCGCTTTCCTGCGGCGAACTTGGTCATAGTCGATTTCGTTGCGGCACTTTTCGCAGACCTCGCCGACACGCTTCTTGTTGTCCTTCCAAAACTCGCGCGGGTAGCACGTGAAAAACGGGTTGCAGTGCGTTTTGCCGCACCTCGCGCACGTCCATTTATACGGGTCGCAGCTCATGCGATCTCACCCGCCTCGGCCATGGCGATCCTCTCGCCGATCCACCGCATCACGGGGACGGCCATGCTGTTGCCGATCGCCTTGTAGCGCGGGCCGTCCGGGCACTCGTCTGCGGGCTTGCCGCGATAGGGTATCCTCGTCCAATCATCGGGGAAGCCTTGCAGCCGCTCGCACTCGCGCGGCGTGAGCCTTCGCACAACCATGCATCCTCCTTCCTCGCTGAAAAGCGTCTGGGTGTTGCTGGTGGAGAGGGTGAGCGACACATCATCGCTCACCAGCGCTCCTTTGCCCCCGCCCGCGCATCCGCAGCGGACGAGCAGCGTGCAGGCGCTCACAGGCACACCGACGGCGCGTCGCCGCCAACCTTGAGCGTGCCAACCATGTCGTATCCGATCGCCGTGTTGGCGTTGAGGTCGGCCATCGTTATCGGCTCGTCGATGGGGTACACGGCGGGGTTGTGCCAATCGGCGGTGAGCGTGGGGGACTGCTCGGGTTCCGCTCCTACTCCTCCCGCGCCCGCTCCCTGGTGGTACTTGAAGCCTGCGCTATGAGGGCTTCTTCCAGCCTCTTCGGCAAGGCTCGCCCTCTTTTCCGCGCTCGATTCAAGATCCCCTCGCATGCTCTCCGGCTCAATGAGTACGCCGACGGGGGGGGGCAGGCTCCAAGATGTCCGACAAGAAAGAGACGGCGGCGTCTTTGGGCCACTCCGAAGAACTGCGCATCGAGTACGCGCCACGCCAGACCGTACCCGAGCTTGTCCATTTCGGACAGGAGCTGTCGGAAAGCCTCCCCATTCTCGCTTGAGAGCGCTCCCGGGACGTTTTCCCAAAGAAACCATCGAGGACGTATCTCACATACCGCCCGAATGTACTCGAACATAAGTCCTGACTCACCTTGCAACCCCTCCCGTTTGCCCGCGATCGAGAAGGACTGGCACGGGCTTCCGCCAACCACCAGATCCACCTTGCCGCGGTACTTCTTCCAGTTCATCTTGGTAACGTCGCCGATATTCGGCACCTCGGGGTACCGCTCGGCCAAAACGGCGCTGGGGAACTCGTCGAACTCGGCGAAGCACACAGGCTCCCAACCAAGCGGTTCCCACGCCGCTGTCGCGGCCTCTATGCCGCTGAAAAGCGAGACGTACTTCATTGGTGCGCCCCCAATGCTTGCTCGACGAGCATGAAGAAGCGGCGCTCGGCGCTGTCCGACGGGTTGCGCTTGCGCATGTCGGCAATCTTCAGCAGCTCGTCTTCCTCGTAATGGGTGGCGTCCCAATCGACCTCGGGCCAGTCGTAGCAGGAGCAGTGCCAGCCCTCCAGCAAGATATAGCCTTTGTCGTAATAGTCGTTGATTCCATCGCCGGCGTAGATCAGCATGTAGCGCTCTTCGCTGTAATCAGGCTCGCTTTGAGCCGCGCAGATGATGCGCCACGGCTCGATAATTTTCGGCGCCTCGATGGTCTTCATGACTCGTCACCGTCCTCGGCCTTCGGCGGTTTCTGCTCGAATCGACACCACCTGGTTCCGCGCACGAGGCGAGATTTCGCGATGGCGTGGGTCTCGCCTTTCATTCGCTCCGTGTAGTCGCGGAACGCCGGGCATGCGCAATAGATCATCGTGCCGTCGAAAGGCTTGAATCTCGAATGCATGCACTTGATGCATGACGGCGTTCTGTACTTCCTAATCTCCCTGATCGTGTTCTTGATCTTCATGAGCCTTCACCTCGTTTCTCCCGTGAATGAACCGCTGCACCTCAACGCTGCAATCGCGGCACAGGTCGAAGCTCTCGATTTCGCTGGGCCAAAGCGCCCCACGGAACGTGCCGTGGGGGTCGTCGCCGATAATCAACTCGCCGCATTTGTCGCAGCGCATGCACTTGACCTTGCTCATGCGCCATCGCCTCCGAGCTTCGCGCCGCACATCGGGCAGTAGCTGATGTCCTTCGTGTAGCAGTAGTCGCCGTTGTAGAGGCTGATGCCGATCACGTACGGCTCCTTCGCGGGGCCTTCCTTGCCGAGCACGCACAGGCGCTCTATCGATATGTCGTCGATGTCGCAGGCGCGGCCCTCTGCACTGGCGAACAGGGTTCGCCCTTCCTCGCAGTACTCGCAGCTCATTTCACCACCCCCGCGAGGCATCCGGGGAACGTGCCCGTCAGGTCGATGCACGTGCCATCATCGTCGACGGCGAAGCACTGGTAGCTGTCCTCGGTCATGGCCTCGACCTGCTTCAGCGCGTCCTCTCGCGTCTCGACCTCGCCGATCTTGATGCCAGCCCTGTAGGCGCTCGCGTAGCTCTGGCAAAGCGAGCGCTCATAGATGCGTATCATTCCTGGCCCGCCTTCCACTCGTTGACCAGCTCGTCGTACTCCTCTCGGAACTCAGGCTCGAAGTAGGCGATGAACTCGCTCTTGGTCATGCCGCAGCGCAGGCTTGAGTAGCCGACGTGCTCGATGCACCAGTCAGAGAACGGAATAAGCTTGCCGCCGTCTTCCACGCTCGTGCGGTAGCCGCTGCCGTCGCGGTAGAGCTTACGGCGGCCTTCCTTGCGGATGGCCTGCTCGACCTTCGAGGCATCGTGCTCGCCGCGCTCCATGAGCTTGCCGCGCAGCTCCTCTGCCTCGTCCTGCGCCTGCTCAAGCTTTTCGCGCAGCCAATCGCGCTCAGCCCGCGCCTCCTCCAGCTGGTCGAGCACGTACTGCTCGCATGTCTTGATTTCCATGGGTCATATCCCTTCTCGTATCATCTCGTTGCTGTCACGGTCTGTGATCAGCCAATATCCGTATTCGTAGAGGCCGGGGTCGTGCGGCTCGTAGACCTGCAACAGCTGGCCCGTCCACCAGGCCTCCTCGTAGACCGGATGCCGCCAGCGCCACTCGGCCTTGAGCCGCGCCCCGCCGTGGAACTTGTCGTGGCATCCGGTGGTGCCGCTGCCGCACAGGCAGAACAGCGGGCTTCGCAAGTCCCAGGTGCCGCACGGGGTCACCAGGCGGAACGTCTCGCCCCACGAGCGGTGCGCCACGTGGTGCACGCTTCCCGCACGCCTGCCGCAGATGCAGCATCGGGGCGACAGCGCCTCGTAGGCCTTGCCGTGGGTGTAGCGCGCCCCCAGGTGCGGCTTGCCGTAAAGCTCGGCGCGTTCCTTGGGGTAGCCGCGCAAAATGCCCGCATCGAGGATCATTGCAGCCTCCCGTCCGGGCCGTCGAAGTGCACGACCCTCGCGCCGCCCCTGAGCCGCGACACGATGGCCTTGGCGGTGTCAGGGTCTCCCTGCTCGGCGAGCCTGCGCACGAGGTCGCTGGGCTTGTACTGCGTGGTCACCAGCGTGGGCAGCATCGCCGAGTAGCGCTGGTCGACCAGGCTGAACAGGCTATCGAGCGCGAAGCCCGTGGGCCTGCGCTTGCCCAGGTCGTCCACGATCAGGTAGCGCACCTCGGCGTAGCGCTTGAGCGGGTCGCCGCCGTCGTGAAAGCTGCGCTGGATCTCGTCGAGGATGCGGTACATCGGGGCCATGAGCACCGACCGCTTGCCTCCCGCAAGACGCTTGGCCACGGCTGCGGCGCACGTGGTCTTGCGCGTTCCCACGTCGCCCCAGAGGTACATCCACTGGCCGCTCTTCATGCCGTCGGCGATCTCGGCGGCCAATGGGTGGTCGAGGCTCACGTAGCGCTCGGGAACGCCGGCGCGCTTCCAGTCGCGCTCGGCCTTGTCGCGGACGGCTCTACGCGCGGCCTCGGCCTCGGCCCGGCGCTCCTTCTCGCGCTCGGCCTCGGCACCTGCGCAGCCGCACTGCTCGTAGCCGCAGAACAGCGTCCGCCCAGCGAGCCGCGTGGTGCGGGCCTTGAGGGTCGCGCCGCAGTGCGGGCACTCAGTCGTAGGCCGAAAATCCATCGTCTGGCACCTCCTTTGCCATGCCGTTTTTTGGCTTCGAGGAGCGCACCCAGATGCGCACCGAGGCCTTCCAGTCCTTCATCTTCGCCTTTCCGACCATCCAGCCCTTCTGGGCGTAGAAGTCGACAAAGCGCTCCGGGTCGAAGTCGGTCGAGGCGAGGTCGAGGCTCTTGCCCTCCGCGTAGCTTCGGGCGTACTCGTCGACCTCTTCGGGAGAGGGGGCGCGGAAACGCGCCTTGCTCCCTCTCTCCTCTTCCTTAATTCCTCTTCCTACTTCCTCTTCCTCTTCGCTTGCCCGTTTGCTCTCGGGTTTGCTTGCATCGTTGCTTGCCGCTTTGCTCTGCGTTTTGCTTCCGCTTTTGCTTGGCGGTTTGCTTCCCGTTTCGCTTGCCCGTTTGCTCTCGGGTTTGCTTGCCGCTTTGCCGCCCGATCCTCCCGCCACGATGCGCTTGCGCGAGGTCTCCATGACGGGCTGCACGGCGAACAGCACGGCCTCTTGGGCGTCCGTCCGAGGCTCGGGCTGCTCGCCAGTTCGCAGGTACCGGACGATCATGCCGATAAGCTCGTCGCCCTCCCTGCGGTTGCGCAGCCTAAGCGGCCCGTCTATGAGCGAGTCCAGTACCTGCATGCCGCCATCGCCCCTAAAACGGGATGTCGCCGTCGTACAGGCTTTCCTGGGCGGGCGGCATGGGCGCTTGCTGCGGCGCCGTCTGTGGGGCGGGCTGCGGCGCGTACTGGGCGGGTGCCTGCTGGTAGCCCTGCGGCGGCGCAGGGGGCTGCTGATAGACCTGCTGCGCGTTCCACTGCTGGGGTGCCGTCTGCGGGGCGGGCTGCGGCGCGTACTGCTGCTGGTATCCCTGCGGCGCTTGCTGGCCCTGCTTCTGGCTCATGAGCTCGATCTCGTCCACGATCACCTCAAGCTTGGATCGGCGCTGGCCGTCCTTGTCCCAGCTCGAATAGCGCAGCTTGCCCTCGATGGCCACCTTCATGCCCTTGTGCAGGATGCGGCCCATGCTCTCGGCGCGGTTGCCGAACATCGTGCAGTCCACGAAGTTCGGGTAGTCCTCCCACTCGCCGGTTTGCTGGTTGCGGCGGCGGTCGTTGACGGCCACGCCAAAGCCCAGAACCTGCATGCCGCCCTGGGTAGCCCGCAGCTCGGGGTCGCGGGTCAAGTTGCCGCTGATGTTCACTCGGTTGATCGACATTTAGTAACTCCCTTCGCCGGTCCCGTTCGACCAGGTGCGCTTTATGTCCTCGTCGACGGTTCGGATCTTGAGCTTGTACACGTTTATCGCCTCTTGGCTCGCCTTGTAGAGCGCTTCGGCGCAGTCCCTGCGCTGCTTCAGCTCGGCTATGTCCTCACGGCCTCGGCAGAGGTCGCTTATCACCGTCACTGGCGTTCCCTTGGATCGCTCCTCAAGGATCGCGATGCGCAGCGCCTTGCGGTACTCGGCCTCGTTCTCGGCGTACTGGCTTCCGCTGTTGCGCAGCGCCTGAAGCTCGTCCATGAGCCTGTCGAAGAGCTGCATGCGCTCGGCGTAGAGGTCTTGCATGGCCTACACGACCTGCCACGCGGGGGACGGGCAGCACCCGGGGTTCGCCTTGAACTGCTCGTACTGCTGGCGGCTCTCGAATTGGTAGGAGGTGCCGCAGCTCTTGCACTTGGCGATGAACTGGCCGAACTCGGGCGGCTCCTTCTCGGCGGGCTTCTCGGTTCCCATGAGCGTGTCGGGGTCTGAGGTGCCGTCGATGTCGAACGCGCCGCAAAGCGCGTACTTTCTGGCGTAGCTGGATGCGCTGCCCGTGACCTGAGCCTCGTTCATGCCCTTCTGGCTCAAAGGCTCTCGGGCGTAGGCCGTCACGTCCATGGGATCGCCGTGGCCGTCCTCGAAGAACAGGCGGCACGTGGCCTCGACGTAGTAGCGCTCGCCGATCTGCACGATGCTGTCGTTGAGCGTGAAAGCGATTCCCGCCTCCTTGCACGGCTCCTTGAGCGCCGCCACGATGTCCTCCATCGAGCGGTAGTAGAAGTTGCCGTGGGCGTTGTAGCGTGCCTTGGGCACCACCACGGATCGCTGCACCTGGGCCACGGCCTCGGCCAGCGTCATGTGCTTGTCTTCCGCCATCGTCTACTCCATCCTCGCTGCCACCTGGGCTGGCGTGCCCCGGCGGATGCTTCCGGTGATTCCCTGCGCCTTGAGCAGGGATGCGAGCGCCTGCATCTGCGATCGCGTGGCGCTCGGCACCTCGACCGTCCACGCCTCCAAAGGCTCCGCGACCGGTGCTGGCATGGGCGCCGGCATGGGGGCGGGCATTGGCGCTGGCGCGGGCATCGGCTCAGGCTCGGGGATCTCGATCGGCTCAGGCTCTGGTTCCGGCATCGGTTCCGGTTCGGGTTCTGGCGCCATGGCCGCCTTCAGCTCGGCGATTCGCTGGTCCTCCTCGTCGGCCAGACGCGCCGCGTTCAAGGCGGCTCCGAGGTCGAGCGTGCGGAAGAACTCGCGCTCCGCGTCGGCGTAGTGCGGCATCGCCTCCTGCTGGGCCTTGAGCGTTTCCCAGTCTCTGGCCACGTCGGACACCTTGGCCTCAAGCGCCTGCTGCGCCTTGATCTCGCCGAAGGTCTTGTTGAGCCACTGCGGCTCATGCAGGCGCTCGTAGGGGACGACCGGCGCGAGCAGCCCCGCGAACTCCTCGTAGTGCTGCTGTAGGCGCGAGTAGAGCGCGTCCTTGCGCGTCTGCTCGGCCTCGTCAAGCTGCGCCTTGATGGCGTCGGTTGATTCGTCGATGATGGCCGTGATCTGCTTGCAGCGCCTCTCGAATGCGTCGAGCGGCTTGTTGTACTCGCGCTTCACGGCCTTGCGGCGTTCGTCGATCTCCTTCTTGATGCCGTTGAGGTAGCTGCGGTCGTGCTTGGCCTCCTTGATGGCCTGGGCGCTCGTGAGGTCGTAGGTGGCGCCCTCGTAGTCGGCCACGACCTTCTTCACGTGGGCCTCCAACGCGTCCATGTTCGAAGCGATAGTGGCCTCGGTGTAGGTGACCTCAAGCGTGGTGGCCTCGGCCTCGATGACCTCTGCCTCGACCTGCTGCGGTTCGGTTTCCTTAGCCATAGATCTCGCCCGTCTCGTCGTCGAAGTCCATGGCCTGCTGCTCAGCCACGGTGAGCAAAACCGTCTTGCCGCTCTGCTTGATGATGCGGAAGGCGTCGGCGTTGTCGGTCAGGATCTCGAATTGCAGGGTCGCAACGCTGCCCTTCACGGTGGCCTGCTTGAACTGCGCCTGGATGGTGGCTTCGTTGATCATGTCGTTACCTCCTATTTGATGCCGAGAACGGCGGCAAGGAACGCGCGACCGAACTCGCGCTCTTCCTCGCTGACGGGCTTGATCTTGTCGGCGATGAACTCGCGGCTCTTGGCGACGCACTTCTCGTCGATCCTGGAAAGCCCGGCCTCGCAAAGCGCGATCATCACGTGGTAGGCGTTTGCCGCCGTCTCGTCGTCGTTGTTGTCAGGATGCGTGGCGTCGAACATGAGGTTGTTCGCGATGCAGGCGGCGTGGTCGAGCACTGCTTTGTGGAACTTGGTCCCGTGGAAGTCCTCAAAGCCGTTCTCTTCGAAGTATTTGGCGTTCATTTCTTCTCCTTTACGTACTCCTCGACGAAGTACTCGATGTAGATGTCTATGCGTGGTTTGGTGCCGTATGGCGACCTCGGGCGCTTGGTGACGGCTCCCATGTCGACCTGCGAATCGTCCTTGAAGGCGATCCCGTTGAGCGCGTCGCAGGCGAGCTTGCCGAGGTTGTCCCAGTCGGGCTTGCCGAGGTCGGCGCGGCCCTCCCAGTACTTCGGGTTGCTCTTCGCGAGCGGCCTGGTGGTCGAGATCCGCATCACGACCGGGCCGTCGTGGTTGGCGAAGGTCTCGCCGTATGCCGCGCGGAACGCGTCCTTGATGGCCTTCTCGGCCTTGAGCGTCTTGGTCGGCGTGTAGGTGCGGTGGTTGCGGTAGTCGGTCATAGGGCGCTGCTTTCCAACAAGCTCTGCTGGGTGCATGGTGATGTGCGCCGTGGCCGCAAGGGTGCGCTGCCAGCTCATTCGCTGAACCCATCGCTCTGGCTGCGGTGCTTGTTGAAGGCTCCGCGCAGCTCTGGGTACCGCGCCTCCATGATTCGGGCAAGGGCTGGGGCTATGCCGTTCTTGCAGCCAACGTGCAGCTCGTTGCGCACCATGTTCACCAGGTAGTTGATCGACACGTAGCCCTTCTCCTTGAGGCGGCGGGCGTTGGAGAGCATGAACCGCCACGCCTCGGGGTTGGCCTCGATCCACTTCTTGGCCTCGGCAACGTCTTGCTCGCCAGCCATGCCCAGGCCGAAGATCTCAAGCTGGTTGCTCTGGGGTTTGGGGCGGTATATCTCGTCGTTACGCATTGAGCACCGCCATGCTGCCCACGGCTCGCTGGGCGTCGGCAACAGCCTGGTCCATCGTGGGGATGACCCAGAGCCAGAGCACGGCGAGGAAGATCATGAGGGCCGCGAGGAAGCCGACCATGACGCCCGCCTTGAACTGGGAGCGCTCAAGCTGCTCCTGTGCCGTCGGGCGCTTGCCCTCGAATGGTATGATGGTCGCAGCCTCTTTCGAGGCGGCTACGTAGCGGGTGCCCGAAGTGTGGTAGCGGGGGGCGCTCGCTTTCTTTTTTGTCTGCATTTCCGTTCTCCTTTCGGTGTTTTCGCAGGTCATTGCTAGGGCGCTTTTTAGGGCCTCTTTTTTGCCGCCTTTTTCGCCCTGCTCTTCTGGCTGTAGTAGCGCTGGCGTTGCCTGTCATTCCTCTTCTCCCTGATCGCCTCCTCCTTCATCGCGTTGGCCTGTTCGGCGAGGTCTGCCATGTGAAGCTCCTTCGTGCACTCGATGCACCAGCCGTTGACCCTGTTGAGCGGTCGGAACGTCCATTGGCCGCAGCGGGGGCACTGCCTGCGCTTGCGGAGTGAGAGTCCGCACTTCCGCGCCATATGCTTCACTGAGTCGATGGAGCGCCCGAGGTCCTTGGCTACCTGCTTGGCGCCGTCTCCGGCGTGCCCTTCGAGGTATCTGAGTTCACGTGTAGACCACTGCTTCACGCCTTCGCTTCTCCCTTCTGCTGGCGTTCCCACTCGCGGTATGCCTGACGGATCGTCGAGCACATGCCGTCAAAGGCAACTTCGCGGGCGCTCTTGGGCTTCTCTTCCTTCTGTTTGGCCTCTTCGGCTGACATTTAGACCGCTACGCCTTTTGACGTGCGCTCCTCGACTAACCCGGCGAGGTAGTCAACAGAGCATCCGTAGAGCTTTGCCAAGTTGATTGCGTCTGGAACCAGTAGCGGTGAACTCTCGCCACGCTCCCACTTGCCGATAACGTATTCGGAGCGGTGGATCTTTTCACCGACTTCTTCTCTGGTCAGGCCTGCCCGCTTACGCTCGGACACAAGATTGTTGAGCATTGTTTCCTCCTTTGCACTAGTTTCTTGTGCCTGAATGGCACTATATACAAGAATCTTGTATCTGTAAACCCTAAAAGTTTGCTATTCGTACAAGTTTCTTGTATGCTTCAACTATCCTAAGTTAGGGGTGAGATATGAGCCTTAAAGACCTACGGCAGCGTTCAGGGCTGACCCAGAAAGAAGCTGCTAGCGTGTTCGGCCTTAAATACCGCACGTACCAAAACTACGAGCTTGGAAATACAAGTCCTGATATGGATACTGCGGCAGAGTTCGCCCGGTATTTCAAATGCACAATTGGTGAACTGTTCGATCTCGAAGAGGGCGATGGCGAACAGATGGGAAGCGCCGAGCGCGAATTACTAACGCTCTTTAACGCCATGAATAAAGAGGGCCGCAAGGCATTACTTGCGGCAGCAAACGGAATCGCCGAGGCTTTCCCGGCGACAAGGAAGGAGTAGCCGTGGCATTGAAAGATATGATGAAGGACATGGCAAATGCAGCTGTGTCGCAGGCGCAGAGCGCTGTACAAGATGCAATCGACCGTGACCAGCAAACCATAAATGGTCAAGGCACTAGTGGCGTTGTGCAGGGTATGATGGGGCACTACTCTGAGCTTTCAGCCGAATCCGCTCAGCAGCAATATGGCATGTATCTCATGCGTGGAGAGTCGTTCACGCGCTGCTTTGCGCTCGTGCGTGACAAGATGCTGTTCACGGACCGCAGAATCGTATTCATCGACCACCAGGGCATGACTGGTGCCAAGGCGGCGGTCGTGTCCATCGACCTCCAAAGCATCGTCGTGGTGCGCCTTGAGACGGCCGGTATGGGCTTCGACCACGCCGAGCTGTCGTTCGCGTACATCACAAGCCCGTACTACAAGGTCCAAGGCGTGCAGACGGAGACCAAGACGCTTGAGTTCCCGAAGGGCTTCGACGTCCAGGGTCTCTACTCGCTGCTCTCGGAGCTCGCATACGAGAACGTGCGCCGCATCAACGCATAGAAAAGAAGAAGCCCCACGGGGTCATAGCGCTGCAACGCTGCCCGCGAGGCTTTCCTAAAGAACCTCTGAAAGGAGGCCGTTTCCAATTATGCCAAAAACTGCGGTGATATACGCCCGCTTTTCGTGCAACAAGCAGCGCGAGGCCTCCATCGACGACCAGCTGCGCATCTGCCGCCAGTGGTGCCAGCGCGAGAAGTACGCCATCGTCGCGGAGTACTGCGACTACGCCATAAGCGGGCGCACCGACGACCGCCCCGAGTTCCAGCGCATGGTAGCCAACGCGGGCGAGAGCGACATAGTGCTTGTGTACATGATGGATCGCTTCAGCCGTGGGGAGTACGACGCGCCCATATACAAGCGCGAGCTTGCCCAGCACGGCGTGAAGCTCGTCTCGGCGCTTGAGCAGATACCGGACAGCCCGGAAGGCATCATCTACGAGAAGCTGCTCGAAGGCCTCGCCGCGTGCGAGTCGAAGAAGACCGCGATCCGCACGAGGCGCGGCATGGAGGGCAACGCGCTCAAGTGCAAGACCAACGGTGTGCGCGTGTTCGGCTACGCCAGCAACGAGGCCGACGAGTACGTGATCAATGAGGACGAAGCAGCTTTCGTGCGCGAGGCGTTCAAGCGGCGCATAGCAAAGGAGACCACCAACTCGATAGCTCGCGACTTCGCGGCACGCGGGGTCAAGACCTCGCAGGGAAACCCGTGCGGCTACTCGATGGTCGAGCGGATGGTGAAGAACCGGAAGTACACGGGGCGCTACGAGTGGGGCGGCGTTGTCAAAGAGGGCGGCATGCCCGCGATCATCGACGAGGTGACGTTCATGGAGGCACAGGGCATACGCGCGGCCAAGGAGCGCAGCGCGGAGAGCTGGGGCGACTTCGCCCTTTCCGGCAAGGCGATCTGCGCGGGCTGCGGGCGCAACCTGCAAGGCGTGAGCGGGCGCGGGCGCAAGAACGTGAAATACGAGTACTACCGCTGCCATGACGGCTGCGTGAGGCCCGTGAGGCGCGAGGAGCTTGAGGGCGAGATCGTCAAGGCGCTGCGGGCGCTCCTGCAAGACCGCGAGGAGGCCTTGCGGATAGCCCGCATGGTTGCGGAAAGCTCGGACGGCGCGGAGGTGGCGGCGAGGCGCAAGCAGGCCGCCCAATCGCTCTCAGCAGCCGAGCGCGGCCTGAAGAACATCCTCAACGCCATCGAGCAGGGCATAATCGCTCCGGGCGCGAAGGAACGCATAGCGGAGCTTGAGCACCAGCGCGACCGCGCCAAGCTCGACCTTGAGGCGATCAGGGACGATCAGATAGACCCCGAGCGGCTGGCCGACTTCCTGCAATGCGGCTCCGCCCTGGACGACGCGACGCTGCTGAGGGCGTTCGTCTACCAGGTGAGCGTGAGCGACGAAGAGTGCATAGTGACGCTGAACTACGACGTGGAAAGCAACGAACCCGCCAGACTTGATGTCCAACGGGTTCGTACAAAATGCAAATGGTGCCCCCAGCGGGATTCGAACCCGCGATATCCACCTTGAAAGGGTGGCGTCCTTGGCCGCTAGACGATGGGGACAGCGGGAAAGAGTATAGCAGACTTTTTTGCCGGCGCGTATATCGTTGGCAAACTGGAAAACCACCACACAGGAGTAGGCTTCTATTCCGATTTTCAAATATCTCAATCTGTAACATCTGGGCTGATAAATCGGATCTATGTGTTACAGATCGAGACAAAAGGCAGACGTCGGGACGAACATCTCAATCTGTAACAGTAAGACGACTTTCAACGGCCTAGATGTTACAGATTGAGACAAACCTCTGGGATGGGTCAAAACCACCACAAAGGTGCCTGTCCCCTTTGTGGTGGCAGGGTGCTAGGGGAGGAGCTTCATGGCGGCGTCGTGGGCGGCGTGCTCGTAGGTGTCGTCGAGGGGCTTGAGCGGCAGCAGAGCGTTGGCCTGTGCATCGCCGCGGCGCTCGAGGGCGTGGGCGATGAGCCAGTCGGCGAGCTCGGGGTTCTTGGGCAGTGCCGGTCCGTGTAGGTATGTGCCGATGACGCCCTTGTAGATGAGACCCTCAAAGCCATCGTCGCCGTTGTTGCCGGTGCCCGTGACGACGGACGTTCCGAGCGGCGTGGCCTCTGCATCGAGCAGGGTGCGGCCGCCGTGGTTCTCAAATCCCACAAAGGGCTCGGGTGCCAGGTCGGTCTTGACGGCGACGTTGCCGATCAGGCGGTCGGAGCCGCGCACGGTTTCGGCGGCAATGACGCCCAGGCCCTCGATGCGATTCTCGCCCATATAGTAGGAACGGCCGAGCAGCTGATAGCTGCCGCAGATAGCGAGCAGCGAGCCGCCATCCTCAACATAGGACGCAACCTTGTCTTTTTGAGCGAACAGCTCGTGTGCCACGGCAAGCTGATCGCGGTCGGAGCCACCGCCCATCATAACGATGTCGGCGTCGGTGAGATCGAGCGACTCGCCCATACGGACCTCATCCACACGCACGGGAATGCCGCGCCAGGCGCAGCGGCGCTCGAGGGCAATGACGTTGCCGCCGTCGCCATAGAGGTTGAGGGCATCGGGATACAGGTAGACGATGCGCAGGGGGCGCGAGAGCTCGACCGGCGCAATATCGGTGGGGACAGCGCTGCCATCGGTGCGCGTTGCGGCGTGGGAGGCAACCGAGCTCGCATCGGCGCCCTTAAGCTCGTCGAGCTCCTTGACCAGTGGCGGGAAGGCCGTGTAGTTGGCGACGGCGTAGAAGGTGTCATTGGCGGCCTCGTCCGCCACGGCGCCGATCGCTTGCTCGATATTCGAGATGATGGCGGCGTCGATGCCGGCGTACTTGAGACGTACCTGCATATCGTGTGCACGCGTGCCGCCGGCAAAGGCGACAAGCCCTGGGGTGTCGGCGATGCGCTCGAAGTCGACGTCGTAGATCCACGAGACATCGTGACCGTCGGCGTCGTTGTCGTTCAGGAAGAAGGCGCAGAGCCTGCCGCCTGCCGTTTTAATGGACTGAATCTGGCGATCGAAGCCCACGGGATTCTTGGCCAGGTTTGCCTCGACGGTACGGCCGGCGATCTCCCAGCGGCCCATGCGTCCGCCGGCGGGGACGTAGGCATCGAGCGTGGGCTGCAGGTGAGCTGCGTCCACGCCTAGCTCGCGCGCCGCAAAGAAGGCGGCGGCAACGTTGTAGACCATGTACAGACCGTTATAGCGCGTGGCGATGTGCGTTGCGGGCGCGTCGGTATCGGGTCCAAAGTTCAGTTCAAAGCCGTAGCCGTCGCAGGTGAGCTCAATGTCCGTCACGCGACGGAGCAGCGCGGGGCGATCCCAACCGCACGAAGGACAATGATAGGCGCCGAGCTGGCCGTACTGCACATAGTCGTACTCCAACGGCGCGTTGCACTGCGAGCAAAAACGCGAGTCGCTAATGCGATCGGACTCGGTGCCCGTGGCACCGTCGATGCCAAAGGCGATGCTCGTGTTGGGGACGCGTGCGGCGATCGAGGCGCACAGCGGATCGTCGGCGTTATAGATGAGCGTCGTTGCCGGCGAAAGCTCCAGCGCGTGGGCGATGACGTCCTGGGTGTGGTCGATCTCGCCGTAGCGGTCCAGCTGGTCGCGGAACAGGTTGAGCAGCACAAAGTACGTTGGCTTGAGCTTGGGCAGGACGCGCACCGTGTAGAGCTCGTCGCACTCAAAGACGCCTACGCGCTTGCTGCGGGCGGTTCGCTTAAGGTTGCCGCGCGCCTCGAGCAACGCGCCCACCACGCCCGGCTCCATGTTGTTTCCGGCGCGGTTGCATACCACGGTGGCGCCGCTGGCGGCAACGGCGTCGGCGATGAGGTTGGAGGTGGTGGTCTTGCCGTTGGTGCCGGTGATTACCACGCTGCGGTCGACAAGGCCCGCGAGGTCGCTTAGCAGCTCGGGGTCGATCTTCATGGCGATGCGGCCGGGGAGTACGCCGCCCTGGCGCTTAAGGATGGAGCGCAGCCCCCAGCGGGCGATATCGCTCGAGGTGCAGGCGAGAGATGAGCGGAAGTTCATGAAGCCGTTCCTAACGTGAATGACATGGTCGTGGCGTTTGCGCCGTTAAAAGCCGTAACGGCGCGCAAATTCCTGGGCAAGCTGCGATACGTCTTCGCAAGCGTTGGCCCAGGGGGCAAAGTCGGGAGTATCCGAGATGATGCCGTCGGCCTCCCAAACTGCCTGATGCGAAAGGTCCCAGGGGTCGTGCGGTTCGGGCCGGCAGGGAAGGTATGGCGTCTGATACATGGGGTTCAGCAAAAAGAACGCGCCGCCCTCGCAGCGGTTGGCAAACTCGCGCAGCGCGCGTGTCGCCGGGCGCATCTTGTTCGTTTTGAACAGCAAGATCGTGCGGGCGAGTAGGTACCAGGGGGAGTTCTCGAGGGCATCGGCCCCCATCTGCTCCTCGAGCTGGTGGGCCAGGGCAAAAAAGCCGTCCTCGTCTTCCAGGCGAGCGAGGGCGAGTAGCACGGTGCCCGCAGCTCGGGTGGGATAGCCTTCCGCCTTAAGGACGCGGCGGGCGTAGTTGGCGGCAGCGCGGTAGCGAGCGCTCGCCATGCACAGCTGCGAGATGGCCTCGAGCGTGTGGAGCCACCCGATAAGAGCCGGCTCGCTCACGGTGAGATCGGCCGCCGTCACGCCGTCTGCCAGCACCTTGTTGGCCCAGTAGTGCGGGGCCTCCATGTCAAATCCGGGCACGCTTTGCTGCAGGTAATCGGCTGTGGTCGCTTCGAGCTTCAGCAGGTCGCCCAGGCAGGCATCAACGGGTGTGTCCGCCAAAATGATGGCGAGCAGCTGGGCATCGAGGACATACGCATCGATGCGGACGATCTTGAGCAGCTCATCGCGCATATCGTCGAACAGGCGGTTGCGCGTCTGCTCAAACTCCTCGTCGCTGCCCATGTCCTCGATGCGATGGAGTTCGTCGAGCAGGTGGCGGTGAACGCCGGCATAGGACAGCAGCGCCTGGGCATGCTCGGTCTGCGCATACTTATGAGGGTTGACGCTCACGTCGTTATGGACAAGCTCGCGTGCTGCATCGGTGAGTTCGGGGTGCGACGCAAGGTAGGCGCGCTCCAGGTAGGCGGGGATGTAGACGCTCGGATCCATTAGAGGTCTCCTCCCTTAAACGGCAAGCCCTGCTCGGCCGCCCGCAGGATGCGCTCGTCGATCTGGGAACGCACGACATCGTTGGTGGCGACCCAGGCGGCAAAGCTGGCGTTGTCGGGGGCGCCCAAGCCCTCCTGCAGTACCGGCGTCGCCTCGGACAGCGCAAGGACAAGCTCGTCGGTGGAGCCCACGCCCACGTTGACGCGGGCATAGACGCCATCGGGAAACTCGGTTTGGAAGTAGAGTGCTTCGGCCGCGTGCGGGCATGAGCGCACCAGGATGCGCAAGTAGCGCTCGGCACCCTCGTAGTCCAGCTCGCGCCAGGCAGCGCTCATCAGCGCGATGAGCGTCCACGGGTCCAAGTCGCGCTCCGCATCCTTGGGACGACGGCGTAGCGGCGTGTTGGCGAGATAGGGGACGGAGTGGGCAGAGCGAAAGCGCTTGAGCTCCTCGGCGGGGTATTCGAGCTTTGCCATGGCGAGCATCGCAGTGTGGCGGACGCCGGCCGGATCGTTGGGGGCAAAGTCGAGGCTGCGGTTTGCAGCTTTGAGCGACATGCGATAGCGGCCGCTAATGAGGGCGCGTGACGCAAGGGCGGCAAGCCAGCGCAGGTAGGGACGGCGCATAAGGTCGCCTGCGGCCTCGCGCTCGTAGGGGTCCTGCGCCGAGGCGATCTTGAGTGCCAGGTCGTGCTCGACTTCATCGCGCTTGGATACCAAGTACTGTACGTACTCCTCGTTGGAGTTGGCGGTGAGGGCGGTCAGCATGCGCTGGGCATCCCAGTTGCTCGGATCGAGCGCGGCTGCCTCGCGGAGCATGTTCTCGGCTGCGGCCTCTTCTTGCTCTGCCTGGGTATCGTCAGGGATAAAGGGAATGCGGTAGTCGACAGCCTCGACCACCTTGGCAATGAGGTGCCCGGCGCGGTCGCGGTCGTGCACGATGAGCGGCGCGGGGTTGCGGGTGAATTGTTCCATCAGACGCTCTACGGCGGCACCGTCGGTGAGCGGGATATTGTCGCGGCGCAAGGCCTCAAGAACGAGGCGATGGCAATCCTCTTGAATGGGATCGAATGCCATGGGGCCTCCTTTGCTGCGGTTAGGGTTCAAATCTCTCTATATAAGGCTCTAGTTTACCCGCATGTGGCACACCGGGGGTGCCGCACTTGGACATGCACCTTTGCACCACGAAGACGGATGTCAGACGGATGTCGCACAAATGTCGGCACCTTGGACGACTGAGTGGTATCACGGTGCCGCAAACGGTCGATTTTTGGCGGCGAACGGGGCGCATTTTGGAGGGGCACAGCCTTGCCCGGGATATGTGGTCAACCTTGATAAAACGTTTGCCCAGCTTGGGAGTATGAATGCCCCATAAGGGTCTTCAGGGATAGAAAAAACGTTTCATCATTGTCGGCTTTAGGTGAATAACTGACCAACCAGAACGGTAAAATAGTGCTTGTCTGAGCGTTGAGACGTTTAGACATCGCGCATTGTCATCGCCGGCAACGCGCAAAACGGTCCTAACGGAGCCAATCGGGTGCTCCGTTATATACGCAAGTCTAAGAGGGGCTTGTTTAGGAGGCACAGTATGGGACGTTTTACCAATCCTCGCGATCTGTACTTTGGTGAGGGCGCTCGCCACGAGGTGAAGAACCTCAAGGGCAAGAAGGCCATCATCGTTTCTGGCGGCAGCTCTATGCGCCGCGGCGGGTTCCTGCAGGACGTTGAGGCCGACCTCAAAGAGGGCGGCTTCGAGGTCAAGCTGTTCGAGGGCGTCGAGTCCGATCCGTCCATCGAGACGGTCATGAAGGGCGCCGAGGCCATGCGCGAGTTCGAGCCCGACTGGATTATCGCCATCGGCGGCGGCTCGCCCATCGATGCCGCTAAGGCCATGTGGGTCTTCTACGAGTATCCCGAGGAGTCCTTCGATAACATCATCCAGCCGTTCAGCTTCCCTGAGCTGCGTCAGAAGGCTCACTTCTGCGCCATCTCCTCTACCTCCGGTACCGCTACCGAGGTCACTGCCTTCTCCGTCATTACCGACTACGCCAAGGGCATCAAGTACCCGCTGGCCGACTTCAACATCACCCCTGATGTCGCCATCGTCGACCCCGAGCTCACCTACACCATGCCCGCCAAGCTGTGCGCTCATACCGGCATGGACGCTCTGACCCACTGCATGGAGGCCTACGTTTCCACCTGCGCTTCTATGTTCACCGACGCCAACGCTCTGCACGGCATCCGCGAGATCGTCGAGTGGCTGCCCAAGTCCTATGCTGGCGACCATGAGGCCCGTCAGCACATGCACGAGGCTCAGTGCATCGCCGGTATCGCCTTCTCCTCGGGCCTGCTCGGCATCGTCCACTCCATGGCTCACAAGACCGGTGCTGCCTTCGAGAACGGCCACATCATCCACGGTGCCGCTAACGCCATGTACCTGGGCAAGGTCATCCAGTGGAACTCCAAGGACCCGCGTGCTGCCGAGCGTTACGCTTACGTAGCCAAGGAGATCCTGCACCTTCCCGGCGAGACCAACGAGGAGCTCATCGCTGCGCTCGTCCAGAAGATTCGCGACCTCAACGACCAGCTCAACATTCCGCAGTCCATCAAGGATTACGCGAATGGTGGCGTGAAGGTCGACGCCGAGAACCCGCAGATGGTTTCCGAGGAGGAGTTCCTCGCCAAGCTGCCCGAGATCGCCGCGAACGCCGAGCAGGACGCCTGCACGCCGGAGAACCCGCGTGAGACCAAGGCTGCCGACTTCGAGAAGATCCTCAAGGCCTGCTACTACGACACCGACATCGATTTCTAATCGACTCTTGTTATCGTAACGAGGGGCTCCGCACGTATCTGTACGGAGCCCCTTTCTTTTTTATTTTAGAGAATGGGATAGTTATGGCTGCAATTTTCAATAGCCCCAGCAAGTACATCCAGGGCCCGGACGAGCTGGCCAAGCTCGGTTCCTATGTCGAGCCGCTCGGCGCTAAGGCCCTCGTCATCGTGACGCCTTCGGGCAAGAAGCGCGTCGGTGCCAAGATTGAGGGCGGTTTTGCTGAGGCTAAGGCCGAGCTGCTGTTTGAGGACTTTAACGGCGAGTGCTCCAAGGGCGAGGTCGATCGCCTGGTTGCGCTCGCTCGCGACAACGGTTGCGACATCATCGTCGGCGTCGGTGGCGGCAAGATCCTCGACACCGCGAAGGCCGTCGCCTATTACCTGGAGTCCCCGGTTATCATTTGTCCCACCATTGCTTCGACCGATGCCCCGTGTTCGGCGCTTTCGGTGCTCTATACCGATGACGGCCAGTTCGACAAGTACCTCTTCCTGAAGGCAAACCCCAATATCGTCCTTATGGATACGACGGTTATCGCGGCGAGCCCGGTGCGCCTGACGGTTTCCGGTATGGGCGATGCGCTCGCAACCTACTTTGAGGCCCAGGCGACGCATGATGCCGACGGCGGCACCTGCGCTGGCGGCAAGGGCGGCATGGCCGGCCTGGCGCTCGCCAAGCTCTGCTACGAGACGCTTATGGCCGATGGCGTCAAGGCCAAGGTCGCGCTGGAGAAGGGTGCGCTCACGCCTGCCGTCGAGCACATCATTGAGGCCAACACGCTGCTCTCCGGCATTGGCTTTGAGAGCTCGGGCCTTGCTGCTGCTCATGCCATCCACAATGGTCTGACGATGCTGCCCGAGTGCCACGGCATGTATCACGGCGAGAAGGTCGCCTTTGGCACTATCGTCCAGCTGGTACTCGAGGATGCTCCGACTGAGAAACTCGAGGAAGTCTTGGGCTTCTGCATTGAGCTGGGCCTGCCGGTCACGATGAAGGAACTTGGCGTTGCCGAGCTTACGCGCGAGCAGGCCATGATTGTTGCCGAGGCCGCCTGCGCGCCCGATGACACCATGTGCAACATGCCGTTTGAGGTGACGCCGGAGATGGTCGCAAACGCCATCCTGGGTGCCGACGCGCTGGGCCACTACTATCTCATGGATGAGTAAATCAAGCTAAGGAAGGGGCAAAGCCAGCAGATGGCTTTGCCCCTTTTTGCTATGGTGCAAAGTGGCCTGTCTCCAATGCACAAGTTGGTGCAGGGGGCAGGTTACTTTGTACCAATCGTTGTTTGATGAAGGGCGGATTCTCGTATGGCGCTTCCCATGGTTTACGGCGGTCCCGGCCGGTATGTTCAGGGGCCGGGCGAACTTTCGCGTCAGGGCAGGTATTTGTCATGGTTGGGCTGCGCTGCTTATGTCTTGTTTGACCAGGGCACCGAGGATCGGCTGTGCAAGCAGATTGTCGATGGATTTCTGGACGAAGATCTAAGCGAGCCGTTCTTTAAGATTTATGACGGTCCGTGTACGGAAGAGGCCGTTGTCGAAATGGCTAAGGAAGCCCAGGCCGAGTATTGCGACATGGTGGTGGGTATTGGCGGCGGCAAAATGCTCGATATCGCCAAAGCAGTAGCGTTTTATGCCGAGCTGCCGTTGTGCGTATGCCCCACGGCGGCTTCGATGGATGGTCCGTGCAGCGCGATTTCCGATGCCGATCTGCAGGGTGTGGCAAATGCGGTCTTTAGAAACGAGTGTAATATGGCCAACGAGCAGGTCAAGGTGACCGAACAAAAGCTCGTGCAGTTCATGTGCGAGGCATAGTTTGGCGCTTGATTGACCTTGTGCAATCGAGGCGGCGATGGGCCATGGGCTATTTGCCGCAAAGATGCGCCGCGTGTAATTTGCCCGAGGCGTGGACCGATAGCGTATCATTATCTCTTGCTTGTTTGCACTGCTCAGGGAGGGGCCGCGCATGGCGCAGGAACACGATCTGTTTGATGACATTATCGAGATCAGCAAGGGTTTCGACTTTCTTAAAAACCCGCTTGGCGGTGTGACCGATGCACTCGATCCGTCGGCACCGCAGTGGAATCCTGCCGACTACAAGGAGCGTCCGCGCGGTAACACCATTCCGTGCCTGACCTGCAAAAACGAAAAGAGCAGCTGCACCGCGTGCATGGACGTGTGCCCGGTCAACGCTATCGAGGTCGAGGAAGACTCCATCGAGATCCTCGACTCCTGTCGCAAGTGCGGCCTGTGCGCCGCTGCCTGTCCGACCGAGGCGATCATCTCGCCGCGCCTGGCGCCCAAAAACCTGTATGACGATATCGTCTCTGCTGCTACGAGCCACGAGACCGCCTACGTCACCTGCACGCGCGCCCTCAAGCGCATGCCGCGCGAAAACGAGGTCGTCGTTGCCTGTGTGGGCGATATTACGGCCGAGACCTGGTTCTCGGTACTGGCGGACTATCCCAACGTGAGCGTGTACCTGCCGTTGGGCGTGTGCGATAAATGCCGCAACATCGGCGGTGAGGACATTCTGGGCGAGGCGATTGCGAAGGCCGAGGAGTGGTCTGGCACGGGTATGGGCCTGGAGGTCGACCCCAAGAGCCTCAAGTGCCATAAGCTTCGCGAGTACGAGCGCAAGGAGTACATGGAAAAGATCGCCCGCACGACGGGCCTGACGGTGACCAAGCTCAATCCGGCGACGGCGGCGCTGGCCTCGGTGACGCAAAAGCTCAAGGCCCATCGCCATCAGATTACCCAGCTGGAGCGCACGCTCAACACCATGTGCGGCACCACGACGACCAAGCGTCGCCGTTCGCTCACGCACGGGCGCCAACTGGTGCTCTCAACGTTGCAAAACCACCCCGAGCTTGCCCAGAACATGCAGGTGAGCACGCCGGAGTGCGATTTTGACAAGTGTACGTCGTGCGGCGAGTGCGTCAATGTATGCCCCACGTTCGCCTGCGATTTGGTGGGAAGCGGCCGCTTTGCACTGGAGTCGACGTATTGCTTGGGCTGCGGTGCCTGCGTCAAGGTGTGCCCCGAGCATGCGCTCAAGTTGGTTGAGCATGACGCGTCCAATCTGGTCGTCGTCGATCCCGAAGCCGAGGAAAAGGCCGCCCAGAAGGCGAAGGCTCACGAAGAAGCTAAGAAGGTCAAGGCCGAGGCAAAGGCCAAGCTGGACAAGATGCTCGACCAGGTGGAAAAGCTCGCGGACTAGCTAAAAGAGCGTAAATGATGGCCGGTGGGACAGATGCTGCCCCGCCGGCCAAAAAAGTTGCGGTGGAATAGTTCCTGTTTTGCCCTTAAGCTGGCCATTCTAGGAACTATTCCACCGCAACTAATAAATGGTTAGTTCATGCTGCTTTGGTGGCCGGTTCGACCGGTACCGTTGCGCGTCACGGTTTCATGGAGCAAAAAGAACCCGGGAACCTGTTTGGTCTCGGTGTATTCCATAAGGATACCGTCGGCGTTGTAGGTCTGTCCGCGTATAACGGCGAGTGCGTTAAAGTCGTCGAGATCGAGCACGCGCTCATCCTCGGGTGTGGGATGCTCGATCGTTACATCGCGTTTGCCCGTGGCAATTTTAATGCCAAGGTCTTCTTCGAGGTAACGATAGATCGAGTCGTTGACAATCTCGGGTGTCAGCCCCGGTACCTGTGAGCTTAGGTAATAGGAGTCGTCGGAGCACACGGCTTGTCCGTCTGCATAACGGATGCGTTTGGCGCGTGTGAGCTCACAGCCTTCGGGAAACCCGGTAATCTTAGAGAGCGCCTTGCTGCAGATGAGGAGCTCAAAGACGGTGGTGACCGTTTTGAGCTCAAAGCCTCGGTTGACCGCGATTTCCTTAAAGGTCTCGAGTCCGCCGCCACCACGACTCTTCTCGTCACTGATGTTGCGAATGACGCGCATGCCTTTGCCTTGCTGGGGGAGCACGTAGCCATCTGCCGCAAGCATCGAGATGGCGCGACGGACCGTCATGCGCGAACAGTCAAACAGCTGCGTGAGCTCAGTCTCCGAAGGCAGATAACTCTGATAGGCGTATGTGCCGTCGTCAATCGACTGCTTCACATTGTCATAAATAGTTTGGAAGATGGCTCGCGCCATGACGGTCTCCTAGAGCTGGGTGCGCGAGCGGTGGATGAGGACCGCTTGCGCAGGTGTCGATCGATTTACTTGCTGGGGTCGATTATATATTTACCCATGGCACGCAGAGCTGGGTCTGACAGGATGGCGCCGAGTTCGTCGAGGGAAGCCACCTTGGCGACCATCGAGGATACGTCGAGCCTGCCAGAGTCGATGAGCTCGAGCGCGCGACGCTGCGTATAAGGGTTGATGTAGGACGAGGTAAGCACAAGCTCCTTCTGGAAGACCTCGAAGGGCTTGACGGTGATTGTCTCATCGGGCTTGGTGAGGCCGAACATCATGACCGTAGCCTTGTGGCCGGCGATCTGGATGGCCTGCTCGATGGTGACGGGCTTGCCAACACACTCGATAACGACATCGACGTTGCCGACGCCCTCCTGCTTCAGGCGGGCCGGGACGTCCTCGTGGATGGAATCAATTGCCAGGTCGGCGCCGAGTTTGAGCGCAACCTCGCGCTTGCCTTCGACGGGCTCGAGCAAGACAACCTTGGTGGCGCCGGCGTTTTTAGCAAGCTGCATCATGAGCAGACCGATCATGCCACCGCCGATAACGACAACTGCGCTGCCGGGCTTGATGTTGCACATATCGATGCCGTGCAGGCAGCAGGCGACGGGCTCGGTCATAGCACCCTGCTCAAAGCTGGTGTGATCGCCCAACTTGTAGACTTGCTGCATATCGACGGAGCAGTACTCGGCAAAGCCGCCGTTAACGGTGGTGCCGTAACCGGTCATATGCTCGCAGTAGTGGTTGATTCCGTCGCGGCAGGGTTCGCAGCAGCCGCAGGGATGGTTTGGGTCGATGCACACGCGATCGCCCGGTTTAAAGCCAGCGACGTCGCTGCCCACGGCCTCGACAACGCCCGCAAACTCATGACCAAGGATCGTAGGCGGGGTAACGTCGGCTGCACCCTTGTCGCCTTCATAGATATGAACGTCGGTACCGCAGACGCCGCAAGCCTTGACGTTGATCAGAACGTCGCGCTTGCCCACGGCCGGCTTTGCCGATTCCTCGACTCTGAGGTCGTGCTTTCCATAGAAGACCGCGCTTTTCATGGTGACTCCTTAACGTGGTGGTGAATGTTGTAATGAAGTATAGGCATGTCTATAGATATAGACAAGCACATCTATACAAGTTGAAAAGAAATATAAATTTCATCCATCAGCTATGTCAGATTTAGCAGGGGAAATACTGGACATATACCGTTTACGGCCAATAATCAACCGTTGACCGACTGTAGTATTTATACTAACTTGTATAGATGAGTGATGTGATAAAACGTAAGTGCAAGAAGTCAGGGAAGCGGGCCCACCCGTCCTATTGCACGAGGTACACGCAAACGGCGCGTCTGCGGTCTCGAGTGAAGCCAAAACCGCAGCGCTCCGAATGATGAGAGGGGGATTCCCCGTCATGATGCAAAAGATACAACGTTTCGGCGGTGCAATGTACACGCCTGCAATTCTTTTCGCATTTTCCGGAATCGTCGTCGGCCTGGGTACGTTGTTTACCACCGAGGCGATCTTTGGCGAGATGGCCACTGCGGGCCATCTTTGGTTTGATTGCTGGAATGTGCTGCTCCAGGGTGGTTGGACGCTCTTTAACCAGATGCCGTTGCTGTTTTGCGTAGCGTTGCCAATCTCGCTCGCGAACAAGCAGAACGCTCGCTGCTGCATGGAGGCTTTGGCCATCTACCTTACCTTCAACTACTTTGTAAGCACAATCTTGGGGCAGTGGGGCCCTGTCTTTGGTGTCGACTATTCTGTCGAGGCGGGCAGCGGTACTGGTCTTGCCACTATCGCAAGCATCAAAACGCTTGACATGGGCATCATGGGCGCGCTCATTATCTCTGGTATCGCCACGATGCTGCATAACAAGTTCTTCGACACCGAACTTCCTGAGTGGCTGGGCGTGTTCTCGGGCTCCGTGTTCATCTATATGATCGGTTTCTTCGTTATGGTTCCGGTCGCTCTTATCGCCTGCCTGGTGTGGCCGCATGTTCAGGCTGCTATCGCCGCCTTCCAGGGATTCATCCTTTCCGCCGGTACGTTCGGCGTGGGCGTCTTTGCTTTCTTCGAGCGCGTGCTGATCCCTACAGGCCTGCACCACTTTATCTATACGCCGTTCTATTACGACAACGCGGCGGTTAACGGCGGCATCTTTGCTGCTTGGGCCAACATCCTGCCCCAACTGGCTGCCGATCCGAGCATTGCTCTTAAGGATGCCGCACCCTGGGCTGCCTATACCTGCCCTGGTTGGACTAAGGTCTTCGGCTCGCTTGGCGTCGCCATTGCGTTTTATATGACCGCCAAACCCGAGCGCAAGCAGCGCGTCAAGGCTCTGCTGATCCCGGTCACCCTTACCGCTATGCTTTGCGGTATTACCGAGCCGCTTGACTTCACCTTCCTGTTCATTGCGCCCGGCCTGTTCGTCGTCCACTGCGTGCTCGGAGCGCTTGGCTGCATGGCTCAAAACCTCCTTGGCGTCGTGGGCATCTTCGACGGCGGCATCATCTCGATGCTCTCGTGGGACTGGCTGCCCCTTTGGGCCGCACACGGTCTGCAGTACGCCATCTCCATCCTTGTCGGTCTGTGCTTTACCGCCCTTTGGGTCGTGGTCTTCCGTTTCCTGATCGTCAAGTTCGACTTTAAGACCCCCGGTCGTGAGGATGACGATGTTGAGGTCGAGCTCAAGTCCAAGGCCGACTACAAGCAAAAGCAGGGCGGTGCTGCTGCTGGCAAATCGGTCGCCCAGAGTAAAGATGATGAGCGCTTGGTGCTTGCCGAGAACATCCTCGATCTGCTCGGTGGCACGGATAACATCATCGATGTAACGAACTGCGCTACCCGTCTGCGCGTTAACGTCAAGGACAAGAGCGTCGTTGCACCCGAGGCTTCCTTCAAGGCGATCGGTACGCATGGCTTGGTGGTCCAAGGTCAGTCAATCCAGGTCATCGTCGGCCTTAGCGTCCCGCAGGTTCGCGAGAAGTTCGAGAGTCTTCTGAAGTTCGAGACTCTTCTGTAAACCATCGTCCATCGAAACAATCGGCCTTGCAGAGCCGGTATGCACCGCAAGGCCGATTCTAGAGATAAAAAACTCCACTTCTAGGTAACAATTCCAAACCGTACAGGCCGCGTGCGGGGATGGATTGAGCAAGCGGCCAGAATGAGGAGGACATCATGTCCAAGAAAAACTATGCCGTGACCATTGCCGGCGGTGGCTCTACCTTCACTCCGGGCATTGCCCTGATGCTGCTTGAGGAGCGCGACCGCTTCCCGGTCAACAAGGTGACCTTCTACGACAACAACGCCGAGCGCCAGGAGACCGTGGCCAAGGCCTGCGAGATCTACTTCCACGAGAACGCCCCCGAGGTTGAGTTCAACTACACCACCGACCCCGAAACCGCATTCACCGGGACCGACTTCGTCCTTGCTCACATCCGCGTCGGCCTGTACGCTATGCGTGAGCTCGACGAGAAGATTCCTCTCAAGTACGGCTGCGTTGGCCAAGAGACCTGCGGCGCCGGCGGTATCGCCTACGGCATGCGCTCCATTGGTGGCGTCATCGAGATCCTCGACTACATGGAGAAGTACAGCCCCAACGCCTGGATGCTCAACTACTCCAACCCCGCGGCCATCGTCGCCGAGGCCTGCCGCGTGCTGCGCCCCAACAGCCGCATCATCAACATCTGCGATATGCCGATCGACCTTATGGATAAGATGAGCCGTATGTGCGGCATCAAGGATCGTCGCGAGCTGCAGTATAGCTACTACGGCCTCAACCACTTTGGTTGGTGGAGCAAAATCTACGACAAGGACGGCAACGACCTCATGCCGCAGATTAAGGAGCACATGGCTAAGAACGGCTACCTGGACGGCATCGAGCACGAGGCCGGTAAGGAGCAGCATGTCGAGGAGAGCTGGATTCACACCTTCGGCAAGGCCAAGGATGTCTATGCTGTCGATCCCGAGACGATTCCCAATACCTACCTCAAGTATTACCTGTACCCGGACTATGTCGTCGAGACGTCTGACCCCAACTACACTCGCGCCAATGAGGTTATGGACGGCCGCGAGAAGAAGGTCTTTGGCGCTTGCCGCGACATCATTGCCAAGGGTACGGCTAAAGACGGCGGCTTTGAGCCGGATGTACATGCCAACTACATCGTCGACCTTGCCTGCGCACTGGCCGAGAACACGCTCGAGCGCTTCCTGCTGATCGTCCCCAACGATGGCGCTGTGCCCAACTTCGACCCGACGGCCATGGTCGAGGTGCCTTGCATCGTCGGTTCCAACGGCTTTGAGAAGATCTGCCAGGGCCCGATTCCGCAGTTCCAGAAGGGCCTGATGGAGCAGCAGGTTTCCGTCGAGAAGCTCGTTGTCCAGGCTTGGGTCGAGGGCAGCTACCAGAAGCTCTGGCAGGCACTCACGCTCTCCAAGACCATTCCTTCGGCAAGCGTTGCTAAGCAGATCCTGGACGAGCTCATTGAGGCCAACAAGGATTTCTGGCCCGAGCTTAAGTAAGGACTGCTGTCTCGAACTCTCACGCATCTCTGCTTCATTTGCGCCGCCGCGGTGTCCGGATTCGCCCGGATGCTGCGGCGGCGCTATACTTATACAGTTTGAAGTACCTGTACCAAAAGGAGCTGTCGTGTCCCTTTCCATCGGTATCGTGGGCCTGCCCAACGTGGGCAAGTCGACGCTGTTCACCGCGCTTACCAAAAAGACCGGCCTTGCCGCCAACTACCCGTTTGCCACGATCGACCCCAACGTGGGTATCGTCGATGTGCCCGATAGCCGCCTGCAAAAGCTCGCCGACATCGTCAACCCCGGCCGCATTGTGCCGGCTACGGTCGAGTTTGTCGACATCGCAGGTCTGGTGAAGGGCGCTAACGAGGGCGAGGGCCTGGGCAACCAGTTCTTGGCAAACATTCGCGAGACCGATGCCATCTGCGAGGTCGTGCGCTACTTTAAGGACCCCAACGTCATGCGTGAGGTGGGCCGCACGGGCGAGTTCGTCGATCCCTCCGGCGATGCCGACACCATCATGACCGAGCTTATCCTGGCCGACATGGGCACGCTCGAGAAGCAGCTGCCCAAACTCGAGAAGGAGGCCAAGCGCGACAAGGAGCTCATGCCCAAGTTCGAGGTCGCCAAGCGTCTACTCGCCTGGCTCAACGAGGGCAAGCGCGCCGCATCCATGGAGATGACCGACGAGGAGCGTGCCGCCGCCAAGGGCCTGTTCTTGCTCACTATGAAGCCCATCCTGTATGTGGCCAACGTGGACGAGGATATGCTCAACGAGGACCTGGCGCCCATTGATGGCGTCAAGCCGCTGCCGATCTGCGCCAAGATCGAGGCCGAGCTTTCCGAGCTCGATCCCGAGGATGCCGCCGACTACCTGGAGAGCCTGGGCCTGGAGCAGCCCGGTCTGGACGTGCTCGCTCAGGCTGCCTACAAGCTGCTCGGCCTGCAGTCGTTCTTTACGGCTGGCGAGATGGAGGTCAAGGCCTGGACGGTGCGTCAGGGCGCGACCGCCCCGCAGGCCGCCGGTGTCATCCACACCGACTTTGAGCGCGGCTTTATTAAGGCCGAGGTCATTGGCTACGACGACTACATCGAGCTCGGTGGCGAGCAGGGCGCCAAGGCTGCCGGCAAGCTGCGTATTGAGGGCAAGGACTATGTCATGGCCGATGGCGACGTCGTGCACTTCCGCTTTAACGTGTAAGGACGACGCATATGTTTAAATATGGCAAAAAAGCTGGCTACATGGGTATTGCGCTGCTCGTGCTTGCGGTGCTTCCGCTGGTGGTAGCGGCGTTTGTAATCCCCAACATTGGCCCCGAGGTGGCAACGAAGTTTAACGCCGCCGGCGAGGTGACGCGCTGGGGCAAGAGCTATGAGCTGTTGGCGCTTCCGGTGCTCAACCTGCTGCTGAGCGTGGCAACGTACTTTACGGCGGGACGTCAGGCAAAGAACAACGAGGACTCCGCTGTGATGGCACGCCTTGCGTGCGAGCGCTACCTGCGCAACGGTTGCATCACGGGTGTGTTCCTCAATGTGATCAACGTCTACTTTATGTATTCGGCGATTACTGGAACGGGCTTTGGCTTTGGTTTCTAGCTTGTCCTTTTAGGCAACGAGCCTGCACGCATATTCAATGGCTGCTGCGAGGCCGCCGCTTGATCGTGGTTTAAAGACCATGTCGGCGGCGGCCTCGTTTTCGTATCCGGCACCGCGAAGGGCGAGCGCGATACCGGCTTCCAAGAGAAGAGGCAGACCGCGCTGGCTGGTTGCGATTACGGTAGCCTGATTGAGCGAGCAGCTGTGCGCTTGGCATTGGATGGCAAGTTCACCTTGCGCCGGGCAAGGGACCAGAACAGCGGCGACGCGACTTGATAGCAATGCAAATGCCGTGCGCTCATCGGGCGAAAGGGCTTCTGCTTCAACGACGACGAGCTTGGGCGGCGCGCTGTTTGTGCGAGGCGTGGCTCGGTACATGCGGACCGAAGAACCCGACATAGAAAACTCCTGTGTATTCGGCAAAACGTAAACTATAGTTTACGTTTATGTTCGGCTCCATTTCAAACTCGGCTGCATGGACGAACGTGCGAAACAGATTCTTGGCAGGCGGGTCGAAGAGACACGCAGAGACCTTGGTATCTCCAAGGTTGATTTTTGTGTGGCGACAGGAATCAGCCGACCCTACCTCGACCGAATCGAAGATGGGACGGCAAATTTCACGCTCAAGGTTCTATTTAAGATCGCGCCCGCACTCGGCATGACGGTGTCAGAGCTTCTCGAGGGTATCGAGTAGCCTTTTTTGCTAGATTTGCCGCTTGTTGAACGGGTCCCCCCGACGGCGGCGTGCAAAAACGCGAGTATTCAGCATCCCTCAATAATTTGACGGCAGCCGGGGCCACAAATACGACGCGTAATGTTTTGGATTATCCACAAAATTCAATAATATGAGGAATAACAAGCGCGCGGAACGAGTCTTTCGAGTCGAAAGGCAATTTACAGCCAGCGGTTTTAACGTTCCCGGAAGGGGCGGATGCTGAAAACTCCGCTTTTTGCACGTTCCGAGGGCTACCACGTGCCCTACAAGGCCCAAAGAGGCGGATTTTGTTTTAGCTACGCCATCGGGATACGGTCGTGGTTGACTTGGCTGTAAAACAGGCGCTGAATCTCGGCGGCATCGCGTGACTGGCCGAGTGCCCACATGGTCTTGGCCACGAGCGTTTCGGTGGTCATGTCGTCGCCGCGCAGAATGCCCGGATGATCGACGTAAGCACGGCCGACCTCATAAACGCCCAGATCGAGGCCCTCTTCGGGAACCTGCGTGGTCATAACGACGGTGCGGCCTGAATCGACCCAGCGGAAAATTGCCTCTTGGAACGACTCGCCCGACTCACCAAACTCGGGGATGCCGCCAATGCCAAAGGTCTCCAGAATCACGGCGTCGTAGCTATTGGCAAGGGCGTCGAGAATGCCCGGGTTTACGCCGGGCGTAAGCTTGAGTACAAATACGCGCGGGTCGATGCTGTCGTAGAAACGCACCGGGTTTTCGCCCTGATGCGTGCCGTGAAGCCCGTTGCGCACGATGCGGTCGTTGCGGATATAGGCGATGGGCGGATAGTTGACGCTAATGAACGCGTTAAAGCTCATGGTGCGCTGTTTGCGGGCACGCGTGCCGGCAATGGCTACGCCGCCAAACACGATCGAGACGTCGTGCGAGTGTTCGTCGAGCGCATAGAGCAGGCTCTGGTACAGGTTGAGCTTGGCGTCGGTAAAGGGATTGCCCATGGGCTTTTGCGAGCCGGTGAGCACGATGGGTTTGGGGCTGTCCTGAATCAGGTAGGAAAGCGCTGCCGCGGTGTAACTCATGGTGTCCGTGCCGTGCAGAATCACGAAGCCATCGTGATCGGCATAGCCCTCGACGATGACGTCACGGATGCGCATCCAGTCGCTCGGGCGCATGTTGGTGCTGTCGATGTTCATGGGCTGCACGACGTCGAGCTCGCAGAGGCCCGAGATCTCGGGGACACTCTGGGCGAGCTCCTCACCGGTCAGGGCGGGGGAGAGGCCGTTGCCGTCCTCGGTCGATGCGATGGTGCCGCCCGTGGCGATGAGAAGGATGCGCTTCATGCTGGTATTCCTATCGTATTTGCCGCCGCAGAGGCGGAGTCGTTCGGCAGTATTGTGGCACAGGGCGTCGAATGTTCAAACGTATTACATCATCCGTAAAGTTTGGTAACACTTCAATTGCAGTCAAATAGGGGCCCAGGTCGTGCGTTTGCCGTGCGCTGATGGCTGCGAGGGACGAGAAACCCCATATAACGTGTACACTATGAAAGTTATTTTCGTTCATTCGCGCGGGTGGGCATCGGCTCCCCGCCAACAAGAGGGGGAACCATGGATCAAAAGGCTTCCGCAAAGGTCCTCGTACTCGACTTTGGTGCGCAGTACGGTCAGCTCATTGCCCGTCGCGTCCGCGACCTCAACGTGTATTCCGAGATTGTCCCCTGCGACATCTCGGCCGACGAGATTCGCGAGATGAACGCCTCTGCGCTCATCCTTTCCGGCGGCCCGGCCTCCGTGTACGCCGAGGACGCTCCGTCCATCGATCCTGCCATCTTTGACCTGGGCCTTCCCGTCCTGGGCTTTTGCTACGGCCATCAGATCACGGCCGTGACGCTCGGCGGCAAGGTCGGCCACTCCGAGGTGGGCGAGTACGGCCGCGCCACCATCACGCGCACGGCTGGCGCCAAGCTCTTTAACTCCACGCCCATGGAGCAGACCGTGTGGATGAGCCATCGCGACGCCGTTTCCGAGGTGCCCGAGGGCTTTACCGTTACCGCCAGCACCGACGTGTGCCCGGTTGCTGCCATGGAGTGCGTCGAGCGCAAGATCTTCACCACGCAGTTCCACCCCGAGGTCAAGCATTCCGAGTACGGTCAGCAGCTGCTGAGCAACTTCCTGTTTGAGATCTGCGGCCTGGAGCCCAACTGGAGCATGGACAACCTGGTCGAGACCATGACGGCCGAGTTCCGCGAGAAGGTCGGCAACGACCGCGTGATTCTGGCCCTGTCCGGCGGCGTCGACTCCTCCGTCGTGGCTGCGCTGGGCGCCCGCGCCGTAGGCAAGCAGATGACCTGCGTGTTCATCAACCACGGTCTGCTGCGCAAGGGCGAGCCCGAGCAGGTGGAGGAGGTCTTCACCAAGCAGTTTGACGTCGACTTTATCCACGTCCACGCCGAGGACCGTTATGCCGAGCTTCTGGCCGGCGTGACCGAGCCCGAGGAGAAGCGCCGCATCATCGGTACGCAGTTCTGGAAAGAGTTCTTCGCCGTGGCGCAGCAGCTCGAGACCGATGGCAAGCCGGTCAAGTATCTGGCTCAGGGCACCATCTACCCCGACATCATCGAGTCCGGCGCTCGCAAGACGGGCGGCAAGACGGCCACCATCAAGAGCCACCACAACCTGATCCCGTTCCCCGAGGGCGTGCACTTCGACCTCATCGAGCCGCTCGATCACTTCTTTAAGGACGAGGTCCGCGCGCTTGGTCTGGCGCTGGGCCTGCCGGGCCACATCGTGTTCCGCCAGCCTTTCCCGGGCCCGGGTCTTGCCATCCGCATCATCGGTGCGGTCGACAAGGAGAAGCTCGAGATCCTCAAGAACGCCGACGCCATCGTGCGCGAGGAGCTCGATGCCTACAACCAGCGTCTGTTTGAGCAGACCGGCGAGCGCAACTCCGAGCACAGCTGCTGGCAGTATTTCGCGGTCCTGCCCGACATTAAGTCTGTGGGCGTTATGGGCGACGAGCGCACCTATCAGCGCCCGATCATCCTGCGTGCCGTCGAGTCCAGCGATGCCATGACCGCCGACTGGGCCAAGCTGCCCTACGACGTGCTGGCCCGCATCTCCGGCCGCATCGTTGCCGAGGTTCCCGGCGCCAACCGCGTGTGCTACGACATCACGTCCAAGCCGCCCGCGACCATCGAGTGGGAATAGTAAATAGCCCTTTGCGAGGGAGGTCGGATACGGCCTCCCTCGTTTTTTATTTGCGTGCCATGGGTGCTTGTGCATTGTGGTGTATGTGGTACATGCAAACCAGCCACGCAATCTCTCAAGCTGTTTAGCTGGGATTATTGTTTGCTGGTATGTTTTAAAGTGCTTTCAATTACCGAAGCAACGCCATCAATTTATTTCTAATTAATGCTGACTGGCAGATTGCGTCCGCCCGCAAGAGGCCGCTTGGACTGGTACTCAAAATGTACTCACGACGTTTTGAGTATCGATTTGCTGGTACTCAGAGACGGTAAAAACGGCTGTCTACCTCGATATATTCGTTATCCCCAACGACTCGTCAACGAATACTGACTAGTGATTGAGTGCTGCATGGCTCATATTAGCCTACGTAATTACGTAATTACGTATTCTGAAGTAAAATGATTTCGGCCAATTAAGGAACGTAGAACAGGTCAATTCGGAGGGGCGACCATGGAGGAAGATCAGGCTGTTCATACCGAGAGGGAGCTGGATAAGTTCACGCTCTCGATAACCCGCGAGGATAAGCGGGCTCTTAAGTCCTATGCCGCGCGCCAGGATAAGACGGTGGCTAAAGTCCTGCGCGAATGGATTGACGAGAAGTGCAAGGGGGAGAAGTGATGTCTCAGACGGCGCAAGCAGTCGTTCAGAACCTTGTTGATCGTGCTGTCAAGCTGGGCGATCGTCAGCTCGCTGCCGACATCCGCGCCTTTGCGGCGCAGCGCCAGTTTGGGCTTGTATTTGAACACAACCGCCCGGAACGACTTCGCCTTTATGGCAAACCCATCATGGAGGGCGATATCGTACAGGTGCTTCCCGAGCGTGGTAAAAAAGAGGACTCTAACTCCCAACTGCTTTGGTTTGTAAATGCCGTTCGGGGGGGGGTTGCTGATCTAAAGCCATATCAATCGCCCTCATATGACGAAAACGAATGTGAGCCCCGCTCCGTTGCTGTCGACGATGTCGTGCCTGTTGCTGAGTATGACCAGCCGATTTATGCTGGCCTCGAAGAGGCTGGGCGTGTCGAGCGCGGTGGCGATAAGCCCTATCAAGTAGTCATTAACGGCGAAAACTACCATGCTCTTGAAACCTTGGCCTTTGCCTATGCAGGCAAAGTGGACTGCATATATATTGACCCGCCCTATAACACTGGCGCCCGCGACTGGAAATACAACAACGATTACGTCGACGGCTCCGACGCCTATCGCCACTCCAAGTGGCTCGCCTTCATGGAGCGCCGCCTCAAGCTGGCGAAGCAACTGCTCAATCCCGAGGAATCTGTTCTCATCGTTACAATAGATGAGAAGGAATATTTGAGACTTGGCTTACTGCTCGAGCAGCTATTCCCCAGTGCAACCATTCAGATGGTCTCTAGCGTAATCAACCCCAAGGGCGTAGCGCAGAAAAACGGATTTAGGCGGGCCGATGAATACCTATTCTTTGTAATGGTGGGCGATTCATCGCCGGTGAAGCTTCAGCTAAGTGACGAGTGGTCCGCATCATCAGCAAAAGCTTCTGCTGGCAAGAAAAAAGGCGCGGTGAAGCTTGGCTGGACATCCATGATGCGTCGAGGATCCCATTCCCATCGACATGAGCGACCCGGGCTTTACTACCCCATCTTCGCCGATCCTGAGAAGCATATGATCGCACAGGTCGGTGAGGTGCTGCCCGCAGAGCAACATGCAGGTGCTGACATCGATGGGCTTGTACAAATTCTGCCTTTGCGCCGCGACGGAAGCGAAGGGTGCTGGCAGGTCGGCCCATCCGAGCTGCGTTCACGAATTGAGCAGGGGCGCGTAAAGCTTGGCTCAAAAACCAACTATGGGTATGTGGTTAATTACTTGCCAGACGGCGAGTATGCAAAGGTAACCAGCGGCTTCTACAAGGTTCTCGGCAGAGCCGAGGATGGTTCCCTCATAGCTGAAACTGAAGAGTCGTCAAACATGGCAATTGCTCCGACGCAGTGGAAAATCGCCTCGCACAATGCCACGGAATACGGAACGGGCCTAATCCAATCCCTTATTGGCAGAAACTTCTCTTACCCCAAGTCTCTCTATGCAGTAGAAGACACGCTGCGCTTCTTCATTGCGAGTAAGCCCAATGCGCTCATAGTGGATTTCTTCTCTGGATCGGGCACAACAGCGCATGCTGTCATGCGTCTCAACCATCAAGACGGCGGTCAGCGCAAGTGCGTCTGTATTACCAACAATGAAGTGTCTGATGAGGAGAGTAAGGGGCTTTTGAAGCAAGGTCTTCGTAAAGGCGATCCCAAGTGGGAGGCACTGGGTATCTGCCAGTACGTTACCAAGCCTCGCGTCACGGCGGCCATCACGGGCAAGACGCCCGAGGGCGATCCCATCAAGGGTGACTACAAGTTCACCGACGAGTTTCCCATGGCCGACGGCTTCGAGGAAAACGCCGTCTTCTTTGACCTCACCTACGCAGACCCAGACGCCGTCGAGCTGGGCGTGGCCTTCGAGGAGATCGCGCCCCTGCTCTGGCTGCGCGCTGGTTCGCGTGGCAGCATCATCAAGCACGAGCAGCCGGGCTTTGCCATGGCCGACGCCTACGCCGTCCTTTTCGACTTTGCTTCGGTCGGCGCTTTCATAGACGCCGTCAAGCAGAATGCCAGCATAGGGTGTGCTTATGTGATCACGGACGACACGGCTCGATACGCCTCCGTCAAGGCACAACTGCCTGGGCTCGACGTCGTCCGCCTGTACGAGAACTACCTGCAATCGTTCAAGATTGCCGCCGAGGATGCGGTGAGGTAAACATGAGAGTCGAACTTAAGGATTTCCAAGCCGGTGCGGTCGCGACCCTGGCGAACAAGTTGCAGTCGATGCGCCGACGCTACGAGCAGGACGGCGAGCTGTCCTCGATATGCCTCGCATCTCCCACGGGGTCGGGCAAGACGGTCATGTGCGCAGCGACGATCGAAGCGCTCTTCTTCGGGGACGACGATCTGAGCCTCATGCCCGACGAGAATGCCGTCGTTCTTTGGCTCTCGGATTCCCCGAGCCTGAACGAGCAGACGAGCGTGCGTTTCTCAAACGTGGCGGACAAGCTAGCAGACAGCATCCTTGACAGGCGCCACCTGGTCACAATTACCAACGACTTCGGAGCCGCGCACGACATTCTCGAGCCGCGCCACGTCTATTTCCTCAGCAAGGACCTACTCAGTAAGAACGGCCTTCTCACCAAGGGCAGTGAGGCCAACTCCGGCCGCGTGTTCTGGGACATCCTTGACCGCACCATCAGGGACCCGGAGCGTAACCTCTATCTGTTCATAGACGAGGCCCATCGCGGTCTGGGGGCCAATGCCTCGAGCGAGCGCGGCACCGCGACGATCTACGCCAGCCTCATTGATGGGTTCGACGGCCGTGCAGCGATGCCCATCGTCGTCGGGGTCTCTGCCACGCCGCAGAGGTTCGAGGCGGCCATGGACCAGCGCGCCGATCGCGTGCGTATGCCAAAGGTCGCTGTGACCCCTCGCGAGGTCCAGGAGTCAGGTCTGCTCAAGGACATCATCGAGTTGCGCGTGCCAGAGAAGGACGACCCAGTCGAGCACCAGTACCTCACTATGGCGTGCGAGCGCTATGCCCTGGCCTGCCGCGAGTGGGGCGAGTACTGTGCCCGTGAGGGCGAGAGTCCCGTCAACCCGCTGCTGCTCATCCAAGCGGCGGACAACGTGAGCAACTCGGCCCTGGCTGAGATGTGCGACCAGATCACGGGCCTGGTCCCCGGCCTTTCCGAGGCGATGTCGTTCGCCAACGTCTTCGGCGAGCATAAGGACATCGCGGCGGGAAAATACCTCATTCCCTATGTCGAGCCCGAGTTCGTTCAGGACACCTCGCGCATTCGCGTGCTCTTCGCCAAGGAGGCTGTCTCCAACGGATGGGACTGCCCGCGAGCGGAGGTCATCTTCTCGCAGCGCAGGCGTTCGGACTCGACCTATATCGCACAGCTCGTGGGACGTATGGTACGCACTCCACTTGCGCGGCGCATCGAATCCGATGATCTTTTGAACTCCGTCGCCTGCTACCTGCCCCAGTTCAATCCCGAGAGCACTCAGGACGTGGTCGACTACCTCATGGGCCGCAAGGACGACATGGGCGAGAGCTCCATTGGCAAGCAGAACATCGTTCTCAACCCCGTGACTATCACGGCGGCTGCGCCCAAGTCCGAAGCCGACTACCAACAGGAGCTCAGGGCGTACGAGGAGAACGAGAAGGCCATCGAGGCGGCGCGGCAGACACAACCCGGCTACCAGGCGCCGCTTGCCGGCATCGCGATTCAGGAGCCGTTGGACATGCAGGGAACGCAGCCCTCGCTTGCCTCGGCGGCCAGGCCCGTCGACGTCCCGGCGCTAGGAGCGGAGCTGGCGCCTCGGCCCGCAACGGGCAACTACGTTGCAGCGTCTGCCCCGCAGCAACCTGCAACACCTGAGCCAAGTTCCACACAGACCGAGCCGACCCAGCCCGTCTCGGTCGTAAAACCCGTGCCCATGGCAAAGCCCAAACCGCCCACCAAACGCGAGCAGTCTTTCACGCATCAGGAGTGGCAGGGCATCCGCGCAGCCTTCGATTCCATCCCCGTCCAGCGCATTCCGAAGAAGGCTAGAAACGAATTTCAGAGCCTGGTTAAGACGGCGACTCTGCTTGTCGAGACTGGCCTCGATGTCAATGCCGCGGCCGACGTGAAAAAACAGTTCGTCCAGAAGCTCAAGGGATACATCGTTGCTAACGAGGACGAGTACCGCGAAGCCAAACACGACGTAGAGGTTGCCGAGACCGTCAAGATCACGCTCGACAAGCTCAACGAGACTGAGGACCAGGAGCAGGAGGAAGCCCGCACGGACGCCGAGGGCCTCAGAAAGGCCGCCCGCGACGCCGACATGCATTTCACTAAGGAGTTTGCGAATGAGTATCGTCGCGTCAACTTCAAGGAGCTTGGGTGCCCCGAGTGCGACCTGCGCCTTGCCGCGGCGGTGCGCACGCGGGCTATCGTTGATGCGCTCGAGGGCTGGGCGGCTCAATGCCGAAAGGAATACTTCGATAAGGTCGATGGATCTGGCGATTATGACTACCTTAACGACTCGGCAAAGCAGCGTTACGACGAGCTGGCCCGTGAAACCGAAGGCAAGCGCCTCACAAAGATAGAGTGGCCCACGTCTGCCAGCACGTCGGATGACTTCGCTAAGTATCCGTGCCATATCGTGCAGAAAGAGGACGGCCTCTGCCCGCTTGACCTGAACCCGGCGGAAGACTATATCGTTAGGAACGAATTGGCAAAGAATCGCACGGTTGCCTTCTACCGCAATCCGTCGGGCAGCATGTCTGCCAAGGCGTTTTCGATTCCGTACATGTCTTCGGTGGGACGCAAAGCCCTGCATCCAGACTTCCTTTTCTTCGTGAAGGACGGCGACGGGACAATCAAACCGTCGATCGTCGACCCGCACGGAGATTTCCTCAGTGACACGCTTGCCAAGCTCAGGGGTTACGTTGCCTATCTACGTGAGTATCCCGACGTGTTTAAGCAGGTGCTTTTCGTTGGGGACATGGGAGGGGGCGTATACAAGGTGCTTAACCTCTTGCGCGCCGATGTGCAGGATGCCGTTACGGGCTACAGCGATGTCGATTGCAAGGCGCTCTTCTATAGTTCGTATGCAAACGACTACCAATAGAAGATTGATTGGATACCGACTCCGAAGTGTGCTCAGTTTAGGGCTACACAAAACAACAAAGGAGAAAAACGAGGAATCAAGGCGGTCGATACGTCAACCGAACGGTTCACAGCTTATTGACGGCTATTTTTATAGCGATTTCTGCCCCTTCGACGAGCGTTTTAAGAGGGGGTATGCGTTTGCTTAGCAAGTGCTTCCTTTGTTGACGAGTCGGAGCATATTGCTTCGGGACATGCCGCTAGGAAGGGTAAAGGATATGAATAAAGAAACATAATTGGGCGAAGGAGTCGCTAGTGAGGTAAAGAAAGAAATCAATCGCGAGTTGTCTTCGATGGCCAAGACCCTCATTCGGATCTTGTTCGCATACCTTAACGATAAAGTTCAGGGCATCGATATTGATGATATTCTAGGAAAACTTAGCAAGAAAGACGAGGATGAGATCATCTCCCTATGGTCTTCTCAGCTCGTAGAAGAAGGCTTACTGCCAAGTGGATATGGCGGCTTGCCAAATGATTTACTTATTGAAAATTTGCACCAAACGGGTTATGTGGACGGTCTTTATAGCGGATATGTCCTTGCAATGATTTCGCTGATAGACAACAATGCGCCTCACGAGTTGATTGCTTCCGTAAAAGATGATCTTTTCCCTAAACCTATAGCATTGCGCTATAGAGATCGCCATGAGTTGGCCGCGCGCCTTGACGATGAGAAATATCGTTGGGTCAAATGCCCACCAAAGGACGATCCAGTTGATTAAAGATCTTGAATCGGCCTTTCCGTTTTATGCGTGGGGACCAAATGAGGACTAAATTCAGTTGAAGAAACGCCTGTTAATTTGTGGTGCAAATAACTGGACTACACTTCTACCTGCGGATCTTGTTATCGAGTGGGAATAGAACAGACGTTCGAAAAAATAATATAGCATAAGATAGCGGGCACGGTTTCAATCGAATCCGTGTCCGCTGCTGTATGTGTGTCCTTGCACGCCCAATATGCGTCGTAAAAGCCGTCTTCTTCAACGTCAAAGTGAGCGCGCTTCGTTTTTGTCTCTTAGAATCTTATTTTCACGATTTGCATTTTCATCCCGTTGTCACCGACCCTTGCGAGAAACCGGAAAAAGCCGCTGACGGAAGGGTCCCTCAAATCGTTGTAGCCCAGCATATAGCCGCGACTTGTGACCTGCAGACGGCTGTCCCACGTGCCGATTTCCTTGGCGGCATCCGAAACCGCAAAATATGCCCCCACATCCTTGATTTTTGCAGTTTTAAGCCATGTTTTTGCGATCATCTTTACCGCCGTTCGATTGGCAGCATCAAAGACCAGCACACTGCCGGGGAAAGCGCCCGCCATCCCCCGCACCAGTTCCCGGACCTGCTGGGTCAGAAAGTAATAGAACACCCCGGAGGCAAAGAACACCGCCCCGCCGGAGGCATCGATTTTGCTAAACCATGCGGTGTCTTTCAGGTCGCAGGGGATATTTTGTTCTCGATCCCCGGCGGGCAGTAGCTGCTGCCGCAAGGCGATCACATCCGGGAAGTCCAGATTGTAGATCTTGCATCTACCGTTGTCGCAGGTTCTGCCGGTGTTGTCCAGCCCGCAGCCCAGATTGACCACCGCCGCATTGGGGTGGCCTTTCAGGTAATCCCGCACCTCGAAAGCAAGATCACTCTGCCGTGTGGCCACCTCCAGCGCACCAAAGCGCTGCATCAGGCTACGGGAGTTTTTCTCTGCCTCTGAAAAGTCGTAGTCGATTTGGTCGAGCAGACGAACCGCTGTTTCATCCCTATAAAGGTTCGGGTACAGCTCCGTACACAGCTTCCGGGAATACAGCGGGAGGATCAGCGTCTCCTGAACGGTGTTTTTCTCAATTTTACATTTCATAGGTTTCTTCCTCAGTGAATAACAACTGTCACAATTGCCGCCAGCACAGCCGCTATGACCGTCATGCCTATTGCCATGTGCAGGATGGATGCAAAAATGCCCGCATGACGTCCTCAAATACCATATCCGCCACACTGCCTTGCAGAACGGCGCAATGCCCCTCCTGAATTGCAGTTCGGTTGAGCTTTCTAGCCTTCTCCACGCTGACGGGCGAATAGTCGATGCCCTTGACGACGCCATGCGGGCATTTTTCCAGCAGCCGTTTTATGTTCGCCCCGCCGCCACAGCCGCAATCCAGCACCTTGGCATTTGGCGCAAGTCGTAGAAATCGAAGTCCCCACCGCGCCACAGGGCTGTGGCCCAGATTCATCATGGCAACCATAAGTTTCCCGCCGAGGCCCACGGGCTTGCGGGTGTTTTCAAAGAACGACATCTGGCCCCTCCGATTTCGTGCATTCCGCATAGGTCAACGGGAACGAGGCCTTCAGCACCGCGCTTTTCTGCACCGCCCAGCCGTTTTGACGCAGAAAACGTAAGTATTCCTCGCTTGTCCACCTGCTGTAGAGGGGGAATCCCGCCATACTCATGAAAAAGGCTTTTGCCTTGCCGGAAACCGAGTTCCCCGCGTGGGTGAAGGTTGGCGCGATGAGCACGCCGCCGTCCTTCAGTACGCGCCTGATTTCTTGCAGCGCCTTTTCCGGATGCGGCACTATGTGAAGCGCATTGGACGCGATCACCACTTCGAAGGACTTCTGTGCATAGGGCAGGCGGAACATATCTTGTACGGAAAAGTGCAGCTTTGCGGATTGATTGTCCCGCTTTGCTTCAAGGATCATCTTTGCAGAAGCGTCCGTAGCCTCGATGTGCGCCGCCGCATTCACGATGCTCTTTGCGATAAGCCCCGTGCCGGTGGCAACCTCCAGTACGGTTTTTTCTTTCACCACCGGCCTGATCAGCTCATACATCTTCTGATACGCCGCCCGGTCCTTTCGCGTGAAGCGGTCGTACCGACTGGCATTCTTGTCCCAGAAACCCTTGCGTTCGTGCATGGCTGTCGCCCCCAAACAGTTAGAGCCATCTAACTATAACACAGGAATCATGCAGTAAGATAAGGCTAACCTTATTCTCTTGGCTAAGACGCATCTCTTCGGTTTTCGCTTATAACGGCGCGAGTCAGATACTAGGCTGGAGCTGAAGAAGGAGCTTGGCGGACAGGTAGGTCGATACCGGTTCCCGGAACGGTGATCCAGCCAATTACACCAGGGCTCTAGTCATTGAGTGGGAATAGAAAATTCCTTAGTTATGGGGGTATAAATTTGATTTCCTTCAGGATAAACCCCCATGACTATATGAATTGACCTGCTGACTTCAATGAAGATTGGAGGGTAACGATCAGGGGTGACGGCCCGGCGAGTGTTATTTTGCGAGCTAGGCGCATCGAAAGCGACCTTTCGTGGTATAAACTACTTGCCGGAAGCCGCGGCTTTCAGAGTACGGCTTACGTGTACGTTTAACCTCCGTGGGCGACGGGGTGCCGCAAGGCGTAGAATATCGCCCACCTGTAGGGGCCTGCAGCGATGCGGGCCCCGCTTCGTATGAAGGGAGCGTAACCGATGAAGATCGTATCCATCTCCCAGGACTTCTTCGACCTCGTCGATGGCGACCGCGAGCTCATGCTTAAGCACAATCGCCCCTGCATCGTGGTGGTGAGGCTGCGTTTCCGCGGGAAGCGCAGGGACTTCGCCGTGCCGCTGCGTTCCAACATCGCCCCTAACGTGCCCAAAGACCAGTACTTTGCGTTGCCACCCCGCCCCACGACGCGCCCCGGCTGCCGCCACGGCATCCACTACATCAAGATGTTCCCCATAACCAAGGCCTACCAGCGCCGCTTCAGGACCGAGGGCTCGGCCTACTACGAGACGCTCCAGCGCATCATCGACGGCAACACCAAGCGCATTGTCTCCGAGTGCCAGGCATACCTCGACCGCTACGAGCGCGAGGGAAGGCCTCGCTTTGCCGTCGACATCGACCGCATCGTGGGGCTGCTGGAGGGCGAGAAGTAGGGCACCTGGGACATCAAGGTGATCACGGGGATGCGCCGCTCCAGCAAGTCCGAGCTCATGAAGGCGTTCTCCACCTCCGTTGCTCGGAAGGACTCATCCTCCAACAACGTCTACATCGATCTGCTGGACCTCGACAACGAGCTACTGCTCGAGTACCAGCGCTGCATCGCGAAATCATAGAGCGGCACAAAGAGGGCGCCCGCAACCGTCTCTTCATCGACGAGGTGCAGCTGTGTGAGGGGTTCGAGAAAGCAATTAACAGCATTCACGCGCGTGGCGGATGGGATATCTACCTCACGGGATCGAACGCGTTCCTCCTGAGTTCGGACCTGGCGACCCTGTTCACAGGGCGCCACGGGGAGGTACACATCCTCCCCTTCAGCTTCGGCGAATACCGCTTCTACTTTGACGAGCAGGGGGCCGTCGACGACGACTTCGACGGATTCATCAGGCGCGGCGGGCTCGCCGGGTCCTACGATTACGATGACATCTCGGAGTCGTACGGTTTCCTTCGGCGCGGGCGGATCACCCACCGCCGATCTAGAGGCACTCGGTCAGAATCTGAAACACCTCGCTGCGCTCCAGTTTCTTGGCGCAGCCGCCGGTGAGCACGCAGGTGTCCGCAACCTTGTGCAGCGTCTCGTCGGACGCGTCGGAGCCCATCTCGGCGAAGCTCGTGGGAAGCCCCATCTCGCCGATGAACGTCTGCAGGCGGTCGATGCCCTCGAGCGCCACCGTAAGGTCGTCTTTGCCCTTGGCGTCGACGTCCCACACCTCGCGCGCCCAGCGGGCGAACTGCGCGGGCGCCTCGGGGGCCAGGTGGCGGTAGAGCGCAGGGTGGATGACCGCGAGGCCCATTCCGTGGTTGGTGTGGGTGTACGCGCCGTACTGGTGCTGGATCATGTGCGCCTGGAAGTCCGTTGACTTGCCGATCTTGAGCACGCCGTTCTCGGCCATGGCGGAGTCATAGACGAGCTCGCTTCGGGCATCGAGGTTCTGGTCGTCGTCCGCGATGACGCGCATGTTGCGGATGACGTTACGCTGGATGGCGAGGTTGATGTCGTCGGTGACGTTGCGTCCGCGCGGGCTTCCGAAATAGCTCTCCATGCAGTGCGAGAGCGTGTCGAACGCGCCGCTCATGAACTGCGCATGCGGTACGGTGAGCGTGAGCGCCGGGTCGAGCGCCGCCCACATGGGCATCGCCCCCAGATAGGCGCCCTTCACGTGCGTCTCCTCGTTGGTGATGACGGCGCCGTTGTTCTGCTCGGCGCCCGTGCCGGAGAGCGTAACGATGCATCCCATGGGGATGAACGAGCTCGGCATCTTGCCGTCGGCGTGCTCGAACGTCTCGATGTCCTCGTCAAGCATCGCCTGCGCGGAGACCACCTTGCAGCAGTCGAAGACCGACCCGCCGCCGACGGAGAGAATGAAGTCGACCTGCTCCTCGCGTGCGAGCGCGGCGCCTTCCTGGCACTTCTCGTAGGTCGGATTGGGCATGATGCCGCCGAAGTCCACCACGCGCTTGCCCGCGCTCGTGAGCTTATCGACCACGTGGCCGTAGACGCCGGCTCGCTTGACCGAACCTCCGCCGTAGGCGAGCATCACTGTCTTGCCCATGGCACCCATCTCGGCGTCGAGTGCCTGGTCCATGGCACCCTCGCCGAAGTAGTTCCTGACCGGGTAGTCGTACGTGAATGAGTTCATGGCAATTCCTCCTAGTAAGTTATCAGTGCGGCCTGACCGCTCGTCTACACGTTGCGCACGAGCCCGGACATCCATTCGATGGTGGCGGGGTCGTGGTGGTCGAAGAACGCGCTGCGACCGGTGTCGAGCGCGGCGATGGCGACCATCTCGTCGTCGCCCAGCGCGAAGTCGAAGACGTCGAAGTTTTGTTCCATGCGATCGCGGTGCGTGCTCTTAGGGATACAGACCACACCGCGCTGCAGCAGCCAGCGCAACACGACCTGGGCGACCGTCTTGCCGTGTGCCTCGCCGATGCGAGCGAGGACCTCGTTGCGGAAGAGGTCGTTTCTGCCCTCCGCAAAGGGCGCCCAGCCCTCCATGGCCACCTCCTTGCCGGCCATGTACTCCTGCGCCTCGCGCTGCTGGAAGAACACGTTGCACTCGACTTGGTTCACGGCGGGGGCGATGCGGTTGAACGAGATGAGGTTTGCGAGGTGATCGGGGTAGAAGTTAGCTGTGCCTATGGCGCGGATAACGCCCTGCTCGTAGAGCTCCTCCATGGCGCGCCACGCGCCGAAGACGTCGCCGAACGGCTGATGGATGAGGTAGAGGTCGACGTAGTCGAGCCCCAGCCGCTTGAGCGACGCGTCGAAGCCGCGCTTGGCCCCCTCGTAGCTCACATCCGACATCCACAGCTTGGTCGTCACGAACACCTCGTCGCGCGGCAGGCCGCTCGCACGAATGGCGGCCCCGACCGCCTCTTCGTTGCCGTAGCTCGCGGCCGTGTCGAGCAGCCGGTAGCCGACCGAGAGCGCGTCCTCCACGGCGCGCTGACATTCCGCGGCGTCCGGGATCTGATACACGCCGAAGCCGAGCTGCGGCATCCTGACGCCGTTGTTCAAGGTGATGTAGCCCATGGTGCCTTCCTTTCTCGCAACTTGACGTATCCACCATACGAGGGGCGCCGCGCCGGCGGAAGTTTCCGTTGGTGAGGGTTCTATAACGCTGGGGTGCGCACGGGGCTATAACCCGCGGGTTCTAGGCGTCACCTCAAAGAGATCGGCGCCGAGCTCGTCGGCGATGGCCTGAGCTACGACAGCGGTGTGGCCCTGTGCCGAGTAGTAGGCCACGAGGACGTTACCGTCTGCAGCGGGCACTGCGGCGGGCTCGTCCTCGACAGCCGACTGGTCCTCGGCGGCGGCTTGGTTGGTCCGTTATCGTCTGAGCGCTACTCCTGCGCGTCGAAATCGGGGCGTATGGCCAGGTAGCCCGCGAGTGCTTCCTCAGTGGCGGTGTAGTAGGTCATGGTCCCGTCGAGCTTGGCAATCTCGGCCATCTCGTCTTCGGTGAGGGAGAAGTCGAAGATGTTCGCGTTGTCGGCGATGTGGGCGGGGTTCTTGGAGCCGGGGATGATGGAGGTGCCCATCTGCACGTGCCAGCGCAGGATCACCTGGGCCGGGGTCTTGCCGTACTTCTCGGCGAGAGCGACGAAGACGGGCTCCTCCAGAAGACCTTTGTCGCCGTGGCCGAGCGGGTACCACGCCTCGATCACCGTGCCGTACGGCGCGAGGTAGGCGCGCAGGTCGCGCTGGGCGTGGTAGGGGTGGCACTCAACGGTCACGAGCTGCGGCATGATGTCGGCGACCTCGATGACCTCGGCGATCTTGTCTTGCGGAAAGTTGGAGAGGCCGAGGGCGCGCACCTTGCCCGCGCGGTACGCCTCCTCCATCGTGCGCCACGCGGCCAGGTAGTCGCCTACCGGCTGGTGCAGGATGAGCATGTCGACGTAGTCGAGCCCCAGGCGCTGGAGCATGGCGTCCACCGCCGGCATGCCCGCGTCGTAGACGCTCGGCCAGAGCTTGGTGGAGACGAGGATCTTGTCGCGTGCGATGCCGCTTTTGGCGATGGCACGGCCCACGGCGCGCTCGTTCATGTAGGCGTTGGCGGTGTCGATGTGCTCGTAGCCAGTCGTGAGCGCGGTGGTTGCGGCCGCCTCGGCCTCGGTCGGGGTCATGAGGAAGGTGCCCAAACCTTCGATGGGCATCTCTACGTCGTTGTTGAGCTTCAGATACTCCATGGTCTCCTCCTTAATGGTGACTTTTCGAATACAAGGCTACGGCGTTTACTGACGTGCGAGAAGTTCACGTTGGAATGATGGATATAACCATGGGGTATATACGGCACATAATGCGTGACAGGAGGATCGATGTACAACCCACAGCTTGACACTTTCATCCGCGTGGCGGAGGCGGGCAGCTTCTCCAAAGCGGCACAAGAGTCCTTCATCACGCCCACGGCCGTCATCAAGCAGATGAACCTGCTGGAGTCGCGGCTAGGCCTTACGCTGTTCCACCGATCGCATCAGGGGCTTTCGCTTACGCGAGCAGGCAGGTCGCTGCTCGCCGACGCCCGCCATATCGTGCAGTACTCTCAAGAATCAATCGCACGCGCCCGCGTCGCCGAGCGTGGAGAGAAGCGCATCATCCGCGTGGGAGTGTCGCTCATGACGCCCAGCACGCCGCTCACGAAGCTGTGGCCGAAGGTGAAGGAACGTTGCCCTGGCATGAGCCTTCAGGTGGTCACGTTTGAAAACACACCCTCGGTGCCGCGCGGTTTGGCGAACCTCGGGCAAGACATGGATATCGTGGCGGGGATTTTCGACGATGCCTTTCTTAAAGAGCGCGGGTGCCTGGGCCTCGAGCTTTCGCGCGAGCCGCTCTGGTGCGCCGTTCCCGTCGACAACGAACTCGCCAAACGCGACATCGTCACATTCGACGACCTCCACAATCACAGTCTTATGCTTATACGCCGGGGCTGGAACGCCGAAATCGACCGCGTGCGCGACGAGATACTCTTGCATCATCCTCAAATCGCGCTCGTAGACTTCCCGCAATATCGGGCGGAGGTGTTCAATCGCGGCGCGAACGAGGACCTCGCGCTTGCGACGCTGCCGTTGTGGGCCAACGTCCACCCCATGCTCAAAACCGTCCCTACCGATTGGGACTGTCTCGTGTCTTACGGGCTACTTCATTCGTCGCACCCCGCAGACCATGTGCGGGAGTTCCTCGATGCGGTGTCTGCCGTGCTCGAGGCAGAGCATCGATAGGCAATCGCGAACAGATGCGCTTATGCCTATGGGAATAACGGGAACTGGCTTCTGAACTCGCGTTTTGATACCGTCGAGTACCGCCTGATGCTGTTTCGGCGTCTCCATAGAGCAAAGCCATCAGCGAAATAACGGGAATAACAGCCTCCGAACCTTCTAGTTCGGAGGCTTTCTTTTTGCATGTCTGCCTAAAACGACTCCTTGCCAAAGCCCCTTGAGCATCGGGCGGCATTATTGAGTGTGGGCGTTATCGTAGGTATCTTTGATTTCTTCCGGCAAATTGTCGGGAATCAACGCCTTCACTCTATCCTCGTTTCCATCTTGGATCGCCTGCTCGTAGTACCAGCATTTGAACTTCAACATGTCTAGCGCGCGGTTCATCTTCGCGATCTCCGACTCCATGTGGGCCTTCCGCTCCTCGAACATGGCCTTGCGCTTGGGATATGTCGATGGGCCCTCCGCACACCATTCCATGAACAGTCGGATGTCCTTAATCTCCATCCCAGCCTTCTTTAAGCATTCGATGACCCGAAGCGCCTCGAGTTCTGTATCGCCGAATCGGCGAATGCCCGACGCCCGCTCCAATCCCGGGAACAGCCCCTGCTTGTCGTAATACCGCAGCGTGGAAACGGGCAGACCGAACATCTCCGCTACCTGTCCGATTGTGTACATGGCCCCTCCGGACAAATCTCGAATTTACTCCTTGACCTAAAGTCAGCTTTAGGTATTACCTTCATTCTCGTCAATATAAATTGGGAGCGCAAGGGGTGTTCCGTAATCGCCGGTCACCCCGCTCTTGAGCAGGCGCGACGAATGGGCACAGGAGTCTAGGCGCGGCTTAGCTGGACGGAAGCAGTTTTGCACTCAAAACCATCGACAGGAGGAAATCGATCATGGCAATCAAACAGACAGCGGGCAGAGATGCCCTGGGGGACTTTGCTCCCAAATTCGCACAGCTCAATGACGATGTGCTGTTCGGCGAGGTGTGGAGCCGAGAAGACAGGCTTTCCCTTCGAGACCGCAGCGTGGTGACGGTGGTTGCCTTGATGGCACAGGGGCTGACGGACTCTTCGTTCCAATATCATCTGATGTCCGCAAAGAACAACGGCGTGACCAGGGCGGAGATAGCGGAAATCCTTACGCACGCGGCGTTTTACGCAGGCTGGCCCAAGGCATGGGCGGCCTTTCGCATGGCGAAGGAGGTCTGGGCGGATAGCGATGCCGCCGACGCAAGAACCAAGCATCAAAACGAGATGGCCTTTCCCATCGGTGCCCCCAACGACGCATTTGCGAAGTACTTTATCGGTCAAAGCTACCTCTCACCCCTTTCCACCGAGCAAGTCGGCGTTTACAACGTGACGTTTGAGCCCGGCTGCCGCAACAACTGGCATACCCATCACGCCAAAAGCGGCGGCGGGCAGATTCTCGTCTGCGTGGCTGGCCGAGGGTTTTACCAGGAATGGGGCAAACCGGCACAGGAGCTGTGCCCCGGCGATGTAGTAAATATTCCCGCAGGCGTAAAGCACTGGCACGGTGCGGCGCCCGACAGCTGGTTTTCCCATCTCGCGGTGGAGGTTCCGGGCGAGGAGGCCTCCAACGAGTGGTTGGAGCCCGTGGACGACGAGCAATACCTTAAAGCGACCGACAAGGAGGCTTAGGTATGGAGCAGTTGAAACTGACGCAGGAATGGGACAAGGCGTTCCCCAAAAACGACAAGGTTGAGCACAACAAGGCGACCTTCCACAACCGATACGGCATCACATTGGCTGCCGACGTGTACGTGCCTAAGAACGCGGAAGGCAAGCTGCCTGCCATTGCCGTCAGCGGCCCGTTTGGCGCGGTGAAGGAGCAGTCCTCCGGTCTGTACGCGCAGAAAATGGCAGAGCTGGGCTTTTTCGCAATTGCCTTTGACCCGTCCTATACCGGCGAGAGCGGCGGCACGCCCCGCTATGTAGCATCGCCGGACATCAACACCGAGGACTTCTGCGCAGCGGTGGATTTCCTCTCTGTGCAGGAAAGCGTTGACCCGGAGCGTATCGGCATCATCGGCATCTGCGGTTGGGGCGGCATGGCAGTCAATGCGGCGGCCATCGACACCCGTATCAAGGCTACCGCGGCTATGACCATGTACGATATGACCCGCGTGACCGCAAACGGCTATTTTGACGCCGAGGATTCCGAGCAGGCGCGCTTTGAAAAGCGGAAAGCGCTGAATGAGCAGCGTACCGAGGACTATAAAAACGGCAGCTATGCGCTGGCGGGCGGCGTGGTCGATCCGCTACCGGAGGATGCGCCGCAGTTTGTAGCGGACTATTACGCCTACTACAAAACTCCGCGAGGCTATCATCCCCGCAGCCTGAACTCCAACGGTGGCTGGAATGCGACGTCTTCGCTGTCATTTTTGAATATGCCGATTTTGCAATATAGCAGCGAAATCCGCTCTGCTGTGTTGCTGGTGCATGGCGAGAAGGCGCACTCCCGCTATTTCAGCGAAACCGCGTACAGCAAGCTGACCGGGGACAACAAGGAATTGCTCATTATCCCCGGCGCCAACCACACCGACCTTTACGATCAGATGG
>CAUBIC010000001.1 GCA_958435945.1 uncultured Collinsella sp. | reverse complement strand
CGACACGCATAAAAAGCCTCCCATTTCTCATGTCCAAGAAATGGGAGGCAGTTCAAAGTGCGCAGCGGGGGCTTCCGACATGTCCGAGGACGATTGTGGGGCTAACGGGCAGGGGCCCGCCGAACCAAGTTAGGCAGCCGGGCAGATCTTCTTGAAGAGCTCGATGACGTCGTCGAGCGTCGCCTCGCGCGGGTTACCCGGGAAGCAGGCGTCGGCCATGGCGTCCTTGGCCAGGACCTCGATCTCGTCAGCCTTCATGGCCTCGCAGACGTGCGGGATGTTCACGTCGGCGGAAAGCTGCTTAACGGCGGCGATAGCGGCGTCGGCAGCCTCGTCGGTGCTCATGCCCGAGGTGTCAACGCCCATGGCGACGGCAACCTTGGCCAGGCGCTCGGCGCAAACCGGCTTGTTGAACTCCATGGCGATCGGCAGCAGCATGGCGCAAGCAACGCCGTGCGGGGTGTCGTAGTGAGCGGACAGGGTGTGAGCCATGGCGTGGTCGATGCCCAGGCCGACGTTGGAGAAGCCCATGCCGGCGACATACTGGCCAAGAGCCATGCCCTCGCGGCCGGAGCCGGGCTGACCGGACTTGGCCTCGGCGACAGAGTCGCGCAGGTTCTCGCTGATCAGCTTAATAGCCTCAAAGTGGAACATGTCGGAGAGCTCCCAAGCGCCCTTGGTGGTGTAGCCCTCGATGGCGTGGGTCAGAGCGTCCATGCCAGTGGAGGCGGTCAGGCCGGCGGGCATGGAAGCCATCATGTCGGGGTCGACGACGGCGACCTCGGGGGCGTCGTTGGTGTCGACGCACACGAACTTGCGAACCTTCTCGGGGTCGGTGATGACGTAGTTGATGGTCACCTCGGCGGCGGTACCGGCGGTCGTCGGCACGGCGATGGTGAACACGGCGTGGTTCTTAGTGGGAGCAACGCCCTCGAGGCTGCGGACATCGGCGAACTCGGGGTTGTTGATGATGATGCCGATAGCCTTGGCGGTGTCCATGGAGGAGCCACCACCAATGGTCACGATAGCGTCAGCCTCGGCGGCCTTGAAGGCCTCGACGCCGTCCTTGACGTTCTGGATGGTGGGGTTGGGCTTAATCTCGGAGTAGAGGCTCCAAGCGATGCCGGCGGCGTCGAGCTCGTCGGTCACCTTAGCGGTAACGCCAAACTTGACCAGATCGGGGTCGGAGCAGACGAAGATCTTCTTGTAGCCACGACGCTGGAGCTCGCCGGGAATCTCCTTGATGGCGCCGGAACCATGGTAAGAAATGGTGTTGAGAACGAAACGATTAGCCATTGATAGCCTCCTATCGTGCGCGGGGCACCCGTTACGCCCCGCACTATAAGTCCCATCCTAACGCTTTTGAAACAAAAAACACGTGAGAACGTCAAATAGTTTAAAGCGCTTCAACATACTAACGGGGCCTTAGCCCTTCCCTCCCGACAGCAGCGAAGACTAGATTCTAGGAGCAATCGCCCAAAGAATACGACCGACTCAGTCTATAAATTGTTTCTGTTTTAGCAATATATGTTTGACAATACGTTTATAAAAAGATACTTTGTAGTGAATAACATGCATGCAGCAAATAACGTCATTCATTTTGTTAGAAATTGCCCATGCGGTTATTGCAGCTGCATCTACTGCAACGTACAGCGTAATTCTCCGCACGAAGCAGAAGACGGTTCCAATTCGATCGAGGCGATGACACATGGTGGCTAGTTGTCCTAAATCGAGCAAGACGGCTACAAACGAATATCAAATCTCAATTGAAGGTAACCCTTATCCGCATACTCTGGCTCTCATCAACCCAGCAGGAGACAACCTCAACATCAAAAAACATGGGTTCACGGGTCCACTAGGACAGCTATTGAGTCTTAAATATACCGTTTATGACGATGCAAATGAAAAACTCTTCACTGTCGTCGACGGTGGTTTTAGCAACATGCCCAGGGTTGCGCTCATCATCGAACACAAGGAAGTTGCGGTGTTTGATTATGGCCTAAACAGACTTGAGATGAAGTGCGTAACGAACATACCGAATTACACAATAAAAGGTAACTTCCTATTTGGAGATTACGATATATTCAGCCAACGGGAAGTGAAACTATCTTCAGTTATCGTCCTTCAATGTGATAAACAATCGTGCTTTAGCATACAGGTTTTGGATAAAGCCGAATTAGCCGCCGCAATTGGAATACCTACAGCCATTGCCCTTCTTAGGGCTCGGATTGAAGAGCATCTCGAATAAATCGCAAAAAGCAGTTCGTAGCAACATTCAGGAGCTGGATAGTTTTTTCTGGCTCCTGAATGTTGTTACGAACGATCGCGTCGGAAATGTTGGTGTAAGCGCGCCGACGGCTGACCGCCAAACGCAAGCGGCCCCTGTCCTAGAATCTGGAATTGCTACATAACACAGGTTCTGGGAAAGGACAGGGACCGCTATGGAGATATTAGCAGACGCGATGCCGGATAAGGCCGCCATCCCGAGGTCGACCGACGGGATGGTCGACATCCAGTCGCTGCTCAGGCTGCTCGCCGAGCAGGTGGTCAACGCCATCATGGACGAGGAGGCCGACCAGCTCTGCGGCGATGGGGCCAACAGCAGGAACGGCTACAGGGACCGCGGCCTCGAGACGTGCGTGGGCACGCTCAACCTGAGAATCCCCAAGCTCAGGACGGGCAGCTTCTTCCCCGAGGACGTCCTCGAGCGCTACCAGCGCGTCGACCGCGCGCTCGTCGCGGCGGTAGCCGAGATGTACGCCACCGGCACCAGCACCAGGAAGGTGCAGAGGATAGCCGAGAAGATGGGCATCGAGAGGCTCGGCAGGGACCGCGTGAGCGCGATCGCCGCGACCCTCGACGCCGAGATAGCCGACCTCGCGGAGGGGCCGCTCGATGCGCGCGCGATACCCTACATCTGGCTCGACGCGACCTACGTCAAGTGCCGCCGCGGGGGCCGCGTGGCTTCGACCGCAGTGGTCACGGCGATAGGCTGCGACGAGTCCGGCTGGAGGCGGGTGCTGGGGGTGTCCGTGGTGGACACGGAGTCCTACGAATCGTGGCTCGGTTTCCTGCGGAAGCTGCGCGACCGCGGCGCGACCGGCACCGAGCTCGTCGTATCCGATGCCCACGGGGGCCTGGTCAGGGCCGTAGGCGAGGTCTTCCAGGGGGCGGCCTGGCAGCGCTGCGCGGTGCACCTGATGCGCGACTGCATGCGCGAGGCCGGCTCCTGGCAGCTGAGGCGCCGCGTGGGGCGCATCGTCTCCTCGGTCTTCCGCGCCGGGGACGCCGCCACCGCCGTGGCCATGTACCACGCGGCGTGCGAGATGCTGGAGGGGTGCTGCCCGAGGGCGGCGAGGGTGCTCGAGGAGGCGGAGCCCGACGCGCTCGCGTACCTGGACTTCCCGCCGTCGCACTGGAAGCGCCTGCGCACCAACAACGTGCAGGAGCGCGCCAACAGGGAAATCAAGCGCCGCTCGCGCGTGGTGCAGGTCTTCCCGTCGGAGAGTTCGCTGCTCAGGCTCGTGGGCGCCGTCATGTGCGACCAGGCCGAGACATGGTCCGGCTCGCGCTACTTCTCGGAGAGGAAGATGGCCGAGATGCATGACGCCGCGTTCAGAATGGGTGCCGCGGGCGAGCACGACTGGGCGGAGCTGGAGAAGGCGGCCAGGAAGATGATCGAATCCAGCCTGGAACTTGCCGACAGCGTGGAGGCGGCCTAGGATATCAACTGATTCCGGATATCGGACACAGGGGCCGCAAGGGCCCTTACACCAACTTTTTCGACACTACCTTACGAACATGCACCTTAGCGCTTAAGACTCGCGGTCTGCCAGTCAGCTATGATGCGGGCCCATTTCCTGTGCAAATCGCGCTCGCGGTCGATAAACATGATGGCAAACGCGACAAACAGCAGCAAGCTCGCCACGACGATGGCATGCAGGCCCATGCGCTCAATACACCAGTTGCCCAGCACGGCGCCAAACACAAAGGTAAAGATCACGCCAAAGTACAGCACGCCGTTTTCCAAAAAGCCGCGCTTGTGGGTGATGATGTAGTCGTCCACGTTTTGCAGCGCGTTGCGCAGGTTACCGATGCACATGGTCGTGGCGATGCCGTGACCATGTATCTTGCGGAAGCTCTCGACCTGCATGCCGCAGGCAAACGAGGTGAGGCAGTTGGCGAGCAGGTTGTAACCGCCACCGGGGATAAAGCTCACGCCCAGCAAGATGACGGCTTCAAAGAACACCGTCACTTGGCGCCAGTGAATCACGCTGCCAAACCGCTCGTGTACCAGGTCGGCAAGCATAATGCCCACGGCAAACGACACCACGGGGAAGAAGTAGCGTCCCGCAAGTGCCCAGTTGCCCTCCGAGATGCTCACGCCCACGAGCAGGATGTTGCCTGTCTGCGCGTTGGCGAAAACATGATCGCGCCCAATGTACGAATAGACGTCCATAAAGCCACCGGCGAGCGCCAAGATGATGCCCAGCTCAATAGACTCCGATATCTGTTTGGCACGCTGCATCGTCGTGCATCCTCCTTGTTGACGACTCTCTCGTGCGTTGGCGGAAACATAGCCGCCGTTCATACTGTAACCCATTGACAACATGGCGTGCGCGCGAGACGGGTTCTCCAACGCGCAGATACACAGTCTGGAAACAAACGATCCCCGCATCGACGCGCCGATCCCCAGCTCATGTACTCCCCCAGTCTTTTTAGCCCCGTCCCAAAAAGACTGGTTACAATTACGTGCAGCATACAAACACCGGGAGGGATCGTGGCAAAAAAGCCTCAGCACGCTCAGAACAACCAGCGCAGTCAGCAGGGCAAACAGGGCCAGCAGCAAAAGCGCGGCGGTAAGGCGCAGGCCACGGTCGCCCGCACCAAGCATTCCCAAGCGACGCCCGCCCGCCCCTGGCGACCGGGCCGCGATAAGTTCCTCCCCGTCAGCCGCGCCGACATGGATGCGCGTGGCTGGGACCAGTGCGACTTTGTCTACATCTGCGGCGACGCCTATGTGGACCATCCCAGCTTTGGCATGGCCATCATCAGTCGCGTCCTCGACGCGCACGGCTACAAGGTGGGCATCATCTGCCAACCCGACTGGACCGACCCCGCCAGCATCACTGTGCTCGGCGAGCCGCGCCTGGGCTTTTTGGTCAGTGCCGGCAACATGGACTCCATGGTCAACCACTATTCGGTGACCAAACACCGCCGCCACACCGACGCCTATACCCCCGGTGGCGAGGAGGGGCGCCGTCCCAATCGCGCCGTCACGGTCTACGGCAACCTCATCCGCCAGACGTTTAAGGACGCCCCCATCATTATCGGTGGCATCGAGGCAAGCCTGCGTCGCCTGGCCCACTACGACTACTGGCAGGACAAGCTCAAGCGCTCGGTGCTGCTCGACTCGGGCGCCGACATCCTCATCTACGGCATGGGCGAGCACGCGATTGTCGAGATCGCCGACGCGCTCGACGCGGGGCTGCCCGTCGATCAGATCACCTATATCAATGGCACCGTCTACCGCACCAGCTCGCTCGACGAGGTCTACGACTACGACCTGCTGCCCAGCTGGGACGACCTTGCCGCCGACAAGCTCAACTACGCCCGCAGCTTTAACGTGCAGCAGCAGAATATGGACCCCATCACCGGGCATCGCCTGGTAGAGCCATATCCCAACAGCGTGTACGTGGTGCAGAACCCGCCGTCGGCAACACTCACCACCGACGAGATGGACGAGGTTGCCGAACTCCCCTACGCACGCGATTGGCATCCCGACTACGATGCCGCGGGCGGCGTGCCGGCCTTTGCCGAGATCAAGTTTTCAATCAGCTCCAACCGCGGGTGCTTTGGTGAATGCTCGTTTTGCGCCCTCACCTTCCACCAAGGTCGCGTGTTGCAGATGCGCAGCCACGACTCGATCATGCGCGAGGCAGAGCTGCTCACGCGCGATCCCGAGTTTAAGGGCTACATCAACGACGTAGGCGGACCGACGGCCAACTTTAGCCGTCCCGCCTGCGACAAGCAGCTCAAGCACGGCGTGTGCAAGAACAAGCGCTGTCTGTGGCCGAGCGTGTGCAAGAACATGGTGGTCGACGAAAGCGGCTACACGCAGCTGTTGCGCGACCTGCGCCAGCTGCCGGGCGTCAAAAAGGTCTTCGTGCGCAGCGGCATCCGTTTTGACTACACCATGGCCGATGCCTCGGACGAGTTTTTACGCGAGCTGCTGGAACACCATGTCTCGGGCCAGCTGCGCGTAGCGCCCGAGCACGTGAGCGACGCGGTGCTGTCCGTGATGGGCAAGCCGAGCCGAGCTGTCTACGACGCATTCTGCCGTAAATTTGAACGCTTGAATCGCGAATACGGACTCAAGCAGTACGTGGTGCCGTATCTGATCTCGAGCCACCCCGGTTCAACCATGAAGGAAGCCGTGGACCTTGCCGAAGCCGTGCGCGACATGGGCTACATGCCCGAGCAGGTACAGGACTTCTACCCCACCCCGTCCACCATGTCGACCTGCATGTACTACACCGGTGTAGATCCGCGCACCATGCAGCCGATCTACGTGGCGCGCGACCCGCATGAGAAGGCCATGCAGCGCGCGCTCATCCAGTATCGCAAGCCCGAGAACTACAAGCTGGTGCGCGAGGCGCTAGAGAAGGCCGGGCGTCGTGATCTGATCGGCTATACCAAGCTTTGCCTGATTCGCCCCGTGCCGCCACGCCCGGGCGAGACGTCTGCCGGCGGTGGGCATGGCACCGGCAAGAAGGGCGGCAAGGCCCACGGTGGCGCCGCCGGCAAGGGGCCCAAGGGCAGCAAGGGTCACGGCGGTATGCCCCGCGCGCAGAACACTGCCGGTCGCAATCGCGCGGCACAGGGGCGTCAGGGCGCCAACGGAGGCGGCAGACGCAACTAGCGCGGCGAGGCGGCATGCCGCCGTTGGCGACACGACACGCCCCACCAATAAAATGCCGCTCGCTGGGGCGTCGCAGAACGATTCCCCGGCGAGCGGCCGATTAATATTGTCTATCTCAAAACGTCGTTACTTTTTGTCGAAACGACCATAGAGCGCAAACGAGAGCGCCGCAGAGATAACCCAAGTCAAAGCGATGCAGACGACAATCATGATCAGGTTCATGGGATTGCCGCTTGGATCGGCATAAACGGGCAACGAGGTAATGCCGGGCATAACAAAGCCGAAGCACTTTGCGCCGAGAACAACGGTAAGCGCACCGCCAATGCCATCCGCAATCATCGCAGCGATAAGCGGAGTCCTGTTAGGAACCTGAACGGTAAACAAGGCGGGCTCGGAAATTCCCATAAATGCTGAGAAGGCGCACGTCATTGCAGCGGACTTGAGCTTTTCGTCGGTCATGCGCAGGGCTGCACCAAAAGACGCACCGCTTTCGGCGAGGTTATGGCAGAAAGAGATCGGGAGCAGATAGTCATACCCAAGCGTTGCGATATTGGAAATCTGGATAGGGCTCGTTGACTGATGCATGCCGAAGAGCACGATAAGCGGCATAAAGAAGCCCAGCAGAAAACCGGCAACGGGGCCTAACGTCGAGAATAGCCAAACGATACCGTTGGCAAGACCAAGACCGCACCAGGCACCAATCGGAGCGAGCACAAACAGGTTGACGGGAATCACGATAGCAAGGGAGAGCGCCGGAACGACAACGAGCTTAAAAAGATCCGGCACGACTTTGTCGATTGCACGATATACAAAAGACAAGCCAATGACGCCAAAGATAACCGGGAACACGGAATCGGCGTAGCTAAAAATCGGCACCGCAAAACCGAACAGCGCAAGGGGCGTCTCGCCCGTACCGACAGCGTTGACAATGGTCGGGTACATCAGCGATCCGGCAACACAAAGCGCAAGCGAACGGTTGACCCGGAACTTATCAGCTGTAGACATTGCCAGCAAAAACGGCAAGAAGTAGAACGGGATATCCGAAATCATATTGAATATCGCAAAGTCGCCGGCACCCGTGTCGATTCCAAAAGCCGCGATAGCAGCCAGGATGCCCTTTACGATGCCTCCCGCCACCAGTGCGGGAATGATAGCGGAAAAGATGCCGGTGATGATATCGAATACGCGAGCCGAACCTTTTTGGAGCTCAGGCTGCTCGGCGTCGGCGGAGACCTCGCCACCCATCCTGTCACCTAGCATGGGCTCCAATTCGTCATATACCGACCCCACGCTGGCGCCGATGATAACTTGCCACTGTCCGTCTTTAACCTGCGCGCCCAAGGCGCCGTCAAGCGTCTTAAGGGCCTCCAGGTCTGCCTTGCTATCGTCCTTCAGGTTGAATCTGAGCCTTGTAATGCAGTGCGTTGCCATAACAACGTTATCGGCGCCGCCCACGAGCTCGAGGACACGAGCGGCCAGTTCCTTCTTGTCTGCCACGACAATCACTCCTACCCAAGATCCTCGCCATTAGTGGCGATACATTTCTGATACCAATAGAAAGAGTCTTTACGCGAGCGCTCCGCAGTGCCGTTGCCGCAATTATCCAGATCGACATAGATAAGCCCGTAGCGCTTGTCCATCGTAAGAGGACCGCAGGCAACAAGGTCAATGAATCCCCAGATCATGTATCCGCGCACGTCAACGCCATCGATCACCGCTTCTTTAAGGCACTTTATGTGCTGGCGCAAATAATCGATTCGATACTCGTCGTGGATGCTGCCATCCTCCTCGACTACATCAGATGTACCGAGGCCGTTCTCGGCGATATACAGAGGCAGCCCATAGCGGTCATACATCTGGTTAAGGGTAACCCTCAGGCCAATGGGATCGAGCTGCCAGCCCCACTCACTCGTCTCGAGATAAGGGTTCTTGTTTGCCATGACCAGATTACCCGCAGTCTTCTCCCATCCCTGATCGCAGGTGGATACCTGGGAAAAGTAGTACGAAAAGGCCAGGAAGTCGACCGTGTTGCGAGCGATGAGCTCTTCATCGCCCGGTTCCATTTGAATCTCGATATCACACGCATCGAAATAGCGATTCATATAAGCGGGGTATTTTCCACGAGCCATCACGTCCGTATAGAACCAGTTGGAATACTGGTCGTCGTGAATAGCCTGCATGTTATCTTCGGGACGGCAGGTGGCGGGATACGTACAGAATCGAGCGATCATGCCGCCAACGGGAGTATCGGGCGAAAGACGATGGACAATCTCGACGGCACGCGCATTGGCAACGAACTCGTGGTGCAGGCACTGGAAGATGGCTCGATCGAAGTTCTCCCCCTCTTCGTCTTTGACCAGACAGACCCCGTCCCAAGGCGAAAAACGCGCTGCATTGAACTCGTTAAAAGGCAGCCAGAAATCGACCAGATCGCCCAATTCCGTAACGATTGTCTCGACATAGCGGGCGAAGAAATCAATCGTCTTGCGATTCTTCCATCCCCCATATGTGGTGACAAGATTTACCGGGATGTCATAGTGGAGCATGGTGACGAAGGTTTTAATGCCGTGCTTTTTGCACTCACCCAGCATGCTTCGATACCACTCGATGCCTTCGCGGTTAGGCTCAAGATCATCTCCGTTAGGATAGATTCGGCTCCAGCAAATAGAAGTGCGGAACAGCTTGAGGCCCATCTCCGCAAAAAGCGCGATGTCCTCACGGTAGTGATGATAGAAGTCGTTACCGCGCCTAAACGGGTAGAACTCAACACCATCATCTGCGAGAGCGTTCATTAGTTCGTCATGGCAGAAGGGGTTGTTTTGATGCTTGTCCTCAATCTGGTCATGAGTCCAGGTACCATCCAGCCATCGACAATCCTGCGTCGACTTTCCCTTTCCGCCCTCATTCCAGGCGCCATCGGCCTGCGAGCACGATATGGCTCCGCCCCATAAAAAGTCGGAGTCAAACCCATGTTTTAACTTACTCATTTGCCCTCCTTGATCGGATGCTCCAGCGGATAACCCAATACTAGGAAGAACAAGATGCATAAGATATCGCATAGAAAGCGTTTGTTTATAACATTTTTTTAGATATAATACCGTTTAAGGCATCGATTCTACCGTTCACCCCTGGAGCACCCCATGGATTCGAATCTCAAACAGCTGCTCTATACGCATACCGAGACCGAAGAGTGGCATCGCACACATCCGGGAGAGCTCAGCCCGCGATATAACAGGGTGGAAACCACAACCATTAACGGCGAAGAGGTCTATCTGTTTGATTGGAAAGAAACTCTCGACGAAAACCCCGTGGGCCTTATCAAGGAGTCGCGCTTTACCGATATTCCTCCTCATATCAATCGGGATATGGAGCTTAACTACGTGTACGACGGCGTCTGCACGTTTATCGTCAACGGACGGCGACTACTCCTTAAAAAGGGCGACGTGCTCATTTGCAACACCGGCGTAGTCAGAAGCGTTCCATACGTTAAGGGCGAGCATGATATCGTCATTTCGATCGTCTTCAAAAAAGAAATGTTCGATTCGTTGTTCCTGAGCCAGCTACCCGGCGCGTCACCATTAACGAATCTTCTATTTGATTTTGTGTCCAAAAACCGCGAGGCCCGAAAATATCTCATTCTTCCAGAGGAATACGCCCGGCATGCGCGACGCCTCATCGAAATGCTCTTTATCGAATATCACTTTAAAGATGCCTATTCCAATGAACTCATGAGGCACCTCGCCGTCAGCCTATTCCTTGTTCTCATTCGAGGACTGTACCGACGCTCCGCAACTGATAACCAGGCGATCATGTCGGACGAACGCATCGTGTCGATTCTGAATCATATTGAGCGAAGCTACGGCGACTGCACACTCGAAAGCATTGCGAGCGATACGGGTTATAGCACCAGCTATCTCAGCAGCTTGATCAAGCAAAAAACCGGCAAAACGTTTTCGCAAATCAAGCTCAACCAGCAGCTCACAGAGGCGGCATATCTTCTCAATAACACCGAGCGCAGCGTGCAGTATGTAGCCCGAAAAGTCGGCATCTCCAACATGTCATTCTTTTACTCAAAATTTAAAGAAGCATTCGGCGAAACGCCAGGTGCGTTCAGGACGCATCGGTCTAATTAAAGGCGTTATTACTCAGACCGATCAGCTTCGCGCGACACGGGAATGCGCAATCGAAGCAGCGAGCGCATCGCCTCTACCAGCACAAAGCCGGCGATGCCAACCGTGACCACAACGTCGAGCGGCGTATTCACAAACCACGGCAGCCCCATGAGATACGACCCGGCATTAAAGGCAAAGTGCAGCAGGATCGTGTAGCGGAGCTTTCCGGTGGTCACGAGCACCCAACCGAAGATGAGGCCGGCGGCACCCGCGTAGCAACCCTGTACCCAATTCATGTGCATAAAACCGAAGATTGCCGCCTGCAGTACAATCGCCGCTGCGATACCCCACGTGCTTGGGGCCGCCCAGGGCACCATGGCGCCGCCCTGCGCGCTCGCACGACGCCGGCGCTTCCAGAGCGGACGGCACTGCGGGTTAAATGCTCGGAGCGAAAACTCAAAAATGATACCGCGCACCAGCAGCTCCTCGCAAAACGGAGCGCCGATCACCGTGGTCAGGACGGCCAGATAGCTCGTTTCGCCCATGCCCGTCTCCTCGACAAGTTCGCTGTAATCGGCCGCCGCCTCGGGCAACAGCGACAGCACAGCGTCGGTCACGTAGCCAACGACCACCTGCAGGGCAAGGCCGATCACGATAACGCAGGCGATGCGCCTCCATGCTTTGCCTGCTCCCCCGCCAAGCGGGCGCTCGCCCTGCCAGCGCGCCATAAACGAGCGCGGCCACAGATAACGCCACCACAGCAGTGCCATCAAAAACGACGCCATCTGCGCGGCAGCCTGAAGCAATTGAATATCGAGGTCGTCAATCGAAAAGCCCATGAACACCGACGCGACACCAAGGGCGGAAAACAAAACGACGCTCAGGGCAATATCGGCAGCGACGACGCCAAAACAGGCAAGCGCCCAAATCATCGCATTGAGCATGCCAACCTCCTCCCGACGACTAGTCATTGGGGACGTTCTTCAACGACTAGCTGTTGGGGACACTCTTTACCAAAAGCCCCGCTCGGCGAGATGTCGAACGGGAAGGTGCCGCAGCGATTGAAGGCGGCGATAAACATGCGGATGGCGTTGGACGGCGTAGTGCCCACGAGCTGGGTTGCCGCCGCGAAGGCCGCCTTTTCCTCGGGCAAGACCTTCGCGACAACCGGGGTCATGTGTTCTGCCATGGCGCTTCCTTTTTGAAACGACGGTGGTGCGGATGGATGCGGGCCACGCGGCTGGGCGACGGGCTGTGAAGGCAACCCGATTGGCCCGCATCTGGAGTTTGTTCTACGGCGTTGGTATTACTTGGTATTCCTAAGTATTATCCCGCAGATAGAATACCATACCCGACCCCATGGGGACGGAGAAAAAACGGATCAATTTGTTGCTGAGTAAGTCTTTAGAGCGTGATGATGTCCGAGATATTGAGGGCCCGAGCGTCAGCGGAATCGTGCGTGGCAAGCAACAGCATACGACCGTCGAGCAAGTCGAGCACGACCTCGGTGCATGCGTCGCGCGCAGCGATGTCTAGACCGGTAAAGGGCTCGTCCAGAATCACTGCGCCGCCCGGACACAGCAGGGCTCGGGCAATCTCGACGCGACGGCGCTGCCCGCCCGAGAGCTCGGCCACGCGGGCATGCACATCGATCCCCGGTACCAGCAGGCGCAACAAGGCAGCGGCACTCGAGGCATTCACGCGTGCATCGGCGCACACCAGCACGTTATCCAAAGCAGAGGCGTCCTCGACCAGGCGCACGTCCTGAAACACCATGGAGCACGGTGCGCACTCCCCCGCCACCAGCGCAAGCAACGTCGACTTGCCCACGCCCGAAGCGCCCATCACACAGGTGCGTCCACCGGCGGGCACATGAAGCACCAGTCCGTCGAGCGCCGGCGACCAGGGCGCCCGGTCGCCCACGGCGAGCGCAAGCTCCGCAGCAGCCCCGCCGCCAGCAGAGCCGCACGCACGCCCGCGGCCACCGCGCCCATGCGCCCGCACGGCAGTACGCCACGCCACGGGCCCCGAAGCCCGCAGCAACCACACCAGCACGCGCTCGCATGCCCACGAAGCCATAACAACCAGCACGGTCCACGCCAGCAGGTCCGCCGTCTCGATCAAAAGCTTCGCCTGATAGATGCGTTCGCCCACGGTGCCCGTCGCCATGCCGATGAGCTCCGCCGCCACGCCGGCCTTCCAGCTCATGCCGATCACAGCGCGGGCGCACGAAAGCACAAACGGCAGGACTTCGCGCCAGGTGTGGGCACAAAACAGACGCCAACCCCGCACGCCATGCAGACGAAACATCTGCTCCAGCGGCTTATCCACTTGCGCCAAGCCCTCGACCAGCGAAAAATACACGCCCGGCAGTGCCATCAAAAAGACCGCCGCGACGCTCACACGCGCCGACCCCAACCAAATGAGCAGCAGGACCACCACGCAGGCAACCGGCGTCGCCTTAACAAACGAAAGCGCCGGCGCCACCAAGCGGGCAAACGTCGGCGACCGCACCGAGGCTCCCGCCATCACGCCGCCGCACGCCGCGGCAAGCGCCAGCCCACCCAAGATTCGCGCGCCTGAGTCCACCAGAATCGCCCACGTACCGGCATCGCATACTAGCCGCAGCAACGCCATCGCAACAGTGCCTGGCCCCGGCAAAATCAACGGCTGCGCCACCAGTGCTGCTGCAAAGACCCACACGGCAAGCCAAAAGGCGGCAACGGCACCTGCTGCCGTCACCGCCTTCATACGCTCTGTCATTTGTCGAGCAAACGCACGCACAGGCTACTCCATGTAATAGAAATCATCAGCCGGGAGCTTGCCGCCCACGGCGCTCGCGTCCGCATCGGCCAGCACCTGCAGGTACCCACCGAGCGCCGCCTTCATATCCTTCCCCGTCTGGCACACGAGCATGCACCCGGGAATCGCCTTTTCAGCAATCGCGGCGTTATCGACGATACCCGCATCGACCACGGCCTGTGCCCAATCTGCCGGCGCCGCATTGACAGCCTTCACGCTCGCCTCATGGCAGCGCAAGAATTCCGCCACGGCCTCGGGATGCTCCTCGGCAAAGGCACGGCGCACCACGGTCACGCCCGTCAGCAGGCGCGAACCCGTGTCACCCGCTAGCTCATCCCACACATCGGTCAGGCTCACCGGCGCCGACAGCTTGCCTTCGCTCTTGGCGATGGCAGCGGTCTTGAACGGCTCCGGCAGCACGCCCACGGCGGACGGGTCGACAAGCAACGCCGACAGCACCTCGGTGGGCTCGCTCTTAAACTCAAGCGTCACCTGGCCGGTCAGGCCCGCGCGCTCCAGCAAGTAGTTCATGACGTACTCCGGCGTGGTGCCCTTGCCCGTCATATAGACAGTATGGCCCGCCAGATCACCAAACGAGGCCACACTCGCGTCGCCCGTCACAACGTTCAGCACGCCCAGCGTGTTGATATCGATGACCTGCACCGCACCCTCGGTCTTGTTGTAGAGCACGCTCGCCACGTTGGCGGGCACCAGGGCGATATCGATATCGCCCTGAATGACCTTGGGCACAATCTCGTCGGCGGCAGTGTTGATCGCAAAGTCGAACTCATTGTCCGTCTCGCCATCGGCAGCCTGGTCCATAAACTGCACCAGGCCAATCGAGGTCGGCCCCTTGAGCGAGGCGACGTGCACCTCGACCGGCTCTGCGACAGCACCGGCGCCGTCCGTGGCAGCCGAGCCCGCGGCGGACCCCGCCCCCGCAGCTCCGCCGCCACAGCCAGCCAGTGCGAGCGACAACGCGCCTGCGGCAAGCGCCGAGGCAAATCCTCGGCGCGTCATCTCAGCATCAAACGCACGCATCGTTAGCACGCCCCCTCGTGGGGCATCGACCAGGCATGATGGTCGGTATGCAGTAGCTCCTCGGCCAGCGGCGAGAGCGGCGCGCCCAAGAACTCGCGATAGCAAGCCTGGACATCGGGATTCTCGTGCGAGAAGCGAATCTCGGCGTTCGCATCCAGGCCCCAGAGTACCTGACCACGCTCGGCCGCCAGCTCGCAGCCGTCATGGATGGGCTGACCGCCGCCACCGACGCAGCCGCCCGGGCACGCCATGACCTCGACGAAGTCATAGCTCACACGGCCGTCGCGAATCGCGTCGAGCAGACGGGCGGCGTTGCCCAGCCCGTGCGCCACGGCGACGCGCACCTTGGTACCGTCGATATCGGCCACGGCCTCCTTCCAGCCCTCGAGTCCGCGCACGTCAGTGAAGAAGTCGGCATCCGGGTTCTTGCCCGTCACCAGGTAATATGCCGAGCGCACGGCGGCCTCCATCACGCCGCCCGTGGCGCCAAAGATCACACCCGCGCCCGTGCCAAAGCCCAACGGCGTATCGAGCGGCTCCTCGACCAGCGTGTCAACGCTCACGTGGCTCGCGCGGATCATACGCACCATCTCGCGCACCGTCAGCGCAACGTCCACGTCGGGCGCGCCGCCCTCGCCCATCATGCTCGGCAGCGCACACTCGGCCTTCTTGGCCGTACACGGCATCACGGACACCACAAACAGGCGCTCGGGCTCCACGCCCAGCACCTTGGCGTAGTATGTCTTGGCGATGGCGCCGAACATCTGCTGCGGCGACTTGGACGTGGACAGACTGTCGACAAACTCCGGATAGCGCGCCTTCACAAAGCGCACCCAACCCGGGCAGCAGCTCGTAAACATGGGCCAGCCGCGGCTGTCGCCTTCGCCCTTAGCGGCGGCGCCTAGGCGCTCGAGCAGCTCGGAACCCTCCTCCATAATGGTGAGGTCGGCCGAGAAATCGGTGTCGAACACGTACTCAAAGCCAACGCGGCGCAGTGCGCAGGCCAGACGCTCGACGGTTGCCTCCTCGCGAGATATGCCGAGCTCCTCGCCCCAGGCGCTGCGCACGGCAGGCGCGATCTGCACCAGCACGATCTTGTCGGGATTAGCAAGCGCGTCAAACACGGTCTCGGTATCGTCGCGCTCGCGCAGCGCGCCCGTCGGGCAATGCGTGATGCACTGGCCGCACGCGACGCAATCGGTCTTGCCGATCGGTGCGCGCCCGCGGGTACCCACAGCGGTATGCGTGGCGCGGTTGGTCAGGTCCCAAATCCCTAGGCCCTGCACGCTCTCGCACACCTTGATGCAGCGCATGCATTTAATGCACTTGTCGTTTTCGCGGATGATGGGGAAATCGAAATCCCAACCCTCGCCCGCCAAATGCCTTTGATACGGCAGATAGAAAATGCCCAGGTCGTTGGCGATGGTCTGCAGGTTGCAGTTGCCGCTGCGCACGCAGCTCGTGCACTGCGAATCGTGCTGGGACAGCAGCAGCTGCACGTTGGTGCGACGGGCCTCGCGGGCCTTGGGGCTGTTGGTGTGGACCACCATGCCGTCGAGCACGTAGTTGTTGCAGGCGGCAACCAGCTGGTCGCAGCCCGCAACCTCGACCACGCACACGCGGCAGCCACCGATCTCGTTCAGATCGCGCAGATAGCACAGGGTGGGAATCTGGATGCCGACGGACTTGGCCGCATCCAGGATCGTGGTATGCTCGGGAACCACGACCTCGCAATTATCGATAGTGAGCTTGACCATGTTGTGCGCTCCGTTTTCGCTGTTGTCGCCGACGGTGGTTTTGTTGAGCTCTACCATTCCAGGTTCCTCCCTCCGCGGAACGCGCCAAAGCCAAAGTGGTCGCAGCGCAGGCAGCGGCTCGCCTCCTGGCGCGCCTCCTGCTCGGTGAGACCCTGCTCGACCAGATTCCAATCGTGAATGCGCTCGCCGGCCTCGCGCTCGCCCAGCTCGCAGCGGCCGCACTCGTGCTTGCCCTTAAACTGCACGGTCGGCAGCTCCACGTCGAGCTTGATCTTGTGGTCAAAGCCCAGGTAGCGGTCGATGTTTGCCGAAGCCACGCGGCCGGCGTTGATGGCACGGATGACGGTGGCGGGACCGGTCTGGCAGTCGCCGCCGCTAAAGAGGCCATCGAAGTTGGGCACGGCGCCGTCCGAATCGGTAACGACGCGACCCCACTTACAGGCGATGCCCATGTCCTCAAACGGCTTGGAATCGATGTCCTGGCCAATGGCCACAAACACGCGCTCGCAGGGAATGACGCGCTCGGGCGTGGCTGCGGCACGCGGGGCCGGACGCCCACGGCGAGGCTCGCCGATAATCTGCGGTTGCACGCGCAGGCCGCTCACGCGACCATCTTCGCCCGTCTCGATGGCGAGCGGCGCCGTGAGCTCCAGAACCTCGCAACCCTCGGCCTGGGCGCCGGCGATTTCGGCGTCCTGAGCCGTCATATCGCAGATGCGACGGCGGTAGACGATGCTTACCTTTTCGGCGCCGCAGCGCACGGCGGAGCGCGCCACGTCCATGGCCACGTTGCCGCCGCCGATGACGCACACGCGCTGGCCGCTCAGGTCGGGCAGTTCGTCGTCACCGATGGCGCGCAGCATCTTGACGGCCGATTCCACGCCGGGCGCCTCTTCGCCCGGAAGGCCGAGCTTCTTATCGCTGTGGGCACCGATGGCCAGGTAGACGGCATCGGACTCGTCGCGCAGGCGGGCAAGCTCCTCGCCGTTGACGGAGTGATCGAGCTCAACGTCGATGCCGGCGCTCAAGATCCAGTCGATCTCGGCCTGCAGGCGCTCGCGCGGCAGACGATAGCTGGGGATGCCGTAGCGCAGCATGCCGCCCAAGTGGTGGCGCTGCTCAAAAATGGTCACCTTGTGGCCCATCACGGCCAGGTAGTAGGCACAGGAAAGGCCGGCCGGGCCGCCGCCGATCACGGCGATGCGCTTGCCGGTGTTGTCCACTACATGCGGCTTGTGGTCGTTGAGGTCACTGTGCTCAACGGCAAAACGCTTGAGGGCGAGAATGTTCATGGGATCATCGACCATGCCACGGCGGCAGTGCATCTCGCAGGGATGCTCGCACACCAAGCCGCAGACGAGCGGCAGTGGGTTGTTCTTGCGGATGACCTTGACGGCGTCGGCATAACGGCCTGCCTCGACGAGCGAGATGTAACCGGGAATGTCGACGTGCGCCGGGCAGCCCGAGACACACGGGACGCGAGCCTCGCGGTCAAAGCCGCAGGAGTGCTCGCGGATGTGGTGCTCAAAATCGTCGCGAAAGCCGCGAATAGCCGTGAGTGCCATGGCGCCGGCCTCGTAGCCGATGGCGCAGTCGCTCGAAAGGTAGATGGTGCGGGCCGTGCGCTCAATCAGGTTGAGCGTGGACTCATCGGCGCGCCCTTCGAGCACATCGGCAAGCAGGTCGCTCAGCGCGCTCAGGCCCACACGGCAGGGCGTGCACTTGCCGCAGCTCTGGGTGGAGCACAGGTTGACGAGCGCCGCCGTAAACTCAACGGGGCACGGGGCGAGCGAACTCACCGCCAGACGGCGCCCAAGCGCATCATGTAGGTCGTCCATGACGGCCTGAGCGTGGCTGCGTTCCATTACGTGCAGTCGTGCCATAAGATCCCCTCTCATGCGGCAGCCCGGAGGCGAGGCCGGGCGAAATTGCTATACGCACAACACTGACCTAAAAAGTTGTTAGGTCTCCACGCAGTTCGGCAGGCGGCATGAAATGTCACCCTCAGCGGTGAAATAGAACATTACCGCAGATAAATGCCATATTTGGTAAAACGCGTTACCAAACGACAATGCCCCGCCCACGCAATCACGTGGGCGGGGCATTGCTTCAGGCATGCGGCCAGCGACCCTGTTGCTTTTACTTAAGCTCGGGCCAGTAACCCTTGTTGGCCTCGATCATGTCGTCGAGAACCTCCTTGGCGACCTTCATCGACGGCACGGTCTTGTTGAGCGTAAAGGCCTTAAGCGCCTTCTCGTACGAACCCTCGATCGTAGCCTCGACAATGAGCTTCTCGGAGTTCAGCTGCTGCATCATGAGGCCCTGCTGGAACAGCGGAATGTTGTCGCGGCTGATGACCTCGGGGCCGTTCTTGCCAATGTAGGCAGGCAGCTCGACCATAGCGTCGTAGGGCATGTTGGGAATAGCGCCCTTGTTCTCGCAAATGACCAGGAAGCGCTGCTTGGTGTCGTTCTTCAGAGCGATAGCCAGGTCGGCAATCCAGTCGCCGTGGCTGCCCGCATAGAACGTGCTCTCGTCGATCTCGCCCGTCTTCTCGTAGTGGTCGATGCCGTCGAAGAGGTTCTTCTCGCGCGTCTCCTCAACCTCGTTAGCACGGGTGCGCTCGGGGTTGGAATGCTCGACGAACTCCTTCTGCTGCAGGTAGTAGTTCAGATACGTGTTGGGCAGGTACTCCGGGAAGCACTCCAGGATCTCGTACTCGCCCTTCCAGACGTAGTACCAGCTGCCCTTAGTGTGGCGGTTCTGCTCGGGGTGCTCGTCGGTGGCCTCCTCGGGCTTCTTTGCCATGAGCGAGCCCATGCCCTTGAGGTAGGAATCGGGCAGCAGGATCTGGTGCTCCTTGATGTACTCGCGCAGCTGCGGGAGCACCTCCTCGCCCTTGTGGCGAATCGAGGTGAACCAACCAAAGTGGTTGAGGCCAAAGTAATCGTACTCGACATCCTTCTTGTCGATATCGAGCGCGGCGCAAACCACGTCGATGATCGCGATCGGCATGTCGCAGATGTTGATGATGCGAGCGTTGGGACGCAGCACACGGCAGCCCTCGGAGACGATGGCGGCAGGGTTGGAGTAGTTGAGAATCCAGTAGTCCTTCTTGGCGTACCTCTCAACGTCATCGATCAGCTCGACCATGGGGAAGATGGTGCGCATGCCATAGGCAAGGCCGCCGCAACCGCAAGTCTCCTGACCCACGCAGCCGTGACGCAGTGGAATCTTCTCGTCCTGCTCGCGCATGGCGTAGCCGCCCACGCGCATCTGAGCAAACACGAAGCTCGCGTCGGTGAAAGCCGTCTTCTTGTCGGTGGTCACCGTGAGCTTGATGTCCAGGCCAAGGTCCTCGTGCAAAATCCAGTCCACGAGCACGCCGATCTTGCGCTGGCGCTCCTCGTTGATGTCGTACAGACGAATCTCGTCAACATCGAGCTCGTCCTTGCGCAGGGCGATGGACTTGACGATGCCGGGGGTAAAGGTGGATCCGCCACCACACAGAGTAATGATCATTGTTTACTGCTCCTTCTCAATTGCGTTTTCGACCTTGTCGCGCATCTCGGCGACCTTCATGCCAAAGATGATCTGGATATTATTGCCGTTGCGGTTGATGCCGCTGTTGGGCACGTGGTTGATGAGGTCCTCATTGATGAGGTCCGGGTTCTTAACGTTCACGCGAAGACGCGTAAAGCAGTTCTCGAGCTCCTCGATGTTGTCCTTGCCACCAAGACCTGCGACCAGGTCGGCAATACCTGCATCGACGCCCTCTGCGGGAGCTGCGGCAACAGCGCCCTGCTTCACCGCGACAGACGCGGCGGCCTCGCCCTCGGCAACGGACTCGGCGAGCTCGGACTCCTCCTCGCGACCAGGCGTATGGAGGTTGAGCTTCTTAATAAGGAAGGTGAAGAGGAAGAAGTACAGAGCGGCGTTGACGACTCCGAGCACGAGCATAACCGGCCAGTTGGTCTTGTCGACACCGAGGACCAGGTTGGAAACCACGATGTTGATGATGCCGCCTGCAGTCGAAGCGGGCACGGAGAGAACCTTGAGCAGAACCAGGAAGATGCCGGAAAGAACCGAGTGAACGACAAAGAGCACGGGAGCGGCAAAGACAAAGAGGAAGTCCATGGGCTCGGTCACGCAGGAGAGCACAGCGGTGATGATCAGCGGGATGATAACGGCTTTGGTCTTATCCTTGTTCCCCTTGTAAGCGGTGACGATAAAGGCGAGACCGATACCGATGTAGGGCCACAGGTTGTTGAAGGTGTAGCTGTTGAAATAGGTGCTATCGGAGAAGGGCTGGCCCGTCATTGCCATCTCGGCAACACGGATGGGATAGGCGCCGGCGATAACCTGATCGCCCAGCGTAAGGGTGCCGCCCACATCGGAGAACTGGAACGGGGTGTAGATGAGGTGGTGCAGACCGGTGGGAACAAGCAGCTTGTTGAGCATGCCGTAGATAAACAGACCGATGTTGCCCGACTCCTTAATGATGCCGGCAACGGAGGAGATGGCACCCTGAACCGGAGGCCAAACGATGCAGAAGCCAGCGCCCATGATCCAGGAAATGATGATCATGATCAGGAACGGAAAGCGAACGCCCGAGAACATCGAAAGGGCAATGGGGAACTGTTTGTTCGAGTACTTGTTGAACACAGCACCGGTGATGCAACCGAGGATGATGCCGCCAAATACGCCGGTATCGAGTACCTGGATGCCCATAACGGTGGCCTGGCCGGTTCCGGTAAGGCCGAGCATGCCGCTCGCATCGGCAAGAGAGCCGGTGGCGTTGAGCACGATGTTGTTAGCCTGCAGGAACAGGAAGAACGACATCAGGGCGATCAGCGAAGCATGGCCCTTGTTCTTCTTTGCCATGGCGCCGGCGATGCCCACGCAGAACAGAATCGAGAGGTTGTTGATGATAAACATCAGCGACTGATAGACAACGACGCCCACAAGCTGGAACGGACCGAAGCCCAGCACGGGGATCATGGCGCAGATGGTCTTGTTGGTCAGAATGATGCCCACGATGAGCAGGATGCCGGCAACCGAGAGATACATCATCGGCTGAACGATCGACTTCGCGAACACCTCCAACGGCGCTTTGAAATTGAACTTCTTTTTTGCGGTCATAGCGGTACTCCCCTTCCTTTTCCGCAAATTAAGACAGATGTGCCCTGGGCAAGACCGTAAGCCTTGCCTTATACCAATCGATGTGTGGGCACGTTATGCCTAGAGACCAGGTTCTCCAAGCAGGTTAACAATGTGATATGCGAGATAACTCTTCTCGGCATCGGTAACGACAACGTTATAGGTAGACGACAAGTGGGCGGCTATGGCGTCCGCGCACGAGAATGCGCACGGATACGCCGTTTCATCGATTCGGAACGGCGCGTCTCCGTTGATTTGCCCGGCCGTAGGATCGAGCGCTCGCTGTGCGAAAAACTGTAGGTGACGAACGAAACGTTCGTAAGGCAGCGAGGTGTCATCGAGGGTCGTGGCATAGCGCTCGGAAACAATCGCGAGCACGTCGCGAACAAGCTGGACCGAAACAATCAGACGGTCAGAGCGCTGCGGCATGGTGGCGTTGACGATATGCAAGGTAATGAAACCCTGCTCTTCTTCGCTCATCTGGATGCCCATATACTCCTTGATAATCTGCAGCGCACGGCCCGCAAGCGCATACTCCTTGCGATAGAACTGCTGGATCTCGAGCGGCAACGGATTCTCACAGGGGACGCCCTTGCGCTCGCGCTCCAAAGCAAGGCTGATATGGTCTGCGAGAGCAATGAGAATCTTATCGTTGATGTCAACATTGAGCTCTCGACGAAGCATCTGAACAATGTCCTCGGAAATTACGAGGTTGACGGTGGGGATGGACTCCAAAAGATGAGCCCAGCGGTCAATCGTACGCGAATCCTGAGAAGTTCCCTCCTGCAACGCGTAGGTCTTTTCGACCGACGTCTCATCGATGGTATCGCCGGCATGACGACCAAAGCAGAGGCCTCGACCGATGACGATGAGCTCGGAGCCATCGTCCGAAGTGACCATTGCGACGTTGTTGTTAAAAACTCGCTTGATAACCACGGTACCCACCACAAGAATTTACTCGGAAAGCCAGACGACAGGCTCTTTAACAGCAACAGGGCCGGAAGCATGTTCACGAAGAGTCGAGTTCTCCGAACGCTCGCACACGATAACGAAGACCGTGGGATCAAAGCCGGCAGCGCGAACCACGTCGAAATCGACCTCGACGAGGGGCTGGCCCGCGTCGACATGGTCACCCTGGGCAACAAGCGCATGGAAGCCCTTGCCCTCAAGTTTAACAGTGTCGATTCCGATATGCAGCATCACCTGAGCAGAGCTGTCGTCGGACATGATGCCCAACGCGTGCTCAGTCGGAAACAGCGCGGCGACGGTGCCGGAAACAGGAGCGCACACCGTTCCCTCTTGGGGAACCACGGCAACGCCATCGCCCACTGCACGGCTGCTAAAAGCGGGATCATTGGTATTTTCTAGATTAACAAGCTCGCCGGAAACAGGGGCGACGATTTCGAACTCGGAAGTCGCAGTCGCCTGCTTGTCCGAGCCGCCCATAAGGCGAGAAAAGAAACCCATGATGGCATGTCCCTTCATAAATATAGCCCAACCAAAATCAATCGAATGCGCCCATTGAGACGCACCCGTTCAAAGACTTTGGTTAGGCCCATGTCCGAGGGGACTCGGTAACCTTCCGCATTTCTTTTACGGGGGTTATTGTAGGCAACAGCAAAGCCAGAGTAATCATTATGACCGGTGAACGGTATTTTTTCATCGATAAACGGTATCTAAGCGGCGCTTAGGGACGTTCCTTTTCTGCCGGCACTCGGGGACACTCCTCACTCTGGTGCATTGTGGACAGGTTTGTTTGCACCAGGTCGGTGCAGATTAACCTGGCCCCATTGCGCCAATTTCGTATGCGCTAGATGAAGAGCTCGCATTCCTTCCGCACGACGCAAACCTTGCTCAGCATCTGGGAAACAGCGGATAGTTTGCTGGAATCAAGCTTGCGAGCACCTCGCGGACATACGGCGATGCAGCGCATGCAGGAGATGCACGCCTCGCCAGCTGCTCGTTTGGGGTCACCCTTGTCGATAGCACAAACGGGGCACGCCGCGGCGCATGCACCGCAGGAGACGCAATCCTCTGTTGCCTCGGGCGCCATGCGGTGACCTCCAGCTTGTTTATAAGGACGATTGCCGGGGATAGAGGGCTCGGACGCATCCTCAGCCAACAGCTTTTGCTGAATTTGCTGAGCAAACTCAGCAAGCTGCGCCGCATCCTGCGCATCCGGACGACCGGCAGCAAACTGTCGCGCAATGGAATGTTCTGCAATGGCCGCAACTGCCGCGATCACCCGGAATCCCGCATGCTTCGCAACGTCCTCCAGCTCTACGAGCGTGTCCTCAAACGCGCGGTTTCCGTAGACGCACACCAGAACGGCCCGCGCTCCGTTGCCGTGAACCATGCCCAACCGGTCAGCCACCACAGCCGGGATTCTACCGGCATACGCCGGCACAGAGATTACGGCCACGTCGTCCTCAGTCATCGAGACAGCGCTGAAATCTAGCCCGCTATCGGTCAGATCGACGGTAACGGTATTCTTGTCCAGTGCCCCGGCCACAAGGCCAGACACCTTCTGCGTTCCACCCGTCGGACTAAACACAATTTCGAATACGCTCATCGAGACACCCTCCCCCTACGTCTGGCAACGCGTCAAGCCGTTTTCACATCCAGCCAGAGTATACGGCACGTGGGATCCCCATTTTGGTGCATCAAGCACCCCAATGCACCAACCCTACGCTGTCTGCCTCTTCGTTTTGTATAAATTACGGTACAGATTGTATATATTTACGGGATACCGCCGTGTTCTCCCGAGGTACCCCATCCTGGCCCGTGCAAAAAACGGAGTATTCTGCAACGTGACCGCGCCAGCAATACCCCGAGCGGGCAAACCTTTAGGGCGCTGCGTCATTTTGGGTTCCGACATGGCGAGAATGACGCGCCCCTGCTCCGGAAAACGACGAAATCTGACTCAGAACGCTCGCTAGGGATATCCGAAAGCCACCGTTGGCGACGTCAAATCATATGCAGACAACTCGAACTGCAGAATACTCCAAAAAATGCACGGCGCACCCCATGGGACCCATTGCCGCATGGTAGGAAACAGGCCCACGGCATCCTCTAGATGCATTCCCGAGGAAATCACATTTGAACTAGCGATCGGATACGGCAAACAAAAAGGGCCCCGAGCGTAGTTGCTCGGGGCCCTTGGTTCACCTCGCTCTAGCGGGCGATGCGTATGTTACTTGCGCTTGCCGCCGCCGTCACCGGGGCGACGGGAGCTGCCGCCGCGCTTGCCGCCACGACTATTGCCATAGCTACCACGATTATCGCGACCGCCGGCACGGCCGCCGCGGGAGCCGGCCTGGTTGCCGCCACGCCCGCCACGATAGCCGCCACGACGCTCCTCGCGGGTATCGTCGTAGTTGCGCCAGTCATCGCGACGATCGCGGCTGGCACGCGGATCGCGGCGATCGCGCGACTCGTTAGAGCGGCCAGCACCGCTGCGGCTGCCATTGCCACGAGTGCCCTCGCGATGCTCGCCGCCACGGCCACCGCGCTCATCAAAGCGCTTGCCGCCACGGGACTCGCCGCCGCGAGTACCACGCTCGCCACGCGAACCGCGGCCCTCGCCGCCACGGCGCTCATCACGGCCGCCGCGCTCGCCATCGCGACCGGAACGACGGCGGTCGCCCGCACCGCGCTTGCCACCGCGCGAGCCGCGGCCCTCGTCCTCGCGCTCAACACGACGACGACCGCCGCGATCCTCATCCTCGCGACGGCGGCGATGTGCCTCGCCCTGGAACTGCTTGGCACGGCGCTCGGCACGGTTGCCGCGCGGGGCCTGCTCGACGGCACCAGCACCGGCGCGCTCCTCGGCAGCCACCTCGCGAGCCACGCTCTCCACGGCCTCGTCCACGCGAGCCTGAACGCCCTCGCGCACGCGGGTCTTGCCGCCGCGCTTGGGGCGGCTCGGACGCTCGCCGTCGCCACGGCGCTCATCGCGACCGCGGTTGGAACGACCGGCCACATCACCGTAATCGTCGCCGTTGCGCTTGCCGTCGCGGCGTGCCTGCTCAAGCTTCTTCTTGCTCTTGGACTTGCCGCGCTTGGTCTTCTTCTTCACCTTAAAGGCGGCAGGATCGCGCTCGGGGTCAACGGCGGGCGGGTTGGGGCCCACGTGCAGGTCGCCGGCTTCGTAAATATCGGCCGTCTTGTCCATGAGCTTCTCGATCTCGTAGAACTCGTCCACGTCCTGCTCAGTCACAAACGTAATGGCCCAGCCCAGCTCGCCGGCGCGGCCCGTACGGCCAATGCGGTGGATATAGTCGGTCGGCTCGGCCGGCACGTCAAAGTTCACGACGTAGCGCACGTCGCTAATGTCGATGCCGCGGGCGAGAACATCGGTTGCCACCAGTACGTCGACGGTGCCGTCGCGGAAGGCAGAAAGCGCGCGCTCGCGCTGGGCCTGGCTGCGGTTGCCGTGAATCGCAGCGGCCTTGATGCCCTTGCGCTCCAGACGACGGCAGCAGCTGTCGGCGCGGTGCTTGGTGCGCATAAAGACGATGGTGCGCTCCGGGCCCTCCTTTTTGAGGAACTCGGGCAACAGGTTGTTCTTGGCCTCGATGGACACCGGGAACACAAACTGGTCGACGGTGTCGGCGGTCGACGTGGCCGGCGCGATCTCCACGCGGGCCGGGTCGCTCACCAGGTCGGTGATCTCGCCCACGGCCTCCTCGTCGAGCGTCGCCGAGAACAGCAGCGTCTGGCGCTCGGCCGGCGTCTCGCGCACAATGCGGCGGACGGCGGGCAAAAAGCCCATGTCGAGCATGCGGTCGGCCTCGTCGAGCACCAGGACCTTAACCTCGTCCAGGTGGCAGGCGCCCTGCTCGATCAGGTCGACCAGACGACCCGGCGTGGCAACTAGGATATCGCAACCGTACTTGAGTGCCGCGGTCTGCGGCTTGTAGCTCACGCCGCCCACGACGGTCACGGCAACGTGGCCCGTGACGTCGGCGATTTTGCTTGCGACCTCGTCGATCTGCTGGGCAAGCTCGCGCGTGGGGGTGATGACGAGCATCACGGGGCCACGGCCGTTGCCCTCGGGCTTTTTAGCACCGCGACGGCGGTTGCGGCCGCCACGCTCGCGCACGGGTTTGGGAGGAGCGATGTGCTCCAGATTGTTCATAGTCGGCAGCAAAAAGGCGGCCGTCTTGCCGGTGCCGGTCTGAGCGGCGGCAAGCAGGTCACGGCCCTCGAGCACTACGGGGATCGAGCCGGCCTGCACGGGCGTGGGCGCCGTGTAGCCCAGGTTCTCGATAGCACGAAGCATCTCGTCGGAGAGGCCCAGCTCGTCAAAGGCGGGCAGGCTCTCGGTAGCGGACTCGACGGCCTGGGCGGCATTGGCCTCATCGGCGGCATCGAAGGCAGCCTGGGTCATGGCCTCGCGGGTCTCGTCCAGAATCTCGGCGTCGGTGACGTCGGATACAGAATTACGCATATGTTGTTGTTCCTTATCTGCACGCGCAATGGGCACGGCATGCGGCCGCGCGGGCGTGCTTGGTAGTGCGCTAATACATACAAAAACAGGTGCGCACAGAGAGGACGTTGCTCAGCACGCTGGCGATCGCTTTGGCAGCCCTATCACGCGCCGTCCAGACGCAGCAGCTCTAAGCGATGGAGCAGATTCGCCGCCGGTTAGTATACCCGTGCTTCGCATGCCCCCACGTAAACCACAGATGACGAGGCGGACGAGGTGGGCCTGGCCGATTGTGTCAATCTGTAACAGATGCAGGGCAAAACCGGGTCCAAATGTTATAGAACAAGACAGAGGGGGATTTCCGTTCAGTCCAACCAAAATCTCTCGGTCTTCCTGCAATTTCGAACATGTGGCCTATAATGTTGCTTTGGTTACGCTATATATTGCGCAGCCATTTAATACGTCGCCCACCGGGGGCCATTAATTCCTATCGCCATATTGGCTAGGAAGCAACCAAAGGAGGTATCCGTGGCAGCAGAGACGCCTTGCTCGGTCCTCTATAACGATATTCGCTCGTTCGGCGGTCTTAAACATCTCGAGATCGCCCGAATGCTTATCAACGGAAACTCTTATCTCGGCAGTACCCTGCTCGAGAAATGCTCTTCCAACCGCTCGTATCTCACCCGTTACATCGTCCATCGCAAGCCTGACCAGTGCGCGCCCTCCATCTACAGCGACTTTACCGTCACCACGCTCAACCTTTCCTCGGCAATCTGCAGCAAGCTCGGCGGCGGCGAGTCCGCCTATCGGGCAATCGCCGAGCACTATCGCGGTCCGGCCGCCAACGAAATGATGTCGGCTCTCGCCAGCTACAAGCTGGACAGCCGCCTATATGCAAATGCCCTCAATCGCATCGACAACTTTGACGGCAATGCCGTGCGCGAGAAAAGCACGCTTTACCTTATGCTCTTTGTGGCAACGGGGGCGCTCGCCGATCCCGTTCAGGGCGTGGCCACCGTCGAGCGCTTTTGCGACAGCAAGACGGGCGAGCACTTTGGCACCACCGAAACTACCGTCGGACGTGGCTTTATGAGCAGCCTGGAGCAGCCGCGCACCGTCGCCCCCAACCTCGGTCTGCTCAGAACCCATGCCGACAACTGCGCCGGCATGCAAATCCATCCCCTCACACGCGATCCGCGCGGCACCGTGATTGGTTCTTTGCCCAAAACCTCGCCCAGCATCACCGATGTGGGCGCCGACGCATCGCGCGAGCATCTTCGCATTTGGCTTGAGGGTGAGCACTGGTACGCCCAGGGCCTTGGGTCGACCAACGGCACAGTGCTCGAATCGGGCGCGGGTGACGGCGATATTGTGATTGAGCCGCCGCGCGACCAACGCGAGCCTGGCAAGATCTATCCCCCAGTGGAAATCGAAAACAGCGACAGGCTCCATCTGGGTCTCTACACGACATTCCTTGTCATTGTGGACTAGCGCGGACGGCGATCGGAAGACGGTCGCCGTCCGTCTTTCGTCTTCTACCTTCTGCGTCGTAAACGACAATGCTCAGCGGTATACGTGGGCGGTGCGGCTATCATGGTACTTTACCGATATCCGCACTGCTCGCGTATACGTGCGGCAACCCATGCCAGACAAAGGAACGCCATGGATACTACCGATAGCGCCTATGGCGACAAACTCATCCGTCTCGATACGTTCGATACCGCCGTGGCGGTCGACCCCAGCGCCGAGGACGACGCCAAACGTCGGTTTATGACGCTTATTCTCCAGACGGCCCACCGCAACAACGGCAACATCGGGCACGTGCTGCGCGCGACCAACACGAGCGGCGAGGTCTTTGCCGTCAAGCTGCTCAAGGACAACGCTATCCTTTCCGGCCAAGCCCCCGACCGCTCCGCCGAGCAATCGGCAGCGCACCTGGCCAGCACCGCCGCGCTGTTCGAGGAGTACCGTCATCTGTGTACCGTCTCGCACCTGCGCGGATTTCCGCGCGTCTATGGCTACGGATCGTGCGAGGATGACCCTCTCATCCTCATGGAGTGGGTCGAGGGCACCTCGCTCAAGCAGGCGCTGCCCCTGCTTCCGCACGACGCCTCGGGCGGGCTGACCACCCAGATGGTCGCCGCCGTCGGAAACGCCGTGCTTCGTGCGCTCTTGATGACCCAAGGCCTCGTGAATCCGGTCATCCATCGCGACCTGTCGCCTGCCAATATCATGTTCCGCACCACCAGCCGAACGCTCGAGCAGCAGATTGCTGATTGTTCCTTTGACCCCTGCCTCATCGACATGGGCTCCGCGACCATGGCTCTCGGCGACGACACGATCACCCGGCGCGCCGACATCTGGCGTTTTGCCACGCCCGCATACGCCGCGCCCGAGATGCTCACGCAGGATATCGAAGGCATCGCGGCCCTTCGCCGTTCGCCGGCAATCGACGTCTATGCGCTTTCGAGCATTCTGTACCAGCTCTACAGCGGTCGCAAACCGTTTGACTTTGAGTCGACGGACGCCGCTGCAACCGGCTCGTTCTATCTCGTAAAGACCAAGACCAAGCCGGCACCGCTCGAGCCGCGCTGCGAGGGCGATGAGGCGCTCGTCCAGATCATCATGAAGGGTCTCTCAGTCGAGCAGTGCGATCGTCCCACCGAGCAGCAGATGCTCGAGGTGCTCTCGGCATACCTCACCGACGCCGAATCCGAAGGCCGCGAAGGTGCAGGAGACGAGGCCGCAATTGATATCGATTCTGGCACGCACCTTAAGGTCGACGTCGCCGGCGAGCGCGCACGAGAGATCCTGAATCAGGCCCGCCACGATGCCATGACCCGCCGCCGCTTTATTATCGGCGGCGCTATCGCAGCCGTTGCGGGGCTCAGCGTTATCGGGGCGGCAACCCATGGCTTTGGCATCCCCGACTACCTTGACGGCATCCGCGGTTCGCTTGACGACTACACCTGGGATCAGCTGCAGGAGATTTCGCTCAAGATTAAGGCCGCCGAGACCCGTAGCGAGGCACGCGAGATTGCCAAGCGCTATCATCTGCTCGATGCCGATGGGCATATCCCCTATCCGTGTACCAAGCGTGTCACGCTCACCAACGGGCTGCAGGTTGGCGCGCAGCTTGTGGGTATCCGCCACGACGAGCTTCTAGACGGTACGGGCAAGGCCGGGCTGACGTTTATGTTCGATGCGGGTATTGCCGAGCGCAACGCTGCGGCTGAACCGCCGAGCGCCGGCTGGGCAGATTGCGAGCTGCGGGAATGGCTCAACGGCGACGGCCTTAAGCTGCTGCCCAACGAGTTGCGCGCACTCATTAAAGGGGTCAAGAAGGTCTCGAACAATGTGGGCACCGCCAACAGCGCATCGTGCCTGAGCGAGTTGCCCGCAACCCTTTGGCTGCCCGCCATGGTCGAGCTGTGCGGTACGCAACCGCCCGATTCGTTTACCGAGGACTATCACTACCTGGCAGACATCTACAACGGCGAGGGCAAGGAGTATCAGCTCTTCCGCGAGCTCAAGGTAAGCCCGTATTCCACGAACGAGACGTTGGTTCGCCAGTGGAAGGGCAAGGACACCTGTTGGTGGGAACGAACGGCGAGTCCCGACACATCGGAGAGCGAAGGCATACTCTATATGAACCGCGTGGGACGCGACGGCGACGTCTTTACGTACGCAACGCCTGCGGAAAAGCCAAACAAGCGAACCTGCGTGATTCCTGGATTCTGCATCTAGGCGGCGGGCGTCTTGCCGTGACGGGACCCCTCCCCGGCAATTGTCTTGATCTGTAACAGTTAGAACCCAAAAACCGGTCTAAATGTTACAGATCGAGACGTTCAGATTGGCCTGGATGGTTTGTCTCGATCTGTAACATCTACTCGGTAAAACGGGGTCCAGTTGTTACAGAACGAGACAAACCCCAGCCCCGCGAGACAACATCTCAATCTGTAACAGTAAGGGGTAAAAACCTCTCTAGATGTTACAGAACGAGACATTTGAGTTGACCGCGGGCGGTCCGTCTCGATCTGTAACAGTTAGAGGTCATATTTCCTGCCAGATGTTACAGATTGAGACATTGAGTTTCCTGCCAACTGTTTGTCTTGATCTGTAACAAATACTCGGCAAACCGGGGTCTAGATGTTACAGATCGAGACGTTAGTTTTCGGCCGAAATGTTCGTCTAAATCTGTAACAGCTATGGTTCAAAAACCGGTCCAGACGTTACAGATTGAGATGATTGGTTGGACGGTCCATCGGCCAACCAACTACCCTCATCTGTAGCGAAATCTCATATATATTCTCTGTACTAGACACCCCCAGGGGGTATGGGTGTATAGTATCGGCAGGTTAACAATTCCAACACCGAACCACAGAAAGGAGAAGCCATGGCTCAAGATAAGTTCGACGTGGGCGGCATGACATGCGCCGCCTGCCAGGCGCACGTGGACCGCGCCGTAAGCAAACTCGACGGCGTCCAAAGCGTCGCGGTCAACCTGCTCGCCGGTTCCATGATGGTCGACTACGACCCCGCGCAGGTCTCCCCCGACGATATCTGCACCGCCGTCGACCGCGCGGGTTACTCGGCCTCACTCGTCGATGCGGGCACCGGTGCCGCCGGCTCAAGCGAAGGCGCACAAGCCAGGTCCGGCGCCGCCCACATGGAGTCGCCGACCAAAAAGCTGGAGACCGCCGCCTCTGCCATGCGCACCCGCCTCATCGTCTCGATCGTATTCCTCATCCCGCTGTTCTACATAGGCATGGGGCACATGCTCGGCTGGCCGCTGCCTGGTATCTTCACCGACCATACCCACAGCATGACGCTCGCCCTCACCGAGCTCGTCCTGCTCATCCCCATCGTCTATGTCAACGACGCGTACTTTATCAACGGGTTTAAATCGCTCGCGCACGGCGCGCCCACCATGGACGCCCTCATCGCCGTGGGCGCCACCGCTTCCGTCGCCTGGTCGCTCTACGCCATGTTCATCATGGCCGACCAGCTAGCCGCGGGTCAGGTCCACGAGGCCATGATGACGAGCATGGACAACCTCTATTTTGAGAGCGCCGGCACCATCCTGTCGCTCGTCACCGTGGGCAAATACCTCGAGACGCGCAGCAAGTCCAAAACCGGCGGCGCCATCGAGGCACTGATCGACCTGGCACCCAAGACCGCGACCGTCGTGGCAGAGGACGGCAGCGAGACCACCGTCGACGTTGACAACATCCTTCCCGGCCAGGTCCTGCGCGTACGCCCCGGCGAGTCCATCTCCGTCGATGGCGTGGTGCTCGAGGGCAGCTCGGCCGTGGACGAGAGTGCGCTCACCGGCGAGTCCATCCCCGTGGAAAAGACCGCCGGCGACACCGTCAACGCCGCCACCGTCAACCGCACCGGCTCGTTTACCTTCCGCGCCACGCGTGTAGGTGCCGACACGTCGCTCGCCAAGATTATCCAGCTCGTCGAGGACGCCAACGCCACCAAGGCGCCCATCGCCCGCATGGCCGACAAAGTCGCCGGCGTGTTCGTGCCCGTGGTGTTCGTGATCTCGGCCGTGACCTTTGTGGCGTGGATGGCACTGACCGGCAGCGTGAACGAGGCACTCACCTCCGCCGTGGCCGTGCTGGTGATCAGTTGTCCGTGCGCGCTCGGCCTGGCCACGCCCGTCGCCATTATGGTAGGCACCGGCAAGGGCGCTGAGATGGGCATTCTGTTCAAGAGCGCCGAGGCGCTGGAGAACCTGCGCAGCGTGGGCACCGTGGTGCTCGATAAGACGGGCACGGTCACCCGCGGTAAGCCCGCCGTGACCGATATCGTGGTAGCCACGCGCGCCGACGGCTCGCCCGCCATGAGCGAAAAGGCGCTGCTCAAGCTGGCCGCCGCGTTGGAGCGCTCAAGCGAGCACCCGCTGGCCGAGGCGATTATGGCCGAGTGCGAGGCGCGCGGAATTGTCGCGCGCATGGTCGAGGACTTTGCCGCCGTGCCCGGTCGTGGCGTGACGGCGCGCGAGGGGCAAAACACCATTGCAGCCGGCAACGTACGCCTGATGGACGAGCTGGGCGTTACCGTGCCCGCGGGTCTTGCCGAGCAATTTGCCGCCGAAGGCAAGACGCCGCTGTTCTTTGCCAAGAACGGCGAGCTCGTCGGTACCATCGCCGTGGCTGACGAGGTCAAAGAGACGAGCGCCGAGGCCATCGCCGCGCTCCGCAAGCTCGGCGTCGACGTGCGCATGCTCACCGGCGACAACCGTGTGACGGCCGAGGCCATCGCCCGCCGCGTGGGGCTGAGCAGTGAACAGGTCATCGCCGACGTCCTCCCCGCCGACAAGGAGCGCCACGTGCGCGAGCTGCAGGATGCGGGCAGCAAGGTCGCCATGGTGGGCGACGGCATCAACGACTCCCCCGCCCTGGCGCGCGCCGACGTGGGCCTTGCGATCGGCACCGGCGCCGACATCGCCAAGGAGGGGGCAGATGTGGTGCTCATGCGCAGCGACCTCATGGACGTCGCCCGCGCCATCGAGCTTTCGCGCGCCACGATTCGCAACATTAAGCAGGACTTGTTCTGGGCGCTGTTCTACAACGGCATCGGCATTCCGCTGGCGGCGGGCGTGTTCTTCCCGCTCACCGGATGGCAGCTCTCGCCGATGTTTGGCGCCGCGGCGATGAGTCTGTCGAGCGTCTGCGTCGTAAGCAATGCGCTGCGCCTGAAATCCTTTAAGCCTAAAGTGGCAAAATAGGCTCACCATCAAGTCCATTTAGAACGGGTTTTCCAGATGCCCGAGATTGACCTGAAAGAGGAGCGACGCGTACTTTGATACGCGAGCGACGGCTTGAAGGTCAAGGTCGGGTGCCTGGGAAAGCCGACGCAACAGAGAGGAATACCTATGCGATACACAATCAAGACTTCCGGCCTCATGTGCGGCCACTGCGATGCCACCGTCGAGACTGCGCTGCTCAACGTTGCCGGCGTGACCGACGCCGACGCCGATCACGAGACCCAGACCGTCCAGGTGGAGTGCGCCGACACCGTGACCGCCGAGCAGCTCGCCGCCGCCGTCGAGGCCGCGGGCGAGAAGTTCCACGCCCTGTCCGTGGCCGCCGCGTAGCAGCTGCCGCACCAACAGGCACCACTGCCGGCTGACATAGCCGCTCAGCAACCGCCACTCAACCAACCCTTCAGAAGTAGCGGTGAAATAGTTCCTGTTTGAAGGCTTGAGGCGCTAAAACAGGAACTATTCCACCGCAACTGAGGGCGGGGTATTTGGAAGACTGACCAGAAACGAGGACCCGCCATGATGGCAGACCACAAATCGGTGACCCGCATGCTCAAGACGGCGCGCGGCCAGATCGACGGCATCTTGCGGATGGTCGATGAGGACCGATATTGCGTCGATATTTCCACGCAGCTCATGGCCACGCAGGCACTCCTCGCGCGCATTAACGCCGACGTGCTCAAGGCGCATATCGAGGGCTGCGTGACTTCGGCAATCGAATCGGGCGACGAAGACCTAAAGGCCGCCAAGCTCGCCGAGATCGAACACGTTGTCGACAAGCTCTCCAAGTAATTGGGGCATTGGGGACAGACTTCTTTACACCGTCTTGGTGTTCCGGGGACAGGTATGTTTGCACCGCATTGGTGTAGATTAACCTGTCCCCCTTGCTCTAAATCGGGTATAAAGGCGTGCAGCATATCGAACGAAAGGCAATTTGCATGAATGACTTTATGAAGGGTCGCAATGGCGCTGACGAGCTCACCATCGTAATGGGTTTTGCCGGCATCATCATCGCGATGATCGGATCGATAGCCCGCATCCAGTGGCTCAGCTGGATCGCCATCGCCGTCATCGTAATTGGCGTGCTGCGCGGCCTGTCCAAAAACATCGATGCACGTCGCAAGGAGAACGAGACCTTTGTCGCCGCAACTGCCAATGTTCCCGGCTTGGGCAAGTTCGTCGCCAGCTTGGGCGGCGGGGCCGCAGCGGCCAGCACCTCACGCGCGGCCGGAACGAGCAAGGAAGACTTTGAGCGTGCCAAGCGCACGGCCAAGAAGATGTGGAAGGGTCGCAAGACCACGGCATATCTCAAGTGCCCCAACTGCGGCCAGATGCTCTCCGTCCCCAAGGGCAAAGGCAAGATCCGCGTCACCTGCCCCAAGTGCCACGCCAAGATGGAGACGCGCTCGTAGCCGCCATACCATGGGACAGAAAAAGCCGAGGCCTCGCGCTGAGACCTCGGCTTTTTTGATTATGGCAAAGGGACCGTCCCCTTGCCACACCTATGCCACGCCGTCGCGGGCAAGCTCCTCGGCCAGCGCCTCAGCAGGCATGGCCATAATCGCGTCAAGCTCGTTATCAACCTCGGGGATACGCTTCACGTTCAGCTTGCGCGCCAAGTTGCCGCGGCACATCACGTGCATTGGCTCACGCAGCGCACACAGATCATCGAGCGGGTTCTCGCGCGTCATCAGGATATCGGCGGCCTTGCCGCACTCGATTGTGCCGGTCTCGCCACCCAGTCCCAGCAGCTCGGCATTGACCTGCGTGGCCGTATGCAGCGCGAAGGCGTTGCTCACGCCGACATACTTGGCAAAATAGGCCACCTCACGCCACATGTCGTACTGCGTCACAAACGGGCAGCTCGAGTCCGTGCCCAGGCCTACCTTGATACCGGCTTTCAGCGCCGCACGAGCACTCTCGATAATGCCTGAGCACACGATGTCGCCGTTCTTCTTTTGCGTGTCGGTCGAATGGGTCTTCTCCGGATCGAGCAGCACAAACGGCAGCGCGGGGCTGATAGTGCAGGTCACACTCGGCGCACGTCCCTCGAGCTGCGTACCCGCGGCGCCGCGGTACAGTTCCAGGATCTCGGGCGTCAACGGAGCGCCGTGCTCAATCGTGTCAACTCCGGCCTGAAGCGCGGCCTTCACACCTTCGGTGCTCTCGACATGAGCCATGACAGGAAGGCCAACCTCGTGCGCCGCCTTGCACGCCGCCGCGGCAACCTCCACCGGCATACGCAGCACACCCGGCTCGCCCACCTCGGTCGCGTCGAACACGCCACCCGTTACGAACAGTTTAATGACGTCGGCACCGCGCGCATACAGGTCGCGCACCTGTTCGGCTGCCTCGGCGGGACTGTTGGCCACCTGGGCGAACAAGCCCGCACCATGGCCGCCCGGCACCGTGACGCCCGTTCCCGGCGCCACCAGGCGAGGACCTTGATACTTGCCGGCATCGATAGCATCGCGCACGGCCAGATCGGCAAACAGCGGGTCGCCCGCGCCGCGCACCGTGGTCACGCCGCTTGCCAGCTGTTGTTGGGCGCTGCCCTTAAGAATGTGGCGCACGATGGCGCGCCCCACGGGATTATCGAGCTTCTTCATCAGCGCGCCCGCATCGCCCGCCGAAACCGGCTTGCCCGAACCGCACAGATGCACATGCATATTGATGAGGCCTGGCATGAGATACGCCCCTGCCAGGTCGATGACCTCGGCACCTGCAGGCGCCTGCGCCACAGCACTCGGCCCCATCCACGTGATGACGCCGCGCTCAACGACCACGGCCATGTCGGACTGCGGCTCCATATGTTCCGAACCATCCAGGACGGTCGCATTGATAAACAACGTGGAACGATCGGCAGACGCCATATCGAGCTCCTCCCTCACAATTAACTTGAACATTTGTCCATTATCGCCCAGCACGGCAGCGTTGCTGCGGACATATCGGCTAACGGGAGGAAGAGAAGGGCGTGAGGATAAACAGACCAGTGCAGCGATGCTTCGGTCGTTCCAGCAAAACGTCTTGATCTGTAACAGATAGACCGTCTTTAACCTTCCAAATGTTACAGATCGAGATTTTCGGTCGTGCCTCCAGCCTTTGTCTCAATCTGTAACAGTTAGACCGATTTTTGGCCGTTAGATGTTACAGATCGAGACATTCTCCAGCCCCGTCGTCAAACGTCTAGATCTGTAACAGGTAGACAGGTTTTCGGCCTCTAAATGTTACAGATTGAGACAGTCCGCTTCAGTGCCCACACCACTGACGCTTCCATTCCTCAGCCAAATCGGCCCGTCGCGGAATACCCGCTAGCCTCATCTTTTCAACCAGCTTCCCCGGGTTCTTGAGTTCATCAAACGTGAACCGAAGTACCTTGTGCCCGAGCATTGTCAGATGGGACTCCCGCTGACGTTCTGCCACGAACGGGTCGACCGACTCCCGGCCCTCGCCGTTCTGCAAGGCATACTTCCCCTTTCCGTCGAGCTCGCCGATGACGCACGTCCCGTCCTCGAGCCTCCAGAAATAATCGACCCGAAACACCTGGCTCAAATCGAGCGGATCGCGAAACTCCACCTGCAACTCTGGCACCGGAAAACCGTATGCAATAAAGAACGCTCGGAACCGAGACTCGCCACCGTTTTCGGACAGGCCGTCCGCATGCGACGCAATCACCTGAGCTCTGCGATACCCTCGCCTGCCCTCGCAATCGGCCTGGAGCCGTTCGCAGAGGTCGTCGCGCGACATGCCCTTCGCCCGCAATGCAGAATCGGCGATCGCCAGACCATACGAAAACGGCGCACGCAGCAGACAATCCTCCACCGTGCGCCAAAACGGCGTCACCCGCACGCCATCGACGCGCTCAAGCGCACCCGCCGCCTGCGGACGTAGAAGCCTACACCCCGTACTCAACGCCACCGAACAACCCGTTTTGACCAAGTAACGCGGCCCGAGCAGATCATTCGGCACCTCCAGACCCCATATCAGCGCGGCGTCATACCCCCAAAACGCCCAATCGGGATGAAACTCCGCAAGTCCCTTGATGGTCCACCGCGCCCGCTCCGGCGGTGTCAATGCATCCCATTCATACTGAAAACAAAAAAGGTGCGATTCGGGCTCCGCAATATCGTCTGTGCCCACATGGCGCCGCAGCCACATGAGCTCGGCATTGTCGTGCGTCACAAGCAGCACGTCTTGTTCAGCCGCCTCCGTGAGCCTGGCAAGCATCCTATTCCGCGCCAAGGTGTTACGTGTTGCATGCTTGTGTTTAAAAACGGTATTAGACACTTCTATCACCATCACATCGGAGAAATGGACCATCGCCGCTGTTGCCGCCGCTGACAAATGTCTTGATCTGTAACAGGAAGACAGTCTTTGAGCCTCTAGTTGTTACAGATCGAGATTTTCAGTCGTGCGTCCAACCTTTGTCTCGATCTGTAACAGGTAGGTCGAATTTTGGCCCCTTCCCGTTACAGATCGAGATCTTTCGGCAGGCGCCAACCTTCCGTCTTGATCTGTAACAGTTAGATGGCCAAACGGCCCCTTGTTGTTACAGATCGAGACATTCAGTCGAGTCTGCATTGTTCATCTCGATCTGTAACAACTACGGGTCCAAATGGTCTCTAGACGTTACTGATCGAGACAAAAAGGCAGAGGGCAAGGCGGGCGACAACTGCCCATCCCCTACTCCCATTCCTGTTCGTAGATGTTGAGCGACTTCACATACCGCCCCTGGGCACCCATGATGTCGCGGACCAGCCTCAAAAAGAAGCTGATACACGAGGTGTCGAAGCCATCTTCTAGGTCTTCCGGATGAACGGCGCCAGGCCCGTCGACCGCCGTATCGCTCAGGCGCGCAATGTCGTAGAGGTAGAGCTGTCCCGCCGTCAGCCAAACATCGTCAACGCACGCGATGCGCACCGCAATCGCACCATCGCGCCAGTGCTCTTTTTGCACGATATGTGGGTCGTAGACATCAAAACGACGGTCGGTGCGCGTGTCACGCAGCGCGACCATACCAGTCGCAGGGTCCTTGTCCAAAATGCCAAAGCGCGAGAAATAGTGCGTGTCGCGCACCTGTTCGAGCCGCCTGAGCGAAGCGGGCGAAAGCGACGCCGGCGGCTCGTCAACATACAGCTCAAGCAACGTCTTGCCATGGTAATAGGGACGCTCGAACAGCAGCCAATCGGTAAATGCCATGTTATAGGCCATGATTTCGTTTTGCGAGGGCTCCTCGCAATAGCTGAGCCATGGATCGACTATCACTTCGAACTGCGTGCGCGCCGACTCCAAAAACTGAAACTTGCGCAGCATCCAGAACTGGGCCATGTCGGCAATATCGTTACCGACGGCCTCGGCCAGACGTCCCCGGTCCAAAACATGATCAGCCATGGCATCCTCCTCAAACTGATGAACCTCAATTTGAGCTTACGAGGAAGGCCGGTGGTCGCCGCCAGCGCGGGCGAAATGGGTATCAGGCTGCAAACCAGATGCTGACCGAATACTTGACGGAACGCTTGACTGATACGTTATACCGAAGCAAAATCCCAGTTAAACATAGGCAAATAAACAGAGATTTTGAGCTTGCCAGCCGCAGTCATCACGAAAACAGCAAGGCGCCGCGAGCCTGCACGTCAGCAAATGAGCAGTCAAACGTCAAGAGTGTCCCCAACGACTAAACAAAAAAGAACGTCCCCAATGACTAGTCATTGGGGACGTTCTTAAATGACTACTTTACAGCTCCAGCGCCTCGGCGACTTCGGCTGCGCAGGCCAGGGCATCGGCCATGGCGTTCACAACGAGCGAACTGCCGTTGCGGGCATCACCCGCCACATACACCGGCACGGCATCCGCAGCAACGCCATCCACGCGGGCCGCGAGGTGCGAGCCCTCGGCAGCCATCACCGGCAGCGGACGACCAGCGGTAGCAACAGGCACGCTCACCGCATCGAACACACCATGCTCCGGGCCCGTAAAGCCGCAGGCGATGAGCACCAGCTGCGCCGGCACTTCACGCTCGGAGCCCGCAATGCGTTCGGGCTTGCCGGCCGACCAATCCAGATCGACCACGCGCAGGCCCGCTGCCGCGCCCTTCTTGTCCAGCAGCACCTCGAGCGTATCCACGCCCCAAGCACGCATCTCGCCGCCCATGGCCGCGATAGCCTCCTGCTGACCGTAGTCGGTCTTCTTCACGTTGGGCCACTGCGGCCAGGGGTTGCTCGCCGCGCGCTTATCGGGCGCCGCCGGCAAGAACTCAAACTGACGCACGCTGCGCGCACCCTGGCGCACCGCGGTACCCACGCAGTCGTTGCCGGTATCGCCGCCGCCAATGACCACAACGTCCAGGCCGCGCGCGTTCACCGCGGGTTCACCACCATCGAGCACCGAGACGGTCGAGGCCGTCAGGTAGTCCACGGCATACACCACGCCCGGGGCATCCACATTCGCAGCCGAAAGACCGCGGGGTGCACGAGCGCCGGCAGCCACCACGACAGCGTCAAAGCCATCGAGCTTGGCCGCCAGCGCAGGATTCGTAACGTCAGCACCCAGTTCAAACACAATGCCCAGCTCGCGCATGAGCGCCACGCGGCGCTCGACCACAGACTTCTCGAGCTTCATGTTGGGAATGCCGTACATGAGCAGACCGCCCGGGCGGTCGTCACGCTCAAACACCGTCACGCGGGCACCGCGACGCGCAAGCTCCCAAGCCGCCACCAGACCAGCAGGACCGGAGCCCACCACGGCAACCGTGGGTGCGCCCTCCCCTGCCGGCTCAAAGCGATGCGGACCACCGTTCGCCCATTCGTGGTCGCTGATCGCGCGCTCGCTATCGTGAATCGTCGTGGGCTGACCGTCGACCGAACCTAGGTTGCACGCGGCCTCGCACAGCGCCGGGCACACGCGGCTCGTAAACTCGGGCATGGGCGAGGTGAGCGACAGACGCTTGGCAGCCTCGTCCCAGCGGCCGCGGTACACCAGCTCATTCCACTCGGGAATCAGGTTGTGCAGCGGGCAGCCGCTCGGGCGTGCCTTGCCAAAGCTCGCGCCCATCTGGCAAAACGCCACGCCGCACATCATGCAGCGGCTCGCCTGGGCACGGCGCGCATCGTCGTCGAGCTCCACGTACAGCGGATCAAAATCATGGCTGCGCTCCTCCACGGGGCGAAGCTCGTGGGTCACGCGATCGATATCAAGAAAAGCACCGGGCTTACCCATGGCACTTACGCCTCCTTCTTGGTCGAAGCAACAGAGCTGGCAGCCACGGGCGCAGCGCCCGCGGCACCGCCCGCGACATCGAAGCGAGCGACATCCGCGGCGCTCGCGCGGCCGGTCACGATGTCAAACGCCAATTCCTCGCCCTGCGCATGCGTTTTGCCGGCAGCCTCACCCGCAGCGACAACCGCCAGCACGCGCTCGTACTCGGTCGGAATGACCTTCACAAAGTGCTTGCTCATCGTCTCAAAGCTGTAGAGCAGCTTAATGCCGCGCGGGCTCTGCGTCGCGTCCACGTGCTCCTGGATGAGTTCGCGAATCTGCGCCAGCTCGCCGGCCGTCGGGGCCTTGAGCTCAACGCTCTCGTGGTTCACACGGGCATCGAGCGTGCCGTATTGGTCAAAGACATAGGCCACACCGCCCGTCATGCCGGCAGCAAAGTTCTGCCCGACCTCGCCCAGGATGAGTGCCAGACCGCCCGTCATGTACTCGCAGCCATGGTTGCCGCAGCCCTCGACTACCACGGTGGCGCCGGAGTTGCGCACGGCAAAACGCTGGCCGGCAAGACCGTTAATGAAGCCGCGGCCGCTCGTGGCGCCAAAGAACGCCACGTTGCCCACGATGATGTTCTCGTCGAACTTGTAGGTCGCATGCGGGTTGGGGCGCACCGACACCTCGCCACCCGAAAGGCCCTTGCCAAAGTAGTCGTTGGCGTCGCCGCACACGTTGAGCGTAATGCCGCGCGGCAGGAAGGCGCCAAAGCTCTGACCGGCCGAACCATCGCAATCGATGGTGATGGAGCCGGCGGGCAGGCCCTCGGGATGTGCCTTGGTCACCGCGTTGCCCAGGATGGTGCCCACGCAGCGGTTGACGTTGGCGATATCGGCGCGGAAGCGAATCGGACGCAGGTGCGCACGGGCATCGGCCGTATAGGGCACGAACAACGTGGAGTCGAGCGTCTTGTCGAGCTCGCTGTCCGCTGCCATCTGCGGCAGGAAGTGGCGACCGTCGGCACCCGGGATATGGGCACCGAACTCGCAGGTCGCGCTCGCCAGCACGGGCGACAGATCGAGCAGGTTGGCCTTGCGGTTGCCCGGTACCTCAATCTGACGCAGGCACTCGGGATGGCCGACCATCTCGTCGATGGTGCGAAAGCCCAGGCTCGCCATGATCTCGCGCAGCTGCTCGGCCACAAAGAGCATAAAGTGCTCAACGTGCTCGGGCTTACCGCGGAAGCCGTGACGCAGGCGGCAGTTTTGCGTCGCGATGCCGGCCGGGCAGGTATCCTGCTGGCAGTCGCGCTGCATGAGGCAGCCCATGGAGATGAGCGGCATGGTTGCAAAGCCAAACTCCTCGGCGCCCAGCAAGCAGGCGACGGCAACATCGGTGCCGTCCATGAGCTTGCCGTCGGCCTCGAGCACCACGCGGGAGCGCAGGCCGTTTTGCAGCAACGTCTGCTGGGCCTCGGCAAGGCCGAGCTCCAACGGCAGACCGGCGTGCCAAATGGAATCGCGCGCCGCGGCACCCGAGCCGCCGTTATGGCCGCTGATCAAAATCTTGTCGGCGGCACCCTTGGCCACGCCGGTAGCAATGGTGCCGACGCCGGCCTCGCTGACCAGCTTGACCGACACGCGCGCACCGGGGTTGGCGTTCTTAAGATCGAAGATAAGCTCCGCCAGGTCCTCGATGGAGTAGATGTCGTGGTGCGGCGGAGGCGAAATCAGGCCGATGCCAGGCGTGGACTGACGGACCTCGGCGATCCAGGGGTAGACCTTCTTGCCGGGCAGGTGGCCACCCTCGCCGGGCTTGGCACCCTGGGCCATCTTGATCTGAATCTCAAAGGCGCTGCAAAGATAGCGGCTCGTCACGCCAAAGCGCGCACTTGCCACCTGCTTGATCGCTGAGTTCTTGGAGTCGCCGTTGGCCAGCGGGGTCTCGCGACGCGGATCCTCGCCGCCCTCGCCCGAGTTGGAACGGCCATGCAGGCGGTTCATGGCGATAGCCATGCACTCGTGCGCCTCTTTGCTGATGGAGCCGTACGACATGGCGCCGGTGTTAAAGCGGCGGACGATGTTGAGCGCGGGCTCCACCTCGTCGAGCGAAACCGGCGTGCGGCCACTGGCATCAAAGTCGAGCAAGTCGCGCAGGCGCACGGCACGGCCGGTGCGGTGCAGGCGGGCGCTGTACTCCTTAAAGGTGTCGTAGCTGTCCTCACGGCAGGCGGTCTGCAGCAAGTAGACGGTCTGCGGATCGATCAGGTGATCCTCGCCGCCGAGCGGGCGCCACTTGGTCAGGCCCAGTGTGGGCAGCTGATCGGGAGCCGGACTCTTAAGGATGGCGAGCGCGGCGTCGTAGCGCTCGTTTTGCTCGCGTTCAACGTCCTCGACACCCATACCGCCCACACGGCTCACCGTGCCGGCAAAGTACGCGTTGACGAACTCCGGCGTAAAGCCCACGGCCTCGAAGATCTGCGCAGAGTGGTAGCTCTGCACCGTGGAGATGCCCATCTTGGACATGATGGAGACGATGCCCGCCGTCGCAGCCTTGTTGTAGTTGGCGATGCCCTGCTCGGCCGTCACGTCCAGGTCGCCGCGTGCAGCCAGATCTCGGATGCACGCATGTGCGTTGTACGGATAGATGCCACTCGCAGAGTAGCCCACCAGTGCCGCAAAGTCATGCGGGGACACGGCGTCGCCGCACTCCACCACGATGTCGGCAAAGGTACGCACGCCGGCGCGGATCAGGTGGTTGTGCACGCAGCCCACAGCGAGCAGCGACGGCACGGGCACCTCGCCCGCAGCGGCACGATCGCTCAACACCACGATGTTCACGCCGTCGCGGACCGCAGCCTCAACGTCCTCGGCAAGCTGCTTGAGCGCAGCCTGCAGTGCGCCCTCGCCGGCGTCGCGGCGGTAGACGGCACGGAAGCGGCGAGTCTTAAAGCCCACGCGGTCGATGGCGCAGATGCGGTCAAACTCTTCCTCGTTGAGCAACGGGCGCTCCAAGCGCACCAGCTGGCAGGCCGTGCGGGAATCCTCGAGCAGGTTGCCGTGGTTGCCCAGATAGAGCGTGGTCGAAGTCACCATGTGCTCGCGCAGGGCATCGATCGGCGGATTCGTGACCTGGGCGAACAGCTGATAGAAATAGTCAAAGAACGAACGCGTCTTCTTGGACAGGCAGGCCAGCGGCGCATCGATGCCCATCGAGGCGAGCGGCGCCTTGCCCTGCCGGGCCATGGGACGCACGACCTCGTCAACGTCATCCCAGTGGTAGCCGAGCTTGGCCATACGCACGGCGGCGGGCACCTCGGCGTCCTCGGCGGGCATTGTCGCAACGGGCTCATCGAGCGCGTCAACGGTCAGCGTCTCCTCGGCAATCCAATCACGGTAGGGCTTTTCCTTGGCGTAACGGGCGCGCAGCTCGTCGTTGTAGACGACGCGACCGCGGGCAAAATCGACCTCGAGCATCTGGCCCGGCCCAAGACAGCCGCTCGTCAGAATGTTCTCGGGGCGCACCTCGATGGTACCCACCTCGCTTGCCAGCATAAAGCGACCGTCGCGCGTCACATAGTAGCGGGCGGGACGCAGGCCGTTGCGGTCGAGAGCAGCACCCAGGGTACGGCCGTCGGTAAAGGCGATGGCGGCAGGGCCGTCCCACGGCTCCATGAGCATGGACTGGTAAGCGTCGTAGGCGCGGCGCTCCTCACTCAGGCTGTCGTTATGGTCCCACGGCTCGGGCAGCAACATGGACGCGGCACGCGTAAGCGGGCGACCGTTCATGACCAAGAACTCGAGCACGTTGTCCAGAATCGCGGAGTCGGAACCCTCGCGGTTGATGATGGGCATCACGCGCTCAAGATCGTGCTGCAGCACGGGGCTGTACAGGTTGGGCTCGCGGGCGCGGATCCAGTTGACGTTGCCCTTGAGGGTGTTGATCTCGCCGTTGTGGATGATAAAGCGGTTGGGGTGCGCGCGTTCCCAGCTGGGCGTGGTGTTGGTGGAGTAGCGCGAGTGGACGAGCGCCACGGCCGTCTTGACGGCGGCGTCGTTGAGATCGATGAAGAAGCGGCGCATCTGCGTGGCGACCAGCATGCCCTTGTACACGATGGTGCGCGAGCTCATGGAGCATACATAGAAGATTTTGTCGCGCAGGGCAAACTCAGCGTCGGCCTTCTTCTCGATGGTGCGGCGGCACACGTACAGGCGGCGCTCGAAGGCATCGCCGGCGGGCGTGTCGTCCGGACGGCCCAGGAAGGCCTGCAGGATAGTGGGCATACAGGCGCGGGCCGTCTCGCCCAGGTCGTGCGGGTCAACCGGCACCTCGCGCCAAAAGAGCAGCGGCACGCCGGCCTCGGCGCAGCCCTCCTCAAACACGCGGCGGGCATCCTCTACGCCCTTCTCGTCCTGCGGGAAGAACAGCATGGCCACGCCATAGTCGCCCTCTGCCGGCAGAATCTGGCCACACTTTTGAGCCTCTTTACGGAAAAAGTGATGCGGAACCTGGAACAGGATGCCGGCGCCGTCGCCGGTGTTCTTCTCGAGTCCCGTGCCGCCGCGGTGCTCCAAGTTGACCAGAATGGACAGTGCGTCGTCCAGGATCTGGTGATGGCGCTCGCCGTTGATATCGGCAAGCGCGCCGATGCCGCATGCATCGTGGTCGAATTCGGGGCGATAAAGGCCCTGCTGCTGAGCGGAATCTGCCTGCATCGCGATCCTCCCCTAGATATTAGACAGTCAGTTGAATAGGCATACTAGGAGCACCGCCGGCCCGTTGTGTTTCCCACCCGTTTCGAAACAATCGCGTAACGCACGCCCTACGAGTGGACACCGCCGACCTCAAGGGCGACAACATAGGCCCCAAGTTCGGCCTGTAAGCTCACCGCTTCAAACATCTCAATCTGTAACAGTAAGACCCAATTTCGACGACTAACTGTTACAGATCAAGATGTTTTTGAGAGACGGCTCCGAATGTCTCAGTCTGTAACACGAAGGGCCGGTTTTGGCGGTCAGCTGTTACAGATCGAGACATTCCATAGGGCCATTTCTTCCTGTCTCGATCTGTAACACCTAGGCCCAACTTCCATCCCTAGTTGTTACAGATCAAGACATTTCGGCAGCCCCCTTCCTCATCCTATTCAAATACAGCTATTTTGTTAGTCATAGTTAACTTTTGAGCCTAAAACGGGTATCCTTTGCGGCGTCAAACAAACGGCACACAGGAGCGCACCATGCTCAACCATCTCAAACAACATTTTGGCTCCCGACGCACCGGCGGTCACGGAGGCCTAGACATTGCGCGGCATATCGGCCCCGGGCTGCTCGTGACCGTCGGCTTTATCGATCCGGGCAACTGGGCCTCCAACATGGCCGCCGGCTCGCAGTTTGGCTACGCGCTGCTGTGGATCGTCACGCTGTCCACGATCATGCTCATCGTGCTGCAGCACAACGCGGCGCACTTGGGCATCGCCACGGGCACCTGTCTTGCCGAGGCCACGACACGCTACCTCCCCCGCATCGTGGGACGCGCAGTACTCGCCAGCGCCTATCTCGCGACCATCGCCACCGCCATGGCCGAAGTCCTGGGCGGTGCGATCGCGCTTCAAATGCTCTTTGGCCTGCCCGTACGCGCGGGCTGCATCATCGTCGCGGCAGTATCGATTGCCATGCTCATGACAAGCTCCTACAAACGCGCCGAGCGATGGATCATCGCCTTCGTAGGCGTGGTAGGACTCTCGTTTTTGGCCGAGCTCACGCTAGTCAAGGTCGACTGGCCGATGGCCGCCGCAAGCTGGATCACACCCAGTATGCCCACCGGCTCGGCCGCGATTATCGTAAGTGTCCTAGGCGCGGTCGTTATGCCCCACAACCTCTTCCTGCACTCCGAGGTCATCCAATCCATGCACTTCGAAGGCCAAGGCAAGCAGGTTATCGAGGAACGTCTGCGCTACGAGCTCTTCGACACGCTCTTTTCGATGGGCGTGGGCTGGGCGATCAACTCGGCCATGGTCATCCTGGCCGCAACGACCTTCTTTGCGCACGGCATTGTCGTAGACGACCTCGCCGTCGCAGCGGCCACGCTCTCCCCCATTCTGGGCCCGGCAAGCTCGGCCATCTTTGCGGTGGCACTGCTGTTTGCGGGTATATCGAGTAGTGTGACGGCGGGCATGGCGGCGGGCACCATCACCGCAGGCATGTTCGACGAGGAATACGACATCCACGACCGACATTCCTCGATCGGGGTGGCGGCTTGTTTCGTCGGCGCAGTGGCGGCGTGCTTGGTCGTCCCAAATCCTTTTGAGGGTCTCATCTGGAGTCAGGCGCTGCTGTCGCTTCAGTTGCCGATTACGGTCTTTGTGCTCATACGGCTCACCAGCTCACGCCGTGTCATGGGCAAATACGTCAACTCGCGCCCGCTCAACGCGCTGCTCGTAGGGATCGGTGCCATCGTGACGATTCTCGACATCGTGCTGCTAACGGGAATGTAATTGGGATGGCGTGGCTGTCCAGATATAACGTCTTAATCTGTAACACGTGAGACCGTTTTAAACCGTCAGATAAATCAAAAGGGTCCCGGCCGAGAATTCGACCGGGACCCTTGGACAGAGCTATATGTTGTTGCAAGTCGTGTGTCTACGAGCTACTCCTCGACAAGCTCAAACTCATCGGGGCCGACGCCGCAGACCGGACACACGTAGTCCTCGGGCAGCTCGGGCGTGTCGACCTCAACCTCGTAACCGCAAACGGTGCACACAAACTTATACGTCTTCTTCTCCTCAGCCATGATGTTCTCCTCTCGAACGTGACTGCTGGTGTACTTACTTATTAGTATATATTCTCAATAACATAATGCAAGTATTTTTAGAACATTTCTAGCCTTGATACGACGAGGCTTTGGGCGGCGTCTTGCCCTTCAAGACCTTGTGATAGTAGTCATAGGTCAGCGGGGTCTCGCCGCTCAAGCGCTCGGCATCCTCCACCTCGCCGATAAAAAGCAGGTGTGTGCCCACGTCAACAGTGTCAATCAAACGGCAGCTAAACAAGGCCGCCGCATGCTCGGGAACATAGGGCATGCCCAGCGCGGTCTCGTGGGTCTCGTACTTGGCAAACTTGTCGTAATCGCTGCTGGTGCGGAAGCCAAAATTGCCGATATAGAGCATGTCGGCGGTCTGGTCAATCACGGTCAGCGCAAAGGCCTTAGCCGATGCGATTACGCCGGACGTGACATTTTCCTTGTTCACGGCAACCGAGATGCGCGGCGGGGCGGATGTCACCTGCACCGCTGTGTTGATAACGCAGCCGGCACGCAGCCCGTCGGCCGCGGCACTCACCACATACAGGCCGCTCGGCATCGTAAAGAACGCAGTTTTGTCCATAACGATCACTCCCCTAACCCAGGATTGAACCTCATGGATGTATGTACCCACAAAAAAGGCGGCACCCATAACGGACGCCGCCTTTGAGACATATGTGTCAGAACAGTAAGAAAGATGAGACGCCCGCAGTTGCGGTGAAATAGGGACTGAATAGCCCCTCAAACAGGAAAAACAGTCCGTATTCCACCGCAACTTATACAGAGTGCCTAGCGGTTGCGCTCCTTAAGGGCGCGGTCGATCTCGCGTTGGACATCACGCTTGGCCATGTCCTCGCGCTTGTCGTAGAGCTTCTTGCCGCGACCCAGACCCAGCAGCAGCTTTACGCGGCCGTCGGTATTAAAGTAGAGCTCCAACGGAACCAGCGCATAACCACGGTTGCGAAGTTTGCCGTCAAGAAAGTCGATCTCCTTGCGGTGCAGAAGCAGACGACGCCGACGGTCGGGATCGCGATTCCACACGCCACCATGGCTATAAGGGTGGATATGCAGTCCGACGAGCCAGCACTCGCCGCCACGAATCAGCGCAAAAGTGTCTGTGATCTGACAGGCGCGCTCGCGAATCGACTTGACCTCGGTGCCGCTCAGCTCAATACCGCACTCAAACGTCTCATCGATAAAGTACTCGTGATGTGCCGAGCGATTCTTGGAAATGAGTTTGCGCTCGCGCTTACTGGGCATCGCCGGCCTCCTTGGCGCCATCGGAACCCTTGCCCGTAGCTTCGCGCTTTGCCTTGCGCTCGGCATTGAGCTCGGCATCGCTCTCGCGCACCAGTTTAATAATCGCCGCGCAGGCCTCCTCGCCCACCAAGTCGCGAGCACGCACCGTCAGGCGCGTCGCCTCCTGCTTGTCGCCGTCGCTTGCAGCATCGGTCGCGCACATAATCAGGCAGATGGCAATCTCGGCCGAAGGCGAGGTCGGAACGCCTTGCAGGGCCAGTTCACCCATCACGTGCTCGTCGCTCTCATCGGCGGCATCCGGATAGGTGGTATGGATCTTGTTGAGCAGGCGCGTCATATGCGCATCGTTGGGCGCCAGGCGCAGCGCCAGACGCGCGCAGCCCACGGCAGCCGAAACGTTCTCGGTCTCGGGCTCCAAGAAGTACTGACCTAGATTGGCGTAAGCGCGGGCGGCGCACTTGCCATCGCTCGCGCGCTCTAGCACCGAAAACGAAAGCGAAGCCCACTCCTGCTTGTCCTCGAGAGCGCGGAACAGCTCGGCCAAATCCAAGCGATAGTTGCAGTTCATGGGGTCCCAACGCACAGCCTGCATCAGGGCATTACGAGCGCTCACATAATCCTGCTGGCGAATGTAGGCAAACGCCATGTCAGAGTACAGGCGGTCAAACGGCACCTCGACCTGCACGAGCTCGCGCGGATCCTTCTCCACGCGGCGATAGGCCAAGCGCTCAAACTTGCTATCGAAGCTAAAGTATTGGCGCTTCTCCTCCGTCTTGCACTCGGCGTCGATATACTCCTCGGCGAGCTCCACCAGGCGCTCCAGCAGCGGCGTCGCCGTAGCCAGGTCGCCCTGCGCCAGATAGTTCTCGGCATACGTGATGTCTTGCAAGCTGATGGGCAGGTCCATGACAACTCCTCGGTCCAGGCGGCAGACTCAACGCGCCTTAAACATCGGTCAATACACAAAACCCGGGTCTCTTACGAGGCCCGGGCGTTCAATTTTGGTAGCCCGTACCAGATTCGAACTGGTGATCTCCGCCTTGAGAGGGCGGCGTCCTAAACCGCTAGACGAACGGGCCATATGTAGCAAATGCAATGGCTGGGATGGAGGGAGTCGAACCCCCATTGACGGAACCAGAATCCGCTGTCCTGCCATTAGACGACATCCCAATGACTGCATCGCTGCGCTCGGCTGTGCCTTTGCGCAAGAAAGAAATATACGGGAAGTCCCGCCGTGACGCAAGCCCTAATTTTGACTTTTTTGAAATTCAGTCAAATACGGCCAACACGTGAAGGACCTGTGAAGCACCAGCGACACCTACGGCGTCAAAGCCCGTAAAACATCCCACATCTACCGCTGGTAGATTACAACAATGCAGCACTCACGGCTGATGGCACAATCGAACCGTCATCATTGCACGGATATCGAGGCACCATGGACGAAGAGCTTGATTACCTATGGGAGACCCTGGGCCTCGAGATCACTGCTGACCTTTGGCCCGAACGGGACAAAATCCATCCCACACTGCGCCCCGCCATCACGGTGATGCAGGCAAAATACCGCCGTGCATCCTTTTTGATCATGCGAGTGTCATGGCACGCGGGACTCCCCGACCTTAAGCGAATCCAGGCAAGCCTCGTCGAGCTGTCCGGTATGCCGACCGTCATATCCGAGGCGCACCTGGAGCAGCGCCAGCGCGAGCGACTGCAACAGCAGCGGATTCCCTTTATCTGTCCCGGCGTTCAGGCATATCTGCCCTTTATGGACGAGGAGTACTGGAGCGGCAAGCCCAACAAGCACGTAAAGGTCTACGATCCGCACGAATGGGCACAGCTCGAGGATTGAGCCGAGCGAGCCCGCCGATGGAAAACACATCCCACCCCGATCACTCAAAACGGGTCGCATTTTCCGGAGCCGCTACAGCAACGCCTCGGCCCAAGCCGCTTCCTTAAACCCAGGAATCGCAAAGTCGTCGCCCACCAGCAGCGGACGCTTGACCAGCATGCCGTCGGTCGCCAGCAGCTCGTAGCACTCCTGATCCGTCATGCCCGCATCCAGACGCGCCTTCAGGCCCAGCTCTCGATATTTCATGCCCGACGAATTAAAGAAGCGCCGCACCGGCAGCCCCGAACGAGCAATCCAGGTCGCAAGTTCCTCAGCCGAAGGATTATCTGTAACAATATCGCGATCGACGTACTCAACCCCATGCTCGTCCAACCAGGCCTTGGCCTTTTTACACGTCGAGCATTTGGGATATTCAACAAACAGCACTGCCATGGGGATTCCCTTCTTAGAAAAGACAAGTGTCTGGCAAACAGCACATCGATGGCCATCTGCGACCGATGCTGATATTGTAGCCAGCGCCGACGTACAGGCGGTCACGGTTTTCCATCTTGAGGTTAACGTCTCGCATGGGCGCCGATGGGGCGCGTCGCGTGGTGCACCAGCGTGGCCGTAGCGGAATCCCAAATGTTCAAAACAAGGCGCCAGATGGCTGCGGCGCCCCTACTCCGTCTCGCGCATCCAGCGATCGAAGGTCCCCACGCACACACCCAAACGCTTTGCGGCCTGACTCCGGGTAATATTGCCCGCCTCATAGATATCGCGCACTCGTTCAAATTGCGGAGGGCACGGCTTGCGGGGTCGACCAAAACGCACGCCGCGCGCTCGCGCCGCCGCGATTCCCTCCGCCTGACGACGGTGGATGTTCTCTCGTTCCACCTGCGCCACATAACTCAACAGCTGCAAAACGATATCGGCGATCAGTGCGCTGGTCACATCCGATCCGCCGCATTCTCTCGCACGCGTATCGAGCAACGGCATGTCCAGCACAACGATGGCCGCGCCAAGTTCCTTGGTTATACGACGCCATTCCTCGAGTATCTCGCTGTAGTTTCGACCCAGTCGATCGATGGAAAGCACCACCAACACGTCACCGGAAGCCAAGGCACGAAGCAGCTCCCGATACTGTGGGCGATCAAAGTCCTTACCGCTCGCACGGTCGGCAAAAACATTCGCCGGCTCCACGCCATAGGCGCCCAGCGCATCCAACTGGCGATTCAAATTTTGATCGCGCGAGCTCACCCGCGCATACCCATATACCGTTGCCACAACATCCCCGCTTTCTCGTAAACCTGCCAAAAAGGGACAGGTTTATTTTGGTAGGTCCTATCTCCCAAAAGCATATGAAGAAGTGGCCGAGCTCATGGCAGGGCAATCAAGAGTCACGCAAACAGGGCGGCCCCGAAAGACCGCCCTGTTTGCTTTGCCGATACTCACTGCGTGCCGGTTAATGAATGAGCTTAAAGTCCAAATGTCCGCGTGTAGTGTTGACGCGCGAGACCTCGATAATCACGCGCTGGCCCAGCTCAAAACGACGCCCCGTGTCGGCACCCGTCAACGTGAGCGCGTCCTCGTCAAACTCAAACCACTCGTTACCCAAGCTCTTAATGGAAACCAGTCCCTCAACCTGCGTTAGATCAAGGCGCACGAATAGCCCCATGTTGCTGACCCACGAGACCGTTCCGGTATAGCGCTCGCCCAGGCGGTCCTCGTAGTACTGCGCGATCTTGATTTTTTGCGTCGCATGGCTGGCAGCGTCGGCCGCACGCTCGGCGTCGCTGCACGCGCGGCAGATTTGCGGCAGGATGCGCGGAAGCGACTCTCTGCCTTTTCCGATCAGCCTCGGCGTACGCACCAAGGCGTCTTTTCCACCCAGCTGCTCGTATGCCAGCTGCAGCTTGAGCACGCGATGCACCACCAGATCGGGATAACGGCGAATGGGGCTTGTAAAGTGGCAGTAGCACGGCGCGGCGAGCGCAAAGTGACCCTCGTTGCGCGGCTTGTACAACGCACGCTGCATGCTGCGCAAAAGGAGCGTGTTGACGAGCGGCGCGTTAGCCGTGCCGGCAGCGGCGTCGACTGCCGCCTGCAACTCGTCGGGATTTCCCAGAGCAATGCCCGCCGCACGGCGATCATCGATGATGCCGAGCTGCGCCAGCGCCACGGCAGCACCGTGCAGACTGTCGGGGCTGGGGTCATCGTGCACGCGATAGCATGCCTCGATATCGCGGTCGGCCAGCCACTCGGCAACGCACTCGTTAGCCAGCAGCATTGCCTCCTCAATAAGCGAGGTTGCGCAGGAACGCTCGCGCGCCACAATCTGTACGGGCACGCCGTCCTCGTCCAGCAGCGCGCGAATCTCGGCCGTATCGAAGTCGACCGAGCCGCGTGCGCGACGTATGCGACGCCGAAGCTTCGCGAGTTCGTTTGCGGCCACCAGGAAATCGGCCAGGTCAACGTTACAGCCGCGAGCAGTGTCCTCGCACGCAAGCCCGCGCTCAAGCGCTTTCTCGCGCGAGGCTTCGGCCGCAGCGACATCCTCCGCAGCGCCCTCCAACACAGAATACTCAACTGCGCCGGCGCGCACCAGCAGCGCCTCGGCGCCATCGTAGTCCATGCGCACGCGCGAGCGAATCACACTGGGATAGGGATCGTAATGGCGCACACGGCCCTGCGCATCGAGCTCGATGTCGACGGAAAACGCCAAGCGATCCTCATCGGGTCGCAAGGAGCACAGGTCATTAGATAGACGCTCGGGCAGCATGGGGAGCACACGGTCGGCAAGGTATACCGACGTCGTGCGATGGCGGGCCTCCAGGTCGATATGTCCGTCCCAGGCAACATAGTGCGAAACATCGGCGATATGCACGCCCAGCTTATAGCCGCCCTCGGGCGTGCGCTCGAGCGAGATGGCATCGTCAAAGTCGCGCGCATCAACCGGGTCGATGGTGATGACAAAGCGATCGCGCAGGTCACGACGAAGCGGGTCTTTAAGCGCTGCAGTCACGTCGAGCGAAAGCGCCTCTGCCTCTGCCAGCGCCGCCTCGGGATAGCTGTCGGTATAGCCATAGCGTGCCATAACATATTGGACGCCCAGATCGGGCGCATCGTCACCGCCGATGCGGCGCTCAAGAGTCACCGTGCCCGACTCCAAGCGCGTCGGGTAGGTCAGAATGTGCGCGACGACGACATCGCCAGGATGCACACCCAGGCGCTCTGCCGAAGTGTCCTCGGGCAAAATAAAGAAATCGGCTTTGAGACGCGAATCGAGCGGCTCGATCACGCCAAGCGGGCCGGCCGTCTGATACGTACCCACCACGCTGATGGCGGCACGCTCGATAACGCCATCGATCACGGCACGACGATCCCCGCGCGGGCCCGCCTTGATACTTACGGCCACGGTATCGCCGTCCATAATCTCACGCTTACCGCGACCCATAACCTTGTAATCGCCGTTGTCGGTCACGACATAAGCGCTGTGCTCATGGAGCTGCACGCGGCCAGTCATGCTCGGACGACGCTCGCTGCGCACCGGCCCGCGTTTATTGCGTGCGCTACGCTTATGTTTGTTATTGCGCCCCATGGCGCCTCCTTACTATCGATAGCCGCTTACACCCCAAGAGTCTACCCAAATGATCCCAAGGGGACGGCAGGATTGCGGATCACTCGAATCGAACGACCCCCAAGTGATCCGTTTTCCTCCGTCCCCAGGGGATCAAAAAACGGGCCGCCCCTGGAAAGGGACGACCCGTTGCAGACGGCATATCCGCAGCGCTTACACGCGCAGATAACGGCGCATGGCGATGGCAGAGCCAAAGAGGCCGATGATCACGCCGACAAGAATCAGCGCGGCGTAGGTCACCAGATAGTACTGCATCGGCAGCGTAAACGACATCCAGCCGACACTCTCTTGCAGGCGCGGAACCAGCAGGTTGCGCAGCAACTCCAAAACACCGATGGAAAGCAGCGAGCCCAGAATGGCCTGAAGCACGCCCTCGGTAATGAACGGCCCGCGAATGAAGCCGTTGCTGGCGCCCACCAGGCGCATAATCGCAATCTCGCGACGACGCGCCGTAATGGACAGGCGAATCGTGTTGTTGATAAAGATGAACGCGATAAAGGTCAGCAGACCGACGAGCACCACGGCGGCGATACGGATGTAGTTGGTCACCTGGAACAGGCGGCTCACTTCCTCCTGGCCATACAGCACGCTCGCGTTGACGTCGCCGTCGTCCGCGATCTTTTGGAAGTCGGCGTTCTTCTTGAGCTTCTTGGCCGTGCTCTCGACCTGAGACGGATCGTCCATCTCAATCGCAAACGAGGCGGGCAGCGGGTTCTGACCGTCGAGCGCGCTCATGGTAGCGTCGGCGTTGCCCGACATCTTGCTCGTGTACTCGGCCAGCGCGTCGTCCTTGTCCTTATAGGTCACGGACTTGACGTTGCTCCACGTCTTGAGCTCGGCCTCAAAGGCCTGAACATCTGCCTCATCGGCGTCATCGCTAATGAACGCGTTGATGACAACCTGATCCTCGACGGTACCGATCACGGAGTTCAGCATCGCGGAACCCATAATGAACAGGCCGATGATAAACAGCGAAAGGAAAATCGTGATGACGGCGCCGAGCGAGGTGGTCCAGTTACGGAAGAAGTGGCTGATAGCCTCTTTGAGCGAATAGCCCACGTTAGTTGGTGCCATAGTTGCCGTAACCTCCCCTCTCCTGGTCGCGGATTACGTGGCCGCCCTCGAGGGCGATCACGCGACGGTGCATGCTATCGACCATCTCGCGGTCGTGCGTGGCGACGATCACGGTGGTGCCGGTACGGTTAATGCGCTCGAGCAGCTTCATAATGCCCAGCGAAATCGCCGGATCGAGGTTGCCCGTGGGCTCGTCGCAGATAAGCAGCGGCGGACGGTTGACCATAGCGCGGGCAACGGCGACACGCTGCTGCTCGCCACCGGACAGCTGATCGGGCAGAGAGTCCATCTGATCGGCCAGGCCGACCAGGCGAAGCACCTCGGGCACCTGGCTGCGAATGACGCCCTTGGGCTTGCCGATGCACTGCAGGGCAAACGCCACGTTTTCGTAGGCGGACTTCTGAGGCAGAAGCTTAAAGTCCTGGAACACGGCACCGATCTGGCGACGCAAGAACGGAACCTTGCGGTTCTTGATCTTCATGAGGTCCTGGCCGGCGACCAAAATGCGGCCGCTCGTCGGCTTGACGTCGCGGTTGAGCGTCGACAGCAGCGTGGTCTTACCCGAGCCGGAGTGACCGACCAAGAAGACAAACTCGCCAGGATAGATCTCGATGTTGATGTCGTCGAGCGCGGGCTTGTTGGGCTGTGCCGGGTAGATTTTGGTGACGTGCTCCATGAGGATGACGGGCTCGACACCGGCCTGCTTGGCCATCTTCTTGCGGCTGGCCTGCGGATCGATGGGCGCAAACACCGACGTAAAGTCGGGGTTGTTGAGCGCATTGTCGAGGCTTGCGACCTCGGCGGCCTGATCGCTCTCGACTACGGGAGCCGCGGGCTGCGTAGGATCGGGAATACCGGCAAAAAGGCCGGACTGCGCAGGCTGTGGCGCCGGAGTCGCAGGAGCCATGGGATCGGGAATACCGGCCATGACAGGCTGCGGCGCGACAGCGTCCGCCTGGGGCTGATCCACGCGAGCGGTCACCTTCTGCACGGGTTCAAAACCCGCGGCCTCGGAAAGCTCGACATCATTGGTGGGATTGTAGGCAAAGGGATCTGATGCCGGCTGTGCCTGATCTGCCGGCTGTGCGGGGATCGGGCTAAACAGCTGATCCTCTGAATCCGGGGTGGCGAAACGAGTGCCCGCGGCGCCTGGCTGCGTCTTGGGGGCGTCATCGCCCGCACCGGAGGTACGGAAGTGGTTACCCACTGGTGCTCCTTATCGTCGTGCGTTTAAACTACATGAGCGCTTTGTATTTTAGCAGCATTAGCTTTGCTGCACATAAGAAGCATGGCGGGGTTTGGTCTCACCGGCCGGGCGCAGGGTTACCTCCCAAATCGTCCTCGGACATGTCGGAGCTCCCGCTGCGCACTACGTGCGGCGGGAGCTCCTCCGTCCTGCGGAAAGATTTGGGAGGTAACCCTGCGCCCGGCCTGCGGTAACTAAGGGGTCGCCGCGTTTTACTTGGGTGCAGCAGCGCTATGTTTGAGGGCTGAATTGTACTTGACTGGGATGGACCCTTATCCCAAAGGAGGCTTTTTCTTGATGTGGGCTTGATTTGATTGTTGCGCAACTTGGATTTGGATTGTCGATTTACAGTGGCCTCGATGGGAACGCCTATGGTTGTGGGGGCCAGTATGAATTGTCCTTATTGTGGAGCTGAGTTGCGCGATGGCGTGAGGTACTGCACAGCGTGCGGGGCTGCCGTCAATGGCATCTCTGCTGATTCTGAGCTTCGGGTAAAGCCTCGGAACCACGTTGCGGTCATCCTTACCTGCATGCTGGTAATTGGCATTGTCGGCGGTAGCTGTATGGGCCTTCATCTGCGGCAGGTGTTGTCGCACTTCGTATCCGCCCATTCGGAGCACGCCATTGTGCTGGATGTCGCGGCTGCGGGCTGGGACACCAATAACGGGGCATCGCGCGTTCCGATACATATTACGGGCAAGACCATCGACGGAATAACGGTCGACAGGATTGAGTTCGTCGCCTCCGATGGCTCTGGCATCAATCTCATACAAGGTGTCTACACGCTCGAGGCAGCAGGTTCCCCTATCGCTGCGGATGGCACGATCTATCAAATTCCATGCACGAGTGCCACACTCGTCCTCGATGATGCCTTTGCCATGGGTGAAACGATCGATCTGGCCGAGCTTGCAGAACAGGATTCGATTCTCGCCTTCTGCCCCATTGATGCCGCCGATGTGACCAATGATGAAATCTATGATGCCGCTTTGCTCGCCATGACATACAGAGGCAGCGATGCCCCCGATGTCGCTGCACTGTGCCAAGCCGCAATCAATCGTCGCGATGGAGCCAGCACAAGCGGGAACGCCTTCGGAAGCTGCGGTGAAATGCGGATTAATTGAGCCTTTAGGCTGGCAAAACAGTCCTTATTGCACCGCAACTGAAACAGGGGCGCCCTCCAAGAGAGCGCCCCTGCCGGGTTTCCATAGTACTCGCGAAGCAGTCCTTGAGATCCGCCTTGCCTTATGCCAAGAACTCCTTGGTGGTCGCCACGATGTTGGCGGCGTCCAGGCCGTACTTGTGCAGGAGCTCGGCGCCCGGACCGGACTCGCCGAACGTGTCGTTGACGCCGATCTTCTTGAGCGGCGTCGGGCACTGCTCGCACAGGACGTCGGCAACGGCGCTGCCCAGGCCACCGATCACGGAGTGCTCCTCGACGGTCACGACGTGACCGGTCTTGGTGGCGCTCTTGACGATCAGGTCGGCGTCGATGGGCTTGATGGTGTGCATGTTGATGACCTCGGCGTCGATGCCCTCGGCAGCGAGCTGCTCGGCGGCCTCGAGGGCCTCGCCGACCATCAGACCGCAGGCGATGATGGTAACGTCGGCGCCCTCGCGCATGACGATGCCGCGGCCCAGCTCAAACTTGTAGGTCTCGGGGTCGTTGATGACCGGCGAAGCCAGACGGGCAAAGCGCATGTACACGGGGCCATCGCACTCGTAGGCGGCGCGCGTCACGGCGCGGGCCTCGACGTCGTCGGCGGGAACGATGACGGTCATGCCGGGAATAACGCGCATAAGGGCGATATCCTCGCAGCACTGATGCGTGGCGCCATCCTCGCCCACCGAAATACCGGCGTGCGTGGCGCCGATCTTGACGTTGAGATGCGGATAGCCGATGGAATTGCGGACCTGCTCAAAGGCGCGGCCAGCGGCGAACATGGCAAAGGTGCTCGCGAAGGCAACGCGGCCGGTGGTTGCGATACCGGCGGCGACGCCCATCAGGTTGCTCTCGGCAATGCCCACATCAAAGAAACGATCGGGGCAGGCTGCCTTAAACTTACCGGTCTGCGTGGCGGCGGCCAGGTCGGCGTCGAGGACCACAAAGTCATCGTGCTCGTTGGCGAGCTCGACGAGGGCCTCGCCGTAGCTTACGCGCGTGGCGATTTTCTTGACGTCTGCCATCCTAGAGCTCCTCTCCGGCGGCCGTGAGCTCTGCCATGGCCTGCTCAAACTGTTCATCGTTGGGGGCCTTACCGTGCCAACCCACCTGGTTCTCCATAAAGGAGACGCCCTTGCCCTTCATGGTCTCGGCGATAATGGCGGTCGGCTGCCCCTTGGTAGCGCGGGCCTCGGCAAAGGCGGCGCGGATCTGGTCGAAGTCGTTGCCGTCGGCAAGCTCCACCACGTGGAACTTAAAGGCGCGGAACTTGTCTGCCAGCGGCATGGGGTCGTTGACCTCCTCAACGGGGCCATCGATCTGCAGGCCGTTGTGGTCGACGATCACGCAGAGGTTGTCGAGCTGCTGGTTGCCGGCAAACATGGCGGCCTCCCAGACCTGGCCTTCCTCGCTCTCGCCATCGCCCAGCAGGGCGTACGTGCGGTAAGTATCGCCCCAGTGCTTGGCGGCAACGGCCATGCCCACGGCAGCGGAGATGCCCTGGCCGAGCGAGCCGGTGGACATGTCGACGCCCGGGGTGTCGTTCATGTTGGGGTGACCCTGCAGGTGGCTGCCGATATGGCGCAGCGTCTCGAGGTCCTCCTTAGGGAAGAACCCGCGCTCGGCGAGTACGGCGTACAGGCCCGGAGCGCAATGGCCCTTGGAGAGCACAAAGCGGTCGCGATCGGCCTTGCGGGGATCGGCCGGGTCGACGTTCATTTCCTCAAAGTACAGATAGGTCATGATGTCGGCGGCGCCGAGCGAACCGCCCGGATGGCCGGACTTGGCAGCGTGCACGCCGGTGACGATGCCCTTCCTCACCTCGTTGGCAACCTTTTTGAGCTCTTCGTCGCTCATTGTGCCTTCCTTTCATCCTCATTAGGCAAAATGCGCACGGCACAGAAGGTAACCCCAACACAGCCGCAATGCACGTACGTCATTCATTATGCTGGAAACTGATGGCTTTACCAGAGTTTTTATCATTATTTGAACAATTTGGCAGGCAGAACCGCTGATGAAACGGTTTATCAATGTGAACGTCTTTTGGATGCGGTGGCTGCCTCTCGCCCCGGCACAAAAATGATCCGCAAACCGAAGTTCAGCCTACGCGTTAATGTCCTTGAATCCCTCACCGAAGGCTTCCGTAACGTCGGCGACCGTCACAATGGCGTGAGGATCGCGCTCGCGTACGATTGTTTTGAGGGTGTTGAGCTCTCGACGGCTAACGATCACCATGATCACCGGCTTCTCGACGCCCGAATACATACCGGTCGCCTTTAATTTGGTGCAGCCACGTCCCAGACCATACATGATGTCGGCCGCGATATCGGGGAAGTTATCCGAGATGATGAGTACCATACGACGCTTATTGCCGCCATCGACCACGGCATCGATCACATAGCCGCTAATCACCATCGAAAGTCCTGCGTACAGAGCATTTTCGAGCGAGAAGACCGGGGCCGACGCCGCACATACGGCAACGTCGATTGCCATGACGGTCGAGCCCACCGGCAGCGAGGTGTTACGCGAGATGATTTGGCCAATCGTGTCCGAGCCGCCGGTGTTGGCGCCGGCGCGCAACACCATGCCGTAACCGATGCCCGTGATAATGCCGCCCCACATAGCGGGAAGCATCAGGTCCGCATGTGCCAGAGGCGCTACAAACGGGGCAAACAGGTCGGTAAAGAAGCCCAGCAGCACGAAGCCCGTCGCCGTCTGCACCACATAGAACATGCCGCCCTCGCGCATAACGATCAGCAGCAGCAAGGCATTCATCACGATGGTCTGGATACCGACGGGAAGCGACACGCCTCGCGCTGCGCCGACCGCCTGGATAATCGTCGCAAGGCCCGTAACGCCACCGGCGGCAAGCCCGTTGGGAATCAAAAACAGGTCGGTCGCGATGGCGGCCAAGGCACACCCCAACATGATCTGGGGTAGATCGTGAAAGAAGTTCATCGAAAGAATGCGCTTGATGTCCAGACGATATGCCATGCTGCCTCCCTCAAAAAAGCGCACCCCATCGGATGCGCTTTGAACTTCTTCTTGTATTCGATTCTACCGATTCGCCCAACAAATACCACCCCTGCGCAGGGTTTGTTCTGGATACAAAACCACCCTGCTCGGAGGGTTTTAATCCATTTCCACATAAACCGAGCGGTTTAGGCAGACGGGGTCTCCGCGTCAGCGTTGCCGGTAGCCCAACGGTGATAGCCAATTACAAACGGATCCAGGTCGCCATCGTCAAGAACGGCCTCGACGTTGCTGGTCTCCACGCCCGTGCGCAGGTCCTTAACCATCTGGTACGGGTAGAGCACGTAGCTGCGGATCTGGTTGCCAAAACCAATTGTGGTCTTGGGTCCGCGAATCTCATCCAGGGCCTCGGCACGCTTCTCGAGCTCAATCTCGTACAGGCGCGCCTTGAGGATCTGCATGCACGCGGCCTTGTTTTGAATCTGGCTGCGCTCGTTTTGGCACGTGACCACGATACCGCTGGGGAAATGCGTCACACGCACGGCGGAGTCGGTGGTGTTGACACCCTGACCGCCCGGGCCGCTTGCATGGTACACGTCGACGCGAATGTCATCGGAACTAATCTCGATATCGATATCGTCGGGCAGCACCGGAATGACCTCGACGCCGGCAAACGTGGTCTGGCGGCGCTTCTTGTCGTCGGTGGGGCTAATGCGCACCAGACGGTGGACGCCGGCCTCGGCGCGCAGCATGCCAAACGCGTCCTTGCCCTCGACGGTAAAGGTCGCGCGATCAATGCCGATGACCTCGGCAGCGGGGCAGTCGTTAATCGTGACCTTCCAGCCGCGACGCTGGCAGTACTTCATGTACATCTTAAAGAGCATGAAGGTCCAGTCCTGGGCCTCCAAGCCACCCTGCCCGGGCTTGATGGTCACAATTGCGTCGCCGTGATCGAACTCGCCGGTAAACCAGCTCGCAAGTTCAAGCTCGTCGATGGCGCGGGATAGGCGCTCCGCCGTGGCGGCAGCTTCCTCACGCAGCGCAGCGGCATCGGGATCATCGCCCATTTCCTCGGCAAGCTCCAACGCGGCGCGAGCATCGGAGAGCTCACCGCGCGCCGTATCCACGGCGGCGATGTCCTCCTTAGCGCGCGCAATCTCCTCCATCGTGGCGCGAGCGGCATCGGCGTCGTCCCAAAAACCCGGGGCGACGCTTTTGGCCTCGAGCTCCGTTACGCGGGTACGCTTCTCGTCCAAATGGAGATACGACTCGACCTCGCCGAGTCGGTCCGCAAACGCGTCCAACTCGGCGGGCGTCACCTCTAGAGTCTCGGCCATTAACGATTCCTGCCGTGGCAGTACTTGAACTTCTTACCGCTACCGCAAGGGCACAGGTCGTTGCGACCCACGTTGACATAAGGGTCATCGCTCTCGGACTTGCGGTAGGTCGTCACCTTGCCGCCGTTGTTAACGGCAGCCGGACCACCCTGGACGGCGGTACGAGCCTGCACCTGAGCCTGCTTGCGCAGCACCGAATCGCTGTTGTCGCCATCGATATCGGCGGGACCAGAGAAGCGCGCACCCTTAAGGGCGGGCTCCTCCTTGTGCTCCACAGCCTGCGGGGCAGCCTTGATCTCAATGCGCAGAACAGTACGCAGGTAATCCTCGTACATGGTATCGACGAGCATCTGGAACGCGCCGTAGGCCTCGGTCTTGTACTCGACCAGCGGGTCGCGCTGGCCAAAGCCGCGCAGGCCGATACCGGTCTTGAGGTAGTCCATCTCCTGCAGGTAGTTCATCCAACGCGTATCGATGACGCGCAGCATGACCTGGGTATTAAGCTCGCGCATCAGGTCCTCGCTCAGACGCTCAGCCTTCATGTTGTAGCACTTCTCAACATAGGCCAGGACATCGGCAGCCAGGGCCTCAAAGTCCTCGTCGGGGAACTGAGGGGTATCGATATGCCCGGTCAGCTCGACGACCCATTTGCGCAGACCCTCAAGATCACGCTCGCCCTCGTGGCTGTCCTTGGTGCAGAACTCCTGCACGCAGCGGTACACGGTATCGTGCATGACCTCGGTGATGTGGTCGGTCAGGTCCTTGCCATCCAGAATCTTGTTGCGCTCGGCGTAGATGACCTGGCGCTGCTTGTTCATGACGTCGTCGTACTCAAGAACGCTCTTACGCATGGAGAAGTTGATGCTCTCGACCTTGTGCTGGGCGCTCTCGACGGCCTTGGAAATGATCTTGTGCTGGATCGGCATGTCATCGCCCATATCGGCCGTGACCATCATCTTGGAGACGCGGTCCATCTTGTCGCCGCCAAACAGGCGCATGAGGTCGTCCTCGAGCGACAGGTAGAACTGGGTCTCGCCCGGATCGCCCTGACGGCCGGAACGGCCACGCAGCTGGTTGTCGATACGGCGGGACTCATGGCGCTCAGTGCCGATGACGGTCAGGCCGCCGGCGGCAAGCACGCGCTCGCGCTCGGCCTTGCAGGTCTCCTTGGCCTCGGCGTTAAACTGCTCGAGCTGCTCGGGCGTGACGTCCTCCATGGTCAGGCCCTCGTACTCCAGACGCTCGCGCACCAGCTCGTCGGGGTTGCCGCCCAGCAAGATGTCGGTACCACGGCCGGCCATGTTGGTAGCGATGGTCACGGCGCCATAGCGACCAGCCTGGGCCACGATATGGGCCTCGCGCTCGTGGTGCTTGGCGTTAAGGACCTCGTGCGCGATGCCGCGCTTGGTAAGGGCGGCGGACAGCTTTTCGGAGCTCTCGATGGAGACGGTGCCCACCAGGACCGGCTGGCCCTTGGCGTGACGACGCTCAACGTCGTCGGCAACGGCGTTGTACTTAGCCTGAATGGTGCGGTACACCAGGTCCTCGTGGTCAACGCGCTGCACGGGCCTGTTAGGGGGAATGACCTCGACGGGCAGCTTGTAGATCTCGCGGAACTCAGCGTCCTCGGTGAGTGCCGTACCGGTCATGCCGGAGAGCTTGTCATACAGGCGGAAGTAGTTCTGCAGGGTGATGGTGGCAAGGGTCTGGTTCTCCTCGCGCACGAGCACGCCCTCTTTAGCCTCGATGGCCTGATGCAGGCCCTCGGAGTAGCGGCGACCTTCCATGATACGGCCGGTGAACTCGTCGACGATCTTAACCTCGCCGTTGGTGACCACGTACTGCTTGTCGCGGTGGAACATGTACTGGGCCTTCAGCGCCTGCTGCAGGTGGTTGACCAGCTGGCCGGAGAGATCGGCATAGATGTCATCGATACCCAAGCGGCGCTCGATCTTTTTAAGGCCGCGCTCGGTGGCAGCGATGGTGTGCTTGGCCTCGTCCATGACATAGTCGCCCGTGGGCTCCACGTCCTCGGTGGCGGTGGGCATGTCGTGCGAGACGTCCTCACCGCGCTCAAGGCCGCGCACGGCGCGCGCGAAGTCCTTGTAGGTGCTGGCGGACTTGGTGCCGGCGCCCGAGATGATGAGCGGCGTTCTGGCCTCGTCGATCAGGATGGAGTCGACCTCGTCGACGATGGCGTAGTTGTGACCGCGCTGCACACGCTGCTCGGGGCGGGTGACCATGTTGTCGCGCAGGTAATCGAAACCGAACTCGGAGTTGGTGCCATAGGTGACATCGGCCTGGTAGGCTGGGCGCTTAAGCTCGAGCGGCATGTTGTTCTGCAGCAGACCGACGGTCATACCCAGGTACTTGTAGATACGGCCCATCCACTCGGAGTCGCGCTTGGCCAGGTAGTCATTGACGGTGACGACGTGCACGCCCTTACCGGCGATAGCGTTGAGATAGCCGGCCAGCGTGGAGACGAGGGTCTTACCTTCGCCGGTCTTCATCTCGGCGATGTGGCCCTCGTGCAGCGCCATGGCGCCGATGAGCTGTACATCAAAGTGACGCATGCCCATGGTGCGCTTGGAAGCTTCGCGCACGGTGGCAAAGGCCTCGGGGAGCATGTCGTCGAGCGACTCGCCGTTGGCGTAGCGCTCACGGAACTTATCGGTCTGGGCGCGGAGCTCCTCCTCGGTCATCTTCTCAAACTGGGGCTCAAGACCGTTGATTTTTTCGACGATCTTGTAGTAGCGCTTCAGGTCCTTATCGGATCCAAAGGACAGCAGCTTTGACATGAATCCCATGTGGTTTTCCTTTTTTGGCCATCGCCCGCGGCATGAAACCTTGGACAAGTTAAACACAGATAAATGTACTTTAGCCAAACAAGGCGCCGTCTATGCGGTCGACACACTCGACCACGTAATAACTACGACAGCCTGCAAAAAAGGGACTGGTTTATTTTGGCAGCTTTTATCTGGGAAAACGCTGTCTCTCTGCCATTTAGCGCAAGCTAACCCGTCCCTTACGCACCAACCTGGTGCAATGGGGACGGTTTAGCCTGCACCAATAAAAAGAATAGGGCCGCGCACCCAAATGGATGCGCGGCCCTTTTGCCATGAATGCGAGTGTGTCCGCGGCGAGCTATTTACTCAGCAGCCTCGGTGGTCTCGGCCTCGGCAGCGGTCTCCTCGACGGGAGCCTCTGCGGGAGCCTCGGCGGCCTGCTTGGCTGCCTCCTCGGCAAACTTAGCGGCACGCTTGGCCTTCTCGGCAGCCTTAGCCTCAGCGGCGGCCTTGCGAGCGGCCTCAGCCTCGGCAGCCTTGGCGGCCTTGGCAGCCTTGGCCTCCTCGGCCTTCTTGAGCTGAGCGGCAGCGGCGCCACCGAACTTGTCGGCGAAGCGCTGGACGCGTCCACCGGTGTCGACGAACTTCTGCTGGCCGGTGTAGAACGGGTGGCACTCGTTGCAAAGCTCGACCTTCATCTCGGACACGGTAGCGTGCGTCTTGAAGGTGCTGCCGCAGGAGCACGTCACCGTGCACTCGACATACTGGGGATGGATACCCTGCTTCATGGTAGGACTCCTTATTGGTCAGGCGCTGGTTACCGATCAGCGCATAAGGCGTCTTGGTTTCCGACCAAGACAACAAACTCGGCTATGGTACCACGGCGCCGCGTGTCCCACAAAAGGTTCACGGTCTTTTCGGCACAACACGGGCTGGCCCTTAAGGATCTGACGCGTATCGGAAGACCGACGCTGCCTCTGCGGCATCGTTCACGCGCCACGCCCGCAGCAGCAGGCGAGATGTCTCGATATCCCTCATTGGCAACCTCCGTCTCAGGGCCTCAGGAGCGATTGCACGTCTCATCGGCAATTGTGGGGGCGAGCCCAGGCACCAGCCCCCGAGAGCGGGCGCCTACATATCTTCTCAGATGTCCGCACGAGTAATTCAACTCATAAGGACCGGCTATCCCTAACCTGTGACATAATCCCAAACGCACAGAACAGAATCATCAGCCCAATCATCGCATAAGAGGCAGCCGAACCTTCAAGCACTATTCCACAAAGAACAATCTCCGCGCCGCCAATGAGCACTGTTATCAGGCGCTCTGCCTTTTTGCTCCCGCCGCTCGCATGAAAAGGCGGCAAAGCGCACAAAATCACATATAGCCCGGGAAGGGAATACGGGATCGATAGTCCAACCCCCCATCAACCGCAGTGTTTTGCGTAAGAATCAACTGGACCCACACGGCAGTTATCACTGAACAGGTCGTCGATAAAAGAAGACTAGAAATATAGCACGCAACAAAGTCCCGTCGCATTCGAACAGAGAAATCCGCGAACTCTCTTCGCCGCGTGGAAACAATAAGGTACACAGAAATTGCAATAGAACCAATCAGAGAAAACAGCGGAACAACCAGCAATTCAAGCTTATTACCCCATCGATCAACCACACCCCCACTCCAATGAGCGGGAATTGTATCAGGGAGGACTGACCAAGCCGCCCATAGAATCAGAAATGGAAGAATAGAGAGGATGAAGGATGATAACACTGCAGTATTTTTTGAGACTCTCATCGATTCCGCATCTCCTTGTGCGCCCGCATTCCACTCCGTCTTAAAACGACTGTAAATAATAACTTGAATGCAAATTTGTTTTAATTTTTACGTGCTCAAGCCCGGAGACCCGATGTGACCAAACCCGCAATTTCGACGTTAACAAACGCATGCGCGGGCTCTGCCAGCTCGCCATCAGGCGGATCGAGGGTTTCCGCCCCAAGGCCGCCGAGGTGCTGGAAGGAACCGAGGTCGAGGCCCTGGCCTACTCGGACTTCCCCTACGAGCACCACGTCGGGTTGCGTACCGACAACGTGCAGGAGCGCACCGACGCGAGCTCAAGTGCCGCAGCCGCGTGGTGCAAAACGCATCTCCACCGTTCCTTCGACTGAGAAAATGCCGCCCCCGGGGCCCGGGAGGGCCCCGGGGGCGTTCGGCTGACTGCGGAAACGGCCTATCCGCTCAATACATTCGGCTGGGATCGGAAATCAACCAAACTGAATCAGGTTCAGTTGACATCGTTAAATCATGACCACCCGCATAGCGGGTGGTCATGATTTAACGAACTGGACGTTTGACCGTAAGGGGAGGAGGGGACTGGCAAGGCCAGTCCCCTCCTCCCCCATGACGCTCGATTTGCATTTACGACTCGATGAAAGCCGGGCCGCTGGTTACCTTGTCAAATTCGAGCACCGACGTTCCGGTGTTCAAATAAAGGCTTCCTTGGTTTCCGTCTGCGGAGGCGTAAGCCAGGTGGACAAATCCGTAATCATCTCCTGATTGGTCGGCCAACATGAAGATGTTCGGATCGCCGGTTGTCTCAAATGAACCGTCGGTCACATTTCCATTGCTGTCGACGATTTGCCACCTGTTTTCGTCTTCCCCAAGGAAGGAGAGCTGGGTTAAGCCGGTCTCGTGGTCTCGGTACACTCCGTCTAGGCGGAACCCTTCGGAAATGCCATGTTTCAAGGTGTTCGCATCTTTTATGGATACGGCAGAGACTACGATTGCGGCTATCGCGACCAATAACGCCAGCGCAATGGGTATTTTGGCGGAGCCGGTCTTCATGTCATTCACCTCCTTCGTATGTATCGAGGTATTCCTGCTTGAGCGTCTGCGAGGACGACTCGATCTTTTCCACGAGCGTGCCGGCCTCGATGAAGTAGAACGAGTTGGTGAGGTCTGCCAGGTCGTCGAGTAGATGGCTTGAAATGAGCACGCTGCGTCCCCGCGCCACCTCGCTGCGCATCGCGTCGCAGGAGGTTTTCCGCTTTCCCGGATCGAGGCCGTTCAGCGGTTCATCGAGGATGAGGTACGGGCAACCGGTCGCTATCGCCATGGCAAGCTTTACCTGCTGCTTCATTCCTGTCGAGAGTTTACGGGTCGGCTTGTCGAGATATGGGGAGATTCCGAGGGAGTCGCAGAGCGAGTCGATGTCGGCGGCCGATTTCCACGCCTCCCTAACGAAAGCAAGGTGCTCGATGGCCGATAGCGTGGGATAGAGATCTGCGCCGCCCGAAGAGCTCAGGTAGACGAGTTCTGCAAATTCGGCTGATCGACGTTGGCAGATTCCGTCTGCCGCCAGGCTTCCCGAGCGGATGCGGGTGGGAAATTGGCCCGACAGCGCTTCAAGAAGGGTGGTTTTCCCCGAGCCGTTGGGAGCAACGAGGCCCGCCGCCGTTCCCGGGCTCAGGAAAAGCGACCCGATTGAAAGTATCGTCGTGCTTCCGTATCCCACGCTCGCGTCTAGAAGCTCGAGCCCATGGTGCTTTTTCGCGGGTCCAGGCTGTTTGGGGGAACGTGTCGCAACGGCGCCGACCGCAAAAAGGACCGCGACGTATGCCAGGGCCACGGCAAGCATCGATGCGCTGCCTGAACCGGAGCCAAGGAATTCTGTCGGGAAGCATCCTACGTAACCCGTTGCCTCGATAGGCGAGAACACGGCCAGCGGCAGGAGCTCGAGCGCGGCATTATGCCCCAGTGCCGAATCGGACAATAACGGGAATGCCGGGGCCGCGACAAGCAACGCGGAGGCAAGGGGGCCCGCGAAGACGCGCCTCGTTGCGGTCGATAGGACGACGGAACAAATGGATATCAAGGTTCCACCCGCGAGCAGCGCGAGAAGTATGGTCGTGAAGACGTTTCCCGCGGTCGTGGTGGTGAGCGCGCCGTTATGGAAGAAGGCGATCGGGTACCCGATCTGCCCGAAGCCGTTTAGGGCCAAGGCGTAAATACTCCCGGGCGCAAGGCCGGCGAGGAGCATCGCGGTCCCCGCGACGATTATCGAAAACACGATCTGGATAAGGCGCCGGAATTTGGGTGCGGGCGCCTTTGCCGCCAGGGTACCGGGCCTTGTGGCGCCGAGCAGGAGTATCGACGAGAGAAGGAAGGGGATGAAGGGAAGGAAAGACGGCGCCGCGGCAATGGCGTAAGGCAGGAAGGAAAGGAATGGCAGGTCGTTTGCGGAGGCCGGGATATCCGTGATGCCGGAGCTGCTCAGGGCGCGGCAATACGCGAGCTCCGCGTCATTGGTCTCTCGGTCTCCCACGATGGACCCGGATTGGAAGCCTTCGTCCATGAGCGCGTAGTAGCTCTCGGCAGAGTCGAGAAAGGCGGCGTCGGTTTGAGCGGCGAGGGCGGCGTTCGCGTATCTTGCAAGCTCCGCGTCGACTTGCTGCTCTGGCGATAGGTCTGTGCCGCTGGCCTGGGGCGCGCGCGTATTGAATGCGTCGACAAAGCCCTGCATGCCCTGCTTCATAAAGAAGGGCCCGTAGATGGGTGAATTGAACGCAATGGGGACGGAAAAGGCTGCAGCGAGAACGAGCGTACAAATCCATACGGCCTTGTCTCTTAGGATCAGTTTGAGAAGAAGTCGACAGTACATTCAGAAGCACCTACGTTCCTCAAAGAACTGTTAGATTAAAAGTAACAGACCGGATGAAGATACGTGCGACGGGGGCGAGGCGAATGGCTGAACGGTATCGATATGCGGGTTTAACGGCATATCGACCACATAGATTTTTAACTTGCATTTCTACCCGCCTTTTTCGTAGAGTCGCCGATACGTGCTTAGCGCACCCTCGGCGCGTCCGGCAGGCTTTGCGAAATGGGATCCGGGAGACTTCGGCGCAGCATCATCTTTCGGAATGCTTCTAATGAGCTTCCCATCCCTCAAAAACAGAATCTCATCGCACAGCCTATCGACCGAATCCAAGATGTGGGATGACATGATGATGCACGTACCGGAATCGGCCAGCTTCCTGAGAATCCCGGAATGCAAATCCACCCTGCCGGGGTCGAGCGCGTTCATGGGCTCATCCAATAGGAGGTACCGCGCACCCGTCGCATACGCAATCGCCAAGGTAAGCTGCTGCTTCATACCCTGGCTCAGAGTACGGACCCTCATCTTCGCGAACTCGCCTATCTGCGTTTGCTCCACTATCTCCTCGATATCGCGAGCATGCGGCCACATATCGCAAACCATCTTGAGGTGATCTTCCGCACGCAATCCGGGATACAGCAGCGTCCCCTCGCCAGGTGCATAAAAGATCATAGAACGGACCTCTCTCGCACCCGCACCCTGTACCTCATCCAGAACGATGCTCCCGTCCACGCGAGGACCCGGCAAACCTGCCATCGCCCGCAGCAACGTCGTCTTTCCATACCCGTTTGGAGCGACGAGACCGTAGATTGTACCCGGGGCAAACTCAGCGTCCACCGAATCTACGAGCACCTTCTTTCCATAAGAAATCGTCAGCGTTTGAAGGCCAATCATCGAGACCGCCCCCTTTCGATCTTTGGAACACTCAGGCGCACCACCGACGGAGATACGGCGCCCAAGACCACCAGTAGAGCGCCCGACGCGCAGGCGACCTCTCCAAAAGGCATCGCGTTCGTCCCTCGTCCAAGGAACCCAATCGTCCCCACCTGGGAAGCGGGATCAAACGAGGCGAATGGAGCCAGCAGCGCGGCGCCCACGCCCGCGCTTTCAACATGGGCGCTCAACGAACCCAACGCCAAGAGAACCGCACAAACCACTCCGGTGACAACGGGGTTGCGGCTAATCGCTGCTGCCAACGCAGCGGCGACGGAAATCACGCCGTATGCCATGACCAGCAACGGAATGCTACGTAACACCGCCTCCCCCACCGTGGACGTTGTCGGAGCTCCCGCTCGAATGAGAGCGACGGGATACTCCAATCCACCCGTGCCGTTCTTAATCGCGGACACAACCGCAGCGGGGACCATCGACACCAAAAGCAGTGCCGAGCCAAGCAGGAGAGATAACGCAACAGCCGTTAGAAAACGCATATGCGCTGTTGCGGGGACCTGTAGGAGCAGCAGGGAGCGATATTGCAAATGGATGCACGCGAACGACACGACAACCACGGGTAACAGCCAGAACAGGGAAGGAAGCGCTGCCTGGAGATACGATAGAAGGATTAATGGGGGCATCTTCGTACTTAACTCGTAAACCTTGGGGTCCGGCAAGCTCGCGATCGACTCGAGCAGAAGGGCGCGCGCCTCCGCACGAGAAGGAGTCTCCGGCTCGATTCCGATCGATTGCAAGAGGGTCGCATCTGCCGCGCCCAGATCGCCTCGAGCGCGCTCGTACGTCGCGAGGCTTCGGAACCCCTCCGCAGGCGTGGGCGCGTACACGAAACCCGAAAGAGCGTCTCGCATGTCCTCCAGAGCCGCTTTGCCCTCGACGTCCGTATTCGCAGCGTCCTGCTCTAGATACCGACCTATCGAACGGAGCTCGCCATCCCTATACCGACCAGCGGAAACGTCATCGGCGTCAGGAAACGTCTCGACCAGAGCCGGGGCCAGCATCGTCGTCGACATTGCAATCGCGCATACGGCGAGGGCAGGAGCATGCAGGAGCAGCTTCCCCATCGTTCTTACGTATGCAGAGGCGGCGGCACAAGCGCTCGAACGAGTTGTCGTTCTCGATGCGGCGAAGGAACCTCTCTCGAGACAAATCGGGGGCATCGGACGCGCGCAACCGCTCTTTCCAGCAACGCAAAGCAAGCAAATTGCCAGCACCTCGATCCCGATTGCACATACGAGGGTAATCGCGCCACGCTCGAAGCAAAGTCCAGGCAGATTCACTATCTGCGTTGTCGGGTACGGGCTATAGGCGCCGACGGTCAGCTCGGTGTTCGCATACGAAAGGGGATTCAACAGGGCGAACTCACGTAAAGCGATGGATCTTCCGTAATACCCGGGAACCATCGTCACCCCCATCAGGGCACATACGAACACGATTCCAAGCGTAGGGTTATTGGCAATCTTCACGGCAAGGTGAACGACGAGCGAGATGAACGTCGCCACCAAGAATTGCAAGATGGCCGTCTGTGCGAACACCAGCCAAGCCGGTTTGATAACCGGAGTCGCATATTGAACGTAGCCTATCGGATAGAACAGCGAGCCCGGGCCATTCTTCACAAGTGCGGCGATTATCCCTGGAAGATTGACGGCGAAGACGGCAAGCATCGCAAAAACACTCGCCCATACGCTCGATGCAACAAGCCTGCCCAGCTCACCCATCGGTGCCTGGATGATGAGTTTTTCACGTTTGTTAAGACGCGCGGCAAGGAACGAAACGGCAACGGCCGTTGCGGCCCATAGCAAGTACTCCTTCGATCCGTCATAAAAGGAGTACGCTCCATCCGATACCTGCAGAAACGGAAGCAGAGGAGAGAGCGGCGCCAAGACAAGACGCCCCGCGGCAAGAGGGTACAGAAGCGCGGGCATGCTTGATGAAGAGGTATAGACGCCCTCCTCCCCCGCATTCACAAGCGCATCCGCATAGGATGCTGACAATTCCTGCTCAACACGGGTTATTCCCGACTCGAGGTATTCAACCCGTCCGTCGATGCCAGCCGCGCTCCTGAAGACGGGCAAAGCACAAAGAACCATCAACGCAACAACGGCAACACAGAGCGACCTGGAGGAGAGGAGCGACCTAAAGATTGCCTTCGAGATTTTGAGCATATTCATCGCCAACCTTGACCTCATCCAGTCGGAACAGAGGGGCCGAACAAAATGCTCGGCCCTTATTACTTGCCGGCAAAGTCAATTTAACATAAACTGTTAAAAAGTAACCTGAGTTTTTTAAATTCTTCGGAGGTTATTATGAGTTCCGACAATCGCACTCCCCGGCTTCATTCCTTCCGCATCGCATGTGCGATAGCCTCTGCGGCCCTTTGCGCCACCGCCATCGCACAAGTGGCGTTCTCCTTAAAGCCAGCAATCGAAGTGCTCGACAACCCTGTAATTGCAGACTCCCCCGCGTATCCAGCCCTTGCGATCTCGACATTGGCCCCTGCCGTCATCGGTATCGCTACGACCATCCTCAGCGCCGTTCTCGTGTGGACGATCAAGAGCGGAGACCCCTTCAAGAAAGGGTCTGCGACATGCTTGAAGGTGCTCGGCATTCTCTTCGTTGTTCAAGCTGCCACCAGCCTCTACGCCGGCTCACTCGAAACCTCCGTTTCGATGTTTGGCGGCGAGGGGGCCGTCGGCGCCCAAGAGATCGCTTCATCATTCGACTGGACCTCTCTGGTTCTCGGCATCGTCCTGTTCATGCTTTCCCAGCTCTTCTTGTACGCCCGAGAGCTGTACCTCGACTCCGACGAGATTGCGTAAGGAAACGCCATGCCCGTAATTGTTCGCCTCGACAAGATCATGGCCGAGCGAAAGATTTCCTCGAACGAACTTGCCGAAAGGATTGGAACCACGCCCGTGAACCTGTCCCGTATAAAAAAAGGGCATATTCGCGGCATTCGCTTCAACACACTCGAGCAGCTATGCCTCGCCCTTCGTTGCCAACCCGGAGACCTTCTCGAAGTCATGAGCGAAGAGGATGCCCGAAAGGAGTTCGGACTCGATTGGTCCGCCGAGGATTAGAGGGCGGTCGTACTCGCCCTGCACACGGGGATGCGAATCGGCGAGGTCTGCGGCCTTCGGTGGTGCGATGTGGATTTCGAGACGGGCCTGATCTCGATCAGGCACTCGGTGGCGTACGCGAAGGGGATGGGTTCGTTCATCAAGGACACCAAGACCCATGACGCCAGGGGCATCCCCATCGACCCGGTCGGCCTGCTCCCCTTCCTGAAGGAGATCCACGAGATCGACCGCGGGAAGCTGCGCTCGCGCAACCTTACCGGGGCGGTCGAGATCGGGAACTGCTACATCCTGTCGGAGCCGGGCGCGACCTTCGCGACGACAAGCTATATCCGCAGGGCGTTCAAGACGTTCTCGGAGACCAACGGCCTCATGGGCACCAACGACGAGCTGATCACGTTCCACGGCCTGCGCCACACGTTCGCCACGCAGTGGATCCGCCAGGGCGGCGATATCAAGGCGCTCCAATCGATCCTCGGGCACAAGGACGCCATGGCGACGCTCAACGTCTACGCCGACATCGAGCCAATCTCCAAAATCCATAACATGCTGCGCGTCTCGCCGTGCCTCTGGCGCGGGTACCTCGGGCCGAGGGTCGATCCGGGACCCATGTTCCAGCAGAGAATCCAGGAGTCCATCGAGACGCTCCAGGCGTTCGGCTACGGCGTCACCGAGCCGGACGACCGAAATGTCGTCATACGCGACGTGAAGACGATCAGTCGGCTCTACCCCACCGAGTACGCCGCGGTGCTGGGCCCATCCCAACTGAGGTCACGGTGGTCCGATAGGGGCGCCGCCCGCGGCATGCGCCGCGGAGCGGTATCCCCTACCGAATAGTGGGGGATGCCCCCCGTTTTCAGTTTGGAATCAGCGGTCGGAGGCGTTCGGCTGACTGCGGGAACGGCCTATCCGCTCGATGTGTTCGGCTGAGTTCGGAAATCAACCCAACACGAGCTGGACACGCGCCAGACGGCTCTTCCCCATGCAGCCTGCCCCCTCACGCTCATGTTGCAGACATGTAACGCCGCAGCGAGCGACCCCTTTTTTGCGCCAGACAGGTACAATGATGAACACTGTACCGTAGCGGAGCGCCCCGCGCGCCGCAACCACGCGAAAGGGTTTCCCATGGCCGAGATCTCGTCCTCCCGCATCGTCATCACCGTCCTTGGCAAGAACCGCCCCGGCATCGTCGCCGGCGTCACCCGTGTTCTGGGCGAGGCCAACGTCGACATCCGCGACATCACGCAGTCCATTATCGAGGACATCTTCACCATGACCATGCTGGCCGACACCGCCGAGTCCAAGCTCGACTTCGCCGAGCTGCAGAAGGCGCTGGCCGAGGCCGGCGAGCTTTCGGGCGTCAACGTGTCCATCCAGCGCGAGGACGTCTTTAACTTTATGTACCGCCTGTAGCGAACAAGCCGCTCGGGGCAGCTTGACGTCATATCGTCCAAGCGCGCGGCCCCAAAGCGGACCGGAGAGGAGCGCGCATGGCCTACGACGCCAAGAAAATCTACTACCGCTTCGACGATCACCTGAGCCGCCTGGTTCTGGATTACGAGGCGAGCCGTCAGATTTCGCCCGAAAGCGAAAACCTCTACCACGGCCTGCCGACTGCCCCGTACGACGAGGGCCTGTTCGTAGAGCACAACGTCAAGCGCGGCCTGCGCAACGCCGACGGCTCGGGCGTGGTCGCGGGCCTTACCCGCATCTCGGACGTGCACGGCTACAACAAGGTCGACGGCAAAGTCGTGCCCGACCAGGGCAAGCTTACGCTGCGCGGCTACAGCATCGAGGACCTGGTCAACAACGCCCAGGCCGAGGATCGCTATGGCTACGAAGAGGTCGCCTACCTGCTCATCACGGGCTCACTGCCCACCAAAGAGGAGCTCGACGGTTTTTGCGGACGCCTGGGTGCTTTTAGGCATCTGAGCGACGAATACGTCCGCGAGTTCCCCATGACCACGGTGTCGTCGAGCATCATGAATGTGCTTCAGCGCGCCGTGCTGCTGCTCTACGCCTTCGACGCCGAGCCCGACGCCATTACACCCGAGCACGAAATCGACGTCGCCATCTCCATGCTCGCCCGTCTCCCCCGCATCGCCGCCTTCGCGCATATGGCCTCGGTCGCCAAGCGCCGCGGCTCCGAGGTTCATGTACCGCATCCCACGCCCGGTCTCTCCACCGCCGAGACCATCCTGCAGGTGTTGCGCGGCGGCATGGCATTCACCCGCGACGAAGCCATGCTGCTCGACGTGATGCTCATGCTGCATGCCGAGCACGGCGGCGGCAACAACTCCACGTTTGCCTGCCGCGTACTATCCTCCTCGGCCACCGATCCGTATTCCGCCTACGCCGCGGCTATCGGCTCGCTCAAGGGCCCGCGCCACGGCGGCGCCAACGCCAAGGTCGTGTCCATGCACGAGGACATCCGTGCGCATGTCTCCAATTGGGAGGACGAGGACGAGGTCGCAGCCTACCTGGGCAAGATTCTCGACAAGCAGGCCTTCGACGGCACGGGTCTCATCTACGGCATGGGCCACGCCGTCTACACGCTCAGCGACCCGCGCGCCGAGGTCTGCCGCCACTACGCACGCACACTTGCCGCCAAGAAGGACCTGGGCGATGAGTTCGCGCTCATCGAGCGCATCGAGCGCCTGGCACCGCAGGTGATGCGCGACCACGGCATGACCAAGCCTATCTGCGCCAACATCGACCTGTACACAGGCTTTATCTACAAGATGCTCGGCGTACCCGAGACGCTTTTTACGCCGCTATTCGCCGTCGCCCGCATGGCCGGCTGGTCGGCACACCGCATGGAAGAGCTCTTCTGCGCGCACCGTATTATTCGCCCGGCCTATCGTCCGGTGATCGAGCCGCTGGAGTACAAGCCGCTCGCCGACCGCTAGGACGCAGACCGTTATAGAACTCGAGCGTGGTCAGGGCATCACCGCCCTCGGCCACGCTTTTTATGCCAGCAGAAAGGGCTGCATCGAATGATTGTTTTTTCCGATATGGATGGAACACTGTTGACGAGTGACAAGCAGATGAGCGACGCCACCTGGGCGATGCTCGACGAGCTCGCACGTCGCGGCATTGAGTTTGTACCGTGCACGGGACGTCCGCTGTCGGGCATCTTTGAGCCCATCCTCGCCCATCCCGCCGTGCACTATGCCGTCTGTGCCAATGGCGCCAGCGTCTGGCAGCTCGATGACGATGTGCCCACCGATACCTCGCGCGCAACGCGCATCTTGAGCCGACCGCTCGATTGCGGCATTGCCCATCGCATCCACCGCATCGCCGCCGGCCACGATGTGACCTTCGATATCTTCGCGGACGGGCAGTGCTTCCTCCCCCGCTCGCTCTACACGCGCCTGGACGAATTCTGCGGCGGCGACCCCCACATCGCGGCTTCGCTCAAGCGCACACGAACACCGATCGACATGGATATCGACAGCAAGATCGACGAGGTCGAGACGCTCGAACGCATCGCCATGTACTGGCACGACCCGGCCGATCGCGACGCCATCGCGTCGGAGCTCGACACGCTCGGAGGCGTTGAGGTCACGCGTTCGTACGCCATGAATATCGAGGTCATGGGCGCGGGTGCCACCAAGGGAACGGCCCTCACGTGGCTCTGCGAGCACCTGGGCGAGCGTCTCGCCGACGCTTGGGCGTTCGGCGACAACATCAACGACATCCCCATGCTGCAGGCAGCGGGCCACGGCATGGCCATGATCAACGCCGAGCCCGAGGACCGCGAGGCCGCCGACGCCATCACCGAATACGACAACGACCACGACGGCGTCGCCCGCACCATCATGGCCGCCCTCGCCTAGCAGCATCAACCCGGCAGGGTAGCTAAGTAGTCGTTGGGGACACTCCTCGCGGGGCGCCGCAAAGACTGTCCCCGGCTGCCGACAGAAAGGGAACGTCCCCATCTGCCGGATTAGGCGAGGCTCTCCAGAACACGGCGGAGTTCCTGCTGGACAGCGTGGTCGCGGTTGCAGCCTACGACGCGATCGGCAACCGCTTTGAGCGCGGGGCGCGCGTTTTCCATCGCGCAGCCCGTGCCGACAAAGCGAATGATCTCGTAGTCGTTCATCGAGTCGCCAAACGCCATGATCTCGTCGCGCCCAATGCCGTAATGCTCCGCGAGCTGCGCGATGCCCGAGGCCTTCGACACACCGGGCTGCATGGCATCGATCCACGCGTTGCCCGAAGGTGCAAAAGTAAAGAGCTGACCGAGTTCGCGCTGTAGCACGTACGCACTGTCCATAACGGCACAGTCATCGCAAAAGATACTCGCCTTGATGATATTTACGCTGGGATCGGGCAGTTCCCAAATGCGCTCGGCATTGGGAAGGTCCTTATCGACCTCGCGTACGAACTTGCACTCGTCATCGAGCAAGAAGGATTTGGTTCGGTCAAAGAGCGCAAGATGCAGATTGGGAAACGTCGCGACAGCCTGGGCGAGCCTTCGAATCGCCAGGTGCGAATACACCTCACGGTCTACCATTTTGCCGTCGGCGTAGACCTGGGCACCGTTAGCGGCGACAAAGTCCATCTTGTCGCGAACGGGCGCAAAGAACTCGCACAGGCGATCGTAGCGACGACCTGACGATGCGGCGAAATGCACGCCATGCTCGTGTAGCGCCAGAATCAGTTCGTAGGTCTCGGGAGGCACCTGGCTGTTTTCGTCAAGCAACGTGCCGTCCATATCGGATGCAATCAGTTTAAACATAGAAAAGCTCCCTTCGGGCTTGTTGGAATCGAACGTGTATCCAATTCCAACGTACCCAAAGGGAGCTCAGGTAAGACTCCGCGGGCGCAAACGTTACAAGGACCTGGCAAATAGCTCACGCGCACCAGGGGTCCCACATTCGCAGCGCCAGGCAACACGTCAAAGAGTGTCGCAGGCGACTAGACGTTTAAGAACGTCCCCGATGACTAGTCGGCGTAGGTGAAGGTTGTGACGTCGAACATGCCCTCGGGGCGGATGCGGAGCGTCGGGATAACCGGCAGGGGCAGGAAGATGATGCCCATGATGGGGTCGAGCGGCGGCTCGATGCCCATGGCGCGCGCCTTGACCATAAAGTCGTCGTGCTGCGCGGCGACATCCTCGGCCGTGCCTTCGCTCATCAGACCGCCGAGCGCCAGCGGAATGCGCGCCACGACCTCGCCGTTGCGCACCAGCACGTGACCGCCCTGGCCCACAGCCTCAACAGCAGCCATCATATCGGCAGCGTTATCACCCACGACGCACACGTTGTGCGAGTCGTGGCCGATCGTGGAGGCAATGGCGCCACCGGTGATGGTGAAGCCACGCACCCAGCCGCGACCGATATGCTTGCCGACAAGGCCCAGGCCCGCAGGACCATCACCGTCGGCGCCCTCGGCCTGCAGCGACACACCGCGGCCGTGGCGCTCGATCAGCATAATGCGACGCAGGCCCTCGGCGCTCTCGGGGCGAGCCATACCCGTGATGGCCTTACCCGGCACCACGTCAATCACGGCCTCGCCCGGCTTAAAGGCATAGTCGAATACGTCGAGCGAAAGCTTCGGCAGCTTAACGGACGCGCGCAGCTCGTCGGCAAGGGCTGCGACCTCGGCCATCTCGGGTGCGATCTCGCCCACAAAGGTGCCGTCCTGCGCCACCAGAGCACCGGCGGCGTATACGCGATGCGGAGCCGTGGTGAACGTCAGGTCATTGAGCACCAGCAGGTCGGCACGCTTGCCCGGGGCGATGGCGCCACGCAGTTCGTGCGGGTCGCGGCAGCCGTGATCCAGGCCAAACGCCTCAGCCGTGGAAAGGGACGCCATGGAGATAGCGACCACCGGGTCGATACCGGCCTCAATCGCCACGCGGCAGGCGTTGTCGATCATGCCGGACGCAAGCGCATCGGAAGGAGCGCGGTCGTCGGTCGCAAAGCAGCAACGGCGGGCACGGGCAGGATTCTCCAGCAGCATCGGCGACAGGTTGGCCAGGTCATGGCTGCACGTACCCTCGCGCAGCATCACATACATGCCGCGAGACAGCTTGTCGAGTGCCTCCTCGGGAATCGTCGACTCATGGTCAGCGATAATACCTGCTGCGGCATAGGCGTTGAGGTCCTTGCCGGCAACGAGCGGCGCGTGACCGTCAACCTGCTTGGACGGCGTCTGGTTGGCAGCGTCGATTCGAGCGCAGGTCTCGGGATCGGCCATAAAGACGCCCGGCAGGTTCATCATCTCGCCCAGGCCAAAGACATCGCCCGGATGCTCGGCAAAAAACGCCTGCATATCGGCAGCCGAAATAACGGCACCGGCCTGCTCGTCGGGCAGCGCGGGCACGCACGAAGGCATCATGTACTTGATGGAGATGGGTGCGCGGCGGCCGTCCTCAATCATAAAGCGCAAGCCGTCGAGACCGGCAACATTGGCAATCTCGTGGCTGTCGGCAATGGCGGTGGTAGTACCGCGCGTCGCGGCCATGCGAGCATACTCGGCGGGACGGATGTTCGAAGACTCGATATGCAGATGCCCGTCAATAAAACCGGGAGCGAGATAGCGACCCTGGCAGTCGATAACCTCGGCAGCCTCGTAGGTACCGGAGGCATCGTCGCGACCGTTGTAGAGCACGCCGACGATCACACCGTCCTTGACGGCAACGCTACCGGGCGCCACACGCTGGCCATACACGTCGACAATCTGCGCATTGGTAAACAGCGTGTCGACGGGCACGCGCCCCTCGGCAGCATCGATCACAGACCTCATGACCTCAACGGACATACATACTCCTTTAACCGTAGAAAACAGCTGCGGAGCGGACAGGCCTTCACCGCAACAAGCTAATAGCCATTGTATGCCCAAACGATGGGCCAACAATACGCCCCTCCGCTTAACGGCACACGCCGCTTGACGCAATGGGGACAGGTTACTTTGCACCAATGGCAAGGAGTGTCCCAAAGTGCCGGCACAAAAGGAACGTCCCCAAGTGCCACAAAAGGAACGTCCCCAAGTGCCAACAACGGAAGCGCCGATGTTTTGGCATCGCCAGCGAGCGGGCCGCATTTGAGACAAGGTGACGTGAAACGAAAGGGCGCTGACCTTCTGGTCGCGCCCTTGAAGTTGAACGTCAGATTGTCCAAATGCGGCCCGCGCAGCGTCGGCCGGTCCGCCGTTCGGTAGAACGGCGGAACTAAATCAACTTGAAGCCCTTGCGCTTGCCTACGGAGAGGGTGTCGCCAAGCTTGAGGGCGCTGGGATCGATGTTATAGCTCTTGGGAGCCACGGCCTTGCCGTTGATCTTGACGCCGCCGCCGTCGATATCGCGACGAGCCTGGCCGGCGCTCGCCGAAAGGCCCAGGTCCTTGAGCAGGCCGGCGAGGTAGATCTGGCCCTCGTCGTTGACGGTCAGCTCAACATGCTTCTCGGGGAAGTCGGCGAGTTGGCCCTCCTTGAACACGCGGTCGAACTCGGCCTGAGCCTCGTCGCCGGCACCGGCGCCGTGGTAGGTGTCGCACAGGTCGCGGCCCAGAGCGCGCTTGAGCTCATAGGGATCGGCGGAGCCGTCGGCCAGAGCAGCGTCGATCTTGTCGACCTCGGCCGGGGTGAGCGAGCTCGCCAGGCGGTAGTACTTGCCGATCATCTCGTCGGGGATGGACATGGTCTTGCCGAACATATCCTTGGGCGCGTCGGTCAGGCCGATGTAGTTACCGTAGGACTTGGACATCTTACGGACGCCATCGGTGCCCTCGAGCAACGGCATGGTGAGCGCGATCTGGGGCTCCATGCCCATCTTCTCCATGAGCTCACGGCCGGCGAGCAGGTTGAAGAGCTGATCGGTGCCGCCCATTTCCACGTCGGCCTTGATCTGCACGGAGTCGTAAGCCTGCATCACGGGATACAGGAACTCATGCAGGGCGATCGGCGTCTGGGACTGGTAGCGCTTGGTAAAGTCGTCGCGCTCGAGAATACGGGCGACGGTGAACTTGGAGCACACCTGCAGCAGGCCGGCCAGATCCATCGACAAGATCCAGTCGCCGTTGTGCACGATGGTGGTCTTCTCGGGATCCAGGATCTTCATGGCCTGGCTCACGTAGGTCTCGGCGTTGGCCTCGATCTGCTCCTGCGAAAGCTGCGGGCGGGTGGAGTTCTTGCCCGAGGGGTCGCCAATCAGCGCAGTACCGTTGCCGATGATGAGGGTGACGTTGTGGCCCAGGTCCTGGAACTGACGCATCTTGCGCAGCGGCACGGCGTGGCCCAGGTGCAGGTCGGGGCTGGTGGGATCGACGCCGAGCTTGATGTTGAGGGGCTCGCCCTTCTCAAGCTTCTTGCGAAGGTCGGCCTCGGGGACGATCTGCGCGGCGCCCGAGGTGATGATACGCATTTGCTCGTCAACAGACAGCATTGGGTATCCTCCTTTTGCTATAGCACCCTCGCCGAAAACGGCGGTGCTGGAAGTCCATAAACTCTTTTATGATAACAAACTGACGCGACGCGGCACCTACGACAGGAAAATCCTCGTCCTGCCGCATGCGTCAATGGCAACTGGCAGACGTGTACCGTCACGCTCGACCAGATAGCGTACCTGCCGACGGCGCAAGCAGTCGCGGCAACGGACCTGTCCCGTCGCATCGGTAGCGCAGACGCCCTCGGCGGTCAGCAGGCAGTGCTCGCACACCATAAGCTCGGGACGGTCGGCGTCGACCGGACCCCAGACGCCGGGTTCAGCAGCCAGTTCGGCAATACGCTCCGCATCATTGCCGAGCAACTCGGCCGGCAAGTACACCCGCCCCGCACCGAGTCCGCGCAGCCAGGTAAGCGTGGCCCGATTCGCGCAGAACACCGGCGCCGCCACGTCAAACGTCACGCCCAGCTCGCGAGCGATCACCACCTGTCCCAGGTTGCGGCAGACGACGCGCCCGGCACGCTGCATCAGTGAGCGGGTCCAGTCAGCGTCACTCGCGCGGCACACCTCGTCAAGCACCACAACGGCGTCGGACAAATCGAGTTCTCCGCACGGGTCGGCATCCATCAGCTGCCAAGCAAAAACCATGCGAGTGGGAACCGCGCACTCCACCAACTCCGTCGATGCACCGCCATCCACCGCAACGCCCTCAAAGGGCAGCACTTCAACGACACGCGCAACGGGCGCAATCGCATCCGCCTCGGCCCGCATGCGCTCCAACACCGCCGCCGTCTGATCCAACACGCCGGCGCTGCGAATCAGGTACACCTCGCAGCCCGCGTCCACCTTACGCTTGCAATGCACGACGACGCGCTTCCCCGCTGCGGCATCCACCGGGCAGGGCACCTGTGGCCAGCGCTTGGGCACATCGGGACGCGCGTCGGCACCCGGGTAAAATCGGATCTCGAGCGTATCGCCCGCCGCCACGGCGGCATCAAGCTCAACCGTCACCTCTTCGTGACCCACCGCCACCAAGTGGCCCACGCGCACGCCCTGGTTGATCGCGCGCTCAAAGCTCATGAGCTCGGCGCCCGAACGACCCCGCAGATACGCATCGGTAAAGCCGCGGTTGAACGACCTTCCCAGCTCGCGCTCAAGCGCCGGCACCGCATCGGCATCCCATGTGCCGTCGCGCAGCATATTGAGCGCCCGACGCCACACCCTCACCACGTTAAAGACGTAGTCGGGATTCTTCATGCGGCCCTCGATCTTGAGCGATGCCACGCCGGCGGCAACAAGCTCGGGCAGATGCGCGATGCCCAGATAGTCACGCGGACAAAGCAGGCGATCTCCCTCGACGGCGACAACGCTCTGCCCCGCCTCGTCCACCAGGTCGTACGCCAGACGGCACGGCTGCGTGCAGTCGCCGCGCATCGCCGAGCGTCCACGCCGCAGGGCCGAGAACTCGCACGCCCCAGAATAACCGATGCAAATCGCACCGTGGCAGAATACCTCGATGGGCACGCCCGTGGCACATAGCGCCGCAATCTCGTCGACCGTCAGCTCGCGCGCCGTCGTCACACGCTCGACCCCCAGCTCATCGGCGGCAAGCCGCACGGCGCCTTCGCTATGAACGCCCGCCTGCGTAGACAGGTGAATCTCGACCCCGGGAATCGCCGCACGAAGCGCACAAGCCAGCCCGGCATCGGCCACAATCAACGCATCGGCACCCAACGCGCGCGCATGCGCCCCCAACGCCACGGCGTCGGCAAGCTCATCATCGAACACGAACACGTTGAGCGTCACGTACACACGCACGCCATGGGCATGGGCCACGGCACAACCGCGCGCGAACTCATCATCGCTAAAGCCATGCGCGCTCACTCGAGCGTTGAATCCGTCCAGCCCCGCATAGATGGCATCGGCACCCGCCGCAATCGCCGCGAGCATCTGGTCGAGTCCGCCAGCAGGCGCCAGCAGTTCGGGCAGCGCCACTTCAGCCGCCGCCAACTCGCTTTCGCATTGTCCGCTCGGTTCCATCGGCCGAATCGCCATCGGTAAACTCCTTGCCAAGGTGTGCTTTCACTCTGAAAATTGCTGCCAACCAGCATACACGAGGCCCCGCATGCCCCGATTGGTTTATCGTGTAATAACTTATGTCCATCCTGCCCGGTAGCATACCTGCCGCCTGGCACGACATACCTGGAGGTCAATATATGGGTCCTCGCCAACGACAGGGGCGCGGTCGCTCTAAGACGCATGCCCTTCCCATGATCTTGCTCTCGTTTTTGGGCTTTCTGCTTATCGCGGGCGTAGCGTTTGGCATCGGCATGATCGGCAACGTCAACCGCTGGCTGTCCGATCTGCCCGACTACACCGATGCCAACGCGTATCTGGTGAGCGAGCCCACCGACATCGTCGACTGCAACGGCAATACCATTGCGAGTTTCTACACGCAAAACCGCAAGTCCATCACCAAGGACCAAGTGTCCCCGTACGTGCTGCAGGGCACCGTCGACGTTGAGGACGAGCGCTTCTACGAACATGGCGGCATCGACCTCTGGGGCATTGCACGCGCATCGGTGGCAACCCTCACCGGCGGCCACGAGGGCGCATCGACCATCACCCAGCAGCTGGTTCGCAACACCATCTTGCAGGAGGAACAATTCGACTCGACCATCGAGCGTAAGGTGCGCGAGGCCTATATCGCCATCAAGATGGAGGATATGTACTCCAAAGACGAGATCCTCATGATGTACCTCAACACCATCTACTACGGCCATGGAGCATATGGAATCGAGGCCGCCGCCGAGACCTATCTGTCCAAAACCGCCGCCGACCTCACCCTGAGCGAGGCCGCGCTGCTCATCGGCCTTCCCAACTCGCCCTCGCAGTACGACCCCACGGTTAATCCCGACTTGGCGCTGTCCCGCCGCAATAAGGTTCTGGACAACATGCTGCGTCTGGGCCACATCACGCAGGAAGAGCACGATGCCGCACAGGCTGAGCCCATCACGCTTAACGTGACCGAGATTTCGGGCAGTGGCGTCGATGTGTACTCTCAGCCCTACTTTGTCTCCTACGTTAAACAGCTGCTTGAGCAGGAGTTCTCCACCGACGTGCTCTTTAAGGGCGGTCTGACCGTCAAGACCACCATCGACCCCACCATGCAGCAGGTGGCCGAGGAGGCTGTGCGCTCGCAGCTCGACACGCTTTCGCTCGACGGCCTGGACATGGGCATGGTCGTCGTTGACCCCAAGACCGGCTATATCAAGTGCATGGTAGGCGGCTACGACTACAACGCCGACGAGAATCACGTGAACCACGCTACGGCAAAGCGCCCCGTGGGCTCCACGTTTAAGGCCTTTACGCTGGCAACTGCCATCCAAAACGGTATGAACCCCAACGTCACCCTCAACTGCAACTCGCCGCTCAAGGCCAAGGGCACCACGACCGAGGTGCAAAACTACGGCAACCAGAGCTATGGCAACATCACGCTTAAGCAGGCAACGGCATACTCATCCAACACCGGCTACATTCAGGTGGCCGAAGCCATCGGCAATGACAAGATCATGTCGCTCGTCAAAAAGCTTGGCATCGATCCCGCCAAGGACAATATCGAGGACGTTCCCGTCATGACGCTCGGCACCGGGTCCATCTCACCGCTCGAGATGGCATCTGCCTACGCAACGTTTGCCAACGGTGGCTACTACCGTCAGCCCATCGCCATTACCGAGATCGACTCGCGTACCGGCTCGGTTCTGTACCAGCACACCGACAATCCCACGCAGGTGCTCACCGAAGGCGAGGCTGCCGCGGTTACCGATGTTCTATCCGGCGTCATGCAGGGCAGCGGCACGGGTGCCGCCGGCGCGCTGAACGTCAACCAGCCCTATGCCGGCAAGACGGGCACCACTGACAACACCACCAACCTGTGGTTCTGCGGCTTCACGCCGCAACTGACATGCGCCCTGTGGACCGGTTATTCCGCAGGCGAGATTCCCATCCAAAAGTACGGTTCGGACCTGCTGGGCGACAGCACCAACCTGCCCGTCTTTAAGAAGTTCATGAACACCGTTCTTGCGGGCACCGAGCGCGAGGAATTCTCGACCGGAACGGCTCCCACGTACAAGAACAATAACGTCTGGAAGTTCTACGGCACAAACAACAAAAAGAAAGACGAAGAGGATAAAGACGAGGGAAAAGAAGAGGAAGAGACCACGACCACCACAACCACAACGACAACGACAACCACTGAAACCCCGGGCGGCAACACCACCGGCGATAGCGGTACGACAGGTGGCAATGGTGGCACGGGTGGCGACGGTGGCACGGGTGGCGACGGTGGCACGCCGACGCCTACCCCCGATCCTACGCCCACGCCCGACCCCTCTACGGGCCAGTAGACGCAAAGCGGCATCTGACACCAAGGCGCCCGAGCAGCACGTACGCTGCTCGGGCGCTTCTTTATTTCGGCAGATGTCACAAGATGCCACGACGGCCCCGGCTGCAGGACCGATAGAGCAACGGGTGCCGGCATGCAAAAGGGCGCTGACCTTCGTCAACGCCCTCGGCAATTACCTATAGCAACAATCGGCACAGCAGCAGTGCCACGCATCCCCTACTTGTGAGAGTTACTCAGCTTGTTGATGAGCGCCTCAAGGCGTTCACCGTCCTCGGCCGTCTGTGCAATGACCAAGATCGTGTCGTTGCCGGCAAGCGAGCCGAGTACGTCGGGCAGCTCCGCGGCATCGACCGCTGCGGCAATACCAGAAGCCGTACCGGGCTGCGCCTTGATCATAACCAGATTATCGGTGCGCAGTACGCCGGTAACCAGCTCGGAAACCATGCGCTGCAGATGCAGGTCCTCGGCAAGGACATAGATGCCCTCGGGGAGCTTACGCAGTCCCATGTCCGCGATGTCGCGCGAAACGGTCGCCTGCGTGCAATCGAAACCCATGGCGCGAAGCTCGTCTACCAAAACGCGCTGCGTACGTACGTCCTTATTGCGAACAATATCTCTGATGGCATCCTGGCGCCCATTGCGTTTTTTGGCCATACAAAACCTCACTCCAAAAGATGGCGGAGACAATCACTTAGTAATTGAATAGTTTAGCGCTATTTGAGGGTTTTAGTGAATAAGAACGCATTTCGAAACAATTCCATGCAATTTATTTCGAAAATCACGCTACTGGACAGTCCTGACGCCCGAACGATTGAAAAAGGCCGCCAGATGCGTATACAACGCACACCGCATAGGCTTGGCACTAGCTATCGAACCATAGAGCAGACCTAAGCCCCGATGATTGCCCTTAAGAGCCACAACCATCTGACGGGTACGCTGCGCTTCGAGCATATCATGCAAACGGGCCGAACGCTCTATTGAAGACACCCCATGGGGGCTCAGACACAAATTTTCGATGCAGGCAACCAGGCCGGCGTAGTAATACCGCTGGCAGACCTGCTTCAACTGATCGCCACCGCCCGCGACGGCAAGCGAGTCGGCAAGCCTGTCGAGCGCCCCGATATCATCAGAAAGCCTGGCAAACATTGTGGGGTCAAACGTCTCCGTAATCGACGGCGCCACTGCATGAAAACGGGCACGGCCACATCCCGAAACGCGCTTTGCCTGCGAAAGCGCGAACGTCAAAAAAGACACCGTGCGAAACGCATCGCCATGCGCAAGGCACGCCTCAAAAAGGGCGCGATCATACAGCACGCCAGAGGTCTGTCGGATTAAACCACAGGAAACCAATTGGGTCAGGCAAGCCGCCCGGTCCTCATCTTCAGAAACGGATGTCGCGTCCAAAACTCGGGAATGACGTTCGCGGTGAACATCGTAGCGATCGAGCGAAACAGAGGGAAACACGATGTCAGCAGAAGCGTCGCAGGAGCTTTCGACCATCTGCGAAAGGGACTGCGGCGCAAACCACTCATTGGCATTCATCGCAATGATCTGGGAGCCGCGCGAAGCCGCAAAGCCGGCACGCAGGCAGGCACCAGGCGCTGGGTCCTCAACATCAATCAAATCAATATGAATGTCTCTGTCGGCAGCAACTTCGAGCGAATGACGCACACCAGCTACCACGCCGCGGCAAACGACGACAATTTGCAAATCGTAGAGGTCTTGGTTCTGGATGCTCTCGAGAGCGCGCATCGTATAACTGGGCGAACCCTCAACAATCAGGATCACCGAAAGTCGCGGATGCGAACCACGTCGAACCAAGTTTTCCGTCCTCTCGACAGCTAGTAACAAACTGTCGTTCATGGTACACCCCGTCAATTAATGCGGATGGTCGCCCGTCGCGATGCACGTCAAGAACAGATGTTGAACACGCCCCGCCCACAGGCGCCGCACACAAAGATCGCCGTCAGGCAGCCACTTCCCTAATCGAGCACCACAAGCTCGGCGGGGTCGTAGTCCACGCCCATAAAGGTAAGACCGCATGCGGGCGCCGTAGGACCGGCAGCGGAGCGATCGCAGGCATCAATTACCTCGCGCATCCACTCGGGATCGCGGCGATGCATGCCGATCTCGACAAGGGTGCCCACAATGGTTCGCACCATCGAATGCAAAAACGCATTGCCCTCGATGGTAAACGTGAGGATGTCCTCGCCAAAGGCGACCTCATGGTCAAACTCGGCACGCATTACGCAGCGGTGCGTAGGTTTGCCCACGGCAGAGGCGACCTTGCAAAAGCTCTTAAAGTCCTGCTCGCCCAAAAGCGCAGGGCAGGCGGCCGCCATCGCATCGACGTCGAGGGGATAGCGATGCCACCACACGGCACCGCGTGACAGCACGGGCCGCGCATCACGGTCGGCAATGCGATAGGTGTACGTGCGAGAGCGCGCGTCAAAACGTGCAGAAAAGCCTTTACGGGCCCTGTAAACCTCGTTTATGGCGATATCTTTGGGCAGCAGGGCATCCATGGCCCTCAGCCACCTACGGCGCGTCAGGACAAGCTCAGCGTCCGTTACGGGCACACTAATGTACTGCGCCACCGCATGCACACCGGCATCGGTACGCCCAGCGCACGTCAGACCGATTGGGCGGCGCAGCAACGTCTCGATGGCACGGCGCAACTCACCCGCAACCGTCGTCTGGCCCGGCTGCTCGGCAAATCCGCTATAGGAGGAGCCATCGTAGGCCACACGAAATACAAGGGTGGCGTCGAGCTCGGGGGTCGAATTGAAATCAGACGGCGCAGTCATGGGCGCTCCCTACAAACAAGCAACGGTATTGCGACAAAAAAAGAGGGGTACGCGAACGTACCCCTCGAATATAGCCTATGCAGACGGAATGTCTACTCAGCGGTCTCCTCAGCGGGAGCCTCCTCGACAGCCTCGACCTTCTTGGGAGCAGCGGCCTTCTTGGGGGCCGGAGCAGCCTTCTTGGCCTTGGGCGTGCAAGGCTCGGTGACGAGTTCCATGATAACGATGGGAGCGTTGTCGCCCTTGCGGTTACCGAGCTTCATGATGCGGGTGTAACCGCCGTTGCGGTCCTGCCACATACCCTGAGCAGCCTTGTCGAAGATCTCGGCAACGAGCTGCTTATCGCCGAGCTTGGCAATAGCCAGACGACGAGAGTGCAGGTCGCCCTTCTTGGCCCAGGTGATGATCGGATCGACGACCGAACGCAGCGCCTTAGCGCGGGTCTCGGTGGTCTTGATGCGGTCGTTCTCGAAGAGGGCCTTAGCAAGGCTCTTCTTCATGGCCTTGGTGTGGCTCGCATCGGTGCCGAGCTTCAGGCCCTTCTTAACGTTGTGACGCATGGTCTAGTTTCTCCTCAAATATGCGAAGCATTAAGCCTTCAGGCTCAGGCCCATGGACTCAAGCTTGTCCTTCACTTCCTCGATCGACTTAACACCGAAGTTACGGATGTTGAGCAGATCGTTCTCCGAGAACTCAACGAGCTGACGGACCGAGTGAATGCTGGCGCGCTTAAGGCAGTTGTAGGAACGAACGGAAAGGTCCAGATCCTCGATCTGCTTGTCCAGCTCGGCGTTGTCGTTGGTGACCTCGGGAGCGAAGATCGAAGCCTCCTCCTCGACCTCAGGGGTCTCGGCAAGGTTCATAAAGGCGGCCATATGCTGGTTGATGATATTGGCAGCCTGGACCACGGCGTCGCGCGGGGCGATGGAGCCGTTGGTCTCGATCTCGAGGACAAGGCGCTCGTAGTCGGTGTGCTGACCGACACGGCAAGCCTCAACGAGCTTGGCGCAACGGGAAACCGGCGAGTACAGCGAGTCGACGTGGATCACACCGATGGGATCGTTGTCGCGCTTGTTGGCCTCGCCAGAAACATAGCCGCGGCCATAGCCGATGCGCATGCTCATGGTGAGATGGCCACCCTCAGTGAGCGTAGCAATGTGCTGCTCGGGGTTGACCAGCTCAAACTCGGACGGAATAAAGAAGTCCGCACCGGTGACCTCGCAAGGGCCGTCAACCGAGATGGTGGCGGTTGCCTCGTCGGTCGTGCCGAGAGCCCTGAAGACAAGACCCTTGACATTCAGGACGATATCGGTGACATCCTCGACCATGTTAGGGATGGTCATGAACTCGTGCTGCGCACCATCGATCTGAATGGCCTCGACGGCGGCACCCTCGAGCGAGGACAGAAGAACACGACGAAGCGAGTTGCCCAGCGTATCGCCGTAGCCACGCTCGAGCGGCTCGACGGAGACACGAGCAGAGGTCTCGTTGATCTCTTCGACCTGAACCTGAGGCCTAATGAATTCTGACATGTATTACCTCCAGCCTCAGCAGCCCGGATGGACTACTTAGAGTAGAGCTCGACGATGAGCTGCTCGTTGATATCACCGCTGATCTGCTCACGCGTCGGCAGAGCGAGCACGTTACCAGACAGCTTCTCGATATCGACCTCGAGCCAGCCAGGGACCTCAAAGCGCTCGGAGGAAATCAGGGCCTCCTTGATGGGGAGGAGGTCACGGAACTTCTCGCCGACAGCGACGACGTCGCCGGCCTTGACGCGGTAGGACGGGATGTCCACGCGCTTGCCGTTCACGGTGAAGTGACCGTGACGGACGGACTGACGAGCCTCTTTGCGGGTGCGGGCGAAGCCAAGACGGAAGACGACGTTGTCGAGGCGAGACTCAAGGATGATCATGAGGTTCTCACCGGTGACGCCGTTCATCTTACGGGCCTTGTTGAAGTAGCCGTGGAACTGCTTCTCCAGAACGCCATAGATGAACTTGACCTTCTGCTTCTCACGCAGCTGCATGCCGTACTCAGATTCCTTGCGACGGCGCTTGGGCTGACGGATAGATTCCTTCTTGCTGCTGTAACCGAGCTCAGCGGGATCGATCCCGAGCTGACGGCAGCGCTTAAGAACAGGAGTCCTGTCGATTGCCATATTGATACGATCCTTTCAGTTACACGCGGCGACGCTTCTTGGGGCGGCAGCCGTTGTGCGGAATGGGGGTCTTGTCCTGGATGCTCGAGACCTCGAGGCCAGCAGCCTGGAGGGAGCGGATGGCGGTCTCACGACCGGAGCCGGGGCCCTTGACGAAGACGGAAACCTTCTTCATACCGTGCTCCATGGCCTGCTTGGCAGCAGCCTCGGCAGCCATCTGGGCAGCGAACGGCGTGGACTTACGGGAGCCCTTGAAGCCCACCTGGCCAGCCGACTTCCAGGAAATGACGTTGCCCTGGGGATCGGTGATCGAAACGATCGTGTTGTTGAACGTAGAACGAATGTGAGCCTGGCCCACGGAAATGTTCTTACGGTCCGCGCGCTTCAGACGGGCAGCGCGAACGTTCTTCTTAGCAGTAGCCATCTATCTAGCGCTCCTTATTTCTTCTTCTTAGCACCGATCTGACGCTTCGGGCCCTTGCGGGTACGAGCGTTAGTGTGGGTGCGCTGGCCGCGGACCGGGAGGCCCTTGCGGTGACGAAGGCCGCGGTTGCAGCCGATGTCCATAAGGCGCTTGACGTTCTGGTTGCGCTCACGGCGGAGGTCGCCCTCAACCATGATCTGATTCTTATCGATATAATCGCGGATGGCGTTAACCTCATCCTCGGTGAGGTCCTTAACGCGCGTGTCCACGTTAACGTTGCACTCGACGCAGATCTTCGTCGCAGTGGTGCGGCCGATGCCGTAAATGTAGGTCAGACCGATCTCAACGCGCTTCTCACGCGGGAGGTCGACACCATTAATACGGGCCAACGTAGTCTCCTCTCTTAACCCTGACGCTGCTTATGACGGGGGTTCTCGCAAATGACGAGGACCTTGCCATGGCGCCTAATGATTTTGCACTTATCGCACATCTTCTTGACCGAAGGACGTACCTTCATCGTTCTTCCTTTCGGTAGCGCTCAAACTACTTCCCTACTATCTACTCGCCCAGCCGCAGGCGTTTAAAACTATGGCTGGTCTTCACACGCAAACCGACCGTAGGTTGAGCTAAGCCTGCAGTCGGAATAGAGCGTGTATGCGTGTCGCTATTTATAGCGATAGGTGATGCGACCACGGGTCAGGTCGTACGGGGAAAGCTCCACGACAACCCTGTCACCGGGGAGAATGCGGATGTAATTCATTCGGATCTTGCCAGAAATGTTGCACAGAACCGAATGACCGTTCTCGAGCTCAACCTTAAACATGGCGTTGGGCAGCGGCTCCTTTACCGTACCCTCGAGCTCAATTGCGTCTTCCTTCTTCACAAGCAATCATCTTTCTCTAGAAAACGACAGCGATTGAGTATTCTACAATACGCATGCACGTATCGTAATATCTTCGTAATGGCTCCACATCTAAGTGGAACTTGTTACATTTCTCCACCTTGCAAGGAACACCAGGAACCCTGGGCATCCGTGGTAAGAATCACCGGACCGTCATTGGTAATGGCGACGGTGTTCTCGTAGTGCGCGGCGGGCAGGTGATCGTTGGTCGTTACGATCCAACCATCGGAGCCCGTGCTCACATGATTGGAACCCATCGTAACCATCGGCTCGATGGCGATGACCATGCCGGCCTGAAGGCGAACGCCTCTCCCCTTCTTTCCATAATTTGGAACGTTGGGGTCCTCGTGCATCACACGGCCAATGCCATGCCCCACGTAATCGCGAAGCACGCCGTAACCGTGAGACTCGGCGAGGGACTGAACGGCATAGCCAACGTCCCCGATATGGTTACCGGGAACAGCCTGCTCGATGGCAGCCTTTAGGCAATCGCGCGTAACCTCGCACAGGGCCTTGGCCTCGGGCGTGGGCGTGCCGACGAAAAACGTCCAGGCGTTATCGCCAACCCAACCGTCAACGACAGCTCCCGTATCGATGGAGATGATATCGCCATCACGCAGGATCATGTCGGGGTTGGGAATACCGTGGACCACGGCATCGTTGATCGATGCGCAAATGGTCCCCGGGAAACCGCCATAGCCCTTAAAGGCAGGGGTGCCGCCATGCATGCGGATAATCTGCTCCGCAAGCTGATCGAGCTCGAAGGTCGACACGCCAGGGCGAACCATGGCTCCAACGTGGCGGAGCGCCATCTTAGATAGCGCTCCTGCCTTCTTCATCTGCTCAATTTGCGTTGCAGACTTAATCTTGATCATAGACCGAGAGCCTCTTTGACATCCCCGTACACGGTCTCGCGAGCCTGGTCACCGTTGACCGACTTGAGCAGACCCTGGCCACGATAGTAGTCGACAAGCGGGCTCGTGGACTTCTCGTAGACGTCGAGACGGTTCTTGATGGTCTCGGGCTTGTCGTCGTCGCGCTGATACATCTCGCCGCCACACTTGGGGCAGGTAGCATCGGCAGCGGTGCCGGTGTAACCGCAGGCGCGGCAGGTACGACGCGAAGACAGACGATCGATGATGACCGCGGGGGCCACATCGACCAGAAGGGCGCAGTCGATCTCGCGACCCATGGCGGAGAGCTCGGAATCGAGCGTCACGGCCTGGGCAGTGTTGCGCGGAAAGCCGTCGAGGATGAAGCCCTGCTGGGCGTCATCGGCGGCAAGGCGCTCCTTGACAAGGTCGATCACGAGCTGGTCGGGAACGAGCTCGCCAGCGTCCATGTACTTCTTAGCCTGAATACCAAGCTCGGTGCCACCCTTGACGGCAGCACGCAGCAGGTCGCCCGTGGAAATGTGAGCGACGCCAAACTCGGCGACGAGCTCCTGTGCGACGGTGCCCTTACCGGCACCCGGAGCTCCGAGCAATACGAGGTTCATGAGCAATCCTCCTCTAGCCTATTTAAAGAATCCATCGTAATCATACATCTTGATCTGGCCTTCGAGCTTATCGACCGTGTCGAGCACGACGCCGACCATGATGAGGATGGACGTGCCGCCAAATGCCTGGATCAGATGGTTACCCGTGAAGGAGAAGATGATCGAAGGCACGATGGCGATGAGCGCCAAAAAGACAGCGCTGGGAAGCGTGATCTTGTTGAGCGCGTTCTTGATGTAGGCCGCGGTAGCCCTACCCGGACGAACGCCCGGAATAAAGCCGCCCTGCTTCTTAAGGTTGTCGGCCGTGTCATCGGGGTTGAACACCATGGAGGTGTAGAAGTACGCGAAGAACACGATGAGGACAACGTTAAGCACCCAGTTGAGCCAACCGGTCGAAAGCGCAGAGGCAACTGCCTGAATCCAGCCGATGCCGGGGAAGAACACGGCAATCTGGGCCGGGAAGTACAGCAGCGCCGAAGCGAAGATGATCGGCACGACGCCCGCAGTGTTGACCTTGATGGGCAGGTAGGTGGTCTGGCCACCCATCATGCGACGGCCCACGACGCGCTTAGCGTAGGAGACCGGAATGCGGCGCTGGCCGCGCTCAAGGAAAACGATCAGCGGGATGACCAGCAGGATGATGGCGCAGATGATCACCATGGTGATGATGCCACCGGCATTGCCCTCGGTGCTGGAGAAAATCGCCTGCGGCAGACCGGCCATGATGTTCGCAAAGATGATCAGCGACATGCCATTGCCGATACCGCGCTGGGTGATGAGCTCACCAATCCACATGATCAGCATGGCGCCCGCGGTGAGCGTGCCGACGATCATGAGGTCGAAGATGATCTCGGGAGCGCCGGAGCCAGTAAAGCTGATGCCGAAGCTCTTAAAGAGGAAGAGGTAACCCACGGAGTTGAGGATTGCCAGAGCCAGGGTGAGGTAACGCGAATACTGCGTAATCTTGGTCTGACCGACCTCGCCCTCGCGGGCAAGCTCATGCAGGGAAGGCACGACGGCCTGGAGCATCTGGAGGATGATCGAGCTAGTGATGTAAGGCATGATGCCCAGGGAGAACACCGAAACATAGCTCAACGCGCCACCAGAGAAAAGATTCAGGAGGGCCATAGCACCTGCGGCGACCGAATTGTTATCGGTCGAGAAAAGGCCCAGCATCCCCTGGAAGGGAATGCCGGGCACAGGAACGTGCGCACCAATGCGGTACACGACGAGCATAGCTATGGTAAAAAGAATCTTTTCGCGCAATTCTTTGATGCGGAAAGCATTCTTAAGACCATTTAGCACGGCAGCTCGACCTTTCCGCCGGCGGCCTCGATCTTGGCCTGCGCAGAAGCGCTGACCTTGTCGACCTTGACCGTGAACTTCTTGGTGAGCTCACCATTGCCGAGCACCTTGACGGGCTCGAACTCGCTCTTGGTGATGCGAGCGGCCTTAAGAGCGGCACCGTCGATCACAGCGCCGTCCTCGAACTTGCGCTCGAGACGCTCAACGTTAACGGCGGTGTACTCGATACGACGGGGGTTGCGGAAGCCCGGAAGCTTGGGCAGGCGCATAGCCAGCGGAGTCTGGCCACCCTCGAAGCCGGCACCCTTGGTGCCGCCAGAGCGGGAACCCTGGCCCTTCTGACCGCGGCCAGAAGTGGTGCCGTGACCCGAAGAATTGCCACGGCCGACGCGCTTGCGGTTCTTGGTGGAACCGGGCGCGGGAGTAAGATCGTGAAGCTGCATTTGCTACTCCTCTACAATCTCGACAAGGTGCTTGACCTTGAAGATCATGCCGCGGACGGACTCGTTGTCAGCAATCTCGCGAACCTCGCGGATCCTGTGGAGACCGAGGGCACGGACAGTACGGACCTGGTCCTGCTTGCAACCGTTGGTGCTGCGGACCTGCTTGATCTTGATGGTGTCAGCCATGCTTAGTTCTCCTTACCGACGAACATCTCGGAGACCGTCAGGCCACGGCGAGCCGCGACGTCCTCAGGGCTGGAGAGCTCCTTGAGGCCCTCGACGGCAGCCTTGATGATGTTAAGGCCGTTGTCGGTACCGAGGGACTTGGACAGGACGTTCTTGATGCCAGCAAGCTCGAAGAGGGGACGCACAGCGCCGCCGGCGATAACGCCGGTACCCTCGACAGCGGGCTTGATGATGATGCGGCCGGCACCAAAGTGACCGAGAACCTCGTGCGGAATGGTGCCCTGCTCGGTCACCGGCACGTGGAACATGTTCTTCTTGGCATCGAGAGACGCCTTGGAGATGGCCAGGGGCACCTCAGCGGACTTGCCCATGCCAACGCCGACGTTGCCCTTGCCGTCGCCAACGACGACGAGAGCGACGAGGCTCATGCGACGACCACCCTTGACGGTCTTCGACACGCGGTTGATGTAAACGACGCGCTCCTCGAACTCGGAGGCCTCGCGCTGCTGCTTCTGATTACGAGCCATGTGCTACATACCTCCTAGAACTCGAGACCGGCGGCACGAGCACCGTCGGCGAGGGCCTTGACGCGGCCATGGTAGATACGGCCACCACGATCGAAAGCGACCTTGGTGATGCCGGCCTCGATGGCACGCTTGCCAACGAGCTGACCGACCTTCTCCGCAGCCTCCTTGTTCGAGGTGTGGGTGCCCTTGAACTCGGCCTCGAGGGTCGAGGCAGAGACGAGCGTCAGGCTGGAGCCCTTGCTATCGTCGATGATCTGGGCATAGATGTTGGCGTTAGTACGGGTCACGCGAAGACGCGGACGCTCGGCGGTACCCGAGACCTTGCCGCGAACACGACGCTGACGACGCTTGAGGCCTTCCAGCTTCGCCTTATGCTTGTTCATACGTAAACTCCTAAAAAGGTTGATCTTGCCAGCACCTAACGGGGTGCTGGTCTTATGCGAGTGAGTCGGTTACGACTACTTGGCGGCCTTACCCAGCTTGCGGCGGATGTGCTCGCCAACATAGTGGATACCCTTGCCCTTGTAAGGCTCGGGAGGACGATGGCCGCGGATCTCAGCGGCGATCTGACCGACCTGCTGCTTGTTGATACCCTTGACGTTCACGTGGGTGTTGTCGGGAACCTCGAAGGTGATGCCCTCGGGAGCCTCGACGATCACGGGGTGCGAGAAGCCCAGGGAGAACTCGAGGTTCTTGCCCTTCTGCTGCACGCGGTAACCGACGCCGGCGAGCTCGAGCTTCTTCTCGAAGCCCTCGGAAACGCCAACAACCATGTTGTGGATGAGGGCGCGGGTGAGGCCGTGGCGGGCACGGGTCTCACGCTCGTCGTCGGGACGGGAAACGGTGAGGACGTTGTCCTCGACGTTGATGGTGAGCTTCTCAAAAACATCGAGCTCGAGCTGGCCCTTGGGGCCCTTGACGACAACGTTGTTGCCGTTGACTGCCACTTCGACTCCGGCGGGAATCTGGACAGGCTTATTACCGATACGAGACACGGTGATCTCCTTTCCTTCTACCTACCGAGCGAATTACCAGACGTAAGCGATGATCTCGCCGCCGACGTTGTGCTTGCGAGCATCGCGGTCGGTCATGACGCCATGGCTGGTGGAAATAATGGCGGTACCAAGGCCACCGCGGACGCGGGGCATGTCGGCAACGCCGGTGTACTTACGCAGGCCCGGCTTGGAAATGCGGCGGATGCCGTTGATGACCTTAGCCTTCTTGGGACCATACTTAAGCGTGATGTGCAGAGTCTTCTGGGGAACGGTGTCCTCGACATCGTAGCCCTCGATGTAGCCCTCCTCGTGCAGAACACGAGCGATCTCGACGAGCTTCTTGCTGCTCGGCATGGAGACCGTGGCCTTGTTCACAGAGTTAGCGTTACGGATGCGCGTAAGCATATCTGCGATCGGGTCTGTAAGGTTCATACAGATTCTCCTTCGTTCTTGATGAACACGTGCTCTTGGTTCTTCGCCGCCCTTAACGGCAAAGCCTATTTAGCGCGTTTTCCCTGTTCCAAACTGATGCTTGAAACGCTGGTAGTGACTTACCAGCTGGCCTTCTTAACGCCGGGAAGCTCGCCCTTGAGTGCAAGCTCGCGGAAGCAGACACGGCACAGGCCGAACTTGCGGTACACAGAGTGCGGACGGCCGCAGCGCTGGCAGCGCGTGTACTCACGAGTAGAGAACTTCTGCTTGCGATTGCACTTGACGATCATCGATGTCTTAGCCACTTATATCCTCCTCACATAGAGTATTGTTCGCCCCAAGCGCCGCCCCCTTGTGGGAACGGCGCTTATAGGGCAGGTGAACCTATTTCTTGAACGGGAAACCGAAGGCGTCCAGAAGGGCCTTGGCCTCCTCATCGGTGTTGGCGGTGGTCACGAAAGTGATGTCCATACCACGCTGGTGATCGACGGAGTCGAAGTCGATCTCGGGGAAGATGAGCTGCTCGGTGACGCCCATGGAGAAGTTACCACGGCCGTCGAAGCTCTTGGCGGAGATGCCGCGGAAGTCGCGGATACGGGGGATCGCGACGGAGGTCAGACGATCGAAGAACTCCCACATACGGTCGCCACGCAGGGTAACCTTGCAGCCGATCGGCATACCAGCGCGCAGGCGGAAGGTAGCGATGGACTTGCGGGCACGGGTGATCATCGGCTGCTGGCCGGTGATGGCGCGCAGGTCGCGCACGGCACCGTCGATGGCCTTGGAATCGGTAGCGGCCTCGCCGACACCCATGTTCACGACGATCTTCTCAAACTTGGGGATCATCATGACGTTCTCGTACTGGAACTTGTCCTGAAGCTGCTGCTTGACCTCGTTGTTGTACTTGGTCTTCAGACGCGGCACATACTTCTCTTCTGCCATTGTTCACTCCTTCTTGGGGTTTTAAGCACGGGGCGTGGCCACGGTGGGTTGTCCTCGTGCCTCCTGGCTGCATCCGCGCCGCTCATGGCATTTCGCGGTTTGGACTCGACGCAGCAGGAGCCGACAAAACAATCGGTACTATACGCGCATCGGGAGCGTATTTCCAGAAAAACCTCGTCTGCCTGCACAACTCCACAACTCCCCCGCACATATGTGTCCTAGGGGACCGAAATGGCAGTTGCGGTGAAATAGTTCCTGGCTGACCGCCCGTCGGGCTTATCTAGGGACTATTTCACCGCAACTCATATATGGGGATGAGATTAGCGCTTGCGGGGGACGAGTTTGGTGCGGCGCAGGTGGATCATCTCGGCGGCGATGGAGATGGCGATCTCCTCGGGATCCTCCGCCTCGATGGCAACGCCGATCGGCAGGTGCAGCCCGTCGATCTGCTCCTGCGTAAAGCCCTCCTGCTCCAAGCGGGCCCGCACAAAGGCCGTCTTGCGGCGCGAACCCAGGCAACCCAGATAGGCGGGCTTGGCGCGCATGGCCTGAATCACTACGTCCATATCGGACTTGTGACCCGCCGTGGCAACGACCACCAGATCGCGCGGGCCGATAGGGCACAGCTTGCCCAGGTTCTTGTAGTCGACCAGACGACGGTCGAAGACGCCGGGCACCCATTCGGGCGTCAGCGTGCCGGGGCGGTCGTCGCAAGCCACGACGGCAAAGCCCGCCGCCGTGAGCACGCGCGCCGTCGCGGCGCCCACGTGTCCGCAGCCAAAGATGTAGGTCAGGCCCTCGGGGCAGAGCGTCTCGATGTGCGCGGGAGGAATCTCGGAGGCGGCGTTGGTGTGGGTGACCTTACTCCCCTCCTCCACCAGCGAAAGCTCGGGGCAGCCCATTATGGTGCGGCGCGATTCCTCGCCATGGTATTCGGCAGCGTCGCTTTCGAGCGCGCTTGCGATAAACGGCTCAAAATCGATGGTGAAGTCGCCGATGCGGCGATACGCCAGTACATCGGCAATCTCCTGGAACAACGGTGCCTTGGTCGCGTCCAGGTGCAGATAGCACAGGCAGATGGCTCCGCCGCAGATCATGCCGGTATCGGAGTTCTCCCCGCCCATGGTGTAGCGGACCAGGCGCGACTGTCCCGCGGCCAGCAGCTCGCGGGCCTCGCCCAGCGCAAAGAGCTCAATCTTGCCGCCGCCGATGGTACCCGCTTGGCTGCCATCGGCAAAAACGGCCATCCAGGCGCCCACGCCGCGCGGCGATGACCCTGCCGTGCCGGCCACGACCACCAACTCGCACGTCTTACCAGCCTTCAGAGCGCCAAGCGCAGCATTCACCACATCGAGCTTTTCCATTGCAATTTCCTATCCCTGGAATACACCGGTGAGCATGGCGAGCGCCTCGAGCACGCCGCCGCCGACCGACGTCGCCTTGTCCGAAATGTAGTTGATATAGCTGGCATCGCCGCGCGGATCGACATCGGCGCATTTAAAGCCCTCAGTCACCTGCACGCCGTTCGCCAAAAGCCCGCGCAGACAGCCATCGATCTGCGTGCACATGGGCGAATCGCCCGCGTAGCCAATCACGTCTCCGGCGCTCACGATGTCGCCGATCGCGCGGTCGGACCGAAACACGCCGGCGGCGGGGCTGTGGATAACGCGCTCTCTGCCATAGCCAGCGATAATGCCCGGCACGCCCGTGTTGGGTTGGGGCGAACCCTGGGTAATGACACGGCCCAGGAAATGCCCGCGCATGGTTTCGACCACGGCGTCGCAGTCAACCGGCGCGGTAAAGCCCGGCCCCACGGCGATGACGGCAGGCGCCATGTCGCGCGTGGTACCCAGGTTGCGCTTAGCCAGAATCGCGTCGACCACGGCAGCGGGTTTCAGCTCGCCGAGCATCTTGGCCTGGGGGTCCACCACAACGGCGACGTCTCCAGCCTCGGTAATTGCAAGCGCCTCTGCCGGCGTCTGTGCCAAGCGAGCGCGAATGCCCTCGACCTCGACCTCGCCCAAGCGAATAGCCTCGCAAAAACTGATTGTGCGGCGGATGCACGTGGGAACCGCGATATCGGCCATAACGACCGACACGCCGGCGCGCACCAAGCGAGCGGCGACGCCCGTGGCGATATCGCCGGCGCCGCGAACATAAACGAGCATTCCCGGGACACCTCCCTGTGCTACGGTTTGAGCAGAGCAAATGCGGTTCGACCGCTACTCTGATGATTATTTATTATCACAGTATTATACGGCGGTGAACAGATGAAAACGACGAGCGGAAACCTTGCCTCCGCGCTCAAGATCGAGCCGGGCATTACTGCAATTATCGGCAGTGGAGGCAAGTCGACCTTGCTGAAGACGCTCGGCCTTGAGCTTATGCGCGCTGGCGGCCGCGTGCTCCTCTGCACCACCACGCGCATGTTCCCCGTCGCCGGCGTGCCGTGGGACGGGTCGAGCCGTCGCCTGGACGCCGCGCCCTGGAAGCCAGGTGCCTCACACGCCCTAGGCTGCACCTGCGAGGCCTGCGCGGGGCTTGTGCGGGGAAGCATCTGCCAGACAGGTGTCTTGGACCCCCAGACAGGCAAGTTCTCCTCCCCTGCCGAGCCGCTCGACCAGCTGGCGCAGCGCTTTGACTACGTCCTGGCCGAGGCGGACGGCAGCAAGCGGCTCCCGCTCAAGGCGCACGCCGCCTGGGAGCCGGTGATTCCCTCTGGCACGGCCAACATCGTCTGGATCGTCGGCGCCTCGGGGTTCGGCAAGCCCATCAACGAAGCCGTCCACCGCCCCGAGCTCTTTTGCGAGCGTTGCGGCTGCGAGCCCACCGACACTGCCACCCCAGAGCGCGTCGCCATGGTGCTCAATGCCGAGCTGCGGATGCTGAACCTCAACAATGCCCGCATCATGCTCAACCAAGTCGACACGCTTGCCGGCCCAACGATGGCAGATCGCTTCGAGGCAGTCCTCGACCGTCCCATCATCGCCACCAGCCTCAAGGGGTAGCTAATTTGGGACGGGGCTCTTTTAGCTACCCCATGTTGAGAGAAAAATCATCAGGCAGGCAAGGGTAGCTAAAAGAGCCCCGTCCCAAATTAGCTACCCTGGCGGCCTTCCTGCTAGCGGGGCACGTAGCGACCGGGCTGGGCTCCGGTGGGCTCGCCGTCGCGTGCCGCCAGCACGCCGTTCACAAACACGGCCTTGGCGCGGCCATGTGCCTCAAAGCCCTCGAGCGGCGTGTAGTCCACGGCCTGATGCTGCGTCGCGGCGCTGATCGTCCAACGCGCGCAAGGATCCCACACGCACACGTCGGCATCGGAGCCCTCGGCAAGACAGCCCTTGCGCGGATACATGCCAAAAACGCGCGCCGGGCTCTCGCTCATCAGGCGGCAGAGGTCCTCGGGGCCCAGCTGGCCCTCAAAGCTCGTGGCAATCGCGACGGGACGATGCTCCACGCCGGGCCCGCCGTTGGGAATCGCGCGGAAATCGTCGCGCCCGCGGTCCTTTTGCCCGTGCAGGTTAAAGCTGCAATGATCGGTTGCAATCGTATCGATCTCGCCAGCCACAAGCGCCTCGCGCAGTGCCGCACGGTCACCCGCATGGCGCAGCGGCGGGCTCATCACATACTTGGCACCCGCAAAGCCGTCCTCACCCTGCTCCAAGTAGCAAGTATCGTCGAGCATCAGATACTGAGGGCAGGTCTCGACATAGATATTCTTCTGCCCGCGCGCCTTGGCGGCACGGATGGCCTCGAGCCCCAGCTTGGTCGAAAGGTGCACCACGTTGACCGGTGCGTCGCCGGCCAGGTGCGCCAGATATAGCAGACGGCTCACTGCCTCGGCCTCGCACACGTCCGGACGGCTAAGCGCGTGGCCCTCGGGCCCGTGGATACCCTGCTCAAACACGCGCTTCTGCAGTTCATTCACCAGCGTGCCGTTCTCGCAATGCACGCACAGGATACCGCCCAGGCGCTTGAGCTCCTCGAGCACCTCGAGCGTCTCGGCATCGTCCAGGCGCAGATGATCGTAGGCAAAGTAGGTCTTGAACGACGATACGCCCGCCTCGCGCATGGCCGAAAGGTCGACGCGATTGCGCTCGTTCCACTCGGCGAGCGCCATATGAAAGGCGTAGTTAGCCGTGCAGGTTCCGTCGGCACGGCGATGCCACTCGGCCAAGGCATCGGGCATGGTCACGCCGCGATCGGCCGTCGCGTAGTCCACAATGGTCGTCGTACCGCCACAGGCAGCCGCGCGCGTGCCGGTCTCAAAGCTATCGGCTGTCCAATCCATGCCGGTCCAGCACTGCATGTGCGTGTGGCCGTCGATAAAGCCGGGAAACACCCAGCAGCCCGCGGCATCCTCGACGGTATCGCCCTCGGCTGGCTCAATCGCCCCGGCGATCCGCACGATCTTATCGCCATCCATGGCAAGATCGGCGCGGCGAAGCCCCTGGGGCGTCACGAGCGCGCCGTTTTTGATGATGATCATAATTGCTCCTTATTGATTGATGCTGTTGGCCACGCGATCAAAATACGAGCAGGCGGCGATATGCTCCGTTATGCGTCGCTGTCCCTTGGCGGTATCGACGTCCCACAGCTCGTAGGCACGCGCATCGACCAGCACCACGTCGGTACGGTCCATAAGGATCGAGCCGCCGCCGTCCTTGCCCTCAAGACACATAAGTGCATCGAACAGTTCTGCCGGAAAGAGCACCGGGCTCGAAGGCTCACCGTTGCACGCAAGACGCACCGGATGCTTGCGGCCACGCTCGTCAAATGCACGAACCATGGCCTCAAAAGAATCCGCGCTCACAAGCGGCTGGTCGCCCGGCAAAAAGAGGCAGCCTTTCCAGTTGCGTTCGACCCCCCACGAAAGGCCCGCACGGACGCTTTCGCTGCGCAGCTCGCCATCGTGCAGCACGCACGAACAATGCTTGTCCTCGCAAATCTGGGCGACCTCGGGCCAACGCGTCGAAACCACAACGTCAAAGCCCCGGGGAACCGAATCGATGGTCCGGGCAATCAGCGGCTCGCCATAGATATCGGCGAGCATCTTGTTGGAGCCAAATCGCTTGCCCTCGCCCGAGGCCATAATCACGCAACCGAGTTTCATCTCCGCAAACCTCCCCTGGCTGCCTTGGACACCATAGTTGCTATACCCACCATACCAAGCTCGCACTCCGTCGGAACAGGTATGCGCTCGTTTTCCAGCGAACGCCCCTTGGCTCTCCATAGCACAAAGGAGGGCACCCCGCGACGCAGGGCACCCTCCTCAATGGTGCAGATATGCCTACTCAGCGTCGCCGGTAAACGTGGTACCGGTCTTGCCGGCAAGGCCATCGCGCGCCTTCTCGAGCAGCGTGATGAGCGCCGTGCGGCCCGGCTTGCTCTCGGCAAATGTCGAGGCTGCCTGGACCTTGGGCAGCATGGAGCCGCGACCGAACTCGTTGGCCTCGGACAGACGCTTTACGTCAGCCGCGGTCAGCGTGTCGAGCCACTGCTCGTGGTCGGTACCAAAGCCAATGGCAACCTTCTCAACGGCCGTCAGGATGATCAGGGCATCGGCGTCGAGCTGCTCGGCGAGCTTCTCGGCCGCAAAGTCCTTATCGATGACGGCGGCAGCGCCCTTAAGGTGGTTGCCCTGGGACTTGGTGACGGGAATGCCGCCACCGCCGCAGGAGATCACCACATGGTTGGACTCGACGAGCGACTTAATGGTGTCGAGCTCGACGATGTTCACGGGCTTGGGCGAGGCAACCACGCGACGGAAGCCCTGCTTCTCGTCGTGGATGAACTGATAGCCGCGATCGGCCTCCAGCTCCTTGGCCTCGGCCTCGCTCATCCACGGACCGATCGGCTTGACCGGGTCGGCAAAGGCCGGGTCGTCTGCCGCAACCTCGACCTGGGTGAGCACGGTGGCGACACCCTTGTCGATATTGCGGTCGAGCATTTCCTCGCGCAGCGCATTTTGCAGGTCATAGCCAATGTAGCCCTGGCTCATGGCGCCGCAAACGGACAAGGAGCAGGGAACGTACTTCTGAGGATTAGAGCGCGTGAGCTCGGCCATCGCGTTGGCGATCATGCCCACCTGGGGACCGTTGCCGTGCACGACGACGACCTCGTTGCCTTCCTCGATCAGGTCGACGATGGCCTTGGAAGTCGTCTTGACGGCCTCCATCTGCTCGGGAAGGTTGGCGCCGAGGGCGTTTCCGCCCAAGGCGACAACAATACGCTTAGCCATTTCTCAGCCCAGCTTTAGGCCTGGAACCAACGGGCGGTGTTGCGCTCGTCGAGGGCCTTGAGGGCAGCAGCGGGATCGGCAACCTTCTGCAGGAACATCATGGCTGCGATGGCGTACGGCTTGTAGCTGGCCTCCTTGTACATGCCCACGCGGTGCATGTCGAAGACGTCGGCGTTGACCTCGCCGTGCTCGCAGGAGACACCGGAGATGTCGGCGGGCAGCGGGTGCATAAAGATGGTGTCCTGGCCGTTGGCGGTCTTCTCCATGAGCTCGGTCGTGGAGCACCAATCCTGATGGGTGGCGTTCTGGGCAAGCAGCTCCTTCTCGAGCGCTGCGATGCCGGCGTCGTCGCCCTCGGCGTACAGGTTGGTGCGCTTCTCCATGGCGGCAAACGGAGCCCAGCTCTTGGGGATCACGATGTCGGCGCCCTCGAAGGCCTCGGCCATGGTGTTGACCTGCTTAAAGGTGGTGCCGGACTCGGCTGCATAGCCCTTGGCGCGCTCGACGACCTCGGGCATGAGGTCGTAGCCCTCGGGGTGAGCCAGGGTGACGTCCATGCCAAAGCGGGGCAGCAGGCTGATCAGCGACTGCGGGCAGGACAGCGGCTTGCCGTAAGAGGGCGAATAGGCCCAGGTAACGGCAACCTTCTTGCCCTTGAGGTTCTCAAGGCCGCCAAACTCGTTGATGAGGTAGAGCATGTCGGCAGAGGACTGCGTGGGGTGGTCGGAATCGGACTGCAGAGAGATGAGCGTGGGACGGTGATCCAGAACGCCGTCCTCGTAGGCCTGCTGGACAGACTCGGAGACCTCGGCCATGTAGGCGTCGCCCTTGCCGATGTACATATCGTCGCGGATGCCGATGACGTCGGCCATGAAGGAGATCATGGTAGCGGTCTCGCGGACGGTCTCGCCGTGAGCGATCTGGGACTTCTTCTCGTCCAGGTCCTGCAGCTCAAGGCCGAGCAGGTTGGCGGCCTTAGAGAAGGAGAAGCGCGTACGGGTGGAGTTGTCGCGGAACAGGGAGACGGCCAGGCCCGAGTCGAAGATCTTGGACGAAACGTTGCTCTCACGCAGCTCGCGCAGGGCGTCGGCGACGATGTAGAGAGCCTTGAGCTCATCGGTGGTCTTGTCCCAGGTGTGCAGGAAGTCGCTGCCGTACATACCCTTAAAATCGAGGCCGTTCAGCTGCTCGACGAGCTCGGTAAACTTGGCGTCCATGTAAATGTCCTTTCTAAAGATGAAACGATCGCAATGAGTAGATGTGCTCCGGCATGCGCGTGTGGCTAGAACATGCAGAGCACCATGACGAGGACCCGCCACCGTTGAGGAAGCATGGGAGATAACGACCGCGGGCCCCAAGTCAACAGGAGGCGCCGGGGGCATAAACTGTCCCCGGCTCAACAAGATCGAGGAATGGGACTAGTCGATCTTGTTGTTGGTCAGACCGGCGCGGAACACGGTGGCGTCGCCATCGGCCTGGCTCGGATCGTAGAGGTTCAGGGCAGCCACATACATGGCGGCAGCGGTGACCAGGTCGTCCTTGTAGGTGACCTCGTTGGGAGCGTGAGCCTGAGACTCGGCACCCGGGCCAAAGCCGACGCAGGGGATGCCATAGCGGCCCTGGATGGAAACGCAGTTCGTGGAGAAGGTCCACTTGTCGCACAGCGGGCGACCGGTGCGCTTGTCCATGCTGGGCTCGCAGCCGATGCGCTCGTCACCGAACATGGCCTTGTGGGCGTCGACGAGGGCCTTGACGTGCGGAGCGGTCTCCTTGTTGATCCACGTGGGGAAGTAAGCCTCGGTCTCGTAGACCTCGCCGGTCCAGGACGGACGGTCGTACATGTACATGGAGACCTTCACGTCGTCGCCGTACTTCTTGGCGGCCGGCAGGTTACGGATCTCGTCCAGGCAGGACTCCCAGGTCTCACCGGCGGTCATGCGACGGTCGATGGAGATGGCGCAGGAGTCAGCGACGGCGCAACGGCTGGGGCTGGTGTAGAAAATCTGGCTGACGGTGCAGGTGCCGCGGCCCAGGAAGCGGGCGTCCTCGAAGTGCTCGGGGTTGTACTTGGGGTCGAGCATCTTGACGAGGCCCTTGATGTCGGTCGACTCGTCGCAGCCGTTGTTGTTGAGGGCGCGGACATCAGCGATGATGTCGGCCATCTTGTAGATGGCGTTGTCGCCGCGGTCGGGAGCGGAGCCGTGGCAGGAGGTGCCGTGAACGTCGACGCGGATCTCCATGCGGCCGCGGTGACCGCGATAGATGCCACCGTCGGTGGGCTCGGTGGAAATGACGAACTCGGGCTTAATGCCGTCCTTGTTGTAGATGTACTGCCAGCACATGCCGTCGCAGTCCTCTTCCTGGACGGTGCCGACGACCATGATCTTGTAGCCCTCGGGGATGAGGCCCATGTCCTTCATCATCTTGGCAGCGTAGGTAGCAGAAGCCATGCCACCCTCCTGGTCGGAGCCGCCGCGGCCATAGATAATCTCGTCGGTCTCGTAGCCCTCATAAGGATCGGCATCCCAGTTATCGATGTTGCCGATGCCAACGGTGTCGATGTGAGAGTCGATGGCGATAATCTTGTCGCCCTCGCCCATGAAGCCCATGACGTTGCCCAGGCCGTCGACCTTGACCTCGTCATAGCCAAGGCTCTCCATCTCGGCCTTGATGCAAGCGACAACCTCACCCTCCTCGCAAGACTCAGAGGGATGGGAGATCATGGCGCGCAGGAAGCGAGTCATATCAGCACGGTGGGACTCAGCAGCAGCCTTGATAGCGTCGAAATCGAGTTCTTTAGCCATAACAGTCAACCTTTCTACAAGGGTTTACCTACAGGTAGATATTTCAGATAGATCACTTGTGCCAAGTAGCGTGAGGTCGAGCACCCCACAAGCAAGTGGACGTAGGGTGGCGGAGCATATGTTTGCTCCGTCGCGAGTTCCGCACGCAAAGGAAAGCACTTAATGTGCTTTCCGTCTTGCGCAGGGCTGTTCGAGCAGGGAGCAAATATATGCTCCGCCACCCGGACAGGTCAGGCCTGCTAGCAGGTGGGGTACTCGCCCTCCCAGACGATGCGACGGTACTGATCCGGATCCGTGTCGCCCTCGGTGGAGAAGCAGAGCACGGAGCTCGTCTTATCCAGGCCGATGAGCTCTTTGAGCTCGGCGTACTCGGGATCGAGCATGAGGGTCTCGACCAGGCCGGTGGTCACAGCGCCGGACTCGCCGGAGATGACGCGCGGGTCGCCCTTCTCGGGGGCGCCCAGGGTGCGCATGCCGCGAGCGGTGACCCAGTCGGGGCAGGACACGAAGGCGGTAGCGTGGTTGCGCAGGATATCCCAGCCCAGGATGTTGGGCTCGCCACAGCACAGGCCGGCCATGATGGAGGGCATGTCGCCGTCCACGATGCGCGGGTCGCCGTCGCCGGCGGCAGCGCCCTTGTACAGGCAGGCGGCCGGAGCGCACTCGACCACGACAAAGGTGGGCGGGTTATCGGGATACAGGTTAGTGAAGTAGCCCACCACGGCGCCGGCGAGCGAGCCTACGCCAGCCTGGACAAAGACATGCGTCGGGCGGTTGATGGCCATCTCGCGCAGCTGCTCGGCAGCCTCGGAAGCCATGGTGCCGTAGCCCTCCATGATCCAAGACGGAATCTTCTCGTAGCCCTCCCAGGCGGTGTCCTGAACGATAACGCCGCGCTCGCAGGCGTCGGCCTCGGCGGCGGCCATGCGCACGCACTCGTCGTAGTTGACCTCTTCGATGGTCACCGTGGCGCCCTCGGCGGCGATGTTGTCGAAGCGGGGCTTGGTGGAACCCTTGGGCATGTGCACGACGGCCTTCTGGCCCAGCTTGTTGGCAGCCCATGCCACGCCGCGGCCATGGTTGCCGTCGGTGGCGGTAAAGAAGGTAGCCTGGCCAAAGTCCTTGGCAAGCTGATCGGAGGTCAGGTAATCGAAGGTGCACTCGGCAACGTCCTTGCCGGTCTCGTCGGCAATGTAATTGGCCATGGCAAACGAACCGCCCAGAACCTTAAAGGCGTTGAGGCCAAAGCGATAGCTCTCGTCCTTAACGCACAGGTTGGACAGGCCCAGGCGCGCGGCCTGGCCGTCCAGGCGGGCAAGCGGAGTGACGGTGTACTGGGGGAACGACTGGTGGAAGGCGCGGGCCTTCTTCACGTGGTCGAGGCTCATGATTCCCAAGTGCTTGTCATCGCTCTTGGGCATCGTGTTGCCCGCCCACTGGATCTTATCGGCCATACGGTGAACTCCTTAAGTTCTCTCTTGCCGGCCCCCGCATACGCGTTTCAGCCCATTCCCATTCATGCGACTGAACTTTTATGTGGATGCCAAACAAAAAGTTTGTTAGCACTGTTCTATCACACTTTTTGATTGGCAAACCTAACAAATTGTTTGTTGCCGTAATCGGTACCTTTTCGCCGCTGAACGGTTACATAACGCAGCGACGCTTTCGTTATTTGCGAACAAGTGGGGTTTATGGCAAAGTGAGCCCAAACTAATTTTTAGGAAGGCACCCATGACCCCCGCACAGATAGAGTTTTACAAGCGCCTTGCACACGGCCTGGCGCTCCAGTTTGGCCCCAACTGCGAAGTCGTCGTCCACGACTTGGAGACCGAGGACGTGGACCACTCCATCGTAGTGATCGAAAACGGCCACGTCAGCGGGCGCAAACTAGGTGACGGCCCCAGCCATATTGTGCTTGAGTCCATGCACGAGGGCACCGCCGACGTGCACGACCGCGAGCCATACCTCACCAAAACCGCCGATGGCAAGCTGCTCAAGTCCTCGACCATCTTTATCCGCAACGACGAGGGCAGGCCCGTCGGCATTTTGGGCATTAACTTTGACATTACGCTCATGAAGGCTTTTGAGCGCTCGCTCGACGCGCTCACCGGCACAGGCGACAAGGGATACACCGAGCCCGAGCCCATCACCAAAAACATCGGCGACCTGCTCGAGGATCTGCTGCGCGAGTGCGAGCAGTACGTGGGCAAGCCCGCCGCCCTCATGACCAAGGACGAGCGCATCCGCGCCATTGGCTACCTCGACCGTCGCGGCGCCTTCCTCATTTCCAAGTCGAGCGAGCGTGCCTGCGAGTTCTTTGGCATCTCCAAGTACAGCTTCTATAGCTACCTCAATGAGGCCAAGGCGGCGGCCGGCGACAAGTAGGCACTCGTCTGGATTGCCCCTCCCCTTTTGGGCGCGAGTTCTGGAAAGCACGAATCCAAGACCGAGCCGCTTGGGAAGTTCCATATAATCGATGAATGCGAGTATTTCGAAAGGATGGAACAAGATGGGGTCGAGCAACGCATCACGCAACGGCCGCGGAGGCACCGTTTCTGGCGCCAGGCATGCGAAACGCGCGTTTGACGAGGGCGAAGACGATCTGTTTGCGTTGAGCCTCGACGACGTGATGAGCGACCGCCCTTGGACCGCCGAGGAACTCGTGGGCGGCGGGGTTCGCCCGACAAGTGCAAAGCCCGTGCCTTCCGCCACGCCCGCGCCGGCATCCGTGCCCGCAGACGACTTTGCCACCCGTCCTATCGTGCAGACGACGCGTAAAGCCGCCCCTGCACCCCGTCCTGCTAGCGATCCGTCCGAGACGGCGGCGTTTCTCGCTGCAGCGACACAGCGCCATGCGCCCAGCAGCGCGCCCGCGTATGCCACCCCGCAGCAGCCGACATACGCGGCTCCCGAACCCCAGCCCGAGGCCGAGCTCGAGCCGCCTGTCATGGATCTGGATGATCTTTCCAACCGTCAGTTTGCCTTTGATTCCTGGGCGGCGGCAGATCTGGACGAGACCTCGAGCGGCATGCCGGTGCTCGACATTCCGGTAAACCCCCTGTTTGCGGCTGCCGAGAAACGCGACTCCGCATACGACAACACCGCAGCATATGCCAACCGCCCGAGCGAACAGCCTCGCGCAGGCCGCATCGAAACCGAGGATTACGGCCAAACGTCGAGCGGATATTCTCGCGACCCGTTTGCCGCCGCGCCCTCTGCCGATTGCAACCAAGCGAGCGTAAAGGCAGCCTCGGCATCGTCGTATACCCACGGCACCGACGATAAGCGCGCTGCCGATTACCACAGCGAAGAAGAACCGCCGCGCTTTTCGGAGTTTTCGCAGGCGGCAAAGGTTGTCTTTATCGCCATCATCATCGCTCTGCTCGGCGTGATTGCGTTTGAGGGATTCCAGCTATTCCGCGGCCCCACCGCGTCCGAATCGGCAACGCAGCAAAAAGAGGACGACAACCAGTACCTGGACATCAACACCCTCAAGGGCGACCCCAACAGCTAGGTTGGAACATAAGCTATGCCGCACCCCTTTTTACGTGCGGTTTTACACTTTTCCGTGATTTCCACGCGCCCATTTCGACACTTTTCCGTAATTTGGGCGGCTCGAATTTGACACTTTTCCGTACTTTCATACGGCCGATTTCGACACTTTTCCGGATGTTTGCCGAATAATTGCCGCGTAATCAAGCGCCGTCTGCACATCATTTCGCAGGCGGCGCTTGATTTCTGTCCGCGCGCGCTGATAGACTCCATCGTGCCCGCAAGGAGTGGGCGCGTTTTATCCAGAGTCGGGGTAGAGAGTTGGCTCCACGATCCCGACGCCAACCGGCCAAGAGGCACGGTGGCCCTGCCAACATCGATGAAAGGAGTCCGTATGGACAATTTCTCTGTGCGCAGCGAGCGCAACTTCCACAACCTGGTCGCCAAACCAAAGCGAATGCATCTTCTTGATAAGCCGAACGGCTATGCCTCGGCTTTGGTCAAGAGCAGCCTCTCCCACCAGATGCGCTTTACGGTACAGAAGCTCGAGGAAGAGCTCTATGCTGCTGGCAACCCGCACGTACTGCAGATCAAGCTGCTCGGAGACGACTCGCGCGAGCCGTCGAGTTGGAAGCTCTTTGCCGACGGCAAGTGCGTTGCAGACGGATCCGGCGCCTTTACCCGTGAGTGCTTCTGCGAGGGAGCCGAGGTGTTCCTGGACCTGTGTCGCGATGCCGTCGATGCCGCTGAGCTGCACCAGTGGAGTCAGAGGGAGTACGAGCTGCTGAGCGCGGCACGCGGGATTGCGAGGGCGTAGGCAGACAGACCAGACAGCTCGTCATACTGGTTGACGCTTCGATTCAAACAGCAGGGCGAAGTCGCGCTTACAGTCCCGCCATGCCAAACCGAATGGCGTTCTCAAAAGGCCTACCTCCCCTCCGCCTTCAACTTCAGCAGCAGATCGCTCAGCTCGGGGCACTTGCTGGAAAGGCGCGTCTGGGCTCGCTCGCCCATCCCCCATCGCTGGCGGACTTCCTGGGCGCGCGGGCTCACGCGATAGTCCCCGTCCATCATCTGCCTGAGCAACTTTGCGGTCACGCGCGCATCGGCCAGGGCGCTGTGGGCGTGGCCCGTCGACTCGTCAAACTCGATGCCAAACCACATTGCCGCGTCACCCAAAGAGACGCACCCGTGGCTGCCCACGTCCATAATCGAGGTGTAAAACGCCTGCAGGTCGGCCCAGTCCGTAGGAAATGCGGAAAGATCGATGCGCTTTGCCTGGCACTCGGTCAAAAGCTGTCGACGATCCGCTCCGCTCCAACAGACCACTTGGGCGGAGTAGCGACCGATCCAATCGCTGAGCCTTTTGATCACCACGTAGAGCGGATCGGCCATCGCGGTGTCCACAGCCGATATCCCCGTAAGCTCGCGAACGGGAAACGCAACGCCTTCGGTAAATTCTGTCTGCACAAACTGCGAGAACTCGCCCATAACGTTGCCGTGGTAATCGAGCTTGACGGCGCCGACCTCAATAATCTCGTTGCGCAGTCCACGGCGTTGGCGCTGCTTTGGCACCGGCGCAAACTCAAAGTCCAGCACAATCTGGCGCGCAAAGTTCGTCGTATCGATAGCCGAGATACACGGCGTCTTTTCAGCTGACACGGTTAGGGCCTTTCTCCGTTGCCTGCCGCTCGCTACATAGGCGGCTACATTGCCGTAAGGATAGGCGCCCGTGCGGACATGAAAGCGGGGCGCAATGCCACGCGCGCCAGGCACACGCCATGCAGTCGACCCCAAGAGCGCCGCCCACTCTATTCAAATGGATGAAAAAGATTGAGGCCCGGTGACTTGAATCAGCGGTCATCCCGGGCCCATCAGAGCTCGTAGAGCTCTTGGTTGCTTTGATCTCGCTCTTCACGGCGCTTATCGAACTTTCCGAGGCACTCAAGCAGCATTCGAAGCATAACAAGTCGCTGCCATTAAGGCACTGACCTCTTGACCAAGCAACGGCGCTGCCCAGCTCTCCAGAACTTGGGCTGCCGCCAACTTTATTCTATCCGCGAGCATCTGGTTTACCAAATGGATTTTCGGTAAAGGAAGCACGGCACGTCCGCAAAACCACTACGCCCCAAGTGCCGCCATGGGGATCACCGCCACGCCGTCGTCGCGTGTGTAGGCAATGCTCCCCTTTCCAACCACGACCGCCAAAAACGCCGGCGCGGCATTCTAAGACGCGCTTTCCACTTGAAGCCATGTCGATTCTGGGACACAGTTTCCGCTTGAAGCCCATCCGGAAAGCGCGTCCCATTCCGAGGCTTGAATCCGGGACGTAGTTTCCACTTGAGCTCCTGACGGGAAAGCACGTCCCACTCTGAAGCTCGATTCCGGGATACAGCTTCCGCCAGAGACCTCAACCGGAAACGGCATCCCACTCTGGAGCCAGAATCCGGGACGCAGCTTCCGCTTGAAGGCCGATCCGGAAAATGCGTCCCAGTCTGAGCGCTCATTCCGGAATGCATTTTCCGCGAGGGGCCGATCCGGAAAGGCCATCCCACTCTGGAGCTATAATCCGGGACACGCTTTCCGCCGACATTCCGCCGGCAGCCAACACGACAAAAGAAGGGCCCCATTCCAGCAATTCGAGGACAGGCTCTTGTTCTCGAGCAGAGCTACCCCGCACTCACATCTCGGCAAACGAAATCAGCTTGGTATCTCCCCTGCTCGCCGCAGCTTCCTGACATCCTTGCGTAAAGCCACGCTTCGAGAAGATCACGTAGCTTTTATGCTGCCGCCTAAAGAGCTCGCTTCGGTACACGAGCTTTTGCAGCACGTCTTCGTCCACCGGTTCATTGCGCCATTTGCATTCCGCAAACAGTGCAGTGCCCTCGCCGTCGTCAACAATCAAGTCGATTTCTTCCTGCGTATGCGTGCGATTATCCGTCCCCCACCAGCGCCCGACGCTCGCCGGAACCACATCGAGCTGGCCCGCTCGCGCGAGTTCGTACACGTATTGTCTGCATATAAGCTCAAAGACCGTGCCCATGTAATCCGATACGTGCGGCTCAATGCGCTTATACGCCATCTCGGCCATATCGTTTTGAATCAGCCCGATGTTCTGCGGAACAAACTTGTACCAGAACCTAAACATCTGGTCGCTCAGCAGATACACGGCTCGCTTATTGCTCGTCTCGTTTAGGGGCAGCTCGCGCTCGACAATCCCAAGCGACGCCAGCTTATCCACATAGCTCTTTACGTTGCTCGCAGGGATTCCCGTAGAGCTCGCAATCTCCGAGATCCTCGAGCGTCCCTGGGCAATTGCCTGCACGATCGCATCATATTGCTCGGGATTGCGGCACTCTTGCAACAGCAGGTTACTCGGCTCCTCAAAGAGATAGCCCGTAGGGGTAAGAAAAAGACGTTTGATGTTGTCCTTGAGCGGTGTGGCAGCATCGACTTTCTCGATATATGCAGGAATACCGCCCGTCATGCCATAGCAAACCGCAGCGTCTTCGCGACTCATGCTATGCCACAGGCCGAGGGTCGTCATAAAATCGAGCGGCATGATCTTAAACTGGGCCGTGCGCCTACCGTATAGTGGGCTCTCATAGCCCAACACCTGCTCTTCCATGAACGAAAGCGACGACCCGCACAGGATAAGCATGAGCTTGGTCTCTTTGTACAAGTGATCGATCTTGTCTTGCAGCAACGAGCTGATCTCGGGATTCGATTGGGCGAGATAGGGATACTCGTCAATCACGACAATCAAACGTTCCGTGCGAGCCATGGTGGCCAATGCATCGAACGCTTCGTCAAAACTACGAAACGACACGTCTGCAGCACCAACCGAGCCTGCAAGTATCGCCTGGCTAAAGCCGTGCAGGTTTGCCTCCGCATTGGTGCGACGAGCTTGAAAGTAAATAGCCTTCTTGCCTTGGATGAACTCTGTGATAAGGCGCGTTTTGCCCACACGACGGCGGCCGTAAATCACGGGCATCTCAAAGAAGCCCGTGCCATACAGTCGATTGAGCTCGGACATTTCCGCTGTTCTTCCGATAAACATAGGGCCATCCTTCCTTTACGTTATAGCTAGCTATATTATACCTTCCTATAATATAGCTAGCTATAACGTAATTCGACAAGCGGCGCACGCAAAAGGGGCGGTACACCACCGCACGTGGACCGTTCCGGAAAATGTATCCCGTTCTGGAGCCAAAAACTGGGCCGTAGTTTCCGCCAAACATGCCATCCGGAAAGCGTGTCCCGTTCTGAGCCTGAATTCTGGGATGCACTTTCCGCTGAAGCTTCTACCGGAAAATGCATCCCATTCTGAGCGTCGAATCCGGGACGTAGTTTCCGCATGCGGCCTCGTCAGGAAAGCATGTCCCACTCTGAGCGCTCATTCCGGGGCGCAATTTCCGCCAGAAACGCCGCCGGGAAAGCGCATCCCGGTTTGGAGCCGAAATCTGGGATGCGGTTTCCGGTTGAGGGCTGTCCGGAAAGCGCGTCCCATTCCGAGTGGCAATTCCGGGTCACAGTTTCCGCAGATACAAGGCGACAGTCCGCCGCCCTTATCACATGCCTTCAAATATGCGATCCAGAAACACAAAACAGCAGATAGAATGCTTTTTTTCAAAAAGTACACGTCCCGAAACTTACCAAGACTTCATATCTAGCCACCGTTCACGGTCGCCGATTACCGCCCACCGATTCGGATGAAAAATGTCGCCGAAAACAGGCCATCTACCTGCATGGTTAGATTTTGGTCAGCTTTTGGTCAGTTGAGCGGCAAGTTCCGGCTGATACGTTTTTGCCACCCCAAAAAGGAGGCGGTAGCTCATGACCCATTGCAATGACCAGCTCATCAACCAACTGCTCACTCAAGCCGAACAAGAGGGGCGCTGCCTGATTCCCCCGAGCACGGCGATCCGAAAAGCGCTCCTTCGGCGCGCCGGCGGCACGGTTGTCTCGCCCATGCCGGGGTTGTTTGCGCGAAAAACGCGCTGGGATGAACTCAACCGAGCGCAACGCCATTGCGAGATTATCCGCGCCCTTGCGATCATCCATCCCGATTGGACGTTCTGCTCGTTTTCGGCAGCTTGCCTGCTGGGGCTCGAGATCTCGTGGCGACACCTGAACGTCGTGCATGTTTGCAGCTCGACAAAGCCGTCGGCTCGTCCGGGCGCACATATTCAGCGACACCAGATTGAGCCGGCCGGAGCAATACGCAGAGCCGGCATATCGGTAACGCCGCCCATCCAAACGGCCACAGATTGCCTGCTGCAAACTGGTTTTGCCGACGGCATGCCCATTGCCGATTCGGCGATCTCAAAGCTCGGCCTTGCGCCGGAACAGCTGACGGAGGCCGTTGAGCAACGAGCGACTGCCCGCAATGGTCGCGCGATTCGCACCGCCCTCACAACGCTTCGATATGCCGACGCCCGCGCCGAGAGCGGCGGGGAATCGGTCGCCCGAGCCATCATGATCGAGACGGGCTTTGCGCCCGACTGGCTTCAATACGAGCTGACGGACCCCTTCGATTCGACCGAAACCATGCGAACGGACTTTGCCTGGGAGCGCCAGGCGCGGGAACTCACGCTGGGCGAGCTCGACGGGCTCATCAAATATACCGACCAGACTATGCTGGCCGGACGCACCACCGCCGAGGCGCTCGTTGCCGAACGACAGCGCGAGGCGCATCTATCGCTCTATGGCCACCCTCTGCTGCGCTTTACCATCAGCGAGGTCCGCTCGGCAGGAGTGCTCGCCAAAAAGCTGCAGACGGCAGGCATCCGGCAGACTGCGCTGCCGACATGGCTCAACGAGGTGGACCTGTAGGAGCTGTTGAGCTTATGCCCGCCTGCCCATCAAACTGGGGCACACTTTCCAGTTGGCGGCACCGCGGAAACCATATCTCAGATTGAGTGTTCAGAATGGGATGCGCCTTCCATATGGCATACCTAGCGGAAACCGTGTCCCGGAATCAAGGCCCAGAACGGGACACGCTTTCCGGCTGAAGCGCCCAACGGAAACTGCATCCCGGAATAGACGCTCAAACTGGGACGCAATTTCCGCTGAGGTTCCATCCGGAAACTGTATCCCACTCCGAGCGTCAATTCTGGGATGAACTTTCCGCCAGAGGGTTCAGCCGGAAACGGCATCCCACTCTGAAGCGAAATTCTGGGACGCAGTTTCCGGTTGAGGGCTGTTCCGGAAAGTGCGTCCCATTCCAGGCGCGGATTCCGGGATGCACTTTCCGTTTGAAGCTCCAACCGGAAAGTGCATCCCACTCTGGAGCCAAATTCCGGGACACGCTTTCCGCTAGAGGCTCAAAAGGAAAGCGCATCCCATTCTGAGCGCCAAATCCGGAACGCAGTTTCCGTATGCGGAGGCGCTCCAAACAAAAGGCCCCGGCTCGCGATGAAGCCGGGGCCAAAGGTGCAGCATATACAGTTGGTGTTGTGCGCGAACAGCCCATCAGCAATGCCGTCTGCACCCTACCCTATCCGCGGTGACGGGCGCGGCTGTAGGGCGTATCCACCATGGGCAGATTTGGACGCAGCTTGCCGTCAAACGCGCGGTAGGCGTTCTGCACGGCGGGCGCCGTGGGGATCGTTGCGATCTCGCCGATGCCCTTGCCGCCATATGCCACAGGCAGCAGCTCGTCCTTCTCCACGTAGATGGCGTGGATATCCGGAATCTCGGGCGCACGGAACAGCCCGAGCGTACCGTACCTTGCCTGGGGCACGCAGTCCTTGAGCGGCCAATCCTCGGTAAGCGCATAGCCCATACCCATGAGCACGCCGCCTTCGATCTGACCCTGGATGGAGATGGGGTTGACCACCTTGCCGGAATCGTGCGCGGCATAGACCTCGCTCACGCGACCGTCATCATTCAGAATGACCACATGCGTGGCAAAGCCGTAGCAGATGTGGCTCTTGGGGTTGGGAACGTCGGCGCCCAGCTTGTCGGTCGGCTCCAGGTACACGTAGCCAAACTCGCATCCCTCGAGCGCCTTGATGGCGGTCGCGGGATCCTGGGGATGCATGCCCTGGCCGGCGACGAGTTCCTGCGTGCGCAGCTGATAGGCGCGACCGTCGTCGTACTCGATCTTGACGCCGTCGCCATGCGCGCTCACAGGGGCATCGGGTGCATGCTTGCCGGCCTCGACGTCAAGCATGGCGTCGCGCAGCAGGAAGGCAGCACCGCGTACGGCCTCGCCGGTCACGACCGTCTGACGCGAGCCAGACGTGGTGCCGGAGTCGGGAGCGTTCTCGGTGGAGCACTCGCCGTTGGCGATGCAGCTCAGCGGCAGGCCGCATGCTTCGGCAACGTCCTGCAAAAAGACGGTATTGCAGCCCTGGCCGATGTCGGACGTGGCGGCATAGACCACGGCCACGCCATTCTCGATGCGAATCTTGCAGCGGCCGGCATCGGGCAGGCCCACGCCCACGCCGGCGTTCTTCATGGCGCAGGCGATACCGGCGTGTCCGGGATGCGCATAGTAGGCATCCTTGACCTCGAGCAGTGTCTCCTTCAGCGCCGTGGAGCAGTCGGCAATCTGGCCGTTGGGCAAAACCTCGCCCGGCTCGATGGCGTTGCGGTAGCGAATCTCCCACGGATCCAGGCCGACCTTCTCTGCCAGCAGGTCGATCAGGCTCTCGAGCGCAAACTCGGACTGGCAAACGCCAAAGCCGCGGTACGCGCCGGCGGGCGGGTTGTTGGTGTAGTAGCCATAACCGCGAATGTCGGTGTTCTGGTACTTGTAGGGGCCGACGGCATGCGTGCAGGCGCGCTCGAGCACCGGGCCGCACAGCGACGCGTAGGCGCCGGTGTCAAAGTTGATCTCGCAATCCAGACCGGTAAAGTTGCCCTCGGCGTCGCAACCCAGTGTAAAGGTACCGTCCATGGCGTGGCGCTTGGGATGGAATGCAAGCGACTCGGCACGAGTGAGCTTGCACTTCACAGGACGCTGGAACTTATAGGCAGCGAGCGCGGCCAGGTGCTGGATGGACACGTCCTCCTTGCCGCCAAAGCCGCCGCCCACGAGCATGGTCTCGACGACCACACGCTCGGGTTCGCTATCCCAGCCAAACATGTGGGCGCACTCTTTGCGCGTATCGTAGGCGCCCTGGTCGGTCGACTGCACCTTGACGCCGTTCTTGTACGGGAAGGCGACGGCGCACTCGGGCTCCAAGAAGGCATGCTCGGTAAAGGGTGTGGTAAAGCGCTGTGTCACGGTAAACGCGCTCTCCGCCAGCGCCTTGGCGGCGTCGCCGCGCGTCACATGGCGGCTCTGGCACACGTTGTCCTTGAGCTCCACCGTGTTGCCAAAGGCAAAAAAACTGTCGTGCAGGCGCGGGGCGTCGGCCGCCTTGGCCTCGACAATGTTACGCACGGGCTCCAGCGGCTCGTAATCAATCTTTACGAGCTTCTTGGCCTTCTCGAGCGTCGCCTCGTCCTCGGCAACCACCAGCACGATGGCATCGCCCACGCAGCGGGTGATATCGCCCTGAGCGATCATGACGTCCCAGTCCTGGATAAGGTGGCCGACCTGGTTGACCGGCACGTCCTCGGCGCGCAGGATGCCCACCACACCGGGCAGGGCCTCGGCCTTGGAGGTATCGATGGAGAGCACGCGGGCGCGCGGATACTTGGAGCGCACGGCGCTGGCGTAGGTCAGGCCCGGCTGATCGAGCTCGTCGATGTCGTCGGGATACTTGCCCTCGCCGAGCACCTTCTTGCGCACGTCAATACGGAAGGCGCGCTTGCCCACGCCGTAGTCGTCGCCGCGCTCCAAGTCCTCGTCGATCTGTTTTTCGCCGCGGAGCACCGCGGCTGCCAGCGAAATGCCCTCAATAATCTTCTTGTAGCCGGTGCAGCGGCAGAAGTTACCGCGAATGGCGTACTTAATCTGCTCCTCGGTGGGCTCGGGGTCCTCGGCGATGAGCGCCGCACCCGCCATGACCATACCAGGGATGCAAAAGCCGCACTGCACGGCGCCCACGGCGCCAAAGGCGTACACAAAGGCCTCGCGCACGTCCTCGGGCAGGCCCTCGACGGTCACGATGTTGCGGCCGGCGGCAAGAGCGGTGGTCAGTACGCAGGCCTTGACGGCCGCACCGTCCACGTGGATGGTGCAGGTACCGCACGCGCCCTCGGAGCAGCCGTCCTTGGCGGAGTGAATGTGCAGGTCGTCGCGCAGGTAGCGCAGCAGCGGTTTGTTTTGGGTCGTCGTGCGCTCGACGCCGTTAACGGTAAAAGTGAATTCCTGTGCCATGGTGATTCCCTTCTACACGCCGGCGGCGATGCCGGTGCGGTCGTGGATAGCGCCATGCGGGCAGACGACGGCGCACATGCCGCACGACAGGCAGTCCGCGCCGTCGATATGGGCGCAGTTGTCCTCGATGCGGATAGCGCCGGCGGGGCACTTTTTAGCGCACATGCCGCAACCGATGCAGCTGGTGTCGCAGATCTTGCGCGCAATGGCGCCCTTATCGGTGTTGTTGCAGCGCACCAGGATGTTCTGGTAGCCGGGAACGAAGGCAATCACGCGCTGCGGGCACGCCATGCCGCACAGGCCACAGCCCGTGCACTTGGAGCGGTCCACACGGGCGACGCCGTCGACCAGCGCGATGGCACCGTGGGGGCAGGCCGTAACGCAGGCGCCACAGCCAATGCAGCCTTCGCTGCAGCGGGCGTCGCCGCCTGCGGAAGCACAGCCGCTTCCGCAGGCAACGTAGGCCACGTGATGTTGAATGGATTTGGCCATAAGAGACTCGCCTATTTCTTAAGAAGGTACGAATAGTTGTCGCGCACGGCCCTGATGGTCAGGCGGACGGCCTCGGGCAGACCGGTGTTGACGGCATCGACCGAGACGGTGCGGACCGTGCCGGCGACGCGGACCTTAAAGTGGTCCTCGTCCACGGCCAGGAAGCCCTCGTTCTCGGAGTTCTCCATGTCCTGCTCGCTCCAGAACAGGGTGAGCTTGTCCTTGTAGGGACGGCCCTCCTGGTAGGGGCAGAACACGGCGCAGTTGCCGCACTCGTTGCACATACCGTCGACGTGGACGACCTGATGCTTGGCCAGGCCCGGCACCTTAATGGCCACGTTGGCGCGGTTGGGGCACACGTCGCAGCAGACCTCGCACACCGAGCCGCAGCCCAGGCAGCGGGTCTTGGTGCAGTTGCGCTTGTCGCGGCACAGCGACCCCTTGCGCTCGTAGCAGGTGTCCTCGCGGCCAGCCTGCTCGTTGCAATCGGCGTACTTGTTAAAGTCAACGCCGGCGATGGCACGGGCGACCTCGGCGGCGTCGGCGATAGCCTCGACCACGGTGGCAGGACCGCGACGGCAGTCACCTGCAGCCCAGACGCCCTCGACGCCGGTGGAGGTGGCGGCAAGGCGGCCGCGACGGTCGTGCTCGACGCCCGCGGCATCGTACAGGCTGGCATCGATGCCCTCGCCCACGGCGCAGATCACCGTGGTGGCGGGAAGCTCAACGGTCTCGCCCGTGGCGACAGGGCTGCGACGGCCGCTTGCATCCGGCTCGCCAAGCTCCATAACATCGCAGGTCAGCACGGCGCCGTTAAGTGCCTTGGGCGCCAGCAGCTCGCAGAACTCAACGCCATCGGCAAGAGCAAGATCGAGCTCTTCCTCGTCGGCGGGCATCTGCTTCTTGGTGCGGCGATACACCAGGCGCACGTTCTTCACACCAGCCAGGCGCTTGGCCACGCGGGCCGCATCCATGGCGGTGTTGCCGGCGCCAATGACTACGACGTCCTCGCCCAGCTCGAGCTTCTCGCCCTTCTTGGCGGCCTCGAGGAACTCCAGCACATCGAGCTCGGCACCCTCTCCCAGGCCCGCAGAGCCGGGCATCCAGGCACCGGTGGCCACGACCACGTCGGTAAAGCCCTGGGCCTTGAGCTCGTCGATGGACTCCACGCGAGCATTGAGCTGCACCTTGGCGCCAAAGGCCAGGCAGAGCTCGGCGTCGTGGGAGATATCGTCGCTGGCGATACGGAACTCGGGGATCACGTGACGGACCACGCCGCCGAGCGAGTCGCGGGCCTCAAAGATGGTGACGGGCACGCCGGCGCGCGTCAGGAAGAACGCCGTCGCCAGTCCGGCCGGACCGCCGCCGATAACGGCAACGTTGTGCTCGCCGTCGTTGGCGATGGCCTGGGCGCGCAGCTTGGGCAGCACGGCGGTCATGGCCTCGCGGGCGGCCTTGAGCTTGCTGGCGCGAATCTGGGCGCCCTCGGGCTCGTAGAACGCACGCTCGCAGGCACGGCCGCAGGGATGCGGGCAGATGGTGCCGGTAATGAACGGCAGGGCGTTGCGCTCGATGATGATGTTGAGTGCGTCCTCGTAGCGGCCCTCGTCAACAGCCGCCAGATAGGCGGGAATATCCTGCTGGATGGGGCAGCTCGTGCGGCACGGCGTGGTAAAGCAGTCGGAAAGCGGGCTCTTGCCGGCGACTTTGCGGTCGGGCAGCGGGCGCAGCGGCTTCTTGTAGAGCGGGTTGGTGAGCGAGTCGGTCTGGATCGCGGTCACGGCGTCGAGAGAGACGCCCGCGAACGGCTTGCCGGCCAGATCGGCAAACTCGCCGGCCATCTGGCTAAAGCGCTCGTAGCCACCGGGCTTGAGCACGTCGGTCGCCAGGGTGACGGGCCAAATGCCGGCATCATACAGGGCGCGAATGTTGTAGACCGTGGCGCCACCGGAGTAACTGATGCGCAGCTTACCGTCAAACTGCTCGGTAATGCGGCGGGCAGCCTCGATGGTCAGCGAGAACAGCGAACGGCCAGACATGTACATCTCGGTGGAAGGCAGCTCGTTTCTCGTCACGTCGACGGGGAAGGTGTTGGTGAGCTTGACGCCAAACTCTAGACCGCGCTCGGCGCACAGGGCAATCAGGCGCTCGAACATAGGCACGGCATCGGCCCACTGCAGGTCCTCGCGGAAGTGCGTGTCATCGAAGACGATGTAGTCAAAGCCCAGCTCGTTCAGACGCTGGCGGGCAAACTCATAGCCCAGCAGCGTGGGGTTGCACTTGATGTAGGTGTTGAGGCCCTTCTCGGTGATCAGATAGGTCGCGATGCGCTCGATCTCCGCCGGCGGGCAGCCGTGCAGGGTGGACTCGGTGATGGAGTTGGAAACGCGTGCCGGGATGGACTCGACAAACGCGGCGTCGACATGCTCAAACTTGTCCAGGTTGGCGAGCGCCCATGCGCGGCACTCGTTCCAGACGTCAGAGCCGCTGGCGTCCTTCATGCCCTCGATGTAGGCGTCGACCTTGGGGCTCTTGATGCCCTCCAGGTCATAGCCCACGGACATGTTAAAGACAAAGCCGTCCGGGCTGCCCAGGCCGTACTCGCGAGCGATGAGGTGGCAGGCGAACCATGCCTTCACGTACTCGGCAAAAGCCTGCGGAACCTCGAGCTCGGTCGACCACTCGCAGTTGTAGCACTCGTCCTGCGCCACAATGCAGGGCTTGTTCACACACTTGGAGAGCTCCTCGCCGTCCATAACCTGAACGGTCTTAAGCTCAAAGAAGCGGGAACCGGCCACGTAGGATGCCACGATGTTCTGGGCAAGCTGCGTGTTGGGGCCGGCGGCCGGGCCAAACGGAGTCTCGATGCGCTCGTCAAAAATGGGAAGCGCGCCCTCCTGGTTGGTCGTGACCATCTTGCGCACGCCAAAGACGGCGCCCTGAGTCTTGTGCTCCTCGATGATCCAGTTCATCAGCTGCGAAAACGGGATCGGCCTCATGATGTCGCTCATAATGAGCTCCTCTCTGTAACGCCCGGCGAGACCGCGCGGCGGGCGCAAATACGGTGTAGCGCTAGCACAGCGCCGGCGACCCCGCGGAGGTCGCCTATACGCGCGTCGGATGCGGCGAAACATCCGGCGCGCGTGAATCTACTTGTAATTAGTAGGCGCGATCGTTGAGCGTGCTCCAGAGCTTCTTGGACTCAGCCATGGTCCACGCGTTGATCTTGTCCTCATCAATGCCGACAAACTCGCGATCCTTGTACAGGACGCGGCCATTGATGATGGTGGTGCGGCAGTTTTTGCCCATCATGCCAAAGAGCATGTGGCCGTCGATGTTCTCCTCGCTCAGCGGCGTAAAGGGCTTGTAGTCCATGACGATGACGTCGGCGGCAGCGCCGGCCTCGAGCACACCGAGCTTGCGATCGAAATACTTGCTGGCCATCTTGGCGTTATTCTCGAACAGCATGGTCATGGCCTCACACCAGCCCACGTTGGGCATAGCGGCGTTGTGGCGCTGAATGATCAGGAAGACCTTAAGGCTCTCGAGCATATCGTGGGTGTAGGCGTCGGTGCCCATGCACACGGGGATGCCGCGGCGGAAGAACTCGAGCACGGGGGCGCAGCCCACAGCGTTGCCCATATTGGATTCGGGGTTGTTAACCAGCCAGGTGCCGGACTCCTTGACGATATCCATCTCGGCGGGCGTCACGTGGATGCAGTGGCCGAGCATGGTGTCGGGACCGAGCAGGTTGTGCTGCAGCAGGCGCTCGACGGGGCTGATGCCGCCGCGGTTGAGGCGGGAGTCCCACACATCGTTCATGCCCTCGCACACGTGGATGTGGAAGCCGGTCAGGCCATTGTTGGCCTCGGTCATCTTATCCATGGTCTCGTCCGACAGCGTAAAGGTGGCGTGACCGCCAAACATGGCGGCGATCATGTGGTTGTCGTTATCGCGACGCTCCTTGGCGGCCCACTGGGCAAACTCGGCGTTCTCGGCAATAGCCTGATCGCACTTTTCCTGGCCACGGCGGTCGGAAACCTCGTAGCACAGGCACGAACGCATGCCCAGCTCCTGAGCGGCGTCCTTAATGGTAAAGAGACTGCCCGGAATCTCGCAGAAGCTCGCGTGGTGATCGAAGATCGTGGTGACGCCGTCGCGGATGGAATCCAAAATCGTGGCATAGGCGCTTGCCTTGGTGCCGTCGAGCGTCAGGTTGTCGTCAATCTTCCACCACTGCTGCTCAAGATTTTCCAGGAAGTTGGTGGGGTTGCAGCCCTTAATGGCAAGACCGCGGGCCAGACCCGAATAGATGTGGGTGTGGCAGTTGATAAGTCCGGGCATGATGAGGTTGCCCTGGGCGTCGACGTACTCGGCATCCGGGTACTTGGCCTTGAGCTCGCGCTCGGGGCCCACTTCGACGATCGTATCTCCGTCAATAGCGACCGCACCGTTGGGAATGAACGGAGTCTGAGCGTTGCGGGTAAAGACAGAACCGTTAGCGACCAGAAGCATAAATGCTCCCTTCAACATCAGAGGCGGGGTTTGACACCTCTGACATGGCGGAAGTGCGAAGCGCCGGCCTACACCGGAAACGGGCCCTCTCCCGTCAACGCTTCACCAAAGGGACAAGCCCTTTGAAGTGCGGCTTGGCGCCGCATGGCGCCGGCGGACGAGGCGATGCGTCCGCCGGCGAATAGCACCGAATCGGTTACTTCTTGCTCTCGGGCAGGACCAGATCCACAGCGGCATCCTTGGCGGCATCGATGTGCTGAGCCACGACCGGCGTCTGCGGAAGAATCAGGTTAAGGACAATGGCCATGATGGCGGTGGGGGTCACGGCGTTGGAGCCGATGACGGTGGACACCCAGGTGGGCATGCCCTCGCCGGCAAGGCAACCGCTGGCCATCCAGATACCCAGGCCAAAGACGACCGAGGTGCCGACGATGGTGGTGGTGCGCTGCGTGAGGCCCTCGCGGGTGAACATGCGCACACCGTTCATGGTGATGGTGCCAAAGACGCCGACGGTCGCGCCGCCGATGACAGGCTGCGGGATGGCGGAAAGGACGGCAGAGAGCTGCGGGAACAGGCCGGCGATGGCAAAGACGGCCGCGATGATCACAAAGACCCACTTGTTGACGACCTTGTTGGAGCAGATGATGCCCACGTTCTGGCCAAGGGCGCTGGTGGGAAGACCGCCCAGCAGGCCGCCGACCATAGAGGTGAGGCCCTGAGACACAATAGCGCCGGAGAGCTCGCGCTCGGTGGGCATACGGTCGATGGAGCCCAGGCAGGCGGCGGAAACGTCACCGATAACCTGGATGGCAACCATGGGGAACACGACAGCGAGGGTAATGCAGACCTCGGGATCAAACTCGAGCGCGTAGGGCATAAGCTTGGGAAGGGCGAAGACCTGAGCGGTGGCGACGCTGGAGAAGTCGATCATGCCAAAGGGGATGGAGACGATCATGCCAACGATCATGCCAAAGAACACGGATCCCAGCTTGAGCGTGCCCTTGCCAAAGTTGGCGAGCGCAAAGACCACGGCGAAGGTGATAAGAGCGACGCACCAGGCCTGCGGGGTGCCCCACAGCGGCGTACCCATACCGCCGGCCATGTACTTGACGGCCGTGGGATAGAGAGAGACGCCAATGGAGAAGATGACCGTACCGGTCACGACGGGCGGGAACAGCCACTTGATCTTGCTGTAGGCCAGACCAAAGAGAACCGCAACGGCACCGCCGACGATCTCGCCGCCCAGCAGCGCGCCAAAGCTAAAGCCCGAGGCGCCCATGGCCTGAAGGGCCGGCAGGAACGCGAACGAAACGCCCATGACGATGGGCAGGCCGCCGCCGATACGACGGAAGGGAGCGAAGGCCTGAAGGGCCGTGTCGATTGCCGAAAGAATGAGTGCAACCTGGATGATGTCGGTGCTCTGCTGGCTATTAAAGCCGTAGACACCGGCCATGATGACCGCCGGGGTAATGATGCCGGCAAACGATGCCAGTACGTGCTGAAGGGCACACGGGATCATTTCCTTAACGGGCGGCATGCCTTCGCGAGTGAACAGGGCTTCAGTGCCGTTCGTAACCGTCTCCTGGGTCATTTGACCACCAATCCTCGAAGTAGTTGTTTTCGCATCTAACGCTCTATTGTGACGCAGTGCGGGGTTGAGGTTGTGCCTTCGTTGCATATCGTATTAAAGATGATTCTCATTCTCAATAATAATTTTTTGTTATCAGACTATTCTTCAGCTGAGATAACGCATTTCCGCAGGTCAGGAAAGTGTCTGGTCAAAATAACATCTAACTTTTCTTTTGGTCAACCGTTTACCGCTAAATTCCTACCGTTCGTCTGCATTACGCAATGTACCTGCGGATATACGAGATGATGGGCAGCGTGTTACCATGAGAAAAAATTGTTATGAACATTTCCGATTTCACCCAAAGGAGTTGCCCGTGAACGAGACCGTACGTCGCTTTTTGCCGATGGTCGATTTTCTGGAGCAGATACTCGGCAAAAACAGCGAAATCGTGCTGCACGATTTCTCGGATCCCGACCACGCCATCGTTGATATTCGCAACGGCATCGTGAGCGGCCGCAAGGTCGGCGGTCCCGCCACCGATCTGGCACTCAAGATCATGCACGACGCCAAGTATCGCGACCTGCCGTTTATTACGGGCTACGAGGGGCGCGGTGCCGGCGGCAAGACGTTGGAGTCAGCGACGTACTTTATCCGCGAGAATGACGAGATCGTCGGTATGCTCTGCGTCAACACCGACCTCTCGACCGTACGCTCCATCAACGCCATGGCGCAGCAGCTCATGGCGTGCTTCGACGCGGCGCCGACGCGCACGGAGCCCGCCCCTATCGAGGTCGAAAGCCTTTCGGAGTCCACACAGGAGCTCATCGACCGCAGCATTGCCGAGTTGCTGAGCACGCGCGGGCTGGATGTGGCGTCGCTTGGTCAGAGCGACCGCGTGGACGTCATTCGCCACCTCAACGGCAACGGGGTGTTCATGCTCAAGGGCGCCGTGGCCTGCGCCGCCACCGCGCTGGGTATCTCGGAGCCCAGCGTCTACCGCTACCTGCAAAAAGTTCGCAAGGAGGGCTAACGGGCAACATGAAGCGCGGCTCCACAAGCGATCCGACACTTGACAAAAGACCCTGCAGTTCACACGCACTGCAGGGTCTTTTTGCATGTCATGTTTAGTTGTTGTCAACACCTTAGAGAGCGGCGACGACCTCGATCTCGACCAGACCGCCGGCCGGAAGAGCGGCAACCTGGAAAGCGCTGCGCGCGGGGAACGGAGCCTCGAACTTGGAAGCGTAGATCTCGTTCACGGCAGCGAAGTCGGCAATGTCGGCCAGGTAGACCGTGGTCTTGACGACATCGGCAAAGGTGGCGCCGGCAGCGGTCAGCAGAGCCTCGACGTTAGCAAGGGACTGCTTAGCCTGGGCCTCGACGCCCTCGGGCATCTTGCCGGTTGCGGGGTCGATGCCCAGCTGGCCGGACAGGAACACCATGTTGCCGGTCTGGATGCCGGGGGAATACGGGCCGATGGCTGCGGGTGCGTTATCGGAAGACACGACGGCCTTGCTCATGTTTTTCTCCTTACGATCAAATAGAGAGCGTGAGCGCGGTGTTCGCACCGGGAGGCACAGTTCGGTCTGAACACCGCGCTTGATTGGGATAGTACTCAAGGTTTCTGTTTGATGCAAGGATATTATCAGCTTGCGAGAATATTTTATCGCCCAACGGTTTCCCCGAACCGCTGAACGGTTCTCATGTGGAGCAGCCAGTCCAAGCTGCTGAAGACTTTGTCCTGCTTAGGCTGCGGGCGTCGCCCACCGCAGCGACGCCACTATACTTTTGAGTATCTGAGCATTTTGAAAGGCAGGATATGACCGCAACCGCCAGTCGAACCACCAACCGCAGACCCGAGCTTTTGGCGCCCGCCGGAGGGCCCGAGCCTTTTGCCGCCGCACTCGCCGCGGGGGCAGACGCCATCTATTGCGGCATGGGCAGCTTTAACGCCCGCCGCAAGGCAACCAACTTTACCGACGAGGCCTTTGAGCAAGCCTGCCGCGCCGCACATCTAGCCGGGTCGCGCGTCTACGTCACGGTCAACATCGTCATCAAGCAGTCCGAGATGGGCGATGCGCTGCAACTCATCCATCGCTGCTCCACGCTGGGCGCCGACGCCTTCATCATCCAGGACTGGGGTCTGTTCTTTGAGGTCAAGCGCACGATGCCCGGCATCGAGACGCACATCTCAACCCAGGCGAACATCCACGACGACCGCGGAACCCTTTGGTGCCGTGAGCAGGGCGCCGACCGCGTGACCCTCTCGCGCGAGCTCTCCATCGACGAGATTGCTGCCATCCACGACGCCGCGCCCGACGTTGACCTGGAGGTCTTTAGCCACGGTGCCATCTGCTTTTGCTACTCGGGCCTATGCCTGCTCTCGAGCTTTGCCATGGCGGGCCGCTCGGCCAACCGCGGCATGTGCGCCCAGCCCTGCCGCCTGCCCTACGAGCTGATCGACGAAAACGGTCGCGCTCTCTCCCCCGCCGGCCGCGAGCGTGCGCTATGCCCGCGTGACACCAACACATCGCAGCTTGTTCGCCGTCTGTATGACGCCGGCGCCGCATCGCTCAAGCTCGAGGGCCGCATGAAGGCTCCCGATTACGTGTACTCCATCGTTGATGTGTATCGTCACGAAATTGACGACATGCTATCCGGAGCCGCCGTTGCCAAGGACGAGGAAGCCGCCCGCCAGCGCCAGCTCAAGTGCTGCTTCAACCGCGACTTTACGCACGCCTATCAGGACGGCACCTCGGGCGACGAGATGATGAGCTATGAGCGTTCCAACAACCGCGGCCAGATCGTGGGCACGGTGCTGGGCAGCCGCCCGGCCAACCGCGATGTGCGCGGCCTCAAGCCCGACGACCGCCGTCGCCGCGCCGCCATCGCCCGCATTGAGCTGTTTGAGCCCGTGGGCAAAGGCGACCTGCTGGAGCTTCGCCACGACGATGAGTTCGACCAATTTCTGACCACCATCGCCGCCGATGATGCCGCCGCGGGCGATGTTATCGAGTGTCGCGCGCCCCGTAGCATGCCCGAGGGCTGCCGCGTGCGCGTGATTCGAAGCCAGCGCGCCATTGACGCCGCCGGCGCCGCGCTCAAGCGCGATGTGCTGCGCCGCCGAGCTGTTGACGTGTCCGTTGTGGCGCGTCTGGGCGAGCCGTTTGCCGTTACGCTCACCTGTTGCGACGATCCTTCGCTTACGGCCACGGCCACGGGCTTTACCGTCGAGGCCGCCAAGACCCGCGCCGTCGAGGCATCCGATCTGGTTGAGCACGTCGGGCGCATGGGCTCCTCTCCCTTTGAGGCCGCAAGCTTTGACGTTTCGCTCGACGCCGGCTGCGGTATGGGCTTTTCCGCCGTGCACAAGGTGCGCGCCGCCGCTTGTACGGCGCTGGAAGAGGCCATTCTGGCACCGTACGAGGAGCGCGCGAAAACGCTCGAGTTGCCGGCGATTGTAACCAGTGATTCCCGCGCCATGCCCGAGCATTACCGCGACGAGCCGCAGATCTGCGCCACCGTCACCACGCTCGAAGCCGCCGAGGCAGTTCGTGCCGAGGGCGCCACGCGCATCTACATGACCACCGACGCGCTCGATACGGCCGAGCTCTCCCCCGCCGATGCATTTGAGCAGGGTATCGTGCCTGTACTCGACGAGGTCTGCCGCGCCGTCGACCACGAGCGCGTCGATCCCTGGATCAATGCTGGAATCACCGTCGCCGTCGGCAATATCTCTGAGCTCGCCGTAGCCGCGCATGCCGGCGCCACGGCCGAGATTCGCTCTTGCCTGCCGGTGCACAACACGCCCTGCATGGAGGCGCTTGCCGAGCGCGGAGCCGGTGCGTTTTGGCTCTCGCCCGAAATCACGCTCGACGAGATTGTCTCGCTCGGCGCCGCCGCGCCCGCGGCTCTGGGCATCACCGTCTTTGGCCGCCCGCGCGTCATGACAAGCGAGCACTGCATTCTGCAGGTTGCCAACGGCTGCATCCACGATTGCGCCAACTGCCGCCTGCGCGCCCGCAAGCTCTCGCTCAAGAATATCGACGGAAAGGTCATGCCTGTCCGCACCGATATCCACGGCCGCTCTCGCCTGTACGATGCCTATCCCATCGACCTCACGCCGCAGGTCCCTCAGCTGCTCGATGCCGGCGTGCGTCGTCTCATGGTGGACGGAACGCTGCTCGAGACGGATGAGGTGGGCCGCGCCGTCGCCCGCGTTCGTCGCGCCGTCGAGGCCGCGCAAGCCGGCCGCAAGCCCGCCGCCCGCCTACGCGGGGCGACCTCGGGCTGCATGTTTGTGGGAATCAGCTAACCGAAAGGCTTACACGTGAACGAAGAACCTCAAGTCCTCTACTGCGACGCCTGGCTCATGGCCATCGACAAGCCCGCCGGCATGATCGTCCACGGCGACGGCACCGGCGAGCGCACGCTTACCGACTACGCCAGCGACCTGCTGTTGGCGATGGGCGACGGCTTTGCCGCAACCGACATGCAGCCGCTCAACCGCCTGGACCGTGACACCACCGGCGTGGTGCTGTTTTCGCTCGACAAGCAGACGCAGCCCGCCTTTGACCAGATGGTCATCGACCACGCTTTCGAAAAGCACTACCTGGCGCTCGCCGAGGGCAAGATCGACTGGAACGAGAAGCTCATCGACAAGCCCATCGCCCGCGACCGTCACGACAGCCGCAAGATGCGCGTCGGCGCCAGTGGCAAGCCGTCTCAAACGCGCGTGAAGGTGCTCAAGCGTCTTAAGAGCCGTCGTGGCCTGCCCACGCGCTCGTATATCGATGTCGAGCTGCTCACCGGCCGCAAACACCAGATCCGCGTGCATCTGGCGAGCGAGCGTCATCCCCTGGTGGGCGACGAGCTCTACGGCACGCCGCGTCCCTGCGGCCTGATGCTCCATGCCCACAGCGTGTCCTTTACGCATCCCGTAACCGGCGAGCACATCCACATCGAAGCCCCCTGCCCCTGGGAGCCCTAAAACCTGCCAAAAAGGGCAGGCACCTTCGTGGTGGTTTTGCCGCAATGGCTCAGCCACGGTCCCAAAACGTCTCGATCTGTAACAGTTAGAACCCATTTTCCGGTCTATCTGTTACAGATCGAGACATTCGAATCCCCCTCAAGGGAAAATCTCAATCTGTAACAATAACTCGTCAAAATCGGCCCAAGATGTTACAGATTGAGATATTCGGATCCCACCGGAGAAATCATCTCGATCTGTAACATCTGGAGCCCGCATTTTGACCTTCCTGTTACAGATTGAGACGTTATGGGACCACCAGGAAAAACATCTCAGCTTGTAACATCTGGAACCCATATCCCTCTCTTCCTGTTACAGATCGAGACAAATCCCCAAACAGCAAAAGGCGGTAACGTCCCTGGTGGACGTTACCGCCTTTCCATTGGCAAGACCCTTCCGCTCCCGCTACTCGGTAGCCTTGTCGAGAGGCTTCTTAAGGAAGCTCAGAACCAAGCAGCCGACCACAGCGCCGATAGCAAGGGCCAACAGGTACTGCACCGGGTTCGTGATGACCGCGATAACCCAGGCGCCACCGTGCGGAGCGGGGCTCGCGCAACCAAAGAGCATCGACAGACCGCCGGCGGTCGCAGATCCCAGGATGCAGGCGGGCAACACGCGAAGCGGATCGGCCGCGGCAAAGGGAATGGCACCCTCGGTGATAAACGACAGACCCATGATGTAGTTCACCAGGCCTGCCTTGCGATCGGCCTCGGTCCAGCGGTTCTTAAAGAACGTCGTGGAGAGCGCGATGACCAGCGGCGGTACCATACCGCCCGCCATGACGGCAGCCATGATCATATTGCCCTGCAGCGTTTGCTCGGCAAGGGCCGCGGTGCCAAAGACATATGCGGCCTTGTTGATGGGACCACCCATGTCGGTCGCCTGCATGCCGGCGCAGATAATGCCCAAAAGAACGATGCTCGTGCCCGAAAGACCGTTGAGCGCGCCGCTAATGGCGGTGTTGATAACGCCCATAATCGGGTTAACGGCCATCATAAAGAGACTCGTAAAGAGAATGCCCAGCACGGGGTAGATGAGCATGGGCTTGATACCGTCGAGCGACTCGGGTAGCACGCTTGCGGCCTTCTTGAGCGCATTGACGATAATGCCGGCGGCAAAACCGACCAGCAGCGCGCCCAAAAAGCCAGCAGAGACAAGCTGAGTCTGGGCATCGGCATCCATTGCCGTGGTGAGATAGCCCAACGTAAAGCCCTGCTTTGCAATCCAGCCACCCACAAAGCCCGCGGCCAAGCCCGGACGGTCAGCAATGGACATGGCAATATAGCCCGCAAGGATGGGGAGCATAAAGTTGAACGCCTGGTTGCCCGCAAGGTTAAAGAAGGCCGCGACCGGAGTGCTGTGGCCGTATGCGCTCGTGCCCAACCCCGCCTGGTCCAGCAAGAACGAAAGCGCCATGAGGATGCCGCCGCCAACAACAAAGGGGAGCATGTGCGAAACGCCGTTCATCAGGTCCTTATAGACCCTGCGGCCCAAACCCTCGGATTCGCCCTCGGCAGCCGCCTGTACCGCGGCGCCGCCGGACACATGATGAATAGGCGCATTGCCCGCAAGCGCAATATTGATAAGTTCCTCGGCGTCATTAATGCCACGCGTCACCGCACAGGAGTAAACCGACTTGCCATCGAAGCGATCAAGCTCGACATTTTTATCCGCCGCAATGATGACACCCTTGGCACCAGCGATGTCTGCCGCGGTCAGTACATTTTTAGCGCCGCCCGAACCCTGAGTCTCGACCTTAATGCTCACGCCCATCTTGGCTGCCTGGTCTTCCAACCCTTTGGCCGCCATAAATGTGTGAGCAATGCCCGTTGGACATGCCGTGATGGCAACGACATCGTAAGTGCCGCCCCCCACCTTCTCGTTTGCAGCTGACATGTTTCCTCCTTTTGCACAAGCAGGCCCAGCCCTCCCCTTCTGAGGGTCACAACCTGCGTATTACCTTGTGTTTGAGTGATTGATAGCGCCGAAGTGACGGCGCTTTTAAGCGATATCTATACGATGGCCCCGGCGGGCATGATCACGTCGTATGGAAACAGGGGTACTGGGAAATCATGCCCGACGGGGCCATCGGAACCACCACAATGGGGACAGGCACCTTTGTGGTGGTTTTGGCCTTGCTTCGCCCCGTTGCTAAACCGTGATGACGTTTTCCATCGTCTGGTACTTAGCGGGCACCTCGCCCGCGGTGATAACCGTTACGTCACGGAAGTCCGCGAATTTTACGGGAGCCACCATGCCAAACTTACTGGCGTCCGAGATTACGAAGCGTTTGGCTGTATGGCGCATCGAGATACGCTTGACCTGCGCTTCCTCGATATCGGGCGTCGTAAAGCCCTGCTCGGCGGCAATGCCGTTAGAACCCCAAAAGCCGCAGTTAAAGTTGTAGCGGTCTAGGGTTGCCAGAGCATCGGGGCCAACGAGCGCCTCGGTCTCGGGTTTAAGCTCGCCGCCCAGCACCACGGTGCGCATGCCGCGCACAGCGAGATGCTGAGCATGGAGCACGGAATCAGTCACATAGGTGACCGATTCGAGATGCGGAAGATGCTCGATGAGTCTGAGCGTTGTCGAACCCGAATCGATGTACACAAAGCTCTCGGGCTCCACGAGCGCCGCGGCGCGGGCGCAGATACGCTCCTTGTCGTCGTTATGGAGATCACTGCGCTCACTGATCGTTAGGTCGCGCGTCACGTGCGCGCGCTCAAGACTTGTCGCGCCACCGTGCACCTTGGCGATGCGGTGCGCTCGGTCGAGCGTCTGTAGGTCGCGTCGAATGGTAGACGCCGTCACGCCCAGGGCATCGGCAAGCTCGGGCACCGTTACCGAGCCAGCCTGCCGCACCATCGACACGATCGTGTTGAGCCTATCTTCCGCAAGCATCGCTTACTCCTCCTCGGGGTAGACGACTCCCCAATCGGCGCGGAGCTTGGTCATGAGCTCCATCACATCAGAAGCATAATCCAGAAGCTCACGCTTGGAATCGTCGCCGGCGACGGCCTGCTCGAGGTCAGCCATCTCGTAGCACAGGGCATAAGCCTCGGTGCCCGCGGCGACCTCCTCGCGATGACCGTCCGCGGTCCACACGATCGTCGCGTGATCGGCGCGCGGATACTCGTTGACCTCGACATAGCAATTGTCAAAGCTGATAACCGAGCGCTTTGGCTGCTTGGAGTGGAGCGTAAGGCTCACGACGCCCAGCTGCTGCTCGGCATTGCGGCAGACGATGCCGCCTGCAACGTCCACGCCGGTCTCGCAGGTGTTACCCAGAGACACGACCTCGACGGGCTGGCTCGCCATAAACAGGCGCATGACGGACAGGGCGTATACGCCAATATCGAGCATGGCACCGCCGGCGAGGTTGCGATTGTAGAAACGGTTGGTCAGGTCGCCGTACTCCTTGTAGCTACCAAAGTTGAGCTGAGCGAGGTTCATGCGGCCAAACTCGCCGGCATCCATGCGGCGGCGCAGCTCTTGATACAAGGGCATGTGGAGCACCGTGGTAGCGTCCATAAGGACCACGTTGTGTTCGGCGGCAATGGCGCGGGCCTCATCGAGCTCGGCGGAGTTGAGGGTAATGGCCTTTTCGCAGAGCACGTGCTTGCCGGCGGCCAGCGCGGCACGCAGATAGGTGATATGCGTGTTGTGCGGCGTGGTGATATAGACGGCGTCGATATCCGGATCGGCATAGAGGTCCTCAACCGTTTCATAGACCTTCTCGATGCCATACTGCTCAGCAAAAGCCTGGGCCTTGGACAGCGTGCGGTTGGCGACGCCCGCAAGCTTGCGGCCGGCCAGCGCGAGGGACTGGGCCATTTGGTTGGCAATAACGCCGCAACCGATCACAGCCCAACGGAGCTCGGGAGCCGTAAAGATGTCGTTAGGGAACGGCTTGTCCTGGACCGAAGCAAATGCCGCTTTGGCGGCTGCCGCGGCGTCGAGTGGAGCCTGCTTGGAATCTGCCATTATGTGTCTCCTGTGTCATAGAACGTCTTGCATTTCTGACAGCTCTATATTCGCACAAACACGCGCGTCTGTGCGCGTTTTTGCGTATCTCACCGCTAAACGGTCATTATTGCCCCGTAAACGGCGCATATATACGCATAGGTGCGTAATTAAACGCAATCTAACGCGCATAAACGCGCACACAAGCAATTTATACAGCACGACCCGCTCATTTATGCTTACCCAGTTAGGGTACTCATTTAAGTCTGTCCCCAATGAGTAGGGATAGAAAAAGGCCCGGGTGCCGTGGCATCCGGGCCTTTGCTAGCAACTTGATGTTGCGGGCAGCTTAGAACTTGTGGCCGCACTTCTTGCAGACGCGCAGCTTGTTCTTGCCGTCCTTCTCGTGACCGACGCGGGTAACCTTACCGCACTCGGGGCAAACGAGATTGACGTTGGAGGCGTCGATGGGAGCCTCCTGCGAAACGATGCCGCCCTGCTGGTTGGCAGCGTTGGGCTTGACGGCCTTCTTGACGACCGAAACGCCCTCGACAACGACCTTGTTCTCGGCGGGGAGAGCACGCAGGACAACGCCCTGCTTGCCGCGATCCTTACCAGAGAGAACCTGGACCTTATCGCCCTTCTTGATATACATATATCTCCCCTAACTACAGGGTCTCGGGAGCGAGCGAGACGATCTTCATGTACTTCTTGTCACGAAGCTCGCGAGCGACGGGCCCGAAGATACGGGTGCCGACGGGCGAACCATCGTTGTTGATGACAACGCAGGCGTTCTCATCAAAGCGAATGTAGGAGCCATCCTTGCGGCGGATCTCCTTAACGGTGCGAACGACGACGCAACGGACAACGTCCTTCTTCTTGACGTTGGCGCCAGGGGTAGCCTCCTGGACAGCACCGATGAACACATCGCCGATGCCTGCATAACGACGCTTGGAACCGCCAAGCACCTTGATGCAGCGAATCTTGCGAGCGCCGGAGTTGTCGGCGACGTTCAGCATGGTTTGCATCTGAATCATGGTAGATGTTCCTCCGAACTAAGAACCGAAGAGAGGTGCGCAGCCTTTATGCGGCCCGTGGTATGCAAGCCAGGCATACGCACATCTTCGGAAACGTACAAGTCGTAAGAGCGACTGCTTATTTAGCGCGCTCGACGACCTCGATGAGGCGCCAACGCTTCATCTTGGACATAGGACGGGTCTCCATAACGCGGACGGTGTCGCCCACGCCAGCCGTGCACTCCTCGTCGTGAGCGTGCAGCTTCTTGGAGCTGGTCATCATCTTGCCGTACTTGGGGTGACGCTTGCGCTCGGTGATGGTGACGACAATGGTCTTGGCACCGGAGACGGAGGTAACGACACCCGTACGGACCTTACGCGAGTTACGCGAATCAGTCATGTTCTCTCCTTAGGTCCTACTCGGCGACAGCGGACTTCTCCGCTGCGATCTCGCGGGCGCGCTGCTCCGTGAGGACGCGAGCGATGTCCTTCTTCACGGTGTTGACGCGAGCGGTGTTGTCCAGCTGGCTGGTGGCCATCTGGAAACGAAGGTTAAAGAGCTCGGCGCGCATTTCCTTCAGCTTCTCAACGAGCTGAGCGTCCGAGAGCTCACGAATCTCTGCGGGCTTCATTAGTTCTCCTCCTTGGCGGCGGCGGCGTCCTCAGCAGCCCACTTGGCCTCGAGAGCGGCCTCCTCAGCCATCTCCTTCTGGATGCGCTGCTCAGCGTTCTTGGCAGCAACAATCTTGGTCTTAATGGGGAGCTTGTGCTGCGCAAGACGCAGAGCCTCGCGAGCGACCTCCTCGGGAACACCCTTGACCTCGAACATGATGCGGCCGGGCTTGACGACGGCCACCCACTCCTCGGGGTTACCCTTACCAGAACCCATGCGAGTCTCGGCAGGCTTCTTGGTGATGGGCTTATCGGGGAAGATTGTGATGTAGACACGACCGCCACGCTTCATGTAGCGGGTCATGGCAATACGAGCGGCCTCGATCTGACGGTTGGTGATCCAATGGGCCTCGAGAGCCTGGATACCAAACTCGCCGAAATGCAGCTCGGTATTACCCTTGGCCTGGCCCTTCATGGAGCCACGCTGCACCTTGCGGTGAAGAATACGCTTAGGGGCAAGCACTACTGACCCCTCCTCTCGGAGTTACGACGACGAGGACGGGAAGAGCCCTCGAGTGCAGGGTTGGGAACAGGCTGGCCCGGGAGCTTCTCGCCCAGGTAGATCCAGACCTTCACGCCGCAGGCACCCATGGTGGTGCTGGCGACAGCCGTGCCGTAGTCGATCTTGGCACGCAGGGTGTGCAGAGGCACGCGACCCTCACGGTACCACTCACGACGGCCCATCTCGGCACCGCCGAGACGACCGGAGCACTGGATACGGATGCCCTTGGCGCCGGCCTTGCAGGCGGACTGGACAGCCTTGCGCATAGCGCGACGGAAGGCAACGCGGCCCTCGAGCTGCTCGGCGATGGACTGAGCAACGAGGTTGGCGTCGAGCTCGGGGCGCTTGATCTCGACAACGTCGACGGAGAGCTGGCCCTTGGAGACGCCAGCGACCTTCTCGAGCTCGGTGCGGAGGGTATCGATCTCGGCACCCTTCTTACCGATGACAACGCCGGGGCGAGCGGTGAGGATGATGACCTTCACCTTGTCGCCAGCGCGCTCGATCTCGACGCGGGAGACAGCTGCGCGGGAAAGACGCTTCTCGAGGTACTTGCGGATCTCGAGATCGTTACCGAGGGTCTTAGCGTAATCCTTCTCTGCGAACCAGCGGGAGCGCCAGTTCTCGGTGATGCCAAGACGGAAGCCGGTGGGGTAGACTTTCTGACCCATACAGCTTTACGCCTCCTTTCGAGGAGCAACGACGACGGTGATGTGGGAAGTACGCTTCAGAATACGAGAAGCGGAACCCTTGGCGCGGGGACGGATGCGCTTAAGCGTCGGACCCTCGTCAACATAGGCAGCGGCGACAACCAGGTTGTCGGCACGCAGACCGTTGTTGTTCTCGGCGTTCGCAACGGCGGAACGGAGAACCTTCTCGACATCCACGGCGACGGCGCGGTCGCAGAAGTGGAGGATGTCGAAGGCCTGAGCGACAGGCTTGCGGCGGATCAGATCGACCACCAGGCGGGCCTTGCTGGGGGAAACACGCACGTACTTAGCGACGGCGCGAACCTCGGTGGCCTCAGTTTCAATAGACTTAGTTGCCATTTACGGTTAACCCCCTATTTGGCCTTGTGGCCACGGAACGTACGAGTCGGCGCGAACTCGCCGAGCTTGTGACCAACCATGGACTCGGTAACATACACGGGCACATGCTTGCGGCCGTCGTGGACGGCGATGGTGTGACCAACCATCTCGGGGAAGATGGTGGACGCGCGGGACCAGGTCTTCACGACGTCCTTCTTGCCAGCCTCGTTCATCGCGGTGATACGCGAGAGAAGGCGAGTCTCCACGAACGGGCCCTTTTTGAGACTTCTGCTCATAAGTGCTTTCTCCTAAAACTCGGTATCCGAAATTACTTCTTACGGCGACGAATGATGTGCTGGTTCGAGACCTTCTTCTTCTTGCGCGTACGAAGGCCCTTCGTCGGCTTACCCCAGGGGGTAACAGAGGGACGACCAGAGGTGTGGTTCTTGCCCTCGCCACCGCCGTGCGGGTGGTCGACAGGGTTCATGACGGTACCGCGGACGGTCGGGCGCACGTTCATGTGACGCTTACGGCCGGCCTTGCCGATGACGATGTTGGCGTGATCGGCGTTGCCGACCTCACCGACGGTGGCGCGGCAGGTAACGAGGATGCGGCGCATCTCGGAGGAAGGCATACGGACGATAGCGTACTTGCCCTCCTTACCCATCAGCTGGCAGGAATTACCGGCGGAACGGGCGATAGCGGCGCCCTTGCCCGGCTGGAACTCGACGGCGTGGATGAGCGTACCGACGGGGATGTCGGCGAGGGGCAGAGCGTTGCCCGGCTTGATGTCGGCGTCAGAACCGGACATGACGGTCTGACCGACCTCGAGGCCCTTGGGGGCCAGGATGTAGCGCTTCTCACCGTCAGCGTAGTGCAGCAGAGCGATGCGAGCGGAACGGTTCGGATCGTACTCGATCGTGGCAACCTTGGCGGGCACGCCGTCCTTGCTGCGCTTGAAGTCGATCACGCGGTAACGACGCTTCACGCCGCCGCCCTGGTGGCGGGTGGTGATGCGGCCGTTGTTGTTACGACCGGCCTTCTTGGGCAGGGGCTCGAGAAGGGACTTCTCGGGCTTGGTGCAGGTGATCTCGGAGAAATCGGAGATCGTCTGCCAACGCCTACCAGCGGAGGTCGGCTTAAGGTGCTTTACAGCCATTACAATCCCTTTCAATAGGAATCCGTTAGCCATCGCAGACAGGGATTCGAGGTTCTGCCTCGGGTGCGATGACACCGGACGTATACACGGTTCCGGGCGTGTCCATTTTATACGCCCAAAACCTTGAGCTCTCGCCTCCCCTATTTGGGAGGCATGAGCTCACTCAACAGCAGCGAGTCTTAGGCCTGGTTGCCAAAGACCTCGATGGTGTCGCCCTCGGCCAGCGTGACGATGGCCTTCTTCCAAGAACGGGTCTTGCCGGCGACATAGCGCACGCGCTTGGTCTTGGGCTTGACCGTCAGGGTGTTCACGCGAACGACCTTGACGCCGAAGATCTCCTCGACAGCGTCCTTGATCTGATACTTGTTAGCATCCTTGGCGACCTCGAACGTGTACTTGTTCTGCTCCATGCCGGAGAAGGAACGCTCGGACACGATCGGACGGATGATGATCTCGTGGGCGGTCATTTATGCAAGCACCTCCCCGAAGTGAGCGGCGATGTCGGCGGGCATCAGCACAGCGTTGTTGTTGACGAGATCGTAGGTGTTGGCCTCGTCGGCAGTGATGATGAACGTCTTGGGAATGTTGCGGAACGACAGGTAGGCGTTGACGTCCTCATCGCGAACGATGATGGTCAGACGCTTGCCCTCAAGGCCGAGAGCCTTGAGCATGGCAACGGCAGCCTTGGTGGAAGGCTTCTCGAAACCGTAGTCGTCGACGAGCACGAGCTCGCCATCGGCCAGCTTGGCGGACAGCGCGGAGCGCATAGCCAGCTTGACCTCCTTGTTGTTCATACGCTTAGCGTAGGAACGGGGCTTGGGGGCGAAGACAACGCCACCGTGACGCCACTGGGCAGCACGGATGGAACCCTGGCGGGCACGGCCGGTGCCCTTCTGACGCCAAGGCTTCTTGCCGCCACCGGAAACCTCAGAGCGGCCCTTAGCGGACTGGGTGCCCTGACGCCAAGAGGCCATCTGGCACTTGACGATGTGGTGCATAACGTGGATGTTCGGCTCGATGCCGTACACCTCAGCGGCGAGCTCGGCCTCGGCGACCTTCTTGCCCTCGCTGTTCTTTACTTCAAACTTTGCCATTTAAGTGTTCTCCTTGGTATGACGCTGGGCTAAATGGGCTGGGCCCTTAGGCCATACGGATGGCGACGAGACCATTCTTGGCACCCGGGACAGCGCCCTTGACCAAGATGAGGTTCTGCTCGGCATCGATGCGGACAACGGAAAGGTTCTTGACGGTAACGCGCTCGTTACCCATGTGACCGGCCATCTTGACGCCCTTGAGGACGCGCGCAGGATAGGCGCACTGACCGATAGAACCGGGGTGACGCTGGAAGTGAGAACCATGCGTCATAGGACCGCGGCGCTGACCCCAGCGCTTGATGCGACCCTGGAAGCCCTTACCCTTGGAGGTACCGATGACGTCGACCTTCTCGACATCAGCGAAATCAGCGACGGTGACGACCTCGCCGACCTTGTGCTCCTCGCCGTTCTCGACGCGGACCTCACGAAGGAAGCGGACAGGCTCGACGCCGGCCTTGGCGAAGTGACCAGCCATGGGCTTGTTCACGTTCTTGGCCTTGATGTCGCCGAAACCGATCTGGACGGCGTCATAGCCGTCGGTTGCCTGAGTTTTAACCTGCGAGACAGCGCAGGGGCCAGCCTGGATGACCGTGACGGGAACGACGTTGTCGTCCTCGTCCCAAACCTGGGTCATGCCAATCTTGCGGCCGAGAATCATGCTGATCAAGATATGATCCCAACTCTCGCGTGGTCTTGGGACAATGCGTACACCACCGAGCGTACGCCCCTAGAGGACCACTACTTACACGACGTGCTCCCCAGTCTTGTATTACGTCTGGACTACCTGACAACCCTATTAAGCAGGCATTTTGTCCAGCCAGAATACTCCCCTGGTTACACACAGCTGTTTAGTATACACGGCTGCGGGCGTATCCATCGAGATTCATATTTCACTCACATTGTTTACGCAGGTAAAGTGCGTGGAGTCGCCTGGGCTTGGCAGAGGGGCGGCGAAATATATTAAGTTTGCTGCTCTACAGTCCTGCGCAAGACGGAAAGCACATTAAGTGCTTTCCTTTGCGTGCGGAACTCGCGACAAACTTAATATATTTCGCCGCCCCTCTGCCAAGCTCGGGAGACGACACGTTGATGTCTGCTTAACTCTGCTCGCTCAGCTAATTACTTTGTTGGGGGTCCACTATTTGCTGAAGGGTGAACTTACATTGATAAGGTTTGCCTTCTGCTTGTGGCTTCTGCTCGTCAAAATCGAAGATCATGATGGCGCAGTTGGGGAGTTTTGCTGGGAGCTCGAAGCCCTCTGGGGCTGCAGCCTTGATGAATTGGCGGCTGGCGCTGCCGTGGCTTACTGCTAGGAGGGTTTCGATGCCCTCGGAGCCCATGATATTGGTGAGGGTGGCTACCATGCGCTCTTGCAGCGCGCGGCTTCCTTCTCCTCCGAAGGGGACCAAGTCCTCGCCGGGATCCCAGACGTCGGTGGGTAGCGCGTTGTGGGGGCCTTCTTCGAAGGAGCCGTAGCAGCGCTCGATAATGCCTTCGCAGGGCTCGACAGCGGCGTCCGGGCCAAGGAGTTCGGTTGCGACGAGACTTGCCGTGTCCATGGCTCGGCCTAAGGGCGAAGAGACTACTTTGTCGGGGACGACGCCGTGGGCTTTGAGCCATGCGGCTGCTATTCCCGCTTGTTTGCGGCCCAGGTCGGTCAACGGTGAATCGCAGCGGCCCTGGACCAGCTTTTTGACGTTGAATTCCGTCTGGCCGTGGCGGAGCAGATACAGCATCTTCATATTCTCCCCTTCTGTATAACTTGCTTTGCAGACACAGCCCTACTCGTGGGTATGCCCTACGTAGTCTTCGTCGATCGTAATCTTGGCAATCGACTTGGGGTATTCCGACTCGACCCGTTTCGCCAACTCGTGCTTTAGGTCCTCGGCGCTCATTCGCAGATCCGAGGGTCGCACGCAGTCAAAGATCACGTTAGTGTGCGTAGGACCCGGCACACAGCGCAAATCGTGAATTGAAAGGCGACCATCGATCTCCTGGGCCATGGCGTTGATGCGCAGGCGCATGCTCGCCACCTTTGAATCGTCGGTCACGATGGGATCGTAATGGAGCGTGACGATCATGCCATCCTCGTCCCTAAACGACTGCTCGATGTTATCGAGCGTGTCGTGACTTTCCAGCGGGCTGGCCTCGGCCGCCATCTCGGCGTGCGCACTTGCGAACTTCCTGCCCGGGCCATAGTCGTGAACCATTAGGTCATGAACGCCCAAAACGCCGGGGTAGCTCATGATCTTGTCTCGGATGTGCTTGACCAACTTGGGATCGGGCGCCTGGCCCAAAAGCGGGCTCACCGTATCTTGAATAAGCTCAAAGCCGCTCCAGCCAATATAGGCGCCAACGGCAAGTCCAACCCAGGCATCAAGATTGATATGCGTCACCTGGGAAACAATCGCGCACGCCAACACAGCACCCGTAGCAAGGACATCATTCTTAGAATCCTGAGCGGTCGCATGCAGCGTCTCGGACTCAATGCGGTCACCGAGCTTTTGGTTGAGGGCCGCCATCCAGAGCTTTACGGCCATCGAAAGCACTAGAACTGCCACCAGGGCAAGCGAAAACTCGACAGGCTCGGGGTGGATGACGCGTTCAACCGAGGACTTCACCAACTCAACGCCAATCAGCAGCACGAGCGCCGCCACGACCAGACCCGAGAGATACTCGTAGCGACCGTGGCCGTATGGATGCTCGGGGTCGGCCGGCTTGCTCGCCAGCTTAAAGCCCAGCACGCTCACGATATTCGAGCTGGCATCGGACAAGTTGTTCATGGCGTCCGCCACAATCGAAACCGATCCCGACAGCACGCCAATTGCGCCCTTCGCAGCACAAAGTGCAACATTAGCGAGAATACACACCACGCCCGTCAACGTGCCCACGCGCGCACGGTCACCCTGCGCACGACGAACAATCCACTCGACCATCTATATCCGCCCCCACGGCACTACCCATATATCTATTGCTCAAACGGATTGTAGTGTAGCCACTTTGTCCCCCAGATACAAAAGGCCGCAACCAACACGAGCCGCGGCCTTGGAACATGACAATGGAATCGTCCTTTTGTCGCACAGGTCTATGCGCTTGCTTCAGCAGCGCTCACCATCGTTTCGGGCGAATCGGCTTCGTCTTCTGCCGTCTGCTCCTTCGTCGGCACCACGCCAAAGCAGTAGCTCAGCGCCGCAGACACCGCAAATGCCGTGCCGCCGGCAGCGCAGCACCACAGCAGGTTCGAAATACCGCCCGTGGCAAAGCCAATGACCATGAGGACATTCGTCATGCCGATGGTATAGGCCGTAACGTGGCCCACGGCCGCAACAAGGCCTCCGACGGCGCCGCCAATGGCCATGCACGTCAGGCACCTGCCATATTTAAAGCCGCAACCGTACAGCGCCGGCTCGCTTACGCCGCCAAGCACGCCCGAGATTGAATAGCCCAGCATGAGCGCCTTCTCGTCCTTATTCGCAATGCGAAGCGCAGCGCCAAAGGGCATGCCCCAAACAGCGAACGTTGCCATTGTCGCGGCGATCAGGATGCACGAATCCGTTCCCACACTCATAAACTGCGCGTACGCAAGCGATAGGACAACATTGCTGACGCCCGCGATCTTTAGGAACTCCCAGCCAGCGGCAAGCCCCATAAGCGTGAGCAGCGACACGATGCCACCGGAATTGCCAAGCATAAACATAAGCTGGCCCAACAGCATGCCCAGATAGCTGCCCGCCGGCGCCGTAATGCACAGCGAAACCGGAACCATGACAAGCATGGTTGCAAACGGAACGAACGAAAACGCCACGGCCTTAGGGATAACGCGCTTAAAGAAACACTCCACTCGCCATAGCACGGGCACCGAGATGAGAACCGGAATAACAGTCGTCGTGTAATCGTTGACCGGCGCGGGAAGCAGACCATACACGGAAGTCATCGATGCCCCCGTCGTCGAGGCGGCATCAACGAGCTTAAGCAGATCGGGTGCAATCAATACGCCGCCCAGCATCATGCCCAGCTGCTCCGAGCAACCGAGCTGGCGGGCGGCCGCCCAACCAAGATAAATGGGCAAAAAGTAGTAGCCGGCGTTATAGAGCCAACTGTAGAACAGGCGATAGATTTCGGAATCGGCAGACCACAGGCCCAGCATGCCCTCGCCCATAATGACGGCGACGGTGCGGAACAACGCCGCGCAGACAATAAGCGGCAGCGCCGACATCATGCTTTTGGACAGATAGTCCACCACGGCCATGGCGTTTGATGAAACCGTCGTTGCAAACGTGGTGTTGGAAACTTGTGACATGGAACGCCTTTCCCAATGTGACATGCGGGCTGCCCCTTTGTCACATCGTGCGGTACTGACCGATTGCGCGGTACTTTTCGTAGCGGAGGTTTGTGAGGGTCGCCTCGTCGAGCTGCCCAAGCGTATCGAAGGCATCAAATGCCGAGGACATGACGGCACCGGCGATCTCCTCATGCGACAGGCCCCTATCGTCAACAATGCCGTCGATGATGCCGAGCGCCAACAGATCGGGAGCCGTGAGCTTCAGCGCCTCGGCGGCCTCATTCGCGCGGTCGGTATCCTTCCACAGGATCGACGCACAGGCCTCGGGGCTCACGACCGAATAGGCCGAGCTCGAGAGCATCAGGATGCGGTCGGCCACGGATAGCGCCAGCGCGCCACCAGAGCCGCCCTCGCCTGTCACCACCGAGACAATCGGCGTCTTAAGGCCGCTCATCTCCATGAGATTCTGGGCAATCGCCTCGCCCTGGCCGCGCTCCTCGGCACCGATGCCGCAAAACGCGCCCGAAGTATCGACCAGGCACAGAACCGGTCGACCAAACTTTTCGGCCTGGCGCATAAGGCGACGCGCTTTGCGGTAGCCCTCGGGATGTGCCATGCCAAAGTTGCGACGCATGCGCTCTTTGGTCGTGGTGCCGCGCTCGATGGCGATGACCGTTACGGGGCGCCCGTCTTTCCAGCCAATGCCAGCCACCACAGCGGCGTCGTCGCCAAAGTAGCGGTCGCCGTGCAGCTCCACAAATCCATCCAGGCCCAGCGAGATCATCTCGCCTGCCGTGGCGCGATCTGCCGAGCGGGTCTGTTTGACAATCTCGAGCGCGGTTTTTGGTGCGGCCGAGCGCTTGAACAAGTGTCCCAACTTTTTGCCGCGGCGACCCGTATGCACAATCTCGTGCGGTGCCCCCAGGCCGGGCACGTGCCCTTCGTGCAGCGCCAGCAGCTCGCCCACCGTGAGCGTAATCTCGCCACGCGGAACGACGGCATCGCAAAAGCCGTGCTCCAGCAAAAACTCGGAGCGCTGGAATCCCTTGGGCAGGCGCTTGTACATGTTCTGCTCGATCACGCGCGGGCCGGCAAATGCCGTCAGGGCATCGGGCTCGGCCAGGATAATATCGCCCTCCATGGCAAAGCTCGCGGTTACGCCGCCGGTCGTGGGGTCGGTGAGCACCGTGATATACAGGCCGCCCGCCTCACTGTGGCGCCTAACCGCCGCAGAAATCTTGGCCATCTGCATAAGCGATGTCACGCCCTCTTGCATGCGTGCACCGCCCGAAACGGTAAAGCCGACAACTGGCAATCCCAGCTCGGTCGCATGCTCAAATGTGCGACAGATCTTCTCGCCCACCACGGAACCCATCGAGCCCATCATAAAGTTGGCGTCCATAAAGAAGAGCGCCGTATCGCAACCGCAGATTTTGCCCTTGCCGCACACAACGGCATCGCGCTCGCCCGAACGCTCGCTCACGCTCTTGAGCTTGTCGGCATAGCTGGGAAACGAGAGGAAATCCTCCGACGCCAGATTGGCATCCCATTCCTCAAACGTTCCCTCGTCGACCGTCATGCGCATGCGCGCGCGACCGCTCACGCGAAAGTGTTTGCCGCAACGAGGGCAGACCTCGAGGTTGTCGTGCAGGCGTGCCTCATCGATCACGCGGCGGCACTCCGGACACTTGATAAACACGTGGCGCGCGGGAAACTCGGCGCACGACTCGGTCATCGGCCCCTCGAGGACGTTGACCGTCTTCGCTTTTCTATTCATCAGCATAGAGATGCCCCATCAGATCGGTGTGGTACATGCCCGACAAGAACTCATCGTTTGCCAGCACGTCGAGCTGCAGCTCGCTGTTTTCGCTCACGCCCTCAATCACGAGCTCGCCCAGGGCCGAGCGCATCTTGCGAATGGCGCCGTCACGCGTGGGCGCACACACGATGAGCTTGCCAAGCATGGAGTCGTAGTACGGCGGAACTTTCGCACCGGTAAACATGGCGGAATCCCAGCGCACGCGCGGACCACCCGGCACACGCAACGCGGTGACCGTTCCGCATGACGGCAGAAAGTCCGGCGTTTCGGCATTGATGCGGCACTCCATGGCGTGGTTGCGGACCGGCATGTCCTCCTGCTCAAAGGGCAGAGGCTGGCCGGCTGCCACGCGCAGCTGCCACTTGACCAAGTCGGTATCGGTCACAAACTCCGTAACCGGATGCTCCACCTGCAAGCGCGTGTTCATTTCCATAAAGTAGAAATTGTCGTCGTCCGAATACAGGAACTCGATGGTACCGGCTCCTTCGTAGCCGACGGCACGAGCCAGGTCACGCGCTGCCTTGTGCATGCGAGCACGAATGTCGTCGTGTCCGTCGAGGCACGGCGCGGGGCTCTCCTCGATTAGCTTTTGGTTGCGCCGCTGCACCGAGCACTCGCGCTCGCCGAGCGAAAACACATGGCCCTGCTTATCGGCCATAATCTGCACCTCAACGTGATGCGCCGGCGCGACGAACTTCTCCATGTAGCACTCGCCGTCGCCAAAAACGGCCTCGCCCTCGGCACGCGCCTCGATGAACGCCTTTGCCGCATCTTCCACGCGCTCGACCTTGCGAATGCCGCGACCGCCGCCACCTGCACGCGCCTTAATAAGCACGGGGCAGCCAATGCGCTCGGCCTCGGCCGTCGCCTCCTCGGGGCTTTTGAGCAAATCGCAGCCCGGTACGATGGGCACGCCCGCCGCGGCAGCCGTTCGACGTGCGGCGTCCTTGTCGCCCATGCTGTCGATCACCTTGGCCGAAGGACCGACAAACGTCAGGCCATACTTGTCGCAGTCGCGCACGAAGCTCGCCTTCTCGGAAAAGAAGCCATAGCCGGGATGGATCGCCTTTGCTCCCGACTTCACGGCACAGGTGAGCACAGCATCGTCGTTGAGGTAGCTCTCGGCAAGACGCGGGCCGCCGATGCAATACGCCTCGTCGGCAAGCTGCACGTGCAGCGCGTCCGCATCGGCCGTGGAATAAACGGCGACGGTCTTGATGCCCATATCGCGGCACGCGCGGATAACACGGACCGCGACTTCTCCGCGGTTGGCGATGAGCACTTTGTCGAACATGAAGCCTTCCTTAACTTTCGTGCATGAGTGCAAAAGACATATCGGCGCGGCAGCAAACCTCACCGTTGACGCTCGCAGTACCCGTCGCAAAGCGGAACGGCCCGCGCGCACGCGTGATGGTGCACACCAGATCAACCGTGTCGCCCGGGCGCACCGGACGCTTAAAGCGCACCTTGTCCAGACTCGTGTAGAACGGCGTCGCGCCGCGCGCTTCCTCGTCGCCCATCAGCAGCACGCAACAGTTTTGGGCGAGCATCTCGCACTGAATCACGCCGGGGACCACCGGGTTTCCCGGAAAATGCCCCTGCAAAAAGTACTCGTCGCCCGTGATCGTGATCTTGCCGTGGGCCTCGTCGCCCACCAGCTCGGCCTCGTCGAGCAAAAGCATCGGCTCGCGATGCGGCAACAGCTTCTTGAGCTCTTCTTTGTTCATGGACATCACCTATCCGATCCTCATGAGGCAGCTGCCAAACTCCACGAGGTCGCCGTCGGCCACGCAGATCTCGAGCACCTCGCCGTCTGCCTCGGCCGTCACCTCGTTGAGAACCTTCATGGCCTCGATGATGCAGAGGGTCTCGCCGGCCTTGACCTTAGAGCCCACGTGCACAAACGGCTCGTCGCCCGGCGCCGGGGCAGCATAGAAAACGCCGACCATGGGAGCGGTCACCTCGGTGCCCTTGGGCTCCGGTGCGGCGGCAGGTGTCTGCGCGGCGGGCTCCGGTGCGGCAGGCGCGACTGTGGGAGCTGCAACTGGAGCGGCCATAGCGCTCGGCATGGGCATGGGCACGGCAACCGGCTGTGCGGCGCTCGCGCGCTCGAGTTCGACCGCGGTGCCATCGGGCTCCTCAACGCGTACGCGCGTGAGGCCGCGGTTCTCCATAACATCGGCTATCTCGGCAAGTCTTTTGGAATCCATGCTCTAGCTCCTCGTATATCTACGCAGCGCGATGGCGGCGTTGTGCCCGCCAAAGCCTAGGTTGGTCGAAAGCGCCCAGGTAAGGTCGGCGCGAACTGCGCGATTGGGCGTGTAGTCAAGATCGCAGGCGGGATCGGGCGTGCGGTAGTTAATGGTCGGCGGCACCACGCCCTGCTCGAGCGCCATGGCGCAGGCCATGACCTCGATGGCGCCCGTGGCACCGATCATGTGGCCGGTCATCGACTTAGTCGACGAGACGTGCGCGGCGCGCGCCGCGTCCTCGCCGAGCGCACGCTTAATGCCCGCCGTCTCGGACGAATCGTTGAGCTTGGTCGATGTGCCGTGGGCATTGATGTAGAGACCCTCGGAAGGCTTGACGTCGCCCTCGGTCACCGCCAGCGATATCGCGCGGGCAATGCCGGCAGCCTCGGGATCAGGGCTCGTGATGTGATAGGCATCATCGGTGTTGCCGTAGCCCACGACCTCGGCATAAATGTGCGCACCGCGCGCCTGCGCATGTTCCATGCTCTCGAGCACGAGCACGCAGGCGCCCTCGCCCATCACAAAGCCGTCGCGGTCTGCATCGAACGGACGGCAGGCCGTCGCGGGATCGGGGTTGGTGGTCAATGCACGGCAGGACGTAAAGCCCGCAACGGCATCGGGGATAATTGCAGCCTCGGCGCCGCCCGCGAGGATCGCGTCGGCATAGCCATGCTTGATGGCGCGGAACGCCTCACCCACCGCATGGGCCGAGGTGGCGCAAGCGGTCACGACGGGCAGGGTCGGCCCCTTTGCCTTGTGGCGGATTGCGATATTGCCCGATGCCATGTTGGGGATCATCATCGCGATCATATAGGGCGATGCGCGGCGGGGCCCACGTTCGGCAATCGTATGGACGTTGTCGACGAGCGTCGTCATGCCGCCCACGCCCGAGCCCACGTAGACGCCCAGGCGCTCGCGATCAATGGCGCCCTCGACATCAAAGCCCGCATCGTGCATGGCCTCGTCCGACGCTGCCAGGGCAAACTGGACGCAGGGGTCCAGGTGCTTGGCGTCACGCTTGCCAAAGTACTCGTTGCCGTCAAAGCCCTTGACCTCGGCCGCCACCTTAACGGCAAACGCATCGGTATCGAAGTGCGTGATCGGGCCGATGCCGCACGTGCCGGCGCACATTGCCGCCCAGGTGGCAAGCGCGGTGTTGCCGAGCGGCGATACGGCACCGATGCCGGTGATTGCAACTCTCTGTTCCATCATGGTCTCCTCATCCAAGCCGTTCTTCGGCCCTGGTTTCTACATCGCCATTCCACCGTCGACGCGCACGACTTCGCCCGTAATGTAGGCAGCCGCATCGCTCACTAAAAATCGCACCACACCGGCCACCTCTTCGGGCTGCGCCATACGCTTAAGGGGAATCTGCTCCTCGGTTACCGTACGCACCTTCTCCGAGAGCTTTGCCGTCATATCTGTCTCGACAAACCCGGGGGCGACCGCGTTCACTCGTACACCGCGGGGCGCAAGCTCGCGCGCCACCGCCTTGGTCAGGCCGATCACGCCCGCCTTGGAGGCAGCGTAGTTGGCTTGCCCGGCATTACCCATCAGGCCCACGACTGAGCTCATGTTGACGACGCAGCCGCCGCGCTGGCGCATAAAGGTCTTGGTGAGCGCACGCGTCGTGTTAAACGTTCCTTTAAGATTGACATCGAGCACGCGATCGAAGGCGTCATCGCCCATGCGCATGAGCAGGCCATCGCGGGTGATGCCAGCGTTGTTGACGAGCGCCCAAATGGAGCCAAAGTCGTTGAGGACCGCTTCCACGCACGCGTTGACGGCAGCGGGGTCGGCCACGTCACATTGATATGAGCGCGCCGTGGCGCCAGCCGCCTCGCAGGCGTCGCACGTCTCGCGCGCCGCATCGACGCTGCCGGCATAGACGACGGCGATATCGTAGCCATCCTCCGCCAGACCGATAGCGCAGGCGCGGCCGATACCCCGCGAGCCGCCCGTGACCAGTGCCACGCGACGTGAGTCGTTGCGCTCGAGCGCGCCATTGTTCAAGTTGCCCATGTCATTCCTTTCGGGTTACAGCCCTGTGGACTATGCGAGCTCGTCGGCAATAGCTGCGACCTGCTCGGCCGTCTCGCACGAATACACACGAACGTCGCTCAACGTACGCTTGATCAGGCCGGACAGCGTTTTGCCGGGGCCGACCTCAATAAATGTGTCGATGCCTTGATCCTGCAGAGCATGCAGCGTATCGACCCAGCGCACGGCATGGCTCACCTGATTGGCCAAGACATCCGATGCCGTCTGGGGGTCCGCCGGATAGGGCGCCGCTGTCATATTTGCCAAAACAGGAATGAGCAACGGGGACGGCGCGTGACCGGCCTCAATATATGCGGCAAGGCCACAGGTCGCCTCGGCCATATAGGGGCTATGAAATGCACCCGACACCGCGACCTTCATGGCGCGGCCGCCAGCCTCTTTTACTAGGACGTCGAGGGTCTGCAGCGCATAGGGCGCTCCGGCCACAACCGTCTGCTGGGGACTGTTGTAGTTGACCGGCCAGCAGTCCTCGCCGGCCTGCGCAGCCAGGTTCTCGACTTGCGCAGCATCAAGTTTGATGACGGCGCGCATGCCGCCCGGATGACGCTCGGCCTCCGCGGCCATCAGCGCCGCGCGCTCGCACACGAGCTCAAAGCCCGCTCGCGTATCGAACGCCCCCGCAAAGGTGAGCGCGGCGACCTCGCCCAGCGAGAATCCCGCACAGGCGGCAGGCACCACGCCGCGCTCGCGCAGGGCGACGGCGACAGCCAAGTCGTGCACGAACACGCAAGGCTGCGTGTTCTCGGTCTGCGAGAGCTCCTCTTTCGAGGCGCTCCGGCACTGCTCGCTGGTCCCCGGGCGCGCCTCGTCAGCAATGGCGAACACCTCGGCAGCCGCCGGCGATGCTTCGATGAGATCGACGCCCATCGCGGGATGCTGGGCACCCTGACCGGCAAACAGAAACGCTACGCTACCCATGCGGACGCACCCTTCAGGACATGCTCGGCGCCAACGACCAGGTCGTCAACGATTTCGCGTGCGCTCTGGCGCTCGTTGACCATGCCGGCAATCTGTCCACACAAAAACGAACCCTCTTCGTAGTTGCCGTCCTTGGCGGCCTTACGCAGCGCACCGGTTCCCATAGCACCGAGCTCCTCGGCACTCGCGCCGGAACCCTCGCTCTTGGCATAGGCGTTGGTGAAGGGGCTCTTGAGGGCGCGCACTGGATGTCCCGTCGAGCGACCGGTCGCACGCGTCGAAGTGTCGTTGGCCTTCAGGACCATCTCTTTGTACTGCTCCGAGACGGTGCACTCGTCTGCGACCAGAAAGCGCGTACCCACTTGCACGCCTTCGGCGCCCAGCATAAAGGCGGCCGCCACGCCGCGGCCGTCGGCAATACCGCCGGCGGCCACGACGGGAATATCGACCGCATCGACAACCTGCGGCACCAGTGCCATCGTCGAGGTCTCGCCAATATGGCCGCCTGATTCGGTACCCTCGGCAACAACCGCCGTGGCCCCACGACGCGCCACGAGGCGCGCCAGCGCCACCGAGGCAACGACCGGGATGACCTTGATGTCCGCCTCGTTCCAGGCCTTCATGTACTTGGTGGGATTGCCGGCGCCCGTCACGACGACCGGCACTCGCTCGTCAATCACGACCTGCGCGACCTCGTCGGCAAACGGGCTCATGAGCATGACGTTGACGCCAAAGGGCTTATCCGTCTTGGTGCGCAGCTCATGAATCTGGTCGCGAAGCCAGTCGGCGTCGGCATTCATGGCCGCAATAATGCCTAAGCCGCCCGCCTCGGACACGGCAGATGCCAGCGAGGCGTCGGCAATCCAGGCCATACCACCCTGGAACACGGGTTTCTCGATGCCGAGCAGATCGCAGAGAGGAGACTTGAGCATCACTACTTCTCCAATGCCGCCTCGACCGTATCGACGAACTCGCCGACCGTCTTGGGGTTCTCCTCGGTATCGAGCTCAATGCCAAACTCGTCCTCGACGGCAACGAGGATCTCGACGGTACCCAGGCTGTCGAGGCCAATCTCCTCGAGCGTGGACTCGGGCTTCATCTCGACATCGTCAAGGCCGGCGGTCTCGCGGATAACGTCGCAGACGCGCTCGAAGGTCTTCTGATCTGCCATGGTAGTTCTCCTTTGTTTGTGCCCCAGGGGCGTTTTCATTTCCTATGTGCAACTACTTCCAGCGAAGTAGATAGCCACCTACATCCAAGCCGGCGCCAAATCCGACCAGGGCGATGGTGTCGCCCGCGTGCAGCGCGCCGGTATTTGCCAGTCGATCGAGAGCAAGCGGAATGCATGCGCTCGAAATGTTGCCGGTCTCGCGCAACATGCGAACCACGCGCTCGTCCGGCACACTCAGGCGCTTGACCGCCTGGCTCAGGATTCGTTCGTTAGCCTGATGGAATACAAAATGATCGATATCTTCGACCGAAATGCCCGCATCGCTCGCAAGCTTATGGACCGTGTCGCAGATGGCGTTGACGCCGAACTTGAACACACGGCGGCCATTCATGGACAGCACGCTCTCGCTATCTGCGGAGGCCTTAAACGGCGAGGTACCGACTAGACCGGGAACGTGCAACGTCTCGACGTCGGGCGCCGTCGAAAGCTCAACGGCAAGGGGGTTGTCTCCCCCGGCCTCAATCACTGCGGCGCCTGCCCCATCGCCAAAGAGCACGCAGGTGGCACGGTCGGTCCAGTCGAGCGCGCGCGTCATCTGCTCGGCAGCAACGACAAGCACGCGCTCGGCACGGCCGCGGGCGATATAGCCCTCGGCGACATCGAGCGCAAATACGAAGCCGGCGCAGGCCGCCGAGACATCGAAGGCAGGGCACGTCGCGCCTAGTCGCTCAGCAACGGCACACGCCTCAGCGGGAACAAGGTGGTCACCCGTCGTCGTCGAGCAGACGATTAGATCCAGCTGGCTCGCGTCGATTCCGGACACCTGGAGTGCCCGCTCGCTCGCCGCTACAGCAAGGTCGTCAAGTAACTCGGTGGTGCAGACATGGCGGCTCTTGATACCGGTGCGGGTAAAAATCCACTCATCCGAGGTATCGAGGAACTCAGACAGCTCGTCATTGGAAACACTGCGCTTAGGAAGCGCCGAGCCTGTTCCAAGAATCGTGAAACCCATCACTAACCTCCTTTGAGTTGTTGACGTGTTTACATCGACCAAGAGAGGATAGCGCATTTCAGTCGTTGTTGACGTGTTAACATTAAATTGTCCAAATGCGACAAAGGCTTCACATTGTGTCTATCTCTCGACACCATTGCGCGATTGCCTTATTAACTTAGGAGGTAGCAGCCGTTATGGATGCCATATTAACGATCGTCGACGTAACCGGATCGACCAACGATGACCTGCTCGAGGCAGGAAAACAGGGTGCGCCGCACGGCACAGGACTTGCCGCCCGCGCGCAAACGGCAGGACGCGGCCGGCGCGGCCACAAGTGGGATTCAACCGCCGGCAACCTATTGCTTTCGATTGTCCTGCGTCCATGCGTTAATCCCGCAAAGCACTCTGGTCTTGCCGCCGTCAGCGGCCTAGCGGTGCTCGAAGCACTCGAAAAGCAGGGTCTTGCAAACGAGATTGGCCTCAAATGGCCCAACGACCTGGTCGCGCGAGGACGCAAGCTCGGCGGCATTCTGGTCGAGGCCGCACGCGATAACGAAGGCAAACCTTTCGCCGTCTGTGGCATTGGTGTCAACGTAAACTACACGCCCCAAGAGGTGCCCGATGGCGGCCTGGCGGCAATTGGCCTCTCGGACCTCAACGAGAGCGTTCCCGCCGTCGACATGCTCCTCGATGAGGTCTATCACGCAGTTATAGACGCTGTAGATACCTGGGCAGAGCGCCTCAACGCCAAGGAAGAAGACGCCGGTCCGCTCGCGCCCGTCCACGACGAATATATCGCTCACCTCAATTGGATCGGGAAGCACGTTATCGCCCGCTCCCCCGCTGGAGACGAGCTGGCACGAGGCATCTTTCAAACGGTCGATGACTTTGGTCGCGCATGTATCGAAACGGAAGACGGCTTGCGATCCTTCCATTTTGAGGAGGCATCGCTGCGTCCCTTGAGCGAATAGGGCGCTGCAGCCACCTACTCGGCAGCAATGCCCGGCAGTCCAAACCATTATTCAAAACAAAAGAGCCCCGCTACCAACATGGCAGCGGGGCTCTGTAAGCTATGAGCGATATCGCTTAGAGCTTGATGTCGATGTCGACGCCAGCGGGGAGGTCGAGACGCATGAGCGAATCAACGGTGCCCGAGGTGGGGTCGAGGATGTCGATGAGGCGCTTGTGAGTGCGCATCTCGAACTGCTCACGGGAGTCCTTGTTCACGTGCGGCGAGCGGATAACCGTGTACAGGTTGCGCTCGGTGGGCAGGGGGACAGGACCGGAAACGCGAGCGCCGGTCTTCTGAGCGGTCTCGACGATGAGCTTCGCGGACTGATCGACGACCTCGTGATCATAGCCCTTGAGGCGAATGCGGATCTTCTGGGTAGCCAACTTAAACCTCCAAAGAGTGCGAGAGATGTTCTCGCGGATTACGTAACAGGGAGCTCGAACTTAGGCGTTCTTGCTCATGACCTCGTCCACAATGGACTTGGGCGCGGGCTCATAAGAGTCGAACTGCATCGTGTAGGATGCACGGCCCTGGGTCTGGGAGCGAAGGTCGGTAGCGTAACCGAACATCTCGCCCAGCGGCACCTTGGCACGGATGAGCTTGCTGTTCTTGCGATCCTCCATGCCCTCGATCTTGCCGCGGCGACCGGAGAGGTTGCCCATAACGTCGCCCATGTACTGCTCGGGGGTCTCGACCTCGACAGCCATGATCGGCTCGAGCAGCTGCGGATCGGACTTCTTGAGGGCGTCCTTGATAGCCATGGAGCCGGCGATCTTGAAGGCGGCCTCGGAGGAGTCGACCTCGTGGTAAGAACCGTCGAACAGGGTGACCTTAACGTCGAGGACCGGGAAGCCGGCGATAACACCGGTGTTCAGGGCCTCCTGAATGCCCTTGTCGATGGACGGGATGTACTCCTTGGGCACGACGCCGCCGACGATAGCGTTGACGAACTCGTAGCCGAAGCCCTCCTCCATCTTCTCGAGCTTGATGACGGCGTGGCCGTACTGACCGCGACCGCCGGACTGACGGACGAACTTGCCCTCAGCCTTCTCGACGTCGTGACCAGCGGTCTCGCGGTAGGCAACCTGGGGCTTACCAACGTTAGCGTCAACCTTGAACTCGCGGAGCAGACGGTCGACGATGATCTCGAGGTGCAGCTCGCCCATGCCGGCGATGATGGTCTGGCCGGTCTCGTGGTTGGTGGACACCTGGAAGGTCGGGTCCTCCTCGGCGAGCTTGGTCAGAGCCAGGGACATCTTGTCCTGCTCGGCCTTGGTCTTGGGCTCGATGGCAACGTCGATAACGGGCTTAGCGAACTCGATCTTCTCGAGGACGATCTCCTTGCCCTCGGCGCACAGGGTGTCACCGGTGGTGGAGTTCTTGAAGCCGACGCAAGCGACGATGTCGCCGGCGGCAGCGTCGTCACGGTCGATACGCTCGGCAGCGTTCATCTCGAGGATGCGGCCGAGGCGCTCGCGCTGACCATTGGAAGCGTTGACCACGTAGGAACCGGACTCGGCGCGGCCGGAGTAAACGCGGACATAGGTGAGCTTACCGACGAACGGATCGGTCATGATCTTGAAGACCAGGCCGGAGAAGGGCTCGTCGAAGGAAGGATGACGCTGGATCTCCTCGCCGGTGTCCGGATCGGTACCGGTGACGGCCTCAACGTCAAGCGGGCTGGGCAGGTAGTCGACGACAGCGTCGAGCAGCTCCTGAACGCCCTTGTTCTTGTAGGCGGAACCCACAAAGACGAGGTTGAGCTCGTTGGCCAGAACGCCCTTGCGCAGAGCAGCCTTGAGCTCCTCGACGGTGAAGTCCTCCTCCATGAGGATCTTCTCCATGAGCTCGTCATCAAAGCTGGCAGCAGCGTCGAGGAGCTCCTCACGCTTGGTGGCAGCGATGTCGGCAAACTCAGCCGGGATCTCGTCCATCGGCTCGGGGTAGGTCATGCCCTTGTCGTCGGCCTTGAAGTCCCAAGCAGTCATGGTGACCAGGTCGATGACGCCCCAGAAGTTGTCCTCGGCGCCCATCGGGACCTGAGCGGCCACGGCGTTAGCGTCGAGACGATCCTTCATGGTCTCGATAGCGTTGAAGAAGTCAGCGCCCACGCGGTCATACTTGTTGATGAAGGCGATGCGGGGGACGTTGAAGGTGGAAGCCTGACGCCAAACGGTCTCAGACTGGGGCTGAACGCCGGCAACGGCGTCGAAGACGGCGACAGCGCCATCGAGGACGCGCAGGCAGCGCTCGACCTCGGCGGTGAAGTCAACGTGGCCCGGGGTGTCGATGATCTGGATGCGGTAGTCCTTACCGTCCTTGTTCCAGAAGCACGTGGTAGCAGCGGAGGTAATGGTTACGCCGCGCTCCTGCTCCTGAACCATCCAGTCCATGGTGGCAGCGCCCTCATGGACCTCACCGATCTTGTGGGTCTTACCGGTGTAGTAAAGAATACGCTCGGTCGTGGTGGTCTTACCAGCATCAATGTGGGCCATGATGCCGATGTTACGGGTATCGGAAAGCTTGTACTTAGGCTTAGCCATGTTAGTTCCTTACCTTAACTTACCAACGATAGTGAGAGAACGCGCGGTTGGCCTCGGCCATCTTGAAGACGTCCTCACGCTTCTTGACGGAAGCGCCAAGACCGTTGGAGGCGTCGAGGATCTCGTTAGCGAGACGCTCGGCCATGGTCTTCTCCTTGCGAGCGCGGGAGAAGTTGACGATCCAGCGGATACCCAGAGCGGTGGAACGACGGGAGTTGACCTCCATCGGGACCTGATAGGTAGCGCCACCGACACGCTTGGGCTTAACCTCGAGCGTGGGCTTGACGTTGTCCATAGCCTTCTTGAAGGTAGCGAGAGCGTCGCCACCCTCGGACTTCTCGGCAACGATCTCGAAAGCGGTGTAAACGATGCGCTCAGCGGTGGCCTTCTTGCCGTCAAGAAGGACCTTGTTGATGAGCTGAGTCACCAGGCGGTTGTTGTAAACGGCGTCAGGCTGAACCTCACGACGATTAGCTGCTGCACGACGCGGCATGTGAAATCTCCTTAAGTGTCTACCGTGCGGCGCTTAGGCGGCACACGGCGAAAGTATCAAAACGTTATCTGGCTTATTTGGCCTTGGGGCGCTTAGCACCGTACTTGGAACGGGCCTGCATACGGTTCTGGACCGGAGCAGCGTCGTAGGCGCCACGGATGACGTGATAGCGGACACCAGGGAGGTCACGGACACGACCGCCGCGGACGAGCACGATGGAGTGCTCCTGCAGGTTGTGGCCCTCACCCGGGATGTAAGCGGTAACTTCGATGCCGTTGACGAGGCGAACACGGGCAACCTTACGAAGAGCCGAGTTCGGCTTCTTGGGGCTCGTGGTGAAGACACGGGTGCACACGCCGCGCTTCTGGGAGTTGTGCTGCAGAGCAGCGTTCTTGGACTTCTTGGGCACGGAACGACGGCCCTGGCGAACCAGCTGGTTAATAGTAGGCAAAGCGTACTCCTTCTCGAATGATTCCAGCTTTCTGTAAAGTGCAACGGCTTGAATCGAGGGGTCAGCATCCCCCTACGAAACACGCAGTTCGATAGGATACGTGCCGTTAGCTGTGCCGTCAACAGACCACGCCGCCGGGCGTATCCTTAAATAGCCACATTTCCGCAAAGCCTACACAAAAGGAATCCCCTTCTGTGCGCGGGGGCGGATCCCCGGCCCGGGCGGCACAGGGGTTAAGTTTGCTGCTCTACAGTCCTGGCTCGCACGGAGGCCACATTAAGTGGCCTCCGGCTCGTGCGGAACTCGCGACAAACTTAACCCCTGTGCCGCCCGGGCCGGGAATCCGACGTGCTCGTCGGGGCAACGTTACCTTCCAAAAAGGGACAGATTTATTTTGGTCGGTTTTATCTGGGGAAACGTCGCGCTCCAGCGGTGATCTGCTCTCATCTGTCGCATGGAAATCGGCGGCGTTTTCGGAAGTATGCGGCAAATTTTGAACTTGCTGAGCGCACAAGGGTTTTGCGATAACAAACCGGCAGGTAGAACGCTTGAGCATATGCGGTGTGGTCGGCCTATCGGGATTTTGCCGCATACTTCCGAAAATCGGACGAATGTCGCTCGCTTTAACCGCCCATTTAACGCAAAATGGGCCGCCTCCCCTAGTAGGAAGCGGCCCCAAATCTTACGAATAGACGATGGTAAAGGGTACTTCTGTTTCGGTCTCTCCTGTTGATGTGTACCTCGTGCCCTCAAGGGTTACCGAGACCACTTGATCGACATTGATCAGTTTTGTCGGCACCGAGATGTTCTCTCCGCTATTGCGTGCCATCGAAACATAGAAATTGTACGCCCCTGCGTCGTCATCTTCGATAATCTGCTCCGATCCATCCTTGTAGCTGACGGTCAGTTTATGATCAACTGCTTCATAGCCCAGATCATCGATGTGCGTCTGGATGGAAAACGGGCTAATCTCAAGAGACGAGTCATCGGAGCGGAGTTCCTTTATATCGACGTGCGCTCCGACGTTAAACTCTGGCGTCGATACCTCGATCACCTTCGCATCCTCACCTTTGCCCTCCGTCCAGCTGATATTCCAGGTGACCGCATGTCCCAAATCTCGCTCGCGATCCCACGAGGCAAAGTACATCGTGCCATTAATGACCGTGTCGCTTGATGTGTCCTTATCAATTGTGCAGCGTGTGTCAGCCCATTCCTCGCCGAAGTTCATGCTGGGCGTGCCGATTCCTTGTTCTTCTTCACCATAGAGAACAAGTTCGCCTGTCTCTGCTGCCGGCTTGTAGTAGTTAACGCCATTTGGATTGGACAACGTAAACGTCACGGCTCCGCAGCCGTTTTGGTCAATAGCCATCTCATGGATATCAAGCGTATAGCCGTTACCCTCGACGGACAGATTAACCTCCTGGACTGCACCCTCCAGGCTTTGGGGCGCGATGCCATCACCAAACTCTCTGGTGTAGGTATATTTAGTCCCCGATGAGCCACCGTTGGTCCAGGTAATGGAATCCCCATTGCCGTGGTTTCCCCAGGCTGAGGCAAAATAGCTGGAATTGACAACGGCGTAGGCGACCCCTCCGGTCGCTAACACTCCGGCAAGACATCCGATTACGGCAACATACAGAGGTTTCGCGTGACCCTTTCGACGAAGCGGCTTTCCAGCCGCAGCATCAATAACACGGTCGGCAAGATCGCTATCGGCTTGGATGGACTCGAAGGCCTGCTTGATTTGATTGGATTTCACGGTCGCCCTCCTCTAGGATGAATTTGAGCTTCGATCGACCACGAGCTAAACGCGTTCGAACGGTCGCGGCTGGCACATGCAGTAACTCGGCAATCTCTGAGGTCGAAAAGCCCAGATAGTAATAGAGCACGATGGGAACACGGAATCGCTCCGGAAGTCGCATAACGTCTGACAGGACCGCCTTGGTCTCCTCCTGCGCCGTCGAAAGCGAATCGGCCAGGTTCTCAATATCCTCCACACGCCTCCGTGGCTTTCGAAAGAGCGATTTGCATTCATTGATCGTGACCCGGATAAGCCAGCGGCGAAGATGCTCCCAACTCTCAAATTGCGTATCGCTTTTGAGCAGCTTAAGAAAGACATCTTGGGCAACATCATCGGCATCGGCGCGATCGCGCAGATACGTCAATGCGATTCGAAACACGACATCTCGGTGATCTTCGACCGCCTGTCTAAATGTTTGTTCTTCCATAATCACCTCCCGGTGACGGTACTGATTCTTGATGAGGTCCTCACCATAGATACGCTCTGGCCGGACGAAATGTTTCAAATTCAAGCAGGAAAACCCACCAAAATAAACCTGTCCCTTTTTGGCAGGTTTTCTTCAACAAAAAAGACCCGCTTCCCTGTTGGGAAACGGGTCTTTGGAAGGACGGTTAACGTACTAGGAAATTACTCCTCGTCGTTGTCCTTGGCCTCTTCGGCGTCGTCGGTGTCCACGAGCTGGTTGAGCAGCTCGTCGAGGGAAGCCATGTCCTCGTTGATGGCACCGTTGGCGGGAGCCTTCTTGTCGTCGATCGGGGCGCCCAGGAGCTCCTCGTCGGCGTCGGCGTGATGCGTCGGAGCGGAGGTACCCAGCAGGATATCGTCCGGACCGTCGGGGCTAAAGACCATCTGCAGCAGCTGCGAGAGGTCTTCCTCGTCGGCAACGTCGTCGTTGTTCTCGAGGATGTAGAGCAGGTCGTGGGCCTCCAGGCCGTCACGAAGCTCCTCGATCGCCTTGGCACCGATACCATCGATGCGCAGCAGATCCTCCTCGGACTTGCCGACCAGGTCGCCGACCGTCTCGATGCCGACCTCGCTGAACTTGTTGGTCCAGCGCTGCGACACGCCCAGGTCGTCGAACAGGTACAGGCGAGCCTTCTCGGCGGAGATGGTATGGCCGTTGCGGGTGAACGAACCGTCAGCACCACCGAACTCGTCGTAGCCGGCCCAGTCGAGCTGCTGCGGGAGCTGCTCGTCCAGGTCCTTGAGCTCAACCGGAGCCCACTCGGGCAGCGACTTGGCGTTGGGCGAAGCCGGACCGTCGATGTCAACATAGCCGTCGGCCGTGCGATACGTCAGCTTGGCGTTGGCGTACGGCTTGAGGCCGGTACCAGCCGGGATCTTCTTACCGACGATGACGTTGGACTTAAGGTCGAGCAGGTGGTCGACCTTGCCCTCGATGGCAGCCTCGGTAAGGACGCCGGCGGTACGGATGAACGAAGCGCTCGACAGCCAGGAGTCGATGTTGGACGCGACCTTGAGCGTACCCAGGATGACGGGCTCGGCCACGGGAGCCTGACCGCCCAGACGGGCAACGCGCTCGACCTCGTCAGCGAACTCGTAGCGGTCGACGTACTGACCAAGCAGGTACTTGGAGTCACCGGGGTTGGTGATCTGAACGCGACGCAGCATCTGACGTGCGAGCACCTCGATGTGCTTGTCGTTCAGGTCGACGCCCTGGCTGGTGTAGACGTCCTTGACGCTCTCGACGAAGGTGTGCATCGTCGACTCGATGTCGGTCAGCTTGCGCAGGTTGCGGAAGTTGACGAAGCCCTTGGTGATCTGGTCGCCGGCGCGAACCTCGCAGCCGTCCTCGATCTCGGGCATAAAGCGCACCGAAGCGGGGACGCGACGTTCGTCGAGAACACGGGTGTGGTCCTCGGAGTCGGTGAGCGTCAGCACGTACTCGGACTTCTCGGGCTTAATCGAGAGGTGACCGGAGTACGGAGCCAGCTCGGCCTCGCGACCCAGGATCTTCTCGTTGACGTTGCCGACGATATCGAACATACGGCTGACCGTAGGCAGGCCCTGCGTAATATCGTCGACGCCAGCGACGCCGCCGGAGTGAATGGTACGCATCGTAAGCTGCGTACCGGGCTCGCCGATGGACTGGGCGGCAATAATGCCGACCGCGGTACCGATGGCGACCGGACGACGGGTGGAAAGATCCCAGCCGTAGCACTTCTGGCACACGCCGTACTTGGAGCGGCAGGTGAGCAGCGCGCGGAGCTTGACCTTCTTAAGGCCCGCATCGACCATCTTCTGGATGTCGGCGACCTTCTCGATGTAGCCGTCCTGCTCAAAGAGCACGGTGCCATCGGGGGCCACGACGTCCTCGATGAAGCAACGGCCGACGAGGTCGGTGTTGAGATCGGTGGTGCCGGGGATGATGAGGTTGTAGGTAACGCCCTCGTGCGTACCGCAGTCCTCCTCGCGGACGATGACGTCCTGGGCCACGTCGACCAGACGACGGGTCAGGTAACCAGAGTCCGAGGTGTGGGATGCGGTATCGACCAGGCCCTTACGGGCGCCGTAGGTCGAAATGAAGTACTCGAGCGGCAGCAGGCCCTCGCGGAAGTTCGCCTTAATGGGAAGGTCGATCGTCTCGCCGGACATGTCTGCCATCAGGCCACGCATGCCGCCGAGCTGACGCAGCTGGGTCTTAGAACCACGGGCGCCGGAGTCGGCCATCATGTAGAGCGGGTTCTCCTCGTCGAACAAGTCGAGCATGAGCGCTGCGACCTTGTCGGTACAAGCGGTCCACTCGTTAACAACTTCGATGTGGCGCTCCGTCTCGTTGATGAAGCCCTCCTCGAAGTACTCGTTGATCTGGTCGACGTTGGCCTGGGCGCGATCGAGCAGCTCCTGCTTCTCGGCAGGGATGAGAGCGTCCCACACCGAGATGGTGAGGCCGGCGCGGGTAGCGTAGTGGAAGCCGGAGTACTTGATGGCGTCGAGGATCGGGCCGACCTTGGCCTCGGGGTAACGATCGCAGCAGTCGGCAACCAGCTTGGCCACATCGCCCTTGACCATCTTGTAGTTCATGAACTCATAGTCTTCGGGCAGGCACTGGCGGTTGAAGATGATGCGGCCGATAGAGGTCTCGAAGCGCGCGGTCTTGTTGCCGGTGACGTCGTAGTCGACGAACTCGTTCTTGCCGTTCTTGACGCGGAAGATACGGGTGCCGTCCTCGTTGATGACGTTGGCATCGGCAGCGGACACGCGAACCTGGATCTTGGCCTGCATGTCGACCTCGGAACGGCAGTCATAGGCGTGCAGCGCGTCGTCGAAGCTGGCGAACACGTGGTTCTCGCCCGGCAGACCCTCGCGGACCTGGGTAAGGTAGTACACACCAATGATCATGTCCTGCGAAGGGATGTTAACCGGCTTGCCGGATGCCGGCGAGCGCAGGTTGTTCGCAGAGAGCATGAGCACGCGAGCCTCGGCCTGAGCCTGGCTGGACAGCGGCACGTGGACAGACATCTGGTCGCCGTCGAAGTCGGCGTTGAAGGGCGAGCAGACCAGCGGGTGCAGGTGGATAGCCTTGCCCTCGACCAGCACCGGCTCAAAGGCCTGGATGGACAGACGGTGCAGGGTCGGTGCACGGTTGAGCAGCACGACGCGACCGTCGATGACCTCTTCGAGGATATCCCACACAAAGGTGGCACCGCGGTCGATAGCGCGCTTGGCGCCCTTGATGTTCTCGACCTTGCCGAGCTCGACCAGGCGCTTCATGACGAAGGGCTTGAAGAGCTCCAGCGCCATGGTCTTGGGCAGACCGCACTGGTGCAGCAGCAGCTTGGGGTCGGTAACGATTACCGAACGGCCGGAGTAGTCGACACGCTTGCCCAGCAGGTTCTGACGGAAACGACCCTGCTTGCCCTTGAGGGCCTCAGCGAGCGACTTGAGCGGGCGACCGCCACGGCCAGAGACCGGGCGACCACGACGGCCGTTGTCGAACAGGGCATCCACGGACTCCTGGAGCATGCGCTTCTCGTTGTTCACGATGATCGCAGGGGCGTCCAGGTCGAGCAGGCGCTTGAGTCGGTTGTTACGGTTGATCACGCGACGATACAGGTCGTTGAGGTCGGACGCGGCGAAGCGGCCGCCGTCGAGCTGGACCATCGGGCGCAGATCGGGCGGAATGACCGGGATGACATCCAGGATCATGTTCGCGGGGCTGTTGCCGCCCTTCAGGAAGGCGTCAACGACCTCGAGGCGCTTAACGGCCTTCTCGCGCTTCTGCTTCTGGGAATCCTCGTCGGCGATGATGGCCTTGAGCTTCTCGGCCTCGGAGGAGAGGTCGATGGCAGCGAGCAGGTCGCGGACGGCCTCGGCACCCATACCACCCTTGAAGTACATGGAGTAGTAACGGGTCATCTCGCGGAACAGCGGCTCATCGGAGATGAGGTCGCGCTCGGTGAGCTTCATGAAGGCGTTGAAGGCGTCCGTGCGGAGCTGCTTCTCGTCCTTGCACTCTTCCTCGATGTCGACGATGCCAGAGGCGATCTCCTCGGGGGTCAGCGGCTCCTCGTCGGAGAACTCGTCAAAGTTCTCGGGGTTGCCCTGCTCCTTGAGGGACTCGATCTGGCGGGCGCACTCGGCATCGATCTCTTCCAGATCGGCGGCGAGCTCCTCGCGCAGGTCGTCAGCGTCGGCCTCGCGAGCCTCGTAGTCGACCTCGGTGATGATGTAGCTGGCAAAGTACAGAACCTTCTCGAGGTCCTTGGACTTGATGTCGAGCATACGGCTCATCGGGAAGCTCGTGGGGCTCTTGAAGTACCAGATGTGGGACACGGGAGCGGCGAGCTCGATGTGACCCATGCGCTCGCGACGAACCTTGGCCGAGGTGACCTCGACGCCGCAGCGCTCGCAGACGATGCCCTTAAAGCGGATGCCCTTGTACTTGCCGCAGGAGCACTCCCAGTCCTTGGCGGGACCGAAGATCTTCTCGCAGAACAGGCCGTCCTTCTCGGGCTTGAGGGTACGGTAATTGATGGTCTCCGGCTTCTTGACCTCACCGTGCGACCAGGAACGGATCTGGTCGGCGGAGGCAAGGGAGATCTTTACCGAGTCAAAATCAGTAGCTTCGAAATCTGCCACAGTCAACTACTCCTTATCAGTGGTCGTGGCGGCGACAGCCTCGGGTGCCTCGGCGGTCTCGGCATCCTGGGCCTCGACGTCGGTGTCAACGCCGGCGAGCGCAGCCAGGTCGTCGAGAGCAGAGGTCTCCTCGGCGGTCACAGGGGCGGAGGCGTCCTCGTCGGCATCGTGCATGGGCTCGATGTCCAGTGCGAGGGAACGGATCTCCTTGACGAGAACCTTGAAGGACTCGGGGATACCCGGAACCGGGACGTTCTCGCCCTTGACGATGGACTCGTAGGTCTTGACGCGGCCCACGGTATCGTCGGACTTGACGGTCAGGATCTCCTGCAGGACGTTGGCAGCACCGTATGCGTACAGTGCCCAAACTTCCATCTCGCCGAAGCGCTGGCCGCCGAACTGAGCCTTGCCGCCCAGCGGTTGCTGGGTAACCAGGCTGTAAGGGCCGGTCGAACGGGCGTGGATCTTGTCGTCGACCATGTGGCCGAGCTTGAGGATGTAGGACGTACCCACGGTAATGGGCTCGCGGAACTCCTCGCCGGTGCGGCCGTCGAACAGGCGGGTCTTGCCGCGCTCGTCAAGCTGGGTGACAAACTCGGGGCGCATGTGATCGCCAAAGGCAGCGGTGGCCTTGTTGAGCATGTTCTTGTTGGCGCGACGGATGACCTCGGCGATCTCGTCCTCCTTGGCGCCGTCGAAGACGGGCGTCGAGACGAAGAACGGACCGGGGACATACTTGTCGGAGTCGGCATCCTCGGTATCCCAACCGCAGGCAGCAGCCCAGCCAAGGTGGCACTCGAGCAGCTGACCGACGTTCATACGCGAAGGAACGCCCAGCGGGTTGAGGATAACGTCGATCGGGGTACCGTCAGCCATGTAGGGCATGTCCTCGACCGGCAGAACGTTACAGATAACGCCCTTGTTGCCGTGGCGACCGGCGATCTTATCGCCCTGCTGGATCTTACGACGCTGGGCGACGTAGACGCGCACCTGCTCGTTGACGCCGGGGGCCAGGTCGTCGCCGTTCTCGCGGCTAAAGCGGACGACGTCGATGACGCGGCCATAAGCGCCGTGAGGCATCTTAAGGGAGGTGTCGCGAACATCGTGAGCCTTGGCACCGAAGATGGCGCGCAGCAGGCGCTCCTCGGCGGTCAGAGCGCTCTCGCCCTTAGGCGTGACCTTGCCGACCAGGATGTCGCCAGGGCCGACCTCGGCGCCGATGCGGATGATGCCGTCCTCATCGAGGTTGGCAAGCATGTCCTCGGAGAGGTTCGGGATCTCGCGAGTGATCTCCTCGGGACCGAGCTTGGTGTCGCGGGCGTCGATCTCGTGACGGGTGATATTGATGGTCGTCAGCAGGTCCTCGGCCACCAGGCGCTCGGACACGACGATACCGTCCTCGTAGTTGAAGCCTTCCCACGGCATGTATGCCACGGTGAGGTTCTGGCCCAGTGCGAGCTCGCCATGATCGGTCGAAGGACCGTCGGCCAGAGGCTCGCCCTGCTCAACGGTGTCACCGACGCGCACGAGCGGACGGTGGTTGATGCAGGTGGACTGGTTGGAGCGCTGGTACTTGGCCAGGTGATACTCGTCCATGCCGCCGGCATGCTTGACGATAATCTTGGAGGCGTCGGCATAGATGACTTCGCCGGCGTTCTTGGCCAGGGTAACCTCGCCAGAGTCCAGGGCGGCGCGACGCTCCATGCCGGTACCGACATAGGGAGCGGCGGGGTGAACCAGCGGCACGGCCTGACGCTGCATGTTGGCGCCCATGAGCGTACGCTTGGCGTCGTCGTGCTCGAGGAACGGAATCAGCGTGGCTGCGACGGAGAGCATCTGACGCGGCGAGACGTCCATGTAGTCGACGTCCTCGACAGGCACGTCGGCGGGAGCGCCGAAGGAGCCGTCGAAGTCGCGGGTACGGGCGATCACGGTATGCGGACGGACGATCTTGCCCTCGGCATCGGTCGTGATGAACTCGTTGGTCTTGGGATCGAGCGGCGTGTTGGCCGGCGCGATGACGTGCTTCTCTTCCTCGTCAGCGGTCATCCAGTCGATCTGGTCGGTGGCAACGCCGTTCTCGACACGACGGAACGGGGCCTCGATGAAGCCATACTCGTTGACGCGGGCGTAGAGGGCGAGCGAGCCGATCAGGCCGATGTTGGGGCCTTCGGGGGTCTCGATCGGGCACATGCGGCTGTAGTGCGAGTTGTGAACGTCGCGGACGGCCGTCGGCACGTTGGTGCGGCGGCTGGAGCCCGACTTGTGGCCGGCAAGGCCGCCAGGGCCGAGTGCGGACAGACGGCGCTTGTGAGTCAGACCGGTCAGGGGGTTCGCCTGGTCCATGAACTGCGAGAGCTGCGAGGAACCGAAGAACTCCTTGATAGAGGCCACGATCGGACGGATGTTGATGAGCGACTGCGGGGTGATCTCGTCGATGTCCTGGGAGCTCATGCGCTCACGGACGACGCGCTCCATACGGCTCATGCCGATACGGAACTGGTTGGCGACGAGCTCGCCGACGGTGCGAATGCGGCGGTTGCCAAAGTGGTCGATGTCGTCGACCTTGAAGCCCTGCTCGCCGGCAGCGAGGGACAGCAGGTAGCGAAGCGTAGCGACGATGTCCTCGTCGGTGAGCACCGTGACCTCTTCCTCGGTGGTGAGGTTGAGCTTCTTGTTGACCTTGTAACGACCGACGCGGGCCAGATCGTAGCGCTGCGGGTTGAAGAGCAGGCCCTCGAGCAGGCTGCGGGAAGCATCCACGGTGGGAGGCTCGCCCGGGCGCAGACGACGGTAAATCTCGATGAGGGCGTCCTCGCGAGTGAGGGCGGTATCGCGCTCGAGGGTGCGCTTGATCACATCGGAGTTGCCGAGCAGCTCGATGATATCGTCGTTGGTGACGGCGATGCCAAGGGCGCGCAGGAACATCGTGGCGCTCTGCTTGCGCTTACGGTCGATGGAGACCATGAGCTGGTCGCGCTTGTCGACCTCAAACTCGAGCCAGGCACCGCGGGACGGGATGATCTGAGCCTTGTAGATCTGCTTGCCCGAATCCATCTCGGAGCTGTAGTACACGCCCGGGGAGCGGACGAGCTGCGAGACGACGATACGCTCGGTACCGTTGATGATGAAGGTGCCCTGATCGGTCATCATGGGGAAGTCGCCCATAAAGACGAGCTGCTCCTTGATCTCGCCGGTCTCCTTGTTGGTGAGACGGACGTCAGTCAGAAGCGGGGCCTGATAGGTCATGTCCTTCTCGCGGCACTCCTCGACGGTGTGCGCGGGGTCGCCGAACTGATGCTCGCCGAAGGTAACCTCGAGAACATGGTTCTGACTCTGGATGGGGCTGGATTCCTTGAACGCCTCACGAAGGCCCTCGTCCTTAAAACGCTCAAAGGATTCCCTCTGAACAGAGATAAGGTTGGGGAGCTCCATGGCCTCCGGGATTTTCCCGAAGCTGACGCGCTTGCGCTCAGTGGCAGTGTATGCGTAGGTCACCAGGTTTTTCCTCCTTCACGGAAATGCTCGGTGGATTGGCGAGGCATAGCTTCGCCAGTTATCGCAACCTAATAGTTTATCAGGTACCGACCGTTGAGCAAGAAAAGCCTTGACGCGATTGAGTTTTTGGAGTAGCAAAATTTTTCGACAAAAAATGCGCAGGTAAATGTATGTGTATCGAACACCTGTTCATATATTTTCTGTGAACAGAGGGCTGGCAATCGCAGCTCTTATAAAAAAACGGGCGCGAACCGAAGTCCGCACCCGTAAATGTCGATGCCCGAAAGGCTTATTTGCGCATCAAACCGCCGCGCTCGTCGATGGCATCCCAGAAGGCGCCGGCAAAGCGAGGATCGCTTGCAGCCATGAGGGCGTTGGTAGCCATCCAGCCAGACGGGGTACCGGTATCGTAGCCCGACAGCGGGTCGATGACGACGGCATACATGGCCTCGCGATCGAGCGAACGGGCCATGGCGTCGGTCAGCTGGATCTCGCCGCCCTTACCGGCCTGCTGGTCGGCAAGAAGGTCCATGACCAGCGGGCTCAGCAGGTAGCGACCGACGATGTACAGGTTGGACGGAGCCGCCTCGGGAGCGGGCTTCTCGACCAGACCGCCGATGCGCCAAACGGCACCGGGCTCGTCATCGGCAGCATTCTCGAAGCCCTCAAGCGAGCCAACGCGATCACCGGCGATGACGCCATAGCGGCTGACCTCCTCGGGAGCGCACGCGGCAACGGCGATAACAGAAGCGCCACCGTGCTCCTTGGAGACGGCAAGCATCTTGTCGCAGATGTCTCGGTTGGGCACAACGTAGTCGCCCAGAAGAACCAGGAAGTTCTCCCCCGCCACAGCGTCAGCGGCAGAGCGAATGGCGTGACCGAGGCCCTTGGGCTCGTACTGATAACGGAAGTCGACCGGCATACCGCCAGCATGGGCGACGGCGTCGGCGTAGGCGTCCTTGCCACGCTCGCGAAGCAGGTTCTCGAGCGAGCGATCGGGCTGGAAGTAGCTCAGCAACTCGGGCTTGCCGGGAGAGGTGACGATAATGGCGTCGTCGACCTCCTCGGGGTCGAGCGCCTCCTCGACGACGTACTGGATGACCGGCTTGTCGAGCACCGGCAGCATCTCTTTGGGCGTGCACTTAGTGCCAGGCAGAAAACGCGTGCCAAGACCGGCGGCGGGGATGATTGCCTTCATGTTATTCAAGGATCCTTTCGCAGGCGCAGAATGCGCCCTGTGCGTGCGGCACGGCGGCCGCAGACCAAATTGCGATACCGAAGTATCTTACCGCCGAAGACATACGTCGCCGTAAGGCAAACGCAATTCTTCAGCAGGTCAACGCAAATTATTGCTCGAATGGTGCAATTTTACGCCCCAGCGGTAACGGGAATGGCACGGCGAAGACAACGATGCTCTGCGTGCCGAGCAATGGGAATGAGGAGCCAAAAACAAAAAAGACGGGGCTCGCAATGCGAACCCCGTCTGAAAAGAAATCTGGCGAGAAAGCCTGATTACTTGAGGGTGACAGCAGCGCCAGCAGCCTCGAGCTTCTCCTTGGCAGCCTCGGCGTCCTCCTTCTTGGCACCCTCGAGAACAGCCTTGGGAGCGCCCTCGACGACCTCCTTGGCCTCCTTCAGGCCAAGGTTGGTGAGCTCACGGACGGCCTTGATGACCTGGATCTTGTTGTCGCCGAAGCCCTCGAGCACGACGTCAAACTCGGTCTTCTCCTCGGCCTCAGCAGCGCCAGCAGCGGGAGCGGCGACAACGGCGGCAGGAGCAGCGGCGGAAACGCCGAAGGTGTCCTCGATAGCCTTAACGAGCTCGGAAGCCTCGAGAAGGGTCATTTCCTTAAGAGCATCGATGATCTCATCGGTGGTAAGCTTAGCCATTTCTAAGTCCTTTCGGTTTCCGTGTCTGTGCACGGAGATCAGTTAAAACACGGCGCGAATGCGCCAGGGGTGCGGCGTTGCCGCCGCGGGTGAAAACAGCGACTAGGCTGCCTTCTGCTCGGAGACCTGCTGGATCGAACGAGCGAGACCAGAGGAAACGCCGTTGACGCAGACAGCGATGTCGCGAGCGAAACCGGAGATGAGACCGGCGATCTGGCCGAGAAGCTGGTCCTTGGTGGGCAGCTCGGCGATAGCCTTAACATCATCAGCGGAAACGGCCTTGCCGTCGGAGATACCGCCCTTGATCTCAAGGACGCCCTTGGACTTAGCGGAGAAGTCCTTAAGGGTCTTAGCGGCCTCGACCGGCTCGGTCTCGTAGAACACATAAGCGACGGGGCCGGCGAGGATCTCGTCGAGCTCGGGCTGCTCCTGGTTCTTGAGAGCGATCTTGACCAGGTTGTTCTTGTAGACCTTCATCTCGGCGCCGCACTCGCGAAGCTGATGACGCAGCTCCTGAGCCTGCTTAACCGTCAGACCGTTGTAGTTGACGACGAACAGACCGGCGTTCTCGGCGATACGGGACTCGATCTCTGCAACCTTGTCGATTTTGTACTGCTGGGGCATGATTTACACCTCCTCGAATTCTTTCCGGGCACGGTCCGCCACAAGGACGTGACGGGGGCATGTCCAAAAAGAAAGCCCCCGCGCTGCATGAGCGACGGGGGCGAGAAGACATATCTACTCGACCACCTCGGCTGGCGGGATATCCCATTAAGCTCGCGGGCGATGCCCGTTTGCACCGGCTGTCTCTGGCAGCGGATTCGTGCGTGAACCGAAAGTATTATGGCGGGGACCCCGGCGTCGGTCAACGGAAAACCGGGCTGTACACAATTCCACCATCCGGCCGCGCCGCCAAAGGCCAGGCGCAACGTTTTCGCTCGGTCAAGTCCTGGGCTCGCACGAAGAGCACATTAAGTGCTCTTCGGCTCGTGCGGAATCTACGAAAACCTTGCGCCTGGCCTTTGGCGGCGCGGCCTGCGTCAACTATGGGGCAGCCCGGTTTTCCGTTGGCCAGCGCGCCCCACTCATAATGCTTGGGTCGGTGGGCTGATGTGTTGCGTCCCGTTGGGCTATAAGGTTGAAATGAAGGTGGACAGGCGATTTAGGCCTTCGTCCAGATCTTGGTCGGAAACGCAATAGCTGAGACGGACGTGGCCTTCGGTTCCGAAGCAGTCTCCGGGGACTAGGGCTACGTTTGCCTCTTTGATGGCTTTGATGCAGAAGTCTTCGCTGGTTAGGCCGTACTGTTTGATGCTGGGGAAGGCGTAGAAGGCTCCTGCCGGTTCCACTACGTCGAGGCCCATGGCGTTTAAGGCTGCGAGCACGCGTTCGCGGCGGGCTCGGTAGACATTGAGCATGGGGGTTGGATCGACGGTCAGGGCTCGGGCTGCGGCGTCCATCTCAAAGGAGACGGCGCTCGATACTAAGTATTGGTGGGCTTTTGCGATCTCGGCGATGACGGGGGTTGCCGCTGCGAGCCAGCCCAAGCGCCAGCCGGTCATAGCCCATGGTTTGGAGAAGCTCTCGATGACCACCGTCTGCTCGCGTAGCTCCGGGTGGCGCTGGGCAAATCGCTCGTAGCCGTCCACGTAGACCAGGCGGTTATATACGTCGTCGCAGACCACGTAGATGCCCGCCTGCTCCGCCACGTGTGCCACGGCGTCGAGCGATGCCGCGTTGAGGATGCAGCCCGTAGGATTGTTGGGCGTGCAGATGACGATGGCCTTGGTCGCCGGCGTCACGCAAGCACGAAGTGCGTCCTCGTCAATCTGGAATTGCGCAGGCTCCGTATCCAAAAAGACCGCCTTGGCGTGGTTGGCCACGACAATGCTCTCGTACAGGCCAAAAGCCGGCGTGGGGATAATGACCTCGTCGCCAGGGTTGAGCATGGCCATAAACGTGGCCGACAGAGCCTCGGTCGCGCCGTCGGTCAGGATGACCTCGTCGGCCGAAAACGTAAGGCCCGCGTCCCCCATGTAGGCAGACAACGCCTCACGCAGGGCGGGGCGACCGTTGTTGGGCGGATAGTGCGTGTCACCGCGGTCGAGCGAGGCCGTCACCTCGGCGCTAATCACATCGGGCGTAGGAAAATCGGGTTCGCCGAGCGCGAGCGCAATGCATCCTGGGTGCTGGGCAGCGAGCGCGTTAATCCGACGGATGCCGGAGGGCTTGAGCATGGCAAGCGAGGTATTCATGGGCAGACGCATGGCGTTCCTTTCGTAAGGGTTGCACTAGGATAGCGCGGCGAGGCACCGCCAGACGGTGTAACCTAAACGGAAACCAACCGGAAAGGAGGCGGCATGGAGACGACCGCACGCGGCGATGTGCCAAAAACGTTGCGAACCATTGCGTATATCAGCATTCCCGATAGCGCCGATCTTGAGTTTTTGCTCTGGGACCTGCAGGATGCCATCGCCGCCTATGCTCAACTTTCTGGCACCACGCTCCCCCGCCCGATTGATTTGGAAGCGGATGATACCGGCAGCGTTGCCGATGGCATCGTGCTGGCCATTGAAGATGTGGCTGACGATGAGACGCTGACAGCTATCGAGCAGACGCTTGAGCGCTTTGGTGGTACGGGAACGCGCGTCTATGCCGCGATTCGAGCCGCACAAGAGGGCGCTAAACAGGCGCGCGGGACCGCCGTTCGTCTGCACAAGGCATGTAAGCGCCATGACCAATTGTGGTGTGGCGGCGTTGTCGTCTGTGCCGGCAGCGGCATCGCAGCGCTTCGCCACTCCCCGCGTATGGGCCTCTTGCGCCGGCCATTTTCCGAAGCGATGGACAAGCTCGTAGGCGCCGTTCGCATGGGCTGCTCCGTCGAGCATGCGCAGCGACTTGGCGGCGGCAATGCCGGTAGCGTCGACGTCGACGGCATGGTTTGCGCCGAGCCAGCCGTGCCCGCGCCGATCTGGCAAGGCGTTCTGAAACGTCTGGGCGCCCATTTTCAATCAAATATCTAAATTAGAGAGCGGCCCAGTCAACGGCTTCGTGCCAACGCTCAACAAGACGCTCCAGACGCCAGGCGGCATTGGCGGGACTTGTCGAGGGTAGGACGATGGCGGGCAGCCCGGTGCGTTCTTGTAGATAGCGCTTGTAGAGCCGGCCAGCTGTACCACCGTTGCATATCACCTGCTCAATGGGAGCTGCGCCGGTAATGCGCTCGATATGTGCCGGCACAACGTTGCGAATGCTCGCGTCGCTCGAGCCCTTAATGTCGCAGCTCTCGATCACGTCCCACAGGGCAACGCCGCCGTTCAGCAGCATGAAGCGCTTGGCGGCAATCGAGGCGTCGAGCGTCGCAGGTTCACTGCCTGCCAAAGGGTCGCCCTCGTTGGGCGGCACGGGCATACCGAGGCACGCGGCCATCACACGCCAAAAGCGGTTCTGGGGGTTTCCGTAATAAAAATCATTGGCGCGCGAAAGCACCGAGGGAAACGACCCCAGCACCAAAACGCGCGAGTGCTCGTCAAACACGGGTTCAAACCCATGCTCAATATGTTGATAGCCCTCGTCCGGCGCGGCCACGAGCTAGGCCCTCAGCAGATAGCGCACCTCGTAGGGTGCAAGCTCAAGGGAGCCCGGCAGCTCGACCGTGGGAGCATCGTCGGCAAGCAGGTCGACGAAGGAGCCGTTGAGTTCGCCGGCTCCAAAGGTATAGGGCTCGTTCACGGCATTGACCGCCACAAGCACCGTCACGTCGTCGCAGGCGCGCTCGAACAGCAGCTGCTTGTTCTGGATCACCACGTTGCGATAGGCACCGTAGTTGAGAGCACGGGCCGCCACGTCGTCGGCCGAGCGCAGGTGCGCGAGCTGCTTGATGAAAGCCGTCAGCTCGTTGGGCGCAGGCTCATCGAGCGCAGGTCGCAGCGCCCAGTCGCCATCGGGGCCGCCCTTTTCGCCAGCAATTCCCCACTCGCTGCCGTAGTAGACGCACGGGATGCCCGGCATGCCAAACAGCATGCCATAGGCGGGGCGCAGGCAGGACTTGTCAGTGAGGATGCTCGCCAAGCGTGGCACGTCGTGGTTGTCGACAAACGACAGTAGGTGTTTGCCGCGGTAGATGCACCACGGGTCGCCGCCAAACTGGCGATGCAGCGAATGGGCAATCTCGAACATGTTGACCGAATTAAAGCTGGAGTACAGGCCCTTGTAACACTCGTAGTTGGTACAGGAGTCGAGCATCTCTTCGTTGACGATCTGGTTGTAGTCGCCGTGGAGCGTCTCGCCGATGAGCACAAAGTCGGGCTTGAGCTCACGGGTAAAAGTATGCAAACGACGCATGAAATCGCGGTCGAGCATGTAGGCGACGTCCAGGCGCAGACCGTCGACGCCAAAGACGTCGGCCCAACGGCGCACGGACTCAAGCAGGTAATCGACCACAGCGGGATTTTGCAGGTTGAGCTTCACAAGCTCAAAATGGCCCTCCCAGCCCTCGTACCAAAAGCCGTCGCCGTAGCACGAGTCACCGTCAAAGCTGATGTGAAACCAATCCTTGTAGGGCGAGTCCCACTTGCGCTCCCGCACATCACGGAAGGCCCAAAAACCGCGACCGACGTGGTTGAAGACGGCATCGAGCACCACGCGGATGCCATGGTCGTGCAGCGTCTCGCACACGGCGGCAAAGTCGGCATCCCCACCCAGGCGACGGTCGATGTGGCGCAGGCTGCGCGTATCGTAACCGTGGCTATCAGATTCGAGCGGCGGGTTGATGAGCACGGCGCCAACGCCGAGTTCCTGCAGGTAGTCGGCCCATTGGGCGATCTTCATGATGGGAGCGTCGGGATTGGGCGCGGCGTTGGCAACCTGGGCGAGCTCGTCCTCGGCAACGGGCGCGGCATTCTCGTGCGGAGCTCCGCAAAAGCCTAGAGGATAGATCTGATAGAACGTCGTCTCGTATGCCCACATAACAGCCTCCCAGAAATCCTTCACGCAACGCCACCCATTGTATGCCCAGCTTGTATCCTCTTCCCCAAAATAAGTTGCGGTGGAATAGTTCCTGTTTGGGCCTTCAGAGGCCTTAAACAGGAACTATTCCACCGCAACTGATGAGGGAACGTGATTAGGCGACGGGCTTGGCGCGACGGATGGCCGGGAACATCACCGTGATGGCGAGGATGACGCCCGCGACCGCAATCGCGCCGCCTGCATAGCCGATCCAGGCGATACCGGGGCCCGACACCACAGCGCCGCCGATCGCCGTGCCGGTGCCGATGCCCAGGTTAAACAGGCCCGAGAAGATAGACATGGCGACGGCCGACGAGTCCGCCGGCGTGTACTTGATGAGCTCGGCCTGAAACGCCACGTTAAAGGCCGTGGCGCAGCAGCCCCACAGCGCGCAGACGGCAAGCACTGCCACGAGCGACGATGCGGCCGGACCCATGAGCAGCAGAGCCACCGGCACGCCGGAGAGCGTAATCGCGAGGAACGGGAAGCGGTGCCCATCGAACAGTCGGCCGAATAGCCAGCTTCCGAGCAGACCAGAGCAGCCGAACGCCGTCAGCGTCATAGTGATGGCGCTTGCGTCGACATGCGCGACCTGAGCCAGGAAAGGCTCGATATAGCTATAGCCCGTGTAATAGCCAGTTGCCATGAACACCGTGACCGCATAGAGCGCGATCAGTAACGGGTTCTTGAGCAGCTCGGGCAGTTGCTTGACGGTAAAGCGCTCGCCCGCCGGCATGGTTGGAAACACGGTCGCCTGGTAGACGACCGCGACAGCAGACAGTGCTCCGACCACGGCAAACGTCATACGCCAGCCCACGGCCAGGCCAATGGCGCGGCCGAGCGGCAGGCCGAAGATCTGCGCGATGGAAGAGCCCGTGGCGATCATGCTGATGGCGAGCGCCCCGTGGCGTGTGTCAACCAGGCGCGACGCCATAATCGAGGCGACCGACCAGAACACGGCATGTGCGCAAGCGACCACCAGGCGCGCGCAGACCAGGATGGGATAAGTCGGCGCCACAGCGGACAGAAACTGGCCCAGCGAGAACACGGCGAGCACGCCCAGCAGCATCCGCTTGAACTCGAAACGCGAAGCGAACACCATGAGCGGCAACGACAGCAGCATGACGCCCCAGGCATAGACCGAGATCATGAAGCCCGCCTGGGCCTCGGTGAGCGAGAACGACGCGGCGATATCAGTCAAAAGGCCGATGGGCATAAACTCCGACGTGTTGAACACGAACGCACAGCAGGTGAGCCCGACGAGCGGGAGCCACTGCCTGAGCGTGATGCCGTCTTGCCTTGCCTGACTCATATATAACGTCTCCAATCATTTTGAGTGGAGGCGATTATATAGCAACGGCCCCGCATCCGTCAGCAACAGATGCAGGGCCGAAAACAATTCGATACACAGAGGTTGCGCCGTCAATACATAACTAAGCCAACCCCAGCAATATGCCCGCCGAATGCACGACAAACGCCACGATCCAGGCGACTGCCACCTGAAACGCGAACACGGCAACGGCGTAGCGCGCGCCCAGCTCGCTCTTGACGGCGCCGATGGCAGCCACGCAGGGCGGATACAGCAGCGTAAAGACCAGAAACACATAGGCAGTAAACGGCGAAAACATGGTCGACAGTGCCGCGGGCGACGTAGCACCCAAAAGCACGGTGAGGGTCGAGATGACACTCTCCTTGGCGATAAGTCCGGTGACGAGCGCCGTGGATGCACGCCAGTCGCCAAACCCAAGCGGCGTCAGCGCCGGTGCGATAATGCTACCCAAGCCGGCAAGTAGACTCTGCGACTGATCGGCGACCACATTAAAGCGAATGTCGAACGTCTGAAGGAACCAGATGACCACGGTAGCAGCAAAGATAATGGTAAAGGCTTTGGTAATAAAGTCTTTGGCCTTATCCCATGCCAGCATCACCGTCGTCTTGACGCTCGGCAGACGGTAATTGGGAAGCTCCATGATAAACGGCACCGGGTCGCCTTTAAATGCCGTGCGGTTAAGCACCAAAGCCGCGATGCAACCAACCGCAATGCCAATCAGATAGAGCGAGACCATGGCGGGAACCGTCGCCTGTGGGAAAAACGCCCCGCACAGCAGACCGTAGACCGGCAACTTGGCCGAGCAGCTCATGAACGGCGTGAGCATGACGGTCATCTTGCGGTCGTGCTCGGATGGAAGCGTACGGGTCGACATGATAGCCGGCACGGTGCAGCCAAAACCGACGAGCATGGGCACAAAGCTGCGGCCCGACAGGCCAAAGCGACGCAATACCTTATCCATGACAAAGGCCACACGCGCCATGTAGCCCGAGTCTTCCAGAATGGAAAGGAACAAGAAGAGCACGACGATAATCGGCAGGAAGGTCAGCACGCTGCCCACGCCCGTAAGCACGCCGTCGACAGCCAGCGAGCGCACTACGTCGTTGGTGCCGAACGCCTTGAGACCCGCATCGGCCGAGGCGATGATGGCAGCGATGCCGTCCTCCATAAGTCCCTGCAACGCCGCGCCGATCACGCCAAACGTCAGCCAAAAGACGAGACCCATGATCACCAGGAACGCCGGGATGGCCGTGTAACGACCCGTCAGGATGCGGTCAATCTTGACGGAGCGTACGTGCTCGCGGCTCTCGTGCGGCTTGACGACGCAACGCCCGCACACGTCGCCGATAAAGCCGAAGCGCATGTCTGCCAGCGCAGATAGACGGTCGGTGCCGGCCTCGCCCTCCATTTGGCTAATGATGTGCTCGATGGCGTCGAGCTCGTTGCGGTCCAGGTGAAGCGCCTCGGTCACCAGCTCGTCGCCCTCAACCAGCTTGGTCGCCGCAAAACGCACGGGAATGTGCGCCGTCGCGGCATGGTCCTCGATAAGGTTGGCGATGCCGTGAATGCAGCGATGCAGCGCGCCGCCGTCCGGACCATCGGGCGCGCAGAAGTCCAGGCGACCGGGGCGCTCGCGGAACCGCGCCACGTGCAAGGCATGATCCACCAACTCGCCAATACCCTCGTTGCGGGCAGCACTAATGGGAACAACAGGCACGCCCAGCAGGCTCTCGAGCAGGTTGACGTCCACGGCGCCACCGTTGGCCGTCACCTCGTCCATCATGTTGAGCGCGATGACCATGGGTCGATCGAGCTCCATAAGCTGCAGCGTCAGGTAAAGGTTACGCTCGATGTTGGTGGCGTCGATGATATCGATGATGGCGTCGGGGTGCTCATCCAGGATAAACTGGCGGCTTACGATCTCCTCGCCCGTGTACGGCGACAGAGAATAAATGCCGGGCAGGTCGGTAACGCTTGCCTCGGGGTGGTTGCGGATGGTGCCATCTTTGCGGTCGACCGTCACGCCAGGAAAGTTACCGACATGCTGGTTGGAGCCCGTCAGCTGGTTGAACAGCGTGGTCTTGCCGCAGTTTTGGTTGCCGGCGAGGGCAAAATGCAGCGGTGCGCCCTCGGGCACGGCCGTCTTTGCCGCGCGGGGCGAATACGTCCCCTCGCCCAGGGCCGGATGCTCCGTCGTGCCGATTGCGGCGTTAGCGCGCGGACCCGTATCGGTGTCGTGAATGCCCACGAGCTCGATGCGAGCGGCATCGTCCTTGCGCAGCGTCAACTCATAGCCACGCAGGCGAATCTCGAGCGGGTCGCCCATAGGGGCGTACTTCATCATGGTGACTTCGGTGCCCGGCGTTAGGCCCATGTCCAAAATATGCTGTCGGAGTGCCTGGTCGTCCGATGCCACCGATGCGACAACGGCGTCCTTTCCAATCTCGAGCGTATCGAGCTTCACGTCCGTGTTCCTCCCCCGGCGCCCACAGGGCGTTGCATTTTGTTTACCATGGCTAACCGTTTGCCACGGCTAACCAATTTTAACCATGCATGATAGCGCGAACACACACCGATGTTCAATCGACAGATTGGTGCAAGGGGGATTCCGGGCCGTGGTTTCCCCGAGGACCGAAAGCCGCCCGCCCCCTCGACAAAATGATCCATTCCCTTCGTCGCATGCAAAACAACCAAGGAGTGTCCCAAGGCGCCGGCACAACAGGAACGTCCCCAGCTGCCGGCAGCATTTCGCCGCAACAGCAAAGACCCGCGCTGGCAACAAATGTCACCTGCGCGGGCTTGGTGGGCGCTCACAAAGGCACGTTATAGAGACCCACATCAGCTATGGAATGCCAAGTAGCACCGATACGCGATGCCCGCCGGCTTACCAAGCAATGAAACTCGCCACAGCCTTAGACAATCGGCGCAATGCCGGCAAAGTGCAGATACAGCGAAATGATTGCCACGACAATGACCACCGCTGCGATCAGCTTGTCGTGCAGGTGCGGAAGCACCGGCTTACCGCGACCTCGCTCGCCCAACATATAGACGGGAATGGCCGGAGCAAAAAGGATCGTCGTGATCATAACGCCCTGAAGACCCGTCGACCACACCAGGAACAATGTGTAGATGAAGCCGAGCGTACCGAAGAAGCGCGCCTTGCCGACGCTTGGCGCATGCGGCCCGTCCAGATGCTCGTTCTTCCAGCCGATCACCATGTAATAGGCTGCCGAGCACACGTACGGAACTAGGATCGTATTGACTGCGCAGCTGTAGAAGAACTGGTAGGTGCTCGCCGCCACATACGACACGATCAAGAAGAGTTGCGTGATGCCGGAGCTCACGAGAACCGTTACCACCGGGGCGTCGTGCTTGTTCGTCTTGGCAAACGCCAGAGGGAAGGATCCCTGGCGTGCTGCCTCGAACGGCGTCTCGGACGCAATGATGACATAGCCTAGCAGCGCGCCAACCAGCGAAAGGATAACGCCAAGGTTTACGATGGCAGCGCCAACCGGACCGATTGCGCACTCGAGAATTCCCGCCATGGAGGGCGTTGCGAGCTGCGCCATCTCCTCGCGCGGCATAATGCCGAGTGACAGCATCGAGATGATCAGATACAGCGTAAATACAGCCGCAAATCCGAGCGCCGTCGAGCGGCCGACGTCACGCACGTACTTTGCACGGCCCGAGATAACGACAGCGCCCTCGATGCCCGTGAAGACCCAGACAAGGGCGATCATGGTCGAGACAACCTGCTCGCCAAAGCCAGGACCGGCCGGCTCTCCCCAGAAGTTGTCCATAAAGATATCGACGTTGAACTTACCCAGGAGCACGATACTCAGCACAAAGAGCCCCAGCGGCACCAGCTTCGCCAACGTGACGATCGTGTTAATGCCCGCAGCCTCCTTAACGCCACGAAGCACAAGGACGGTAAGGAACCACAAAAACACGCTGGCGCAGACGATGGAAAGCAGGTTGTTACCCGCGCCAAACGCAGGGAAGAAATAGCCCAGCGCGCTAAACAGCAAGAGCGCAAAGCTCACGTTGGAAAGACATGCGCTGATCCAGTAGCCCCAGGCGGAGTTGAATCCAATGTAATCGCCAAAACCGGCCGCAGCGTATGCATAGATGCCGCCGGTCAGGTCGGGACGGGCCTGAGACAAACCGTTGAACACCATCATCAGCGCAAAGACGCCAATAAAGCAAATTCCCCACGAGACGATAACCGCACCGGTATTTGCCCCGCCTGCTGCCATATCGCCGGCAAGCGAAAAGATGCCGCCACAAATACTGGCGGTAATGACCATCATGGTCAGACGAAAGAGATCGAGGCCATTAGGGTCGATAATCTCGTCGTTTTGAGCTTTAGAGGCCATTGTATGTGCACCCCCTTCATCATGTGATCGAACGAAAGATGACCCGGACGTCCCGAATCGGGTGCCGGGCCATCGGTCAAGCGATCATCAGACTGTTACAGCCATCGCGTTAGAAGCGCAGCGACAGGCAAGAAAGGCCACCGTCGACCTTGCGATACTCGGAGGTATCGACGACGAGCGTCTTGTAGCCCAGATCCTGCACGGCCTTGAGCACGGTCGGATAGCCCTCGGCGACGATGACCGTACCGTTGACCCAGATGCAGTTGGCGCCGTAAGCCTCGTCCTCGGGCACGACGATCTTGTTGTACTGGGCAAAGTCGGGTTTATCGATAAACTCACCGGAGACGAGCATGTTGTTGTCCTCGATGTAGTTGACGCCCGTCTTGAGGTGCAGGACCTCCTCCAGCGGAACCTCGGAACCCTCGAGGCCCCAGCCCTCGAGAATCTCGCAGAACTGGCGGATGCCCTCTTCGTTGGTGCGAGCGGAGCGACCGACGTAGAAATGGTCGCCGACCATCATGACGTCGCCGCCGTCGAGCGTGCCCGGAGAAACGATGTGCTTGACATGCTCGTCGTCAAAGAAGCGACGGACGGCCGGCTCGATCTCGTCCTTCTCGCCGTTGCGGCTATCGGCGCCGGGGTTGGTAATGATGGCGCCGCAGCGAGTGATAACGGCCGGATCTTCGACGAAGCAGCTGTCAGGATACTGCTCGAGTGCCGGCAGCACCGAGACATCCACGCCGCACTGCTCGAGCGCATGCTCGTAATCGTAGTGCTCCTCGATGGCGCGCTCGTAGATGGGCTGGCCAAGCTCGGGGGCACTCGTGATGCCATTGCTCAGGGACTTGCCGGGGCGGCGGATGATGACGTGGCTGAACTTGGTCATGATGATCCTCCTTGGATCTCTTAGCAGAGAGCGGGACTTCTTCGCGCCCGCCTTCCTTTCGATGGCTTTATCTTAGTGCGGTTTTCCTGTTTTGTATATTGTATACAATACTGAACGGTAGATATTCATCGGTAAGCGTATTCTTACGTATCGGCGCAAAGTAGCACGATTTAGCTGGTCGTTCTATAATTCAATTGAGCTATTCAAGCGAAACGTATTTATTTTTAGAAATATACAGTTAAGGAACGTAAGCTCATGGAAACGCTCAGAAGGCCCCTGAAGGACCACGTATACGACTATATTTCGAGCCGTATTGACGCCGGCGAGTTGTCCGCCGGCGACCGGCTGAGCGAGCAGACGATCTGCGATGCCATGGGCGTGTCGCGCACGCCGGTCCGCGAAGCGCTCATCCAGCTGGCAAGCGATGGCTACCTGGACAATCTCCCCCGCCGCGGATTCCGCGTCCGTGGGTTCGATCAGCAAAACGCCGTTGAAGTCTTTGAGATTATGGGACCGCTCGACGGGCAGGCCGCATATCTCTCCTGTCCGAACCTAACCGACGATGACATTACGCAGCTGAAATTTCTCGTCGGCTCTATGGACCTCGCGATCCAAGGCGGTCTCATCCGAAAGTACGACGACATTCAGCGAGACTTTCATCTGACGTACTTCAACCGCTGCGGCAACGACCGTCTGCGCGATATGATCTCGCAGCTCGAGCGCTGCTTTATCAAGCGCGATTACGAGACTGTCGACCAGGAGACGGCATGCAAACTGCTCAATAAAGCCAACAACGAACATGCCCATATTCTTGAGTTGTTCGAAGCACGAGATGCGACGGGCGTGCGCGACTACGTGCGCGATGTCCATTGGAACACAGAAAACGCCCAGTTCACCGTCTGGTAGGGAAGCAACAAGGGACAACGTCGGTCTTAAACCTTGGCGCCAGCACCGCCCAAACTGATCCGTTTTCCTCCGTCCCCAAGGGATCATTCTTTTGGCAACGACAGCGAAAGCCCATCAGAGCGAGCAAGGTGCCTTGAAACGAGGCGGCATTGACCTTCTGGTCATGCCGCCGAAGTTGAAAGGCAGATTGCCGCCCTGGCGGGCTCGCAGCGTCAAGTGGTTGCGGCGTGTGGTAAAACGCCGTAACTAAAACCCATGGCGCTCCAGGAAGCGGAAGGCTAAGCGAATCCAAGGACGGACAGCCACCTGCTTGTCCTCGTTGTCGACCGCGGTGTTGGCGTTGCCGAGCGAAAGGCCGTGACCACCCTGGTCGAAGACGTGCATCTCGCATGCAACGCCCTCCTCGGCCATGCGCTGCGCAAACGGGTAGACCTGCGCGATCGGTGCCGTCTTGTCGTCGGACACGCCCCACACAAAGGTCGGTGGCATCTGGCGCGAAACATGCGTGGTGGGGCAGATGTCGGCCAGATGCTCGTCAGTTGCCTCGCCACCCGTCACCATCGACAGGTAGTCGTTGAGCAGATCGCGCCCCATCTTGCCGCCCGTCTTGGGCACACGCAAGTCAATGCGCGGATCGCGCGTCTGCATGTCACGCACATAGGCAAAGTCGAGCAGCGGATAACCCAGCACCACGGCATCGGGACGAATGTCGTCCGGACGCGCCCCTGCCAGGCCCGCGAAGGGGCCGGTCTTCCACTGTGTTGCCAGCGAGGCGCAAATCATGCCGCCAGCCGAGAATCCCACGACGCACACGCGCTTGGGATCGACATGCCACTCGTCGGCATTCGTGCGCACCGTGGCGACCATCTTGGCAAGATCTGCCTGCGGGTGCGGAAAGCTCACATCGCCCGCGCCGCTCGTCACATAGTTGAGCACAAAGGCCTGGTAGCCGCGGTCCAAAAATGCAAACGCCACCGGGTCCTGCTCGTGCGGAGCGATATGTGTAAACCCGCCCCCGCCACAAATGATCACCGCGGGGCGGCGGCCATTGGGCTTGTCGGGGAGCGGCTCGGCGCCCAGATACGTAAACGTCGCCGGATATTCCTCGGTCGGCTCCTCGCCCCACAGCGCATGGTTCTCGACAATCATATGTGCTCCCTTCGCGCAAATTAAGCGCCCTTGTTTTTCGCCTTCAAGCGTACCCCACTTGAACTCATGGCGCAGAAACACGCCAGCAATAAGTTTCCCTTCAACTGATATATCACATAATCCCAGCTCAGAGGTATCGCTGAGCAGCGTAGAATAGGGGGCGTTGACCAAGCCGCGAAACACATATGAAACGTTTCCGGCAAACCAAACGCGCGATATGCGCCTATTTAAGTTGGAGGCAACTATGGGTCTGCTCGATTCGCTTAAGTCCACCTTCACCTCGACCGGCGAGGCGTCCGTTCCGCCCGCAGCAAGCTTCGCCACCCGCGAAGGCGTCATCTATGCCCCCGTCAACGGCGTGCTCGTCAACCTGAACGAGGTTCCCGACGAGACGATCGCCTCGGGCATGCTTGGCCAGGGATATGGCATCGAGCCCATTACCGGCACCATCTATGCGCCCGCCAACGGCCGCATCGGCGCCACCACCGTCACCAACCACTCCATTGGCATGATCACCGAGGACGGTCTTCGCGTGTTCATCCATGTTGGCCTGGGCACCGTGGAAATGAACGGCAAGGGTTTTGCCCGCTTTGTCGAGATGGGCGATGTGGTCAAGGCAGGCCAGCCGCTCATCAGCTTCGACCGCGAGGCCATTAAGGCCGCTGGCCACGAGGACATCGTGACCGTCATCGTCTCCGAGCTCGATCGTCTTAAGAGCATCGACCATGTCGGCGAGTCCGGAACGCTTATCGGCGGCAACCCGCTCGTCAAGCTGGGCGACCCGCTGCTGGTAGCCAAGACCAAGTAGCCAGGCCCCGCGCCACACAGCCAAAAGGCAACACGAAAAGCGCCCGCGACCATTTGGCCGCGGGCGCTTTTCGTTTGAAAACCATCCCGCCAATGCCTTATCTGTATAGCCCAAATGAACCGAGCTGCTAGAATATCGAATTGTATGGATAACTATCATTCAACCGTTATGGGAGGATACGTGAACCGCACCAAAATCGCGCAGCTCTATGCCGATGCCGAGTCGCTCGGCGGCCAGACCGTCACCGTCGCCGGCTGGGTCAAGTCCATCCGCGACATGAAGAACTTTGGCTTTGTTACGCTCAACGACGGCAGCTGCTTCCGCGACTTGCAGGTCGTCATGAACCGCGAGGCGCTCGACAACTACGACGAGATCGCCCATCAAAACGTCTCGGCTGCCCTCATCTGCACCGGCACCGTCAAGCTGACCCCCGATGCGCCCCAGCCTTTCGAGCTTTCTGCCACTTCCATCGAGGTCGAGGGCGTCAGCGCCCCGGATTACCCGTTGCAGAAGAAGCGCGCAACCGTCGAGTTCCTGCGCACCCAGCAGCACCTGCGCCCGCGCACCAACCTGTTCCGCGCCGTGTTCCGCATCCGCTCTGTCGCGGCTGCCGCCATCCACCGCTTCTTCCAGGAGCAGGGCTTTGTCTACGTCAACACCCCCATCATCACCACGAGTGACTGCGAGGGCGCCGGCGAGATGTTCCGCGTGACCACGCTCGACCCCAAAAATCCGCCCCTCACCGAGTCCGGCGAGGTCGACTGGAGCCAGGACTTCTTTGGCAAGCATGCAAGCCTCACCGTGTCCGGCCAGCTCAACGCCGAGAACTTTGCCATGGCCTTTGGCGACGTGTACACCTTTGGCCCCACCTTCCGCGCTGAAAACTCCAACACCACGCGCCACGCCGCCGAGTTTTGGATGATCGAGCCCGAAATGGCCTTCGCCGACCTTAACGACTACATGGACAACGCCGAGGCCATGCTCAAGTATGTCCTCAAGGACGTCATGGCAACCTGCCCCGACGAGCTCAATATGCTCAACAAGTTTGTGGACAAGGGTCTGCTCGAGCGCCTGGACCATGTCGCCAACTCCGACTTTGCCCGCGTTACCTACACCGAGGCCGTCGAGATCCTGGAGCAGGCCGTCGCTGCTGGCCACCAGTTTGATTACCCCGTCAGCTGGGGCATCGACTTGCAGACCGAGCACGAGCGCTTCCTGACCGAGGAGCACTTTAAGCGCCCGACCTTCGTGACCGACTACCCGGCCGAGATCAAGGCGTTCTACATGCGCATGAACGAGGACGGCAAGACCGTCGCCGCCGCCGACTGCCTGGTTCCCGGTATCGGCGAGATCATCGGCGGCTCCCAGCGCGAGGAGCGCCTGGATCTGCTCGAGGCCCGCATCAAGGACCTGGGCATGAATCCCGAGCAGTACAAGTACTACCTTGACCTGCGCCGCTACGGTTCCTGCAAGCACGCCGGCTACGGTCTGGGCTTCGAGCGCTTGGTCATGTATCTGACCGGCGTGGGCAACATCCGCGACGTCCTGCCGCACCCGCGCACCGTGGGCAACGCCGACTTCTGATCGTCGGACGCTAGCTCGCGTCGCCACACGCCAACGCTCATCGCATAAGCGTCTCTCGACATCGGTCGAGAGACGCTTTTTTCAACAGCATCCGTCAAGCTTCTGGCAAGTTTTTGGTCAGTTGAGCAGGGCTGTTGAAAACTCGACCCGCCGTTTGCCGACGACTACCGACCGCCCAGAGCGCCCTGCGCCCCTGGGAAAGCCCCACGTTCTAGGCTCCATACCGTCGCCACCCAAAACGGAAAGGACGTGGACACCATGACCGAAGCCGCTGTTGAAACCTACGACACCACGACTAGAGGCGCCGCCTCGATGGCAGCCTATCGCGCCGTTCGAATCCTGCAACTATTAAGCGAAAACACCGGCGAGGACAAGGCCATGCTTTCCGATGAGTTGATCCGGCGCCTCGCCCATCCCGACGACCCCGCCCGCATGCCCATCTCGGCGGCGCGGCGCAGCATCTACACCGCCATCTCCGCGCTTCGCCATGCCGGATACGAAATTGAGTACAAACGCGGCGTGGGCTACAAACTTCTTACCCGCCCGCTCACCGATGAAGAGATCATCCGGCTCCACGGCATGGTCATGCGCAACCGCTCCACGCCTATCGCTATCCGCAAGAGCATGGCGCAGCACTTAGTTGCCATGGCGAGTGCCGACGTTCGCGGCTACCTCGATACACCCGAACCCGTTCCAAGCGCAGGCAGCAAGGCTACCAAGGCAACACGCACGCCCATCAAGCGCATCGACACGTGCGAGCTCGTCGAGCAGGCCATCGACCATGGAACCACGGTGAGTTTTGATATTTCGAGCGTCACGACACGTGGCGAAACCGAAGCAGCACGGATGACACTCCGTCCCTTTGCCATCAAGCAACGAGACGGCATCTCGTATTTGCTGGGAACGGTCTATGACGCCCGAGGCGCCGATGACACGTTGCGTACTGTAGAGATTGGCCGAATGAGAAACGTCACCACACGTCTCCTCGACGGCAAGAAGCTCTTCGCCGCCCTGGACGAGGACGACGCCTCCTCCGCCGCATAAGACCCTCCGCCGCCCATTCGACTACCCGTACCGCCCATCCGATTCTGTATTAAAAAACCCGCCAGGCTGTTGTAAAAATGGACATCAGCGCTACTATAGTTCCACTTGCACTTTGTCCCAGTGCAGTGTTTCCAGCCATTTTTATACTGGGGGTAATGATATGAAGGACATCACCATCAGCCGCAGGAGCCTTCTGGTCTCCGCCGGCCTGCTCGCGCTCGCCCCGCTCGCCGGATGCGGCGGCAACTCTGGTTCCGGCTCTGCTGCCGCCGGTTCCGACTACACCATCGGCGTTCTGCAGCTCACCGAGCACTCCGCACTCGATGCCGCCAACGACGGCTTTGTCAAGGCCATCAAGGAGAGCGGCCTTAAGGTCAAGATCGACCAGAAGAACGCCCAGAACGACCAGTCCACGTGTAAGTCCATCGCCGACAAGTTCATGGGCGATGGCGTCGACCTGATCTACGCCATCGCCACGCCCGCCGCACAGGCTGCTGCCGGTGCCACGGCCGATATCCCCATCGTGGGCTGTGCCATCACCGACTACGCCGCCTCCGGCCTGGTACAGGACAATGACAAGCCGGGCACCAACGTCACGGGCGCTTCCGACCTCACCCCGGTCGCCGAGCAACTCGAGATGATGCAGAAGGTCCTGCCCGACGTAAAGAAGGTCGGCCTGCTCTACTGCACCGCCGAGTCCAACTCCGACGTCCAGATCAAGGCCGCCAAGAAGGAGCTCGACAAGCTGGGCCTCCAGTACACTGACTTCACCGTCTCGAGCTCCAACGAGATTCAGTCCGTCGTCGAGTCTGCCGTGGGCAAGGTCGATGCGCTGTACTCCCCCACCGACAACACCATCGCCGCGGGTGCCTCACAGGTCGGCCAGATCTGCAAGGAGAACAAGCTTCCCTTCGTGACCGGCGAGGAGGGCATGTGTAAGGCCGGCGGCCTGTTCACCCTCTCCATCAATTACGAGGACCTGGGCTACGCCGCGGGCGAGATGGCCGTTAAGATCCTGAAGGGCGAGGCCAAGCCCGAGGATATGCCGATCAAGCACCTCTCGAGCAAGGACCTGGTCGTCGTCAAGAACGACGAGATGGCCGAGGCGCTGGGCATCGACCTTTCCACTCTGGACGCGTAATACCATACGCGGCATGCGTCTAGAGCCCGTGCTCGCGCTTTAGTCGCGTTATTCAATATCTGAGCCACAGGGGCGGGCGCTGTAGACCGGCGTCCGCCCTGCTTGTTTCGGATGAGTCAAAACATCCGGCCGCAGCTCTTTTATGCATTGTTACCGCTATCATGGTGACTCACGTGTCCACCCTATCCTAGGAGGTATGAAGCATGCTCATTGCATTGCAGGGCGCCGTTTCGCAGGGCGTCCTCTGGGGCATTATGGTGCTTGGCGTGTTTATCACGTTCCGCCTGCTCGACATTCCCGATATGACCTGCGACGGCAGCTTTGCCCTCGGCGGCTGCGTCTGCGCCGTGCTCATCGTCAATAACAACGTCGACCCGCTGCTCGCCGTGCTGGCCGGCATGTGCGCCGGCGCCATCGCGGGCGCCGTCACGGGCATTCTGACCACCGTCTTTGAGATTCCCGCGATCCTCGCCGGAATCCTCACCCAGATCAGTCTGTGGTCCATCAACCTGCGCATCATGGGCAAATCCAATACGCCCATTCTTGCCAAGGGCACCGTGTTCTCGGCCGTCAGCAATATGACCGGTCTGCCGCAGTCCACCGTTGCCATCATCTTGGGCATCCTGCTCGCCGTGGCTATCGTTGCCATCCTGTATTGGTTCTTTGGCACCGAGATCGGCTCGGCGCTGCGCGCCACCGGCAACAACGAGTACATGATCCGCGCTCTGGGCGTCAACACCAACTCCACCAAGATGATCGCCCTCGTGCTCTCCAACGCCCTCATCGGCCTTTCGGGCGCGCTTATCTGCCAGAGCCAGAAGTATGCCGACATTGGTATGGGCACCGGTGCCATCGTTATCGGTCTTGCCGCCATTGTTATCGGTGAGGTGCTCGGCCGTCTGCTGCCCGGCGGCCTCACGCAGTTTAGCGTCCGTCTTGCCTCCGCCGTCTTTGGCTCCGTGGTGTACTTCCTTATCCGCGCCATCGTGCTGCAGTTGGGCATGGACGCCAACGACATGAAGTTGCTCTCCGCCGTGATTGTCGCTGTGGCCCTGTGCGTGCCCGTGGTTTGGGAGCGCTATAAGCTCCGCAGCTCCTACACGAAGGGGGATGAGGCAGATGCTTAAGCTCTCGCACGTCAAGAAGACCTTTAACAAGGGCACCGTCACCGAGAAGCGCGCGCTCACCGGCGTCGACCTCACCCTGAATGACGGCGACTTTGTAACCGTGATCGGCGGCAACGGCGCCGGCAAGTCCACGCTGCTCAACATGATCGCCGGCGTGTACCCGCTCGATTCGGGCGTTATTGAGCTCGACGGCACCGACATCTCGCGCCTGAGCGAGTCGCAGCGCGCCAAGTACCTGGGCCGCGTGTTTCAGGACCCCATGCGCGGTACCGCTGCCGACATGCAAATCGCCGAGAACCTGGCCCTCGCCAAGCGTCGCGGCCAGCGTCGCGGCCTTTCGTGGGGCGTCACCAAGGCCGAGAAAGATGAGTACGTTGAGCTGCTCAAGCGCCTGGACCTTGGTCTGGACACGCGTCTCAACGCCAAGGTCGGCCTGCTCTCGGGCGGACAGCGCCAGGCACTCACCCTGTTGATGGCCACGCTCACCAGGCCGCGCCTGCTGCTGCTCGACGAGCACACCGCGGCCCTCGACCCCAAGACGGCCTCTAAGGTGCTCAACCTGACCGAGGAGATCGTCGACGAGAACCACCTGACCACGCTCATGGTCACGCACAACATGAACGACGCCATCCGTCTGGGCAACCGTCTGATCATGATGCACGAAGGCCACGTGATCTACGACGTGGCGGGCGATGAGAAGAAGTCGCTCACCGTAGCCGACCTGCTGCAGAAATTCGAGGAGGTCTCGGGCGGCGAGCTCGCCAACGACCGCATGCTGCTAAGCTAAACCTACCAAAAAGGGACAGGTTTATTTTGGCAGGTTTTATCTGCGCAAACGTCAAAACCGCCGCTAAGGGACAGGCGCCCTTGCGGCGGTTTTCGCATATTATGTCGATAATCCGATATTCAACCAGACATTCTGGCTAAGGACTAAGGAAACTGCCATGAAAAGACTCCCCCGCCTTGCGTTAGCCACCGCGTTGTTTGCCGGCGCGCTCGCAGGCATCCCAAGTCTCGCTTTCGCGGGGAACCTGCCCGCCGCTATTGACGGCTCCGTGGCCGTCATGCACACCAACGACATCCACGGCAGCTACAAGTACAGCTACAACGCAAGCAAGGGCACCGGCACTGTGGGCTTCGACGGACTGGCGGTTCTCTATAGCGCCCAAAACAGCGCCCCCGATCTTTTGCTCGATGCGGGCGACACCTTCCACGGGCAGTCCTTCGCCACCATGAGCGAGGGCAAGAGCATCGCCGAGCTCATGGACACCTTCTACGCCGACGGCTACGACGCGACCACGCCAGGCAACCACGACTGGAGCTACGGCGCGGACAAACTCCACACCATGACCGGCTACAGCACCACCGGTACGCCCTTCGCCATGCTCTGCGCGAACGCGAAGTCTACGAGCGGCGTATGGAGCTCGAGCATCACGAAGACGCTCGATCGCACCTGGGAGGATAGCGAGGATCACTCCACATTCGACTACAAAATCAAGGTCGGCGTCGTGGGTGCCATGGATGAGTCGCTGGGATCCTCGCTGCGCGCGGACCTGGTCGCGGGTACGTCGTTCTCGAGTGCCGCGAACGCCATCAATGCCGAGACAGAGCAGCTGCGCAAGGAGGGCTGCGATGTTGTTGTGTGTATCGCGCACACGCTCGACGCCAAGACCTTTGCCACGCGACTCCGTGGCGTCGATGCCCTTATCGCAGGCCACGAGCACATCAACCTTAACGAGAAGGTGACGGGAGCCGACGGCAAGACAATCCACGTTGTCGAGGCGGGCAGTGCCTTTGCCGAGGTGGGACTGCTTTCCATTCCGTACAAATACGACACGAATGGCACCGAGACGACCGACGACGACACGGTCACGGTCCCTGCAGACGACAGCAACGAGAAGCTCTACACCGCCAAGAACGTCAACGACCTTTTGGCAGACCCCGACAAGGGCTCCGACTACCAAAGCCGCCTTGAAGCCGTCCGCAACAAGATCAAGCCGCTCGACGAGGACTTTGAAAACGAATCGAACAAGGTGCTCGGCACATCCACCACCAACTATTTCTACGGCGAGGACGCCGCAGGCACGCATGGTTGGGAAATGGTGCGCACCACCGATTTCCGTCCCAGCAAGGAGGGCGACACCACCAAGGCCCAGACCATCGGCCACGTGATTTGCGGCTCCTATCTTGCCTTGACGGGCGCAGACCTCGCTATCGAAAACGCTGGCGGCATCCGCGGCGGCATCGCGGCGGGCAACGTGACCGCCGGCAACGTCATCGCCATCTCGCCCTACGGCAACACCGTGGAGACCTGGACCATGACCGGCGCGGACTTCCTCGCAGCGCTCGAGCACTCGCTACAAATTAGCGACGATTGCAACGACAGCTACGAGCTTCAGCAGGCTTATGTGGCGGCCGGTCACACCGAGCAGGAGGCGCAAGACAAGTACAAGTGGCGCGATGACTCTGGCAGCGTTCTCTCCTTTGGCGGCATCAACGTGACGATTGATTGGACGCAGCCCGAAGGCAAGCGCATTGTGAGTGCCACACTCACCAAAGACGGCAGCACGCTCGATCCCACCAAGACCTATACCGTCGCCACCAACAACTACATCATCACCAACACGACCGACTTCCCCACCTTCGCAAACGCCACCAAGTACACCGAGTGGGGCACGTGCGAGGCGGCGCTGAGGGCGCTGATTGGGCAGAACGGCTGGGAGAGCAAGATGGCCGGGCTCGCCGGCACCATCAGCTTTGGCTCCGCTGCCGTGGACCCCACGCCCACACCGGCCCCGACGCCTAAGCCCTCGCCTAAGACGGACACGGCGACCACGAAGGTCATCACCAAGAAGACGACCGGTAAGCTCGCCGCAACGGGAGACCGCACGCTGGCAGTAGTTGGCGCGTGCCTTATCGGCGGCATCATCGTCATCGTCCTCGGCATTATCTGGAAGCGTCGACGCTAAGCTACACCGCCGGGCCTTGCAGCCCCACCGCGTAAACTTTATATCGAGCACAGAAGCCCGTCCGAATTTGATCGGACGGGCTTCTTGGTGGGTATCATGGTTGGACGATCATTAGGAGGTTTCCCTACATGGAATTGTTTGAGCCGATTCTTCATTTCTTTGAGCAACGGTGGGTCCACAACATCATCTGGGCCGTCATCTTGGCGATAGGCACCGCCGTCGCCGCCAAGGTCGTATCCAAGACCCTGAACCATCTGCTTAACCGAGACGATAACCCGCTACCGGCATCGAGTATCTTCATCAACATCGCGCGCGCCGTCATCTGGATGATCGGCGGCAGCTTTATCCTCGACAACTGTTTTGGCATTAATGCAAACGCCCTCGTCGCCGCTCTTGGCGTCGGCGGCATCGCCATCTCGCTCGGCTTTCAGGACACGCTGTCAAACCTTATCGGCGGCATGCAAGTGACCTTTATGGGCATCATCAAACCCGGCGACAATATCGAGGTCGGCGGCGTATCCGGCGTGGTCCAGGACATCACCTGGCGCCACACGACCATCGAAGATGCCTGCGGGCAGACCATCATCGTCCCCAACTCCAACATCTCCAAGAACACGCTCGTGCATTTGATGCCCTTTGGGCGCGTGGCTGTGCCCGTTGCCGTAAAGGACACGTCCAAGTGGGCCTCGCTCGACGCACTGGCAGACGAGCTGACCAGCGCCACCAAGGCCGCCGTGCTTCCCATCTCGGACTTTGACAAGGAGCCCTGCGTGCTCTTTAGCGAAATCGGCGACTTTGGCATCAAAGGAAAGATCATCTTTATCGTCAGCGACGACAGCACCACTTTCACCGCTGCCGACGCCTGCATCCGCGCCATCGCCCCCATCATCGCCTAAACCACCGCAAAGGGGTCAGGCATCTTTGTAGTGGTTTTCATTCGTGGTACCATGGTTCATATAGTTGTTTAAACGACTAAGGGAGCAACATTATGGAAGAGGCCTATCGTCAAGCACGCAAGCGCGGCGAGCAGGGACGTCGACGCGCCATTAGCCAAAGCGAGCATCCATACCTTACGGACCTCGATAGCTTGGTTGCTCAGCTCCCCTTAGGTCAGCGAGAGAATGTCGGCCTGCGGGATATTCCGCTCGAAATGGTCGTCGGCACGGTCACCAAGGGCCGTCAGTCCGCCTTTTCGTGTAACTTTATGCCCCTGCTTCCGTTTAGCACCGAGTTCGCCCGCAAGTGGTCCAACCTCTACGACATCCAGGTGACCGAGGGCTATCGCGACCCCGTCATCGTCACCGAGTTCATGCATCGGTTCTATGTCCAAGAAGGCAACAAACGCGTCAGTGTCCTCAAATTCCTAGACGCCCCGACGGTTTCGGCCAAGGTCACCCGTCTCTACCCCGGCAAATGGGATTCCGTCGAAAGCCGCCTGTACGGCGAGTTCTGCGCGTTTTGGCGCGTCTGCCCCCTATACGAGATCGAGTTCTCGCGTGAGGGAAGCTACGAAACGCTCGCCAAGATGCTCGGTCAGAACCTTATCGAAAAATGGCCGCAGAAAAAGGTCGACTACCTGCGCCACACCTTCCTGCTCTTTAAGCGCGCCTACCTTCGCGCAGGCGGCGACCACCTGGACATTACGCCTGCCGACGCCATGCTCGTGTACCTCAATGTGTACAACCAGGACCGCCTGCTGGATACGCCGACGGATATCGTCGTAAACCGCCTGTGCAAGATTTGGCGCGAGCTGGTCATTGCCGGCAAAAATGACGAGGACAAGGTCGATCTTGTCGAAGCACCGAGCGTCGACGAGGAAGAAACGCCCGCCAAGTCCACCGCTGGCGTGCTCAACTTCTTTATGGGCAAGACCGTCTACTCGACGGCCAACCCCCTGCGCATCGCCTTTATGCATGAGTTCCCCTGTGCGACGTCGAGCTGGGACAGCCTGCACGACCAAGGGCGTCAGTATCTCGATGAGCACTTTGGCGGTATCGTGCGCACCGAGGCGTTCGAGGACTGTCACGATCCGGATGTGTTCTACGCCGCCGTGGAAACGGCTGTCAAACATGGAGATAACGTCATCTTCTCGACCTCGCACCGCCTGATGGAATACACGCTCAGGGCTGCCGTTGAGTATCCCCGGGTTCGGTTCCTTAACTGCTCTATCGGCCTTCCCCATCAAAGCGTCCGTTCATACTTTGGCAAGATGTACGAGGCCAAGTTTCTCCTGGGCGCCCTTGCCGCCAGCATGGCGGACAACCACCGCATCGGTTACCACGCGTCGGTCTTCGCCTCGGGCGCACTCAGCGAGATCAATGCCTTTGCCATCGGTGCCTCGCTGCTCGACCCCCGCGCGCAGGTCATCCTCACCTGGGGCGATGTTCCCGCCGGTGGTCTTGCCGAAGCCATGTGCCGCGAAGGCGTAAGCGTCATGACCGGCGCTGACATGTCAAAGTCGCTCGAAGACCCAACGGCCTACGGGCTTCACCGCTTGGTCGACGGCAAAGTCACCGGCATCGCCATGCCCGTATGGAACTGGGGCCGTTACTACGAGCTCATCGTTCGCAGCCTTCTTCACGGCACGTGGGACGAGACCAGCGACGACAACCAAGTGCGCGCTGTCAACTACTGGTATGGCATGAGCTCCGGCGTTATCGACATCCGTTACGCTCCGGGCCTACCCTACCAAACGCGCAAACTCGTGCAGTTGCTCCGCAACGGCATTGTTGAGGGATCCATCAACCCCTTTGGCGGCGAGCTCCACAGCCAGAACGGCGTGGTACAGATCGAAGGCTTCCCTCCGCTTCCGAGCACGCAGATTGTCGAGATGAATTGGCTGGCGGACAACGTGGTAGGCACCATTCCGCAGCTCGACGATGAGCCGAAAGTCCCTGCCCTATGAAAATCCTTGCCATAGCCGATACCGAAGAACGATGCCTTTGGGAGTGCTTTCGCAAGGAACGCTTTGAGGGAGTCGACCTGATTTTGTCCGCCGGCGATCTGGACCCGGACTATCTTGAGTTTTTGGTTACGGTCATCAACAAACCGCTCATCTACGTGCGCGGCAATCACGATGACCGCTACGCACGTCATGCACCGGGCGGATGTATCTGCGTAGAAGACAGCGTGTACACGTACCGAGGGATTCGCATTGCAGGCCTTGGCGGGTCCATGCGTTATCGCGACGGCGCCAACATGTACACCGAACGCGAGATGTCCAAGCGCATGCGTAAGTTATCGCGTAAGGTTAGGATGGTCGGCGGGTGCGACATTCTGCTTACCCATGCACCCGCCGCCGGCATGGGCGATCTGGACGATCTGCCACATCGAGGATTCGAATGCTTTAACACAGCGCTCGAATCCTGGAGCCCCGACTACATGGTGCACGGGCATGTGCACCAATGCTATGGTCGCGACTTTCAACGTGTGCGTCAGCACGCATGCGGGGCAACGATCATCAACGCCTGCGGCTATACGCAGTTTGAGCTCGATCAGACGCGCTACCCCATCCGTGGCTGGCAGGCAGCCTGGCTCAATTCGCAAACCATGCGCCGCGAGCTCAAACGCCATGATGCCATCGAGTCCTCAACAGCCAGAACACCCTGGTAACCACCACAAAGGGGACACCGTCCCCTTTGTGGTGGTTTTGACGCGATAGCAAGAAACCCGGTCCTGCACAAGGCAGAACCGGGTTTCTTTAGCAATGCTTGCTTTGATCAGGCAGTAACTAGCAGTTACTCAGCCAGGAAGTCACGCTGGACAGCGGGATCGACCTTGACGCCAGGGCCCATGGTGGAAGACACGGAGATGGACTTGACATACTTGCCCTTAGCAGAAGAGGGCTTGACGCGCAGGATCTCAGTGTACAGGGCAGCGTAGTTCTCGACGAGCTGCTGCTCAGAGAAGGACTTCTTGCCCAGGGGCACGTGGCAGATGCCGTAGCGGTCGGCGCGGTACTCAACGCGGCCAGCCTTGAGCTCGGAGACCATCTTGGCGACGTCCATGGTCACGGTGCCGAGCTTGGGGTTCGGCATGAGGCCACGGGGACCAAGGATCTTACCGATGCGGCCAACCTTGGCCATCATGTTCGGCGTAGCGATAGCGGCGTCGAAGTTGATCTCGCCCTTCTGGATCTGGGCGACGAGCTCGTCGGAACCGATGATGTCGGCGCCGGCAGCCTCAGCCTCGCGGGCCTTCTCGCCCTCGGCGAAGACGGCAACACGAACGGTCTTGCCGGTGCCGTGGGGCAGGGAGATGGAACCACGGATGTTCTGGTCAGCCTTACGAGTATCGATGCCCAGACGGAAGTGGGCCTCGACGGTCTCGTCGAACTTGGCGGTGTCGAGCTCCTTGATGAGCTTGGCAGCCTGAAGGGGGGTGTAGAGCGTGGCGCGGTCGATCTTCTCGGCAGCGGCGTTATAGCTCTTACCATGCTTAGCCATGTGCATTACCTCCTGTGGTTAAACGGGCGTGAGCCCTCCCACATCGTATCGTGTGCCCTATTGCACACATTTAACGGGCGCCCCGATCGGAGCACCCGTCGTTACCATAAGAAATCGCTACTCAGCGATGGTGACGCCCATGGAACGGGCGGTACCGGCGATGATCTTCTTGGCGGCGTCAATGTCGTTGGCATTGAGGTCCGGCATCTTGATCTCGGCGATCTTGGTGAGCTGCTCCTGGGAGAGCTGACCAACCTTGTCGGCCTGGGGCTTAGCGGAACCAGACTTGAGGTTCAGCTCCTTCTTGATGAGGTGAGCCGCCGGCGGGGTCTTGGTGATGAAGGAGAAGGACTTATCCTCGTAGACAGAGATCTCAACGGGGATGATGTCGCCCTTCTTGTCCTGCGTCTCGGCGTTAAAGGCCTGGCAGAACTGCATGATGTTCACGCCAGCAGCGCCCAGGGCGGGGCCGACGGGAGGAGCGGGGTTAGCTGCACCAGCAGGAATCTGGAGCTTAATGACGTTGGCAACCTTCTTCTCAGCCATGGTCATTCCTTTCGAATCACGAGTGTGAAGTACTTGCTATATCGTAAGCACGCACGTGTTAGAAGCACTCCTGAGATGAGCAGTCACAGAAGAAGCACGCTCGCGCGAACGGACGAAAACTTAAGCGATGACAGCGACCTGGTTAAAGTCGAGCTCGACCGGCGTCTCGCGGCCAAAGATCATCAGCGTGACCTTGAGCTTGCCAGCCTCGGTGTTAACCTCGGAGACCTTGCCATCAAAGTCGGTAAGCGGGCCATCGGTGACGCGGACGGACGTACCGACCTCAATATCAACCGAGGTGCGCTTGGGCGAATCGCCCTTACCGGGACGACGAGTCATCTTGTTGTACTCGTCGCGGGAAAGCGGAGCGGGCTTGCCGTTGCCGCCTAGGAAACCGGTGACGCCAGGCGTGTTACGAACACACGTCCAAGCATCGTCATCCATCTCCATGCGGACCAGGACATAACCCGGGAAAATCTTGGAATCCTTGGTCTCACGCTTGCCACCCTCTTTAATCTCGGTGACGCGCTCCATAGGAATCTCGATATCAAAGATACGGTCCTGCATGCCCATAGTCTCGATGCGATGCTCGAGATCGGACTTAACGCGGTTCTCGTATCCAGAGTAAGTGTGAACGACGTACCAACGCTTAGACATGGTTTAGCCCCTCAATCCAGAGAACAGAGCAAGAGCCTCGCCAAAGCCAGCATCGAGCAGAGCGATGACGACGCCGACGACGATCAGAGAAGCGCAAACGACAACCGAGTAGTTCACGAGCTCCTTCTTATCGGGCCACGTGACACGCTTCATCTCGGACTTGACCGAAGCGAAATACTTCTTGGTGCGGGCGAAGAAACCAGGCTTCTCGTTCTTCTTGGACTTCGCAGCCTTCTCGTTCTTCTTGGCAACGGCCTTCTTGGCCTCAACCTTGGAGTTGGCGGCAGCTTTGTTGGCAGGTGCCGGCTGCTGAGCCTTCTTCTTGTTCTTCTTGTTGGCCATTTGGGTTACCTCCGCGCAATGCGCTTATACATGAGTAAACCGTAAGCCCCCAAGTGGGAGCTTACGGAATAATGACTGGCACGCCAGGAAGGACTCGAACCCTCAACACTCGGTTTTGGAGACCGATGCTCTACCAATTGAACTACTGGCGTATGTGACTAGAGACTAGCGAGTCTCTTTGTGCAGCGTGTGGTGACGGCACCAGGGGCAATACTTCTTGATCTCCATACGATCAGGCATGGTCGACTTGTTCTTGGTGGTCGTATAGTTGCGGCGCTTGCACTCAGTGCACGCAAGAGTAACTAGAGTACGCATGTATCCTGAACCTTTCATTTCCGCCCCGTACGGGCACGAGTTGTTACTTTATCAGCTCCACGTAAGTGCTGTCAATGAAAACCTCGAGTCAATTGGTTCTCGGTGGATCCATTCATATTTGGAACACATCAATGAAGCCATCGAGAGCTAATCGACGGTGCATCCAGGACCATTATCGATCCTCTCGACACCAGCAACGGCTCAATATCCATTGCAGAAAAGAACCCGGCACCCATATAAGTGCCGGGTTCTCTAAGTCAGCTATATCAAAGAGCTAATTTACTCAATGATCGTGGAGACGATGCCCGAACCGACGGTGTGGCCACCCTCGCGGATAGCGAAGCGCAGGCCCTCCTCCATGGCGATCGGGTGGATGAGGTCGCCCTCGATGGTGATGTGGTCACCAGGCATAGCCATCTCGGTGCCCTCGGGGAGCTTGACCGTACCGGTAACGTCGGTGGTACGGAAGTAGAACTGAGGACGATAACCATCGAAGAACGGGGTGTGACGGCCGCCCTCCTCCTTGGTCAGAACGTAGATCTCGCCGGTGAACTTGGTGTGCGGGGTAACCGAACCGGGCTTGCAGAGAACCTGGCCGCGCTCGATGTCCTCACGCTTGATGCCGCGGAGCAGCAGACCGACGTTGTCGCCAGCCTCGCAGAAGTCCATGGACTTACGGAACATCTCGATACCGGTAACGACGGTGTTCTGGGTATCCTTGATGCCGACGATCTCGACGGGCTCGTTGAGCTTGAGCTCACCGCGCTCGACACGGCCAGTAGCAACGGTACCACGACCGGAGATGGTCATAACGTCCTCAACGGCCATCAGGAACGGGAGGTCGTTGTTACGAGCAGGCGTCGGGATGTACTCGTCGACGGCCTTCATGAGCTCGCGAATGGCGTCCATCCACTTGGCGTCGCCCTCGAGAGCGCCCAGAGCGGAACCACGGATGACGGGGATGTCGTCGCCGGGGAAATCGTACTCGGAGAGGAGCTCACGGGTCTCCATCTCGACGAGGTCGATGAGCTCGTCATCGTCAACCATGTCGCACTTGTTCAGGAAGACGACGATGTAGGGAACGCCGACCTGACGGGCGAGCAGGATGTGCTCGCGAGTCTGAGCCATGGGGCCGTCGGTAGCGGCGATGACCAGGATGGCGCCGTCCATCTGAGCAGCACCGGAGATCATGTTCTTGACGTAGTCAGCGTGGCCCGGGCAGTCAACGTGAGCGTAGTGACGGGCAGCAGTCTCGTACTCGACGTGGGAGACGGAGATCGTAATGCCGCGCTCGCGCTCCTCGGGAGCCTTGTCGATGTTCTCGAACGCAGTGAAGTCAGCCTTGCAGCCCTCGGTCTCGGAGAGAACCTTGGTGATGGCAGCGGTCAGCGTGGTCTTGCCGTGGTCGACGTGACCAATGGTGCCGATGTTAACATGCGGCTTAGTGCGCTCAAACTTCTCTTTGGCCATAAAGCCCTCCTCTAAACAGGTCGTCCCCGGACGGGACTTTGCCTTTATACCATAGTGGCCTCTCAACATACTATTGAGAAGCCACCGTGTTACCTATGGTAGCGGTGACTGGATTCGAACCAGTGACGCCACGGGTATGAACCGTGTGCTCTAACCAACTGAGCTACACCGCCGGATGGAGCCTGCAACCAGACTTGAACTGGTGACCTCTTCGTTACCAACGAAGTGCTCTACCGACTGAGCTATACAGGCACTTGACGGGTGGGAGCTATAGGATTCGAACCTATGTAGGCAGAGCCAACGGGTTTACAGCCCGTCCCCATTAACCACTCGGGCAAACTCCCAATCGTTCAAGTATCCGCAGGTCCTTTGGTCTTTTGGACCGCCGCCCCCGCGAACGAAAAAGATAATACGATGCAACCTTGGAAGCTGTCAACGAAAACCTCTAGATACACGGTTCCGGGCGTATCTATATAGTCGTGACCTGCGGTTTTGTTGAGTTTGGATATGAAGGTCGATAGTTTTGGATACTGAGGTGACGTTTCCCGAGGTAACACTTTGGTGTAGTGGAGTACACCTTCAGGATCGAACTTCGATAACGGCTTATTTGCACCTATATATAGGTCGAGATCGGGGCTTCCACGCCACGATCGAGCGTGGATTATCTCCCACTTTTAGCGCGGCTCTAAGGCCAAAGTGGCAGATTATCCACGTTCATTCTCCAGGCGAGAGAACTGTAAAGCCGCAACTACTCGGGCCAGGCCAAAGTAGACCCATAGAGCGGCTCCCCCTTGGTGCAGGGGTAGCGACTCAAGTAACACGACGATAGCAAGTCGAAAAAATAAGTCATGGCGTATTTCGAATAAACGCCGAGTCGGTCAATTCCGTTTCCCGCATTACCAAGACGATATACACGGTCAAAAGACCTCGATTTGTCATCGTTGCTAAACGCAGTAATTAGAATCTTCCTGCCCGAACGGCAATCAAGATACTCACGCGCCTGTGACGCAAATAGCCCGGAGACCGATACGAGAATTATCAATGACTGCGAAGCGTCTCCCATGTTTTTCAATTCCGCGACGTTAGCCCCAGCAACTATGCGAACTATCTTGCCCGCATAAAACATTTCCTGCTGAAATCGTACGAGATTGGCGCTCACATTATTGGTGCACCAGATTTCAACGTTTTTATGGCCATCAATTTCGTCGACAAGATGCTTAATAGCGATATCGGACACGCCGCTTTCAACCTCAGCGAACATCTCGATCATGCGAACGTCGAGCTCTGCCCTGTACTCCTCGTAGCCAAATTCCTCCTCTCGATGGCTTAAGTCGCTTGGAAAGACTGACTGAGTAAATGATTCTTTCAAATCGCTAAGAGACTGGTAGCCCAATCGATTGCAGAAACGACGAACAGCGGAACGGGTCACGAATGCATCGCGGGTTATTGCGGCAACATTGATTTCGCTCGAACGCCTAATGTGAGCGATGAGATATCGAGCGATGGCGGCATCGTTTGACCCAAACTCGCTGTTGATGATGGAGCTAATGCGATTGAGCACATCGAAGTCATTGATATTCACGTGATCCCTCTTTCCGCTCTCCTCGAAATCATGATTCATTTATTGAATCAAACAGCTTTGGTCGTTCTCCTATGATTCAAATCAGTTGACGTCATCTTAATCATAATTCCGCCACACGTATCCACCGTGTTGAATGATGGAAAGGGGATTCATGGGCAACGTGAACAACATGCCGTTTCTCTGGGGTTCCGCCACGGCGTCTTATCAGTGCGAGGGTGCCTGGAACGAAGACGGCAAAGGCCTTGGTGAGTGGGATTTCTTTAGCCACACAAGCAATAAGAACATCAACCATGTTGACGGTGATGTATCTTGCGACTTCTACCATCGCTATGAAGAAGATATCCGCATGATGAAAGAAGGCGGACAAAACACCTATCGCTTCTCTCTTTCATGGAGTCGAATCATCCCCACCGGTATCGGCAAAGTGAATGAAGAGGGTATCGATTTTTATAATCGGGTCATTGATTGCTGCCTCGAAAATGGCATAGAGCCCAACGTTACGCTGTTCCATTACGATCTGCCATTCACGCTTGCTTGCAAAGGCGGATGGCTGAACAACGACATGGCAGAGTGGTTCTGCAAATACGCCAAGATTTGCTTTGAGCGCTTTGGAGACCGCGTCAAAATCTGGGCTACCGTTAACGAGCCGCATTTCTACAGCTACTGCGTAAACATGTTGGGCAACTATCCCCCCAATCGATCGCTCGATGTTCAGTCGTACATGCAGTTTCAGTACAACCTGATGCGCGCAAGCGCACTCGCAGTCCGAGCATATCGTCAAATGGGCTACGACGGCATCATCGGCGCCGTCCACGATGGCGGCGTTGTCGAACTCGACCCGGCAACCGAGCACCCCGATGACGTATTTCGATACGCAGACTTTTTCGCCAATCGCATGATTCTGGCACCAGCGCTTCAGGGTCAACTGCCGCCAGAAATGGACGAAATCCTTGAAAAACTTGGCGTCTCGCTCTATCGATCCCCAAATGACGTAGAAGAATTCAGCGACGGTAAAGTCGATTTTATTGGACTCAACGTGTATTGCCGAGAGTATGTAACCGACTGGCACGGTGGAGAGCTTGCCGTTTCGGCGAACAATAAGGGCGGTTCGAGCAAAAAGGTCGAAGGAAAATGCATTGCGCCCTTGTTTGAAAGCGCCCGCGACAGCAATGTTCCCCGCAATAAATGGGGCCGCGAAATACTCCCAAGTTGCATGTATTCAACCATCATGGATGTCCACGAGCGCTATGACGCGCCCCGCATCTTTATTACGGAAAACGGACATGGCGCCTATGAGCAACCAGACGCAGACGGAATGATCCACGATGATGACCGCATCGAGCTTCTGGGCCAGTTCATCGAGCACATGATGAGGGCTAAGCGCGACGGCGCGCGCGTTGAGGGCTACTACCTCTGGTCGACGATGGATCTGTATAGCTGGATCAACGGCTACGAAAAACGATACGGACTTGTCCATATCGACTTCGAGAACAATCTGGAGCGCACCCCCAAAAAGAGCTGGTATTGGTACCGAGACCTTATCTCGAAGTATCAGGAGCAGGAAGGTTAGGAGAAAGAGATGAAATATCAGGCAATGTCCGAAACAGTCCTAAAGGCTGTTGGCGGCAAAGAGAACATTACATCGGTAACTCATTGTGCGACGCGCCTTCGCATCGACGCACGAGACACCTCGATCATCGATCTCCAGCTCGCCAAATCGGCCGACCAGGCGCTCGGGGCAGTAGTCAGCGGTGGCCAGCTTCAGGTGATCATCGGCCCCAACGTCACCGAGGCTTACAACGACTTCCTCGACTTCGCGGGAATCGAAGTCGGCGGTGGCACGGTTGCCGACGATGCCCAAACCGCCAAAGACCTTGCAGAAGGCATTAAAAGCGGTAACACCGCCATGGGCTTGATTGAGAAATTCGGGAACGTCTCTGCACAGGTATTCATGCCCATCGTCCCGGCGCTCATCGTTGGCGGACTCATTCTTTCGATCAAGAATCTCCTGGTCAATTATTGTGGATTGAGCACCGATAGCGGAACCGCCCAGGTTCTGCTGGCGATCTTCAGCGCCTCATTTAGCTTCCTGCCCGTTTACCTCGGCTATCAGCTCGCCGCCGTCATGAAGATGCAGCCTATCATGGGCGCACTGCTGGGCGCAATCATGATTAGCTCGTCTATTAGCGGTGCTGAGGGTCTCGACTTTCTTGGCATCCCCATCCCGACGAATGACTACTCGAGCACGGTGGTGCCAATCGTACTGGGCGTTGTGTTCATGTACTTTGTTGATCGCGGTCTTCAGAAAATCATCCCCGACATTACCAAACTGTTCTTGAAGCCGCTGCTCACCATGTTCATCGTCGTGCCTGTTGAGCTGATTATCCTCGGCCCCGCCGGCAGCATGATGGGCTACGCGCTGAGTGATGCCGCCACGTGGCTCATGGATAACGTGGCATTTATCGCTACTCCAATCCTTGCAGCCCTTAACCCCTATTTTGTCATGCTCGGTCTTGATAAGGCCTACATCGCGATCGAAGTTACGAGCTTGGCGCAGCTCGGCTGGGCGCCCATCATCTTTGGCTTCATCTCAAACCTCTGCATTGGCGGCACGAGTCTCGCCTTGGCAACTGCAATGAAAGGCAACAAGGAGAAGAGAGGTATGGTCACCACGGTTGCCGTCACCGCACTCTGTGGCGTAACTGAGCCCGCATTTTACGGCTGCCTCATCGAGCGTCCCCGCCTGCTTGTCGGCACGGCAATCGGCGCCCTCTGCGCGGGACTCCCTGCAGGTATCTTCGTCCTGAAGGAGTATGTTGCGGGAGCATGCCCCGGTCTTCTTTCTGCGCTGATCTTTATCGCTCCCGATGGATCCATGGGCAACTTCGTACTGGCGTGCGTTGTCGCCGTCATCGCCATCGTCGTCTCGTTCATCGCTGCACGCGTGATCATCAAGAAGAATCCCAACTATATTGAGTAGATGCCCGCTGCTTGCATTGGGGACATCCTCGGCAGACCATTAGCAAGAACCCAAGAAGTCCCTTAGGAGCTCGATTAATCCATTCGGATTCCTCAGGCACAAACGACCCCGATTCCACAATGAAATCGGGGTCGTCGTTTCTAAAGCCTTCGATAGACAATCGGTGTTTACCTTAGCTCCCTATCCAAGTTAATTATCCACGCTCGTTCTCCGGTCGGAAGATTTTCTTCGCTCGCGTGTCCAGAAATCCACGCTCGAGCAGAACATCCAGGTCCGCACCCGCCCTTGTCTCGATCTGTAACAGCAAGAGGCCTATTCCGCTTCTACATGTTACAGATCAAGATATTCCTAAAACACCCTAAGTTTCATCTCAATCTGTAACAGTTAGATGCCAAATATCGGTCTTGGTGTTACAGATTTAGACAAACTGGAGGACGAGACAAACCAAAAACGGGATGGGCGCTAACCTGATGGCGCGCCACCTAAAAAGAAACGGGCCCTGTCCCATAAGGAACAGAGCCCGAAACTCTCATGGAGCCAGTGACAGGAATCGAACCTGCAACCCACTGATTACAAATCAGTTGCGCTACCGTTGCGCCACACTGGCACACTTGGCGCTTTCGCGCGAAGCCTGTTAAGAATAAAGGAATTGCGGACGGGGCGCAACAGACCCTTCGACCGACCACATCTCAAAACCATTCGTCAAAACGAATAGTTTTAATTACAATTGCTATATATAAAACTATTCGTTCTAACGAAGGGTTTCGCGATGCTTACTACCAAGGAAGCAGCCGAACTGCTCGGCATCACTCCGCGCAGGGTGCAGGAGCTCATAAAAAACGGAGCACTTGAGGCCCGCAAGGCTTCTGGTGTATGGCTCATCGATAAAGACAGCGTCAATGCGCGACTCCGCTCCGTGACCAAAACGGGGGGACGCCCCCGTCGAGGCCATGGAAAAAGCGAGATTACGTTTACCCTCATGAACCGCACGCACGAAGTCGCCCAGCTGGTCTACAGCACATCGCGAAAAGACTTTACCCACATCGGCGCCGACATCGATTACACCCACGCCCCTATTGGAGTACTTGGCCCCAATAGTCCCGTGTCGCTCGACTCTTTCCGCATTTGGTGGCGAGGCCGCGGTATCCCGCTCGCGCGCATTGGGCTTGCATCCCTGTTGGCAGAAGCAGCAGTCGATGTTCCCGACGAACTCATCCAGCGAAATCTCGGCCTCTCCCTATCCGATCAGTATTGGATTAGACCCCAAGATTCCGGTCTCGCGTGGGAGGATATTAACTTCTTCAATAATGCTTTTGACGACGTCTCTCTGTCCATCGCACCCTTCGCCCCAGAGGGCAAAGCAGCCGCCGCAAAGCCCGATAACACCTCGGACGGCAACCTTCAGAAGTATTGGACATGCGAGGGAGGGCGTCGAATTCTGCATAAGGCAGGAGCACACCTAAACCAAGAACCATATAACGAGCTGGTAGCGACCGCGCTCCATCGTCGCATCCTAAACGCCTGCGATTATGTGCCTTACTCGCTCGAGGGCACGGGCACTTCCGCCCTGAGCATATGCGATGTCTTCTTAACTGATGAAGAAGAGTATGTCCCCGCGTTCTATGTAAACCAGCACGCAAACGCAGATGAACGACTAACCGACTACGAGCGATACGTAGCAAACTGCGAGAAACTCGGGGTAACAGGCGTCAAGGATGCCCTTGACCGCATGATCGTGTGCGACGACATCATCGCCAACTATGACCGTCATTGGCGTAACTTTGGCATTGTGCGAAACGTCAACACGCTAGCTTGCAGACCTGCCCCCATCTTCGATTCGGGCTCATCGCTCTGGTGCAACATTTCTCTTGAGGAGCTTAGGGCGGGAGAGCACAGTTTTACCAGCGCGCAGTTTCATTCAAGCCCCGCCAAACAAATGTTGCTCGTCGAGGACATGGGCTGGTTTGACGGCGACAAACTCGAAGGCTTCGTTGACGAGGCGATCGAGATTCTGTCTAAAAACGATGCCCTAGCAGCGAGACTGCCTTATCTAAAAGAGGCGCTAACGTGGCGCCTCGAAAGAATGATCAACATCGCTGAATGGAGTTAGCGAGGCAGCATTGCCCGTCAGCTCCCCTATCTCCCACGCAACGCCTTGAGCTTGGCCAGGGCCTCGGGGCTCAGGCGGCTGCCCAGGGTCATCTTGATCTGGGGTGCTTCCTCGGCCTCATGCACGTCGTTGTCGATCTGTTTGATCTCGTCCACCAGCATGCGGCTCGAGATGCGCGTGACGCCCTTGCCCATGACGACAGCCTGGATCGTGCCGTCGCTCGATACCACGGAGCACGCGCGGCCTTCCTCGCGCGCCTCGATGCAGAGCTTCTGCACCACGGTGTCGGCCGATACGCCCGTCGGCGAAAACTCGATGCGCACGCCGCGGGCCGGCAGGTTGGGACGTTCACTGGAGATATTGCCCGCGCCGTCAAACACGATCACGGCCTCGTAGCGGCCCTGGGCAAACGCGGCGACATCGTTGATGAGGGCGGTGCGCGCCATATCGTGGACGTCGCTGGAATACGGATCGTCGGAATGGTCGTACACGAGCTTTTCGTAGCGCGGCGTGCAGTGAATCACGTTGTAACCGTCGACCACCAGCAGCTCGGGCTTGTTGGAGTGCACCGTCGAGACTGGGTCGGCGATAGCCTGCGCAAACGCATTGCCGCCCACGCCGTAGGTCGCGGCCGAAACAATCGGCTTGGCCGAGCCCTCGCCAAAGCGCTTGGCCTTGGACTTGGCACGGTTCTTCTTGGACATGCGCTACTCCTCCCCCATGAGCTCGCCGGCGTTGCGGCGCAGCCACTCAAAGCACAACGCCGTGGTCGCCTGGGCAACATTGAGGCTCTCGGTCATGCCGCGTTGGGGAAGCTTGGTCAAAAAGTCGCATTTCTCGAGTACCAGGCGCGAGATGCCGTCGCCCTCGGAGCCCATGACGAGCGCCACGCGACCTTCGAAGGGAGCATCCCAGCAACTGCCCTCGGCGTGCTCGGAAGCACCGCCCACCCAAAAACCAGCGGCCTTGAGGTCATCGAGTGCACGGGCAATATTGGGAACCTGCGCGATAGGCAGATGCATGACAGCACCGGCCGAGGTCTTGTAGCTGCCCACGGTCACGCCGGCGGCACGCTTGTTGGCGATGACGACGCCGGCCGCGCCCACGACCTCGGCGGAGCGCACAATGGCGCCAAAGTTGCCGTCGTCGGTCACATGGTCGAGCACGACGACAAGCGCCGGACCGTCGCCTGCGCGGTCGAGAATATCGGCGACATCAGCATAGGGGAAGTTGCCAACCTCGAGTGCGATGCCCTGATGAGCGCCATGGCTCGACAGTGCGTCGAGCTGCGCGCGCGGCACATACTTAATGCGGACGCCCGCGGCGTTGAGGTCGTCGACCAGGCGCGACAAGGCGGCATCGCGCTCTCCACCCTCGACAATGAGCGCGCACTTGATGGGAAAACCAGTGCGTAGCGCCTCGGCGGCAGCACGGCGGCCTTCGATAAACTCGCCCTTGGGAGCCTGGACAGCATCGCGGTTGCGATCGCGCTGCGGACGTGCGGCCTGGGTACGATCGCGCTGGCCCTTGGGAGCGGCAGCGCGATCGTTGCGGCGAATCGGACGCGAGCCAGAAGCGGCCTGCTTGCCGCCACGAGGTGCACGCTTGCGATTGTCGGCCATAAAACGGCCTCCTTAAATAGATAACGGACAAGAATCGACCGTCCGAGCCACGGCACCTTGCCTTTCAATCGTCGGGCATGACCACCAGGTCTATGCCCTCCTCTTTCAAGGCAATCTGCCGCACCTCGAACGGTCGACAAATACTAGAGACTCTTAATACGAGTGCCGGCGGCGGTATCTTCAATCGTCAGGCCCAGGTCCTTGAGCTGGTCGCGGATGGCGTCGGCCAGATCCCAGTTCTTGGCGGCGCGGGCCTCGGCGCGAGCCTCGAGAATCTTGGCAGCTGCCTCGTCCACATCGTCACCCGTGTAGGCAACCAGACCGGCGGCAACGCCCAGCAGGCCCAGCGGCAGCTCGACCTTGGGCTCGGGAAGCTCAACGCCAAACGTATCGAGCAACTCGGCCAGGGTATCGGCAGCGGCAAGCGCGGCGGCCTTGTCGGCAGCGTCGCCTGCCTGCTCCAGGTACTGGTTGCACTCGGTCACAAAGCCAAAGACGGCACCCATGGCACCGGCGGTGTTAAAGTCGTCGTCCATGCACTCCTTAAAGGCAGTACGAGTCTCGGCGGCCTTGGCGACAAACGCCTCGGCGGCAGCCTCATCGGCGTCGGCCGTCGCGTGGCTTGCAGCCCAGCGCAGGTTCTCGACCGTGCCGGCGATACGCGTGAGCGAGTTCTCGGCACCCTCCAGGCGCTCCCAAGAGAAGTCGAGCGGCGAGCGATAGCTCGTCTGCAGCATCAGCAAGCGCAGAGCCGCGGCAGAGTGCTGCTCGAGCACCTCGGCCAGCGTAAAGAAGTTACCGAGCGACTTGGACATCTTCTCGCCGTCAACCAGCAGCATGCCCGTGTGCATCCAGGTGTTGGAGAAGCCCTGGTGCCAGGCGCAGGTGGCCTGGGCGCACTCGTTCTCGTGATGCGGGAAGGCAAGGTCGGAGCCACCGCCGTGAATGTCGATCGGGGTGCCCAGATAGCGGTGCACCATGGCGGCGCACTCGGTGTGCCAACCGGGACGGCCCTCGCCCCAGGGGCTCGGCCAGCTGGGCTCGCCGGGCTTGGCGGCCTTCCACAGGGCAAAGTCGAGCGGGTCGTTCTTGTCCTCGTTCTCCTCGATGCGCGCGCCCACCATAAGGTCGTCGATGTTGCGGCCCGAGACCTGGCCGTAGTTGGGATCGCTGCGCACGGCAAAGTACACATCGCCGTTATCGGCTGCGTAAGCGTGGCCCTGCTCGATAAGCGTCTTGATCATGGCGATCATGGGGCCGATCTCCTTGGTGGCGCGGGGGCGCACGTCGGGATCGAGCACGTTGGCGGCGCGCATGACGCCGATGAACTTGTCGGAGAACTCCGTCGCGACCTCGGCAGCCGTACGGCCCTGCTCGTTGGCTCGCTTGATGATCTTGTCATCGACATCGGTGAGGTTCTGTGCGAACGTGACCTCGTAGCCGCTCGCGATGAGCCAACGGCGGATCACGTCAAAGCTGATGAACGTGCGGGCATTGCCGATGTGGATGTTGTCGTAGACCGTGGGGCCGCACACATACATGCGGACCTTGCCGGACTCGATGGGCTGGAACTCTTCCTTTTTATGGGTAGCGCTGTTGTAGATACGCATTCGTTACTCCTTAGCGGTTTTCTGTAGCAGGCAGACGGCCCAGGCGCCAATTCCCTCGCCTTGGCCTTCCCAACCGAGCTTTTCGGTCGTAGTGGCGGCAACGCCCACGTTTTCGACGTCAACGCCCAGAGCATGGGCAAGGTTGGCGCGCATGGCATCGCGGTGCGGGGTGATCTTGGGTTGCTGGCAGGCAATGGTGCAATCGGCATCGACAAACTCAAAGCCCAGCTCGCGCGCATAGTCCATCACACGGGCAAGCAGCACCATCGAGTCGGCACCCTCGTAGGCAGGATCGGTGTCGGGGAACAGTTTGCCGATGTCTCCCCCGCGGCAGGCGCCCAGAATGGCGTCGGCCAAGGCGTGCGCGAGCACATCGGCATCCGAGTGGCCCAGCAGGCCGCGCTCGTAGGGAATGTCGACCCCGCCGATAATACATCGACGCCCCTCCACCAAACGGTGGACGTCGTAGCCGTGGCCAATGCGCAGGTTACTGAACATGGGGAAGGTCCTCTCCCTCGGCCATGCGGCCGAGCAGAATCGCGGTTACGGGACGCAAGTCCTCGGGTACCGTCACCTTAAGGTTATCGCGTGGGCTCTGGACGCAGCGAACGCGTCCTCCCATGCGCTCGACCAGCGAAGAATCATCGGTCCCGATAAAGCCCTCGGCGATAGCTGCGGTGTGGGCGCGCTTCATGGCGTCGACGCTAAAGATCTGCGGCGTCTGTGCGGCCCAATAGAGTTCGCGCGGCGGCGTCTCGACGATGTTATCGCCATCGACGATCTTGAGCGTGTCGATTGCGGGCTGACCGCACACGACACCGTCGAGGGCGCGGTCGCTCACGAGCACATCGATAGCGTGATCGATGGCCTCGGTCGTAATGAGCGGACGAGCGCCGTCGTGAATGGCGACGTATTCAAAGCCTGCCGGTACCGCATGCACGCCGGCTCGGGTGGAATCCTGACGGGTATCGCCGGCATCGGCAAAGCTGATGGGCGTGTCATAGCCAAACGGGTCGATGGCCAGGCGGCGCATCTCGGCACGGCGCTCGACAGGACACACCACCACGATGTGGCCGACCTTGTCACTGCGATCGAACGCACGGATGGACCAGCTCATAAGCGGACGGCCCGCCACGTTAACGAGCTGCTTGCCGCCGGGATTTCCAAAGCGCTGGCCGCTGCCGCCGGCAACGACCACGGCGCATACGGGCGCCATTATGCGTTCCCCTGTTTGGTGCCCTTCATGCGGTACAGCGAGTCCGCAAGAATGGCAGGGTTGTTGACGCCAAAGTCGCCCAGGCGCTCCGGGTCCTCGCTGATGTCGTCCATGAGTTCCTGCAGCGAGCCGTACTCGTCGACAATCTTCTCGGCCACGCCGTCGCGCACGACGGACACGCGCGAAAGCGTGCGCAGGCCCAGCGGCGTCATGACAGAGTCCTCATCCAGGTCGTCGTAGCCCAGAACCGCCGCCACATGCTGCGGGTCGGACAAGTCCTTGGGCGTCATACGGGCAAGCTCAGCGCGAATTTTCTCGGCGTTTGCCTCGGAGGAGTCACTCGCGTAGTCGCGGATCATCAGGTCATACTCGGTATCCATACTGGAGCCGGCGAGCTGCTCGAGCTGCATCTGCACGAGCTTGCCCTGGTTGCCCAGCTTGACAATGCAATCCTTAAGCTCGGTCTTTGCCTGCTGCATGATCTCGAAACTCGAGAAAATGCCGGTGATGTCAGCGAGCGTAACGTAGTCATCGAGCTCGAGGGCCGTCAGACGCAGCAGGGAGCGATCGAGCGACTGACGGGTGGTCTGGAGCGTGGCGACGAGTTGGTTGACCGAGCTCATGATGGTGGTAACGGGCTGGATCTCGTAGCTCTTGCCGTGGACGTACACGTTGACGACGGCACGACGAGCCGAAACCGAGATCACGATGGCGTCGGTGAGCACCGACATGCGAGCGGCAGTACGGTGACGCATGCCCGTCTCGCTCGTGGCGAGTGAGGGATCAGGATTGAGGTGGAAGTTGGCGCGCAGGATCTGGGTGAGGTCACCGTCAATGACGATGGCGCCGTCCATCTTGGAAAGCTCGAACAGACGGTTCGAGGTGAACGAAATGTTGAGCGGGAAGCCGTCGTTACCAGCAGCGAGCACGTTTTCGGTGTCGCCGACGCAGATAAGGGCGCCCAGGTGACCGGCGATGATCATGTCGAGGGCGGTGCGGATCGGCTGACCAGGTGCCGTCAGGCGGATGGCCTGTTCCATACGCTTTTGCAGCTCATTCTTATCCAAGGCATCGCTCCCATCGTATACGCTCCATAAACGCTAAATAGTTTCTCACGGTTTGTCCCCGCGGCGCTTGCGAAATCCGATGCTTACAGAATGAGCGAACACAGCTGAGAGCCCAACCCAAATCAGCTGTTCATGTGGTAGCATCGGGATTCGCATAAATGAGGGAGTAGTCGCGTGACCGGATTCGCCTCCGGTGGCGCGGTAAGTCAACACACTGGCCGATGCGGCCTGGCTTGCCTTAATGAACGAGACTCGTGGCTGTGCGCGCAACGCGTACGCCACGGGTCTTTTTTGTTATTCCCCCAAGAGGTACACGCGGGCCCGCCCGCAGAGAGGGAGCCAGATTATGGGACTCGCAGAGCTCGTGTTGCTCGCCGTTGGCCTTTCGATGGACGCCTTTGCCGTTTCCATCTGCAAGGGCCTTGGCATGAAAAAGATCAACCTTAAAGTCGCCGTGGTGCTCGGCCTGTTCTTTGGCGGCTTCCAGGCCGGCATGCCCGTAATCGGATGGGCGCTTGGCAGCCAGTTTATGGGCATCATCGGCCCCATCGACCACTGGATCGCCTTTATCCTGCTCGCCTTCATCGGCGGCAAAATGCTGTGGGAGGCCTTTACCGAGGACGAGGATGAAGGCGACGGCAAGGATGCCGAAAAAATTGACCTGGCAGAATATCTGATTCTTGCCATTGCTACCTCGATTGACGCCCTAGCCGTAGGCATCTCGTTTGCGGCGCTCTCGGTTGACATCGTTCCCGCTGTATCGCTTATCGGCGTCACAACGTTTATCTTCTCCGTCGCCGGCGTAGCAATCGGCCACACCTTTGGCGCGCGTTACGAAAAACCCGCCACCATCGTGGGTGGCGTCGTGCTCATCCTCATCGGGCTTAAGATCCTGCTTGAGCATCTGGGGTTTTTGGCGCTGTAACGCCAAGCACAATCGCTCAAAACTCAACGCCAGCACAAGGCCTTATGCAGAGTTTTGCATGAGGCCTTTTCGTGCAGACTTTTGCATGTCATACTGATATGCAAAAGTCTGCACGTTAGGAGATCGCCGTGGATACCCTTCCCATCACCACACCGCGCCAAGCTGGCATCTACGTGCGCCAGGCACGCGAGGCACAGGGAATCACCCGTGCGGCGCTCGCTAAAAAAGCCGGTGTTTCGGAGCGCCTGCTCGCATCGCTCGAGCTAGGAGATGCCACCGGCATTCGACTCGACAAGCTATTGGCAATCTTCAATGCTCTCGGACTGGCGCTCGCCGCTCAAGGGGATATAGGCGAAACGAAAAATGAGCAATCAGCCAACGTTCCGCGTGCCGATTTGCAACCTCACAGTACCCCCAGACGCCATCGCGCTCAACGTCCCTCTCATAGCTACCGTTGCTGCGCCGCCATTCCGGTTCTTGCAGACGCCCCCTTTACGTCTGAACTCTACGACAAAGCCTTCGCAGATTTCGCCATGTCCAATCTCGGAGTCTCGATTGCCGCAAACGCATCTGTCCAACCAAAGCCTGACGGGAAATAGCCAATGGCCAGAACATCACTTCGGACCATTATTTGCGGCGTACCTGCGGGAACGCTCACGCAAGATGAGAACGGTCTTATCAGCTTTACCTACGATCATGACTATGACGGGCCAGCCCTATCGACCAACATACCCGTATCGAATCGCACATACGGACAACAGGTCATGAATCCGTACCTGTTTGGCCTTCTACCCGACAGCGAGGATCAGCGAAAAGCGATTGCTGCCGAATTCGACGTTAGACCCAACAATGCCGTTGCGCTACTCAGCCATATCGGACTTGACTGTCCGGGTGGAGTGCAGTTTTGTGCCGAAGAAGACGTCAACGCCGTCCTGCATCGCACCAGCGAATACCGCCCTATAGGCGATCACGAGATTGCACTGCGTCTCAAGTCGATCAGAGATGACCGCGATGCATCGTGGATGGGTCTAGATGAAAGTTGGTCACTTGGAGGCAGCCAGGGCAAGTTCGCACTCGCACTCATAGACGGTCGCTGGTGCGAATGTGTGGGCTCCTCGCCCACGACGCATATTTTCAAAAATGGCGTTATCGGATTTAAACTCAAGGCTCTCAATGAGTTTGTCTGCATGAAAAGCGCCCAGCGCGCCGGTATCGCAACGGCAAACGTCGAATAACGTATGTTTGAGGACGAACCTGCCCTCATTGTTGAGCGCTATGACCGCATGAAAGTCGAAGACGGAACGATCAGGCGTCTACATCAAGAAGACCTCTGCCAGGCACTTGGGGTGATGCCCGCCCAAAAGTACACGGCAGACGGCGGCCCGACCACCCGCGACATTCAAGAGCTCCTCATAAATACGAGCCACCATCAACTTAACCTGTATCTGTTTACGCAAATACTGTTCTTCAACGCCATTATCGGCGCACCGGATGCGCATGCGAAAAACTATCCCCTGCTCCTTGGAAACGACGGCGCAGCCATGATGGCTCGAATGTACGATGTCGCATCGGGTTTGGCATATGAGCGCATGCGCCGCCGAGCGCGCCTTGCCATGAGCGTTGGCGGCGAAAACCGTGTGGGACGCATCGGTCCAGGCGCTATCCGCCGATACCACGGTATGGGCGACCCCGCGCTGGAGGCGGCGCTTACCGATGCCGGGCTATCCGAGAAGTTTTGCTTTGCGGCCATGATGGACCTCGCCTACGAGGTACCCATTTGCATGGAAGAGGTCATGGACGAATATGCCGACCTGCCCGGCATGGCGGACCTGCGCGAGCATATGCTCGGCCCCGTCCGCGAAAACTGCCAGCGCACCATCGACCTCATCAAGGCGGATATGGGCTAGACGCCAATCAATTACCCATTTCTTAAAAGAAGAGAGGGGGCACCCGTCGCAAAAGCTCAGATGCCCCCTCTCATAATGTCATTTGCAATCCGCTAGCACGTGGCTCGGACTGCTGCTAGCGCAACCTTTACGCAGCGAGGCGCTTGAGGACGTCGATGAGCAGCTCGTAGAAGCGCTCGGCAGAAGCGAGCTCCATGCTCTCGTCCGGGGTGTGGACATCGGAGAGCGTCGGGCCCACGGCGATGGCGTCCAGGCCGTGCAGGGCCTCGGCAAACAGGCCGCACTCAAGGCCGGCGTGAATGGACTCGATGCGCAGCTCGGAGCCAAAGAGCTCGCGATAGCTCTCGACAAAGATGTCGCGGACCGGCGAATGCTCGGCATAGCTCCAGCCGGGATACTCGAACTCGAACTTGGCGTCGAAGCCCAGGACATCGGCCAGCGTCTGCAGGCGGTCCTTGAACTCGTTCTGCAGCGAGGTAATCGAGGAGCGCGGGGACAGCATGATCTTGACCTCGTCGTCAGAAGTGGCAACCACACCGATGTTGGAGGAAACCTCGACGGAGCCGTCGGTGGCGACGTTGCGGCGAATCACGCCGTTAGGGGCAAGACGCAGGGCGCGGATGAGGGCAAGCGCGGACTTCTGATCCATGGCCTCGACCTCGGCGTCGTCGGCAATCTCGACGGTGCAGGTAAAGCCGGGGTCAAAGACCTCGAGCTCGGCAGTGACGTCGGCAATGATGCCCTTTGCGATCTGGGCCGCGGCCTCGGCGGCAGCGTGATCAGTGTAGACCAGCTCGGCCTTGCACTCACGGTTGATGGCGTTGTCCTTAGTGCCGCCGTTAAAGCTGACGATGGCGGGCTCGCCGGCAACCATCAGGCGGTCGATGATGCGGGCCATGATGAGGTTGCCGTTGCCGCGCTCCAGGTGGATGTCGGCGCCGGAGTGACCACCCAGCAGGCCGGAGATCTCGAGCGTAAGGGTGCTGCCGGTCTTGTGCTCGCGCACGATCGGGCAGGTGTAGGTAACGACGACACCGCCGGCGCAGCTGACAGTGGCCACGCCCTCCTCCTCGGAATCGAGGTTGATCATGGTGCGGGCGCTAATCTGGGACTTGTCGAGCGTCTCGGCGCCAACCAGGCCAGTCTCCTCGTCGGTGGTGAACACGCACTCGAGGGCCGGATGAGCAATCGAATCGTCGTTGAGCACGGTGAGCATCAGAGCGACAGCAATGCCGTTGTCGGCGCCCAGGGTGGTGCCGTTAGCGGTGAGGACGCCGTCCTTGACGACCAGGTCGATACCATCGGTCGTAAAGTCGTGCTCAACGGAGCCAAGCTTGTCGCACACCATGTCGATGTGGCCCTGCAGCATCACGGTCGGGGCATTCTCGGCGCCGGCAGATGCGGGCTTACGAATGATGACGTTGTAGACCTCGTCCTGATACACGTCGAGGCCGCGCTCCTTGGCAAACGCAACCAAGAAATCGCTGATGCCCTTCTCGTTGCCAGACCCACGGGGGATCGCGCTGATCTCCTCAAAGAAATGGAACAGCTGGGCGGGCTCGTAGCCAGTAATCTTGTAGTCCATGGTGCCTCCTTGGCGCAACTGGTTAGACAATAAGACATGCGCCTTGTATATTCCCAGACTTCGTTTGCATAAACCAGTCGAAAACGCCGAGCGCTCTCGCATCATCGGCTAACGGCGAGGAAACGCCACTTTATCAAGATAAAGCAGGTTAGACGGGCCGCGCCGAAGGGACGTTGGATCCTTCAACCAACTTCAACGCCTGTTGAACGTTAATGCATACACCATTGGTATGCTTAATAAGATTCTTGTCCTCGGTCACGACGTAATCGGCATCAATGCGATTGGCGACGCCCAGCATCAGGTCGTCCTCAAAGTCGTTGTGATGATACTTGAACACAAAGGAGTCGAAGACCTCGTCTGCACCGACCGAGGCAATAATCGACTTTTGCCGAATCAGGCGAACGCACGCCCACGCTGTCTCGTCGGCACCGGCGATGGCTTCGGGAGTGAGAGCCCCCTCACGGCGGGCGTCGGCCTTCATCGTCCTTCCCAGAATGTAATAGACGTCTTTGACAGACAGGGAGGACGAGAAGAGGACGATATCCTCCGCTTCCGCCGCGCGAGAAAGGAGCTCGACTATCGGCCTGGTCGCATTCGTGCGAGCGAGAAAGTAATCTAGCCAGACGTTCGTGTCGATCAGCAGCTTGAGCACACGTTTCGTTCCGACGCCGCTCATAATTCGATCCAATCACTGAATCTCTCGCTCATCATTTGATCGTATAACTCGTCGTAATCAAAGGCTTCATCGGGGCTCGGCCTCTGAATCGAGAACCGCTCATAAAAATTCGAAATTAACGCAGCCCCTTCCGAGACGCGGGACGAACTCACCTTCGATCGTATGTCGTCAGGCAGGACTTCGTCATCATTCTTTTTTGCGACGGGCATATGACCGTTCTCGGTCAAGTACTGCCACAGCTCCCTCACAGCTTGTGACGGCGTCATGCCGATATGCGCCAGCACGGCGTCCCCAGCCTCTTTGAGTTGGCGATCCATGCGTACATTCATCTGGACCGGCCGTGAGTCGAGTACCGATATTGGCATGCTAGCTCCTTCTGCTATACATATTTATATTTCGAGTATAGCACCATTTACTCATAAAAAAGGGGCGCCCCGACAGGAGTGCCCCTTCGCAAAGCTATGTTACGCCCTACAGCGCGCCGGAACCGGCTTGCATCATGCCGCCGGGGCCCGAGGTCACGCCGCCGCTCACGGGCGCGGCGTTGCCGGTGTGCGGTGCCGCCGGGGCGGTATCGCCACCGAGCGTGCCCGCCGGACGCGGTGCCGGGATCTCGCCCGTGCCGTGGCTAAAGACAAACTTGCCATCGGCCACGTCGCACAGGACGGTATCGCCCTCGCCCCACTCGCCGGCCAGAAGCTCCTCGGACAGCGGGTCCTCGATGAGCTTTTGGATGGCACGGCGCAGCGGACGCGCACCGTTGGTGAGGTCGGTGCCCTCGGCCACGATCTTGTCATAGGCCGCATCGGTGAGCTTGATGTTCATGCCGTTGGCAATCAAACGCTGACGCAGGTCGTCCACCAGCAGGTGCGCGATCTTGGTGAGATTCTCGCCCGAGAGCTTCTGGAACACCACAATGTCATCGATACGGTTGAGCAGCTCGGGGCGGAACAGACGCTTGAGCTCGCCCATCGCGCGACCACGGATCTCACTCGACGTGAGACCCTGCTCGCCGGTGGTGCCAAAGCCAACGCTCGCATCCTGCGCAATCTCGCGGGCGCCCACGTTGGACGTCATGATGATCACGGTGTTGCGGAAGTCTACCGTCTTGCCCTGGCTATCGGTCAGGCGGCCCTCCTCCAGCACCTGCAGCAAGATGTTGAAGATATCGGGGTGCGCCTTCTCGATCTCGTCGAACAGCACGACCGAGTACGGGTGACGACGAACGGCCTTGGTGAGCTGGCCGCCCTCGTCGTGACCGACGTAACCCGGAGGGCTACCGATGAGCTTGGAGACCTCGAACTCGCTACCGAACTCGGACATGTCGAAGCTGATGAGCGCATCCTTGCTGCCAAAGAGGTACTCGGCGAGCGTCTTGGCGAGCTCGGTCTTGCCCGTGCCGGTGGGACCCAGGAAGATAAAGCTGCCGCCGGGGCGACGCGGGTCCTTGAGCGGCGAGCGGCTGCGGCGCACGGCTTTGGCAACTGCCTCGACAGCCTCATCCTGACCGATGATGCGCGTCTTGAGCACGCTTTCGGCCTGCAGCAGGCGACGGCTCTCGCTCTCGGTAAGCGAGGACACCGGCACGCCCGAAGTCACGGACACGATATCGGCGATCTGACTCACATCGATGGTGAGCGGGCTGGCGTCGAGCTCGGCGGTCCAGGCGGCCTTGGCCTCGGCGAGCTCAATCTCGGCGGCCTTCTGTTGCTCGGTGATCTCGGCGGCCTTGTTCATGTCGTCGCTCTCGGTGGCCTCCTGCGCGGCGGCCTTAAGCTCCTCCACGCGATGCTCGGCCTCACGCACCGGCTCGGGCGCGCGATTCGCGGCGATGCGAGCGCGGGCACCGGCCTCGTCAATGAGGTCGATGGCCTTATCGGGCAGGAAGCGATCCTGGATGTAGCGGTTGGAAAGGTTCGCGGCAGCCTCGATAGCACCCTGCGTATAGCGCACATGGTGATGCTCCTCGTAGCGCGGCTTGAGCGCGGTCAGGATCTTGACCGTGTCCTCGACGCTCGGCTCCTCGACATCGATGGTCTGGAAGCGACGCTCGAAAGCCGGGTCCTTGGTGAGGTACTTGCGGAATTCCTCGGCCGTGGTGGCGCCGATAATCTGGAAGGCGCCGCGCGCGAGCACGGGCTTGAGCATGGAGCTCGCGTCGATGGAGCCCTCGGCAGAACCGGCACCGATGATGGTGTGCATCTCGTCGATAAACAGGATGACGTCGTCGGCTTCGGTGGCCTCTTGGATCACGTTCTTGAGGCGCTCCTCAAACTCGCCGCGATACTTGGCGCCCGCCACGAGGCCCGGCAGGTCGAGCGTCCAGATATTCTGGTTCATGAGGTTCTCGGGCACGTTGCCGGCTGCAATCTGCTGAGCCAGGCCCTCGACGATGGCCGTCTTGCCCACGCCGGGGTCGCCCAGAATGAGCGGGTTGTTCTTGGTGCGGCGCGAAAGAATTTCCATCATACGCTGGACTTCCTTTTCGCGACCAATTACAGGGTCGAGCTCGCCGTCGCGCGCCTTCTGCGTGAGGTTAGTCGCGAACTGCTTAAGCGTATCGGTGCCACTCCCCTTTTGCTGAGAGGCATCCGAGCCGCTAAAGAACGGCAGGCCCGCACCGGGACGACCAGCACCGGCGCCGGCGAGCGGACGCTTCTTATCCTGATCCTTGGCGGTAAGCTTCTCGATGGCTTTTTTAATGGAAGCGGACGACACACCCAGGCGCATGAGGATGTCCATGGCCATGCCGTTGCCCTCTTCGACGATACCGATGAGCAGGTGCTCGGTCGACACATAGGTCTGGTTGTTCTCGCGTGCCACGCGGAAAGAGCGCTCCATCACGCTGATGACGAGCGGCGTAAAGGCGAGCTTAGCGGCCTCGGTCTCCTCGCTGGACTCGGGAACGGTAGTCTGGACCTCTTTGAGTGTATCCATGATGTCGTCGTAGGCGATATCGAGCGAGCGCAGCGCCTCGGCGGCAATGCCCTCGTCCTCCTTGGCAAGCGCCAGAAGCAGATGCTCGGTACCCACCTTGTTGGTATGCAGGTCGAGCGCCTCCTGTTTGGCCATCGACATGACCTTGCGCGCTCGATCGGTAAATCTATCTAACATGCTCGTTTCCTTACATGAGTTCATCGAAATCAAAACGCCCGCCCGTCGGCGGCGCTTTTGTCTCTTTACCCACAGGTTGTCTATGTTAACAGCTGGAGGAATATCTATAAACCCGGCTCACATGAATGCAGGTTATGACCGCATCGCGGGACTCACCGCGCGATGCGCGACAGGCGCCCCGCAAGAGAAACCCTAGGCGTCTTTCACCACGTCGGGACTCGTCTCACGCGATGCGCGATAGGCATCGGCCTCCTTGGAGACGCGTTCGAGCAGCTCGGATGTATCGACGCCCTCGACTTGCGCGACCGTTTCCACCGTCTGCATGGCGACCGCCCTCAGGTACGCGCACGCGCTGTCCCCCAGCTGCTCGAGGTCTATCTCCTCGCCGCCCTCCCGGGCAAAGCCGACCGCCATCACAAAGTCCATGATGCCCGAGACCAGAAAGCCCACCGCAAAGCTCGAATCCGCCTTGAGCTCTTCTCCGTCGGGGTGGACGATCTCTCTCACGCGGTCGATGATGATCGTATGGATGCCCTGCACGACCTGCTCGGCGGCACCCGCCCTCATGGTGATGACGATGCGCCGCAGCAGGCAGCGGACGTCGCGCCGGTCGAACGCCGAAAGGTCGCCCTCGCTCGAAAAATGCCAGAGGGCATCGGTGATGAGCTCGTTATCCTGCAGCAGTTGGGCTATGGCGATGGCGACGAGTTCATCGAAATCGTGAAAATAGTAGTAAAACGTTCCGCGATTGCACCGGGCGGCGCGGGTCACCTCGCCAACCGACAGCTCGAAGATGCTGTTGTTCTCGATGAGCTCCCAAAACGCCTCGATGATACGGGTGCGTGCATCGGGCGCATCGGCGTCCTTACGCGGTCTCGCCATGCGCCTCACCGCACCCCTGCGCCTTGGCGTTCATGATGAGCATCTGAAGACGGTTCTCCACGTTGGCGAAGCTCACGTCGGGATCGTAGTCGAGCGGCAGGAACTGCGCCGTGGGATACTGCTCCTTGAGCGCATGGATGAGCCCGCGCCCCACGACATGGTTGGGCAGACACCCGAACGGCTGCAGGATCACGAAGTTGCGGCAGCCGCGCTTGGCGTGCTCGAGGATCTCCGCCGGAATCAGCACGCCCTCGCCCGCATCGAACGTATGGTGCAGGATCTTATCGCTCGCGCGCACGAGCTCGGGCATGCGCGTCGGCGGCTCGTAGAGCGGGCTCGCCGCGCCCAGGCGGTCGCAACGGTCGTGCGCGAGCTCGAACAGGTTGTCCGCCGTGGCGTACCAGGCCTTTTCGGGCAGCGACAGGTCGACGTGGAACTCGCGCGACTGCGCATGCTTGTAGAAATAGGTCTTGCGGATCACGTCGGTCATGCGCGCCTCGATGACCTCGAGCCCGTTGTCCTCGAGGTAGCGCTCGATCTCGTGGTTGGCGCCGAGATGGAAATTGAGCAGGTACTCGCCCACGATGAGAACGGTCGGATGCGGGTTCGAGCGGTCGTACGGAACGGCGTCCATGATCGCAAGCGCGCGTTTGAAGCCCGTCGCCTGGCCTCTCAGCCCGGAGCGCTCCATGCCCTCGATAACCTCATCGAGCGCGCGGTCGAACGCAGCGTCCGCCGCGCCCTTCTCGAGCTCGTAGGGACGGATGCGCCTAAGCATGGCCTCGAGGGTATCGATCATGGGAAGACCGTAGGCGATCTGGATGCTCGGGCCAAGGCCGAGCTTGAAGCCCGGATGCGCATTGTGGGCATCGACGTCGTCGTTGGTGAGCACCGGGACATAGTCGTATCCCGCGTCGTCGAGCGCGCGGCGCAGCAGGGGCATGTAGTGCGTCAGGCGGCAGTCGCCGATATACTTGCCAGTCACCACGGCGACGTCGTGCGGGTCGTACTTACCGCTCTCGAGTGCCGCGAGCGCCTCGCCGATCACGATTTGCGCGGGGAAGCAGATGTCGTTGTGCACATAGCGTTTGCCCAGGCGGATGGCATCCTCGCGCCCGATATCAAGGGCCTCGGCGCGCACGCCCTGATTGCGCATCGCCGCGGTCATGAGCCTGCAGAACGCATGGGAGGTGTTGGGGACCAGCGCGATCTTGTCGTGCCGGTCGCGCTTGGTGTACTTGACCTTATACGGGTCGTCGAGCGGATGGACCGCGTGCACCCGGGCGCCCTCGGCACGCTCCTCCGCGCGACAACGGTTGACCGACTCGATAAACGAACGCACGCGAATGCCCATGGGACCGGCGACGTCGCTCTCATCGAGCTTGATCATCATCGGAACCTTGGAGCCCATCTCGCCCATCATGCGCGCGATCTCGTCGGTGAGATACGCATCGTGGCCGCAGCCGAAGCTGCCCATCTGCACGAGCTCGAGCTCGGGCGTCGATGCGACGATGACCGCGCACGACAGCATGCGCGCATGGTAGTTGTTCACGATGTCGATGCGGCTGTTGGAAAGATCGACGTTGCAGACCCCCGGCACCGCATCGGGCGTCAGCACGGGGATGCCGCGCTCAGAGAAGAGCTTGGGCAGCCCGTGGTTGACCAGCGGGTCGTTGTGGTACGGGCGCGAAGCGATCACCACCGCGTAGCCGCCGTCCTCGCGCACGTTCTCGAGCACCTGCCTGCCGCGCAGCTGCAGCTGGTTCTCAAACGTCTGCTGCGCGCGGTCCGCCTGCTCGGTCGCCTTGGCAACCAGGTCGGCATCGATATCGAAGGTCTCCTTGCACCACGCCTTGAGCTGGCGGTTTCGGTCGCCCTCGTCGTACCAGTGGAACAGCGGCGTATCGAACGGAACGCCGAAACGCTCCTCCGGGTTATCGGAATTGCGCATCACGTAGGGGTATCCCTTTACGACGGCGCACATCCACTCGCTGGTAGAGGCGGTGTTTTCGGTGGGCACCGTCGTGATGATGGGCATGAAGATGCGGTCGACGCCGGCGTCGACGAGATTGCGGATGTGCCCGTGGACGAGCTTGGCCGGGAAGCACACGGTGTCGGATGTGACGTGCGCCAGACCGCGCTCGTACATCGCCTTGGTGCTGCGTCCCGAGACGCGCACCTTAAAGCCGAGCGCGCTGAAGAACGTCGACCAGAACGGCATGGTGTCCCAGAACTCGAGCACACGGGGAATGCCGATCGTGACATCGCGCCCCCCGCAGACGGGAACCGTGGGGTACGACTCGAACAGCAGCTTCTCGCGGTCGACAAAGAGATTGGGGGCAGCCGCGGTCCGGTCGCGCCCCGTGCCGGGTGCCTGTGCCTCGCAAGCACCCTGCGGACGCAGCTCCTCCGCCGCGGGAACCTCGCGCACGAGCTCATCCCATGAGATGGCGCCGCCGCGCGGGCAGCGATTGCCCGTGACGTAAAGCGAGCCGTCGCCAAATGCCACGACCGCGCGCTGGCAGCGGTTGTTGCACCGACGGCAGGTAACGCCGCCGAACTCGCGATGCTCGAAGCGCTCCACGGCATCGAGCCCGATAAACGACGTGCCGGCGTCGCCCTTGCGGCATTCCTCGCGCGCGAGCAGGGCGATACCGATAGCGCCCATCAGCCCCGGGTGGGGCGCACGCGTGACGGGTTTGCCCAGATACTGCTCGAATGCGCGCAGCACCGCGTCGTTTCGGAACGTGCCGCCCTGGACGACGACTTTGTCGCCCAGACGGTTGAGATTTGAAACGCGAATGACCTTGGTGAACACGTTCTCGATAATCGAACGGCAGAGACCGGCCATGATGTCGCCCGGACCCTTACCGCGCCGCTGCTCGGAAACGACGCTGCTGTTCATGAACACCGTGCAGCGGCTGCCGAGAACGGCGGGGGCTTTGGACGAAAATGCCTCGGTCGCGATATCCTCAACGGCTATTCCGAGGTTTTTGGCAAAACCCTCGAGGAACGAGCCGCAGCCCGCAGAGCACGCCTCGTTGACGACGATATCGGTCAGCACGCCGTGGTTGAGCCAGATGGCCTTCATATCCTGTCCGCCGATGTCGAGCACGAAGGTCGCATCGGGAACGCATGCGCACGCGGCGCGGGCGTGCGCGACCGTCTCGACCGTATGGTAGTCGGCGTGGAACGCGCGCGCGAAAAGCTCCTCGCCGTATCCCGTGGTGCCCACGGCATCGATTGCAAGCGTGACTCCCGCTGTCTCCCAGCGGTTCTTCAAGCTGACAAGACCCTGTTGGGCGACGTCGAGCGGTCTGCCGTTATTAGACGCGTAGAACGAATCGACAAGCTCACCCGCCTCATCGACCAGGGCGAACTTGGTCGTCGTGCTCCCCGAATCGATACCGAGCGCCACACGCACCGTCTCTCCGGGCGCATACGCATCCGGACCCTTTGCCGGCGTCTCTTTGCCATGGCGTGCCGTAAAATCCGCCTGCTCGGCAGGTGTGGCAAAAAAGGGCTGGGCAAGACGTCCCTCCCCGCTTGCGGGCGCGACCGTCTCGAGCTTATCCAGCCGGACAAAAGCGTCGGGAAGGTCGATCGGTTGGGACGATGCGAACATGTCGGTCAGCGACAGGGCGGCACCGCGCGCGACCATGATCTGCGGATCGCGCGGGACGATAACCTGATCGTCCGATAGATTCAGTTGCTCCCGGAACACGCGGACCAGCGTGGGGTTGTAGGCGAGCGTACCGCCCTCGAAGATTACCGGCGGCTCGATGTCGATACCCTGGGCCAGACCGCCGATCGTTTGGCGGGCGACCGCGTGAAGCGCCGAAAGCGCCAGGTCGGTGGTAGGAATGCCCTCGTTGAGCAGCGGCTGGATATCGGTCTTTGCGTACACGCCGCAGCGGCCCGAGACCTCGTGGACGGTCGTTCCCCGGCTTGCGAGCTGCTCGAACTCGCCCGATTCGGTGCCGACCCCCATGAGCTTTGCCATCTCGTCGATAAATGCACCGGTACCGCCTGCGCACGAGCCGTTCATGCGCATGTCGGCAACCTCGATGCCTCCCTTATCGTTGGTGCGGAAGAAGATCATCTTGGCGTCTTGGCCGCCCAGCTCGATGGCGCAGCGCGTCTGCGGATAGAACCTGCTGATCGCGAGCGCGTTGGCGACCACCTCCTGAACGTACGAGGCGCCCAGCGCGGTCGCGGTATCGCGCGCACCCGAGCCGGTCACCGCAACGCGCAGCGACTCATGGGGAAAGCGCTCGGCGAGCTCGCCGAGCATGGCGCGCACGCTCGCTGTCTGACACGCCCCGTGGCGGCGATATCCCCACCACGCCTCGGTCATATCCTCGTGCATCGCGTAAACTTTGGTCGTCGTCGACCCTACGTCCAGTCCTACTAGCAACGCCATAATGCTCCGTCTCTCGCATTTTTCCCGCTAGAGATATACCACTCTACGTAATACAACAGACTGTTGTATTTAAACTCCGTATAAAAAGCGGCTGCCGAAACGCTTCAGCAGCCGCCGAATGCACCAACAGATTGTTCTGCGCGCTAGCACGTCGGGCAACGGAGCAGCACGGGCCCTCCGGTCATGTGCACCGCTCACGCCCGCGATGTCGCCGAGAGAGCTATCCACGCTTAGGGCTCCAACCAAGCAAGTCGCCCGCGCTCAGCAGATCCCTAAGCGAGCTACTCGCACTCAGGAGCCATAGCCTGCTCCAAGAGCTCGGCATGCTCCTCCTCGAAAACCGTCCCCACAGGGAAGGCGCGACGGAAGACGAAGCGGGAAATCGGACCGGCTACCAAAAGGTTCCACGGCAGCGCCATCACAAAACTATGCGGGATGTTGATCATCCAGATCGCGGGCACGGAATACAGGTTCGCAAGGATGCCGCCGGGCATGTGCGTCAGACCCTCACAGGCACCGTACAGCGACATGATGATGACCATGGGAACGACCATGCAGGAGCTGACGGCGAGCGTCATGGCAAGTGGCGAGCTCTTGCCCGGCGTGACCAAGTACTTAAAGGCGAAACCCTTGGCGAGCGGGCTGGCGACGAACCAGTCGCAGCACATGGCAAAAATGTAGGCAACGGGGAAGCCGAGCCACGCAGTGGCAACGACCTCGCCGTTGATGGCCCCGTGCTGCAGGGCAACGTTGTAGATGCTCATCCAGAGCACCATGCAAAAGCACATGATAAAGGTGAACAGCAGGCTCTCTCGTTTGTTGATAGGCATAAAGGGCATGGTCCTTTCTGTGTTGCGCCGCGGCGCACAACAAAAACGGGCGGGCGAGATGGAGCTGTTGGGACTTCATCTCGCCCGCCCGTGATACGTGCGTCTGCGACTACTTATGTGGTGGAATCAGCCTAGCACGAAAAGCACGTGCTTCGTAAGCGTTGAGTTTATGAAGATGCAGGGCATCAATAATCCCCCGACCCCATAAGTTGCGGTGGAATACGGACTGTTTTGACCCTTTAAGCAGCAATTCAGTCCCTATTTCACCGCAACTCATTTGGTGCAAAGTGACCTGCCCCCTGCACCGATTAGCTGGTGTGGCGCCAGCGAGGGTCGGTGAGGGTGCGCGCCACACCCAGCCCAACGGGCAGAAACGCCACGATGAGCACTGCACGCACAAACCAGCCGAGCATATTGACCGTGTCGAAGGTGCACATGTAATACATCGAGCGATACAGATACAAGCCCGGCACCATAATGACAATCGATGGCACCGTGAGGGCGATACGTGGGTAGGTGAGCTTGATTTCGGCCAAGCTCGCGAGCAGCCCCGATACCAACGCGCCGATAAACGCTGCTGCCTCGGGAGGCATACCTACGCTCAAGCCTAGGAAAGGAAACAGCGTCGGCGCATCGACGAGCGTAAGGCGCAAGGTATTAGACACGGCGCCGATGAGCCCTGCCGCCGCTGCCATCTTTACCGGACTGTTGAACATAACCGAGAAGCCAAATACGCCGATAAAGCTCATCAGTATGCGCAAGAGCGTAAGAGCCAACGGTGAGAGGCCGAGCGGGGCGAAGTCATCCGGCGCCAGTCCCACACATTCGGCAACCATCCAGCCTACGAGAGTCGCCATCACAATAATCGATACAGCATACGAAAGACGCTCGATGCCGCTTCGCATATCGAGCTTTGCGATGTCGAGGCCTGCCGTGATGAGGGGAAAGCCGGGAATCACAAAGAGCATGGCGCCGATATAGCCTTCTTGGTGCGACATTGCCCCTGGAATGACCTGGCCAAGGCCGAGCAATGCCAGCAGATACGAAACGCAAGCGAGCGCAACGCCAGTCGTCAGCGCGCTAAACTGGCCAAGACCCTGCTTGAGAATATGGGAGCGAGCAAAGTTGCCGACACCGGCGCCCACAAATGCGCAGGCCATCTCGATAGGGCCGCCGCCGAGCAAAAAGACGAAGGCGCCGCAAGCACAGGCTGCCGCAAGGCCCTGTTGCCAGGGAGCGTAATCGGGCCTTGAGCTCTCAACGGTCTTGAGCATCTCGTGGTACTCGTGCACGGTAAACCGGCGCCCGTAAATCTCGATTTCCTTTAGGAAGCTCTCCATCATCCAAATGCGATGAGTATTGACCCCCGTTGTGGGTAGGCTGACGACCTCGTTAAAGCAGTGGCCATCTTCGATGCAGGTGCACTCAAACGACAGAAGACTCAGGTCGACGTGAATCGTGACGCCGAGCACGGCGGCAACACGATTCATGGTATCGCGCACGCGCCAGGCGCCTGTTCCGCTTGCCAGCATAAGCATGCCGGTGCGGCAGATAATGGATGACTTATCGGTGAGCGGCGCATCGACGGCAAGTTCATCGCCTGCCGTCACAATCTGGTGCCAGTCAGTTTTCATATGGAGCGCGCCGGCACGAACGCCGTGGTGTAGGGGGGCTCTCGAAAGCAGCGAGTCAAGGCGCGAAGGCTGTGGGGGCTCCGTTGATTCACCCTCGTCCTCGTCGGGCTCTTCATCGACCAGATCAAATGAGTCAAGCGATGCTGGCTCGCGACGATCGATCAGCTCCTCATCCTCATCGTCAAAGTAATTGAACTGATCGAGCATGTCCTCTTCGATTGCAAGCTCGCTCGCGTCGTCCATATAGACACTCCCTTCCTACCGACTAACCCCCATCCTAGGCAGCAACGGCTAAAGGAAACATAAAAGAGACGACTGTCATGCGAACCATGTGCACAATAGCCGTAGGGTAGTCATTCAAGAATGCCCCCAATGACTATTGACGGCCAAGGCAACGCCGATGCCCTGGCAACGACAGCGAAAGCCCGTCAGAGCGAGCAAGGTCCTTTTGGGGCGAGATGACACCATAGGTTGAGCAAAAGTCAGACACTATGACCCAATCCGAGGGCACTAAAAAGATAGGAGCCCCCGCTCGTGACCGCGGGTCGGGGCTGCGACAATGATGTTGAAGTGCCATAGGCGCAGCCGCGCCGCAACGAGGTTGGGAGGCTCCCATGCCAAAGTATTCTACCGCGTTCGGGATGGACGTCCACCTGAGGTCGACCACCGTCTGCGCCCTCGACGCGGACACCGGCGAGGCCGTGACGAGGAGGTTCCCCGGCAACCCCTGGGGCGAGATCGCCGGGTGGATGGATGGGTTCCCCGGGCCGTCGCTCGCGGCCTACGAGAGCGGCTACCTCGGCTTCGCCCCGCAAAGGGAGCTCGCCGGGCTCGGCGTCGAGTGCGTCGTCGCCGCGGTCTCGAAGATCCCCAGGTCGGCCGCCGACTCGGCCTCCAAGAACGACAGGAACGACGCCGCCAGGATGGCCAAGGCGATACTCGCCCACGACATCTCCCCCGTATGGGTCCCCTCCCCCGAGGTCGAAGGCATCAGGGACCTCGCCGGCGCCTACGACGGGGCGACCGCGCGCCTGGCGACCGCCAAGCAGCGGCTGCTCGCCTTCCTCGCAAGGCGGGGGTTCGTCTACGGCGGCACCACGCCCGCCGGCAACCCGAGGAAGTACTGGACCTACGACTTCCTGAGGTGGCTCGACAAGGTCAGGCCGGAGGACGATGGCGGGGTTCGGACGCTCGCCGCCCTGAGGAACGAGGTCGAGGCCGCGGCGGAGGCCCGGGCGGACCTGCTCTCCGAGTACAGGGCCGCCGTGGATGCCAGCCCGATCGCCGCGGAGGTGGCCGCCCTCCAGTCGATCAAGGGCTGCGCCTTCGCGCTGGCCGCGGCCTTCTCGGCCGAGGTCGGCGACTTCACGAGGTTCCGTTCCGGAAGGCAGGTCACGGCCTATTTCGGCCTCGCGCCGAGTCAGAGGTCGAGTGGCGACTCCGTGCGGCTCGGAGGCATCAGCGGCGCGGGCAACGCGCTCGTGAGGAAGCTGGCCGTTGAGGGCTCATGGCGCTACGCCGCGGCACGGCACCAGCCGAAGCTCATGCCGAGGGACACGGGCGTGCCCCTCGAGATAAGGATGCACGGGAGGAAGGGGTCCGAGCGGCTCCTGCGGCGGCGCGAGGAGATGCTCGCCCGCGGCGTGCCCGCGGCGAAGGCCAACGCGGCCACCGCGGCCGAGCTCGTGAGGTGGCTGTGGGCCCTCGGCGCGATGTGCCGGGAGGGCGCGGAATAGACGCAGCCCCCGTCCCGGCGAGCCGGGCGGCCTTCGGGGATACCCCCTATTTCGCTGTGCGCGCGGAGCCCTCCGCATGCGCCTCGACAGACTTGGGGAACCCCGCCGAAGGAATGGAGTGCGGGCCGGCAGAACGGTATCCGCGGATATGAGACTGAGCCGAAGGCGTCGATGACATGCCGGGGGCGGACCGGGACGGGTTAACGGCAGGCCCCGCCGACCGATTGCAAGCGGTCGGCGGGGCCATTGTGGCTCTTGACAGCGGATTGGGTCATATGAGCGAAAACCCGCCAGAGCGAGCAAGGTGCCTTGAAACAAGGCGGCATTGATCTTTTGATCATGCCGCCGAAGTTGAAAGGCAGATTGCCGCTCTGGCGGGCTTGCAGCGTCAACTGGTTACGCGGGTTGGTAAACCCGCGTAACCCCCTAGTACATCTTTGCGCCGGCGGGGATGGAAGCGTCGAGCTGAATCAGGTTGAGGCGCTCCTCGCCCTCCTCCTCGTGGATGGCGCTGATCAGCATACCGCAGCTGGGAATACCCATCATCTTGCGCGGAGGCAGATTGGTGATGGCGAGCAAGGTCTTGCCGACCAGGTCCTCGGGCTCATAGTAGCCATGGATGCCGGAGAGGATGGTGCGGTCGGTGCCGGTGCCGTCGTCGAGCGTAAAGTTCAGCAGCTTCTTGGACTTCTTGACGGCCTCGCATGCCTTGACCTTCACAGCGCGGAAATCGCTCTTGGAGAAGGTATCAAAGTCGACGAATTCCTCGAACAGCGGCTCAACGGCGATCTTGGAGTAATCGAGCGTGGGCTTGAGCGGCTTAACGAACGGGCTTGCGGCGTTGCCGGCCTCGGCAGCCTTGGCAGCGGCGGCACCGGACTGGAAACCCTTCTCGGGCTTCATGTGCGGGAACAGCAGGACGTCGCGAATGGAAGCCTGGTTGGTGAGCAGCATGACCACGCGATCGATACCGATGCCGATGCCGCCCGCGGGAGGCATACCGTACTCGAGGGCGCGCACGTAGTCCTCGTCGTACTCCATAGCCTCGTCGTCGCCGCCGGCCTTCTCAGCCATCTGGGCAGCAAAGCGCTCGGCCTGGTCGACCGGGTCGTTGAGCTCGGAGAATGCGTTGGCGTACTCGTGGCCGGCGATGACCAGCTCAAAGCGGTGCGTCAGGCGCGGATCGTCCTCAAAACGCTTGGCAAGCGGGCTGACCTCGATGGGGTAATCGCATACGAAGGTCGGGTTGACGATGGTGTCCTCGCCCAGCTCATCGTAAATCTCGGCGATGATCTTGCCAGCAGTCCACTCGGGCTTAATCTCCAGGCCCTTCTCGCGTGCGGCGGCGGCAAGCTCCTCGACCGGCGTGTCGATGGTGACCTGCTTGCCGAGCACGTCCGAGACGATGTCGGTCATGGGACGGCTTGCCCACTCACCGGAAAGATCGATGGTCTGACCCTGGTACTCAATGACCTCGGGGTTGCCGATGGCCTTGTTGGCAGCCTTGATGACACCCTGGGCGAGTGCCTTCATGCCCTCGAGATCGGAGAAGGCACGATAGGCCTCCATCGTGGTGAACTCGGGGTTGTGGGTGAGGTCCATACCCTCGTTGCGGAAGATGCGGCCGATCTCGAAGACGCGCTCAAAGCCACCGACGATGCAGCGCTTGAGGTGCAGCTCGGTAGCAATGCGCAGGTAGCACTCCTGATCGAGCGCGTTGAAGTGCGTGATGAACGGCTTAGCAGTAGCGCCGCCCTGGATAGTCTGCAGAATGGGGGTCTCGACCTCCATATAGCCGTCGGACTCCATAAAGCGGCGGAAGGTGGAGAGAATCTGCGAGCGCTTGCGGAAGGTCTCGCGAACATCGTCGTTGGCAATCAGGTCGACATAGCGCTGACGATAACGGGTCTCCTTATCGGAAAGACCGTGGAACTTCTCGGGCAACGGACGAACAGCCTTGGAGAGCAGGGTCGCACTCTTGGGGGCAACGGAGAGCTGGCCGCGCTTGGTGCGAACAACCACGCCGGTCACGCCCAGGATGTCACCAAGGTCGAGAGCCTTGAGCGTATTCCAAGCTGCCTCGTCCATGTCGTTGATGCGGCAGAACAGCTGAATCTCGGCGGTAGCGTCGCGCACGACGATAAACATGATCTTGCCCTGACCGCGCTTGGCGACCACGCGGCCGCCGATCTTCACGACGTCCTCAGTATCCTCGCCATCGGCAAGATCGGCATATTTGGCCTCAATGTCGACGACATAGTCCTCGATCTCGGAGTGCTCGGGATAGGGGTTCTGGCCCGCCTCGAACAGGGCGGCGCGCTTTGCCAGACGCGTGGCGCGCTCGTCGTTGAGCGTCGAGGCCTGATCGGCGACGTTCTGGTTCTCTGCCATAAGTTAGCTCCTCAAACTAAAACGCTCCCCAGGATTCGGTCCCAGGGAGCGAAAACATACCTTTACGCGGGACCGTGGTCTAGCGTGCGATCTTGGCGATGGTGTAGACGCGAGTCTTGCCAGAAGGCGTAACGACCTCAACGGAGTCGCCCTCGCCGTGACCGATGATGGCGTGACCGACCGGAGACTCGTTGGAGATCTTGTGCTCGAGCGAGTTGGTCTCGGTGGTACCGACGAGCGTGACTTCCATGACCTCACCGTTGGGATCGATCAGAGAAACGGTGGAACCGATGGAGACGGTCAGATCGCCCGTGGTGGCAGCAACCTGAGCGTTGGCGAGGATGGCCTGAATCTCGGCAATGCGAGCAGCATTCTGGGCCTGCTTGTCCTTGGCGGCATCGTACTCGGAGTTCTCCGAAAGGTCGCCGAACGCGCGGGCTTCCTTGATGTCCTCGACGATCTCCTTGGCGTAATCGCCCTCACGCCAAGCGAGCTCCTCGACGAGCTTCTGGCGGCCCTCAGCGGTCAGTACGATCTGGCTTGCGTCCATACGGATATCTCCCCAACTATGATGTAACGATCAACTGTCAACAAAACGAAAAAGACCGGCTAGCCTGCGGGCAAGCCGGTCAGGTGCTCACCCCAAAGGGATGGGACTACTCTGCGTCCGCGTCGCTGTCCTCTGCCTGCTTTTTCTTGGCAGCAGCGAGCTTGGCCTCGAGCTCTGCGATCTCCTTGTCCTCCTTGGACTCCTCGACCACGACATCCTCGGCCTGCTTGGTTTCGCCCTTATCGTCGCCCTCCATACCCTCACGGATATTCTTGACGGTAGAACCGAGGGACTTGCCGAGCTTCGGCAGGTTCTTAGGCCCGAAGATGATCAAGACAACGACGAGAATAATGATGAGCTCAGGAGCCCTCAGTCCAAACATGTAGACCTCCACAATACAGCGAGACAAGCTCGAATGAGTATACCGCGGGTGCCGCGGTATCACAACAATAGCTAAAAAAAGGGACCGCAAGAAGCGGTCCCTCCTCATGCTCTGGTCGGGTTGACTGGATTTGAACCAGCGACCCCTGCGTCCCGAACGCAGTGCTCTACCAAACTGAGCCACAACCCGTTAGCTCGACTATAGTAACAAAGATTTTCGCCGTGTGCTAGAGAAATTTTTATTTCTTTGGCGCGTCGATTTGAACCGTGTTGGGAATAAGCTCAGTCGCGCAGGCCCACCAGCCATTTTTCTGGGCAGCTTCCGCAAGATGGGCTGCTGCAGCGACGGTATCGCAAATGGCAAACGAGCAGGCACCCGAACCGCACACGTCCACGGCAACGGTTCCATCCTGTGCGCGCAGCCAGTCGAGGACTGCCTGGATCCGCGGCTCCATCTGCGCGGATATGACGCCCAGATTGTTATGAACGAGCGCATATGCCGCCTCGGCATCGCCGGCGCGTAAGGCGGAAGCAATCGCACCGGGTTTGTCCGCGGGCACCGGGCTCTCATCAAATCGTCGATACGCTTCAACCGTTGATACGCTCGTCTCGTGCGGTTTGACCAATACGACAGGCGTCGCCGGAAGCACAGGATACTCAGTGGCCAGCACATCTCCCCCGCCCACGTAGAATGCGGGACTCGCGTGCAAAAAGAACGGCACGTCGGCGCCGATACCGCGAGCGATGCCATCGAGCACAGGATCGGTACGGTCGATACCCCACAGCTCGGCCAAGGCAACAATAACCGCGGCGGCATCCGTCGAGGGACCCCCCAGGCCGGCACACAGCGGAATACGCTTTTCGATCGTCACGCACACGTTGGCATCGCGACCGTAATGCTTAGCCATAGCGATTGCCGCCCGATAAGCCGTATTTTTTTGCATGGGAAAATCGGATGCCGGAACCGTCTGGACGGTCAACGTCTGCGCCGGCGCGACCGTCACGGTATCGACAAGACCGACGGCTGCCATCAGGGAATCGACCCTGTGATAGCCGCGGGCATCGCGCTCGGTATGAACTCCCAGATAGAGGTTAATCTTTGCCGGCGCAGTAAGGATGAGGGACCGATCGGTCACCGTTAGTGCTCCTCGAGCTGGTTGCCGAGCGGGGTAAAGATATGCTCGCCACTCTCGGGGTCGAACAGTTCGACCTGGCCGGTAAGGACATCGATATACTGGTAGGACTGACGCGATTTGCGGCCGCGACGCTCGTCAACCTCGACGATAAAGACGGCGGGGTGGACGCTCTTGATGGTGCCCATGCGCTCGATGACGCGGGTACGGCCCATGTTGGCCTTAACCTTGACGCGATCGCCCACCATATCGGTCAGCTTCTCGTGGATGTCGTCGACGTGATTGACTTCCATCTCTTCCATGAATGGGGCCTCCAGAGGGTGCAATTCAAAAAGGGGATAATACCCCTAAGATAGACAAAACTCTAATACTATAGCACCCTGTTGCAGCCATACGCAAGCAGCTAAATAGCTCCGTCCCAAATACGTACCAGACGACAACTTCGCATGACCAGTTGTTACGCGGTTTGGTAAAACCGCGTAACCTAAAGATTGTCTGTGTCGAGGACGATGGTGAACGGACCGTCGTTGACCAGGTCGACCTTCATATCGGCGCCAAAGATACCGTGCGCCACATGCTCAACGTCCTGAGCTACGAGTGTCAAAAAGTACTCGTAAAGTTCGTTAGCGACATCGGGCGCGCCGGCGTCCGTAAACGACGGACGGCGGCCGTGGCGGCAGTCGGCAAACAGCGTGAACTGCGACACCACGAGCACCTCGCCGTCGACATCCGCCAGCGCCAAGTTGGTCTTGCCGTTCTCGTCCTCGTTGATACGCAGCCCGCGGAGCTTGCCCCACAGCTTGTCGGCTTCGGCGCGTGTGTCGCCGTGGCCCACGCCCAGCAGCACCAAGTAGCCGCGTCCAATACGGCCCACGCACTCGTCGTCGACTGTCACGCCGGCGTTGAGCACGCGCTGCACCACCGCACGCACGGTCTACTCCTCGCCCGTCAGCTTGGCGGACAGATGCTCGAGCGCATGGAAACGATGGCTGATGGCGTTCTTCTCGTCCGCCGTGAGCTCGGCCATGGTCTTGCCCGGCGTATCGACCGGCAGGAACAGCGGGTCGTAGCCAAAACCGTGTTCGCCGCGGCCCTCGTGCGCGATAACGCCTTCGCAGGCGCCCTCGCCATAGGTGACCAGACCGTCCGTATCGATAAGCGCGACGACGCTCATAAAGCGCGCGGTACGGTCCTCGTCTGCCACGCCTTCCAGGTTAACGAGAAGCTTGGCGTTGTTGGCGGCATCGTCGCCATGCACGCCCGCATAGCGCGCGCTATACACGCCCGGCTCGCCGTCCAACGCATCGACGACCAAGCCGGAGTCGTCGGCGATGGCCATAAGGCCCGTCTCCTCGACCGCAGCCTGCGCCTTGATGATGGCGTTCTCCAAAAACGTCGTGCCGTTTTCCTCGGGGTCCTCAAAATCGCCCAGCTGGCCGAGCGCCACAAAGCGCACCTCGGGCATGACCTTGCCCAAAATGGCCTCGATCTCGGTGAGCTTATGGGCGTTGCCGGTTGCCACGACGATAGTCGCCGCCGGGTCGAGGGTGTCGATGTCAATCTTCTCAAGTGCCATAGCTGGTCTCCTTTGTCTCTATAGCAATGCCGAATTGAGGACGACGAGGACTTCGGCCTCTCTCCCGTCTCAATCAACGGCAGTCTTATACTTCGACGTTTTCCCAGATAAAACCTGCCAAAATAAACCTGTCCCTTTTTGGCAGGTTAGGCGAGGGCTTGGCGCTGAAGCTCGATGAGCTCGGCGATACCCTTATCGCCCAGGTCGAGCAGGGCGTTGAGACGCTTGCGGTCGAAGGGCGCCTGCTCGCCGGTACCCTGGAGTTCGATCATCTCACCGGAATCGGTGGCGACGAGGTTCATGTCGACCTCGGCGTGGCTGTCCTCGGAATAATCCAAGTCGAGCAGGGTGTTGCCGTCGACGACGCCCATGGAAATGGCGGCAACCTGGCCCGTGAGCGGGATGCGCTCGAGTTTGCCCGCCTCGACCCACATGGCAAGGGCGTCGTGCAGCGCCACCCAGGCGCCGGTAATGCTCGCCGTACGCGTGCCGCCATCGGCCTGGATCACATCGCAGTCGACGGTAACGGTGTACTCGCCGAGCGCCTTCATATTGACGACGGTACGCAGGCTGCGGCCGATAAGCCGCTCGATCTCCATGGAGCGGCCCTTGCGGTTGGCATGCTCGCGCTTGCAGCGTTTACCGGTCGAGGCCGGTAGCATCGCATATTCCGCCGTTACCCAGCCGGCCTTGGCGCCCTTGCGCCAACCAGGCACACCCTCCTCGATGGTGGCGGCGCACAGTACGCGCGTGTCGCCGAACTCAGCCAGGCACGAGCCGTGGGCGTGCTTCATGACGCCGCGGGTGAGCTTAACGGGGCGCAGCTCGTTGACGGCGCGGCCGTTGGCGCGGTTGACCTGCATGTATTCCATGGAACTATCCTTTCGGCAAAAGATGTGGCGAAGCCTCCGGCGACATTGCGAGCCTAACCGAGTTCGTCGATATCGACATGCTCGATGCTTTTAAGCGGCTGGCCAAAGATAAAGCTACCCGCCACCGCAAACTCGGCAATGTTGTCAGACGTGGTGGCAAAGCGATGCTGTGGCTCGGCGGCATCGCCCGCCAGCTGCTCACGGCGCGTGAGGATATCGGTCAGCTCGCGGGTGGTCTCCTCGGCGGAGCTCACCACGCGCACCCCGGGTCCTAGCGCATGGCGGATGGGACCCACCAGCAGCGGGAAATGCGTGCAGCCGAGTACCACGGTATCGATGCCACGATCGTGCAGCGGCTCGACTGTGGCGCCGACCAGCGCGCGAACGGCTGGCGTATCAAAAATATCCTCGTTCTCGAGCCACTGCTCCTGCAGGTGCGCGCCCGAGGCGAGCTCATGCTCGACGACCTCGACAAAGCTCGAGGCCGGGCAGCCATACACATCGACACCAGCATCCAAGTCCTGAATGGCGCGCGTGTAGGCACCCGAGCGAATGGTGAGGTTGGTGGCCAGCACGCCGACGCGACGCGTACGCGTGCTGTTGATGGCAGCACGTGCGCCCGGAGCGATCACGCCGATCACGGGAACGTCAAGCACTTGCTGAGCCAAACGCAAGGCCGCGGCGGTCGCCGTGTTGCAGGCGATGACCATGATCTTAACGTCGTGCCTCGATAGCCAGCGGCCCGCCTGCAGCGCAAACGAGCGAACCTCGTCCTCGGTGCGGGTGCCATAAGGGCAGCGCTTAGTGTCACCGAAATAGTAGACGGACTCGTGCGGAAGTGCCGTTGCGATCGCGCGCGCGACCGTCAAGCCGCCCAAGCCCGAGTCGAACACGCCGATCGGACGCGTGTCCCCGGCCATATTATCGATATCGGACATTACCTCACCAGATTCTCTCTCGAAAAATGCGACCACTCGTGATGCGTCGCGCTACGAACGGGCTGCGACCAGCAGCTCGGCCGTTGCCACCCAACCGTCGACAATCTTGCCGCGCGTAATATAGGCATTGTCGCAGGCGTCCAAGAACTCCGGGGCACCGGCGCTCGTCAGACCGTTCTCGACCAGGCAGAACATGCCAACATGGTCGGCCATGTAGAAGTCGGACTCGGAGTCGCCGAGCGCAAGCGTCTCCTCGCGCTCGATCCCCAGGTGCTCGCAGAAGCGCGCAATGGCAACGCCTTTGTTGAGACCCGCCGGATTGATGTTGAAGGCGCGGCCGTCCTCGACGCGATTAAGCTCGAGCGTCGTCGGCTTGGACAGGTGAGTCAGATGGCCGTTGCAAGCCCAGACCAGACCGCAGCCGGCCTCGTCCAGGATGGCCTGGACCTCATCGTCGGGCACATCGCCGCGCATGCCGACGGTGACCTCACGGTATTTGTAGCCGGTCGACATGTCGTTGTGGTATTCGATCTTGTGCGGCCAGCGGGCAAGGATCTTCTCGCACACGCCAGTCTGCTCGATCACCTGGTGCGGCGTGAGACCGCAGGCGGGGTCGTAGGGCATGTCGCCCGTCAGGTACTCCCAGTCGTTGGCCTTGAGGTCGTACATGACCAGGCCGCCCATCTCGCCGATGTAGGAGTTGAGGCCGAGCACGCGGGCGTCCTCATGGATCATGGTGCGATTGCGACCCGAGGTGGGGACCACCTGGATGCCGGCACGAGCGAGCGCGACAACCGCCTCGACGAGCTTGGTCGAGGGATTGCCGTCGTTATCGCGCAGCACGCACGAGCCGGGGGCGAGCATCGTGGCGTCCAGATCGGTAAAGACATACTTGACCTTGGCAAGACGCTCGCGCATCTCGCCCGAAAGCTCGGCAACGGTCGGCAGGGTGTTGTGGGACATGGTCACTCCGTTTACATAGAAGGGGCTGGTCTAGGCGTCGTACGCCGCAAGGGTGCGCTTGAGAATCGAACCGTCGCGCTCACAAGGCTCGGGTCCGTTCTTGCGCAGCATACACTCTTCCTCGCCCTTACCGGACACGATGACCACGGCAGGACGGACAGTTTCGCGCACGGCAGTCTCGATAGCGGCAACGCGATCAGTCACGATTTGCCAGTTATCATTTCCCTGCGCTTGAACGTTGCGCGCGATCTCGGCGCAGATGTCCTCGACATCCTCGGGGCCGGGGTCATCCTCGGTAATCACGATTCGGTCGGCATACTTGCCAGCGGCGATGCCCATCGTGGTGCGTCGATCGACACCCTTACCGCCCGTAGCGCCAAATACAACCGCCAGCTCGCGCTCGGGATAGTTCTCGCGCAAGTCGCGCAGGAGTGTCTCGAGGCTCATGCCGTTATGTGCAAAATCGACGATGCCCAGGATTTTGCCCGATACGGACGGATAGAGCTCCATACGACCGGGAACGAAAACGCCCTCAAAGCCATGGACGATACCCTCTTCGGAAATGCCCAGGGCCTCGGCGCAGGCAATAGCGGCAAGCGCGTTGGACACATTGAACTTAACCGGCGTGGGAATCACAATGTCACGCGTAAAACGGGGCGTGCGCACCGTTGCCACCACGCCGCAGTCGCCATTGCGAATCGCCAGCGCAAGCACGTCGGCACGCTCGTCGGTCAGGGAGAACGTCACCGTACGTTCGCAACGAGATGCCGCCTCGAGCACGCGATCGACCTTATCCATATCGAGATTGACCACGGCAAAACGGCTCTGCAAGAAGATTTTGAGCTTGCTGGCAAAGTAATCCTCGAGCGTCGGATGCTCAATCGGCGAAATGTGATCCTCGCCGATATTGGTAAAGGCGCCGACTTCAAAGTCAATCTTGCCCGTACGCTCGTATTTGAGGCCCTGACTCGATGCCTCCATAACCAGCCACGGGGCACCCGCCTCCGCAGCATGTGCGATGCGGGACTGCAGCAGGAAGGATTCGGGGGTCGTCAGCTTGGAAGGGCCCGTCTCGATGCCGTCGTCGAACTCAATGCCCGTATTAAGAGCGGGTCGATGACAGCCCGTAAGCTTGGCCTCGTTGGCGAGGATGCCGCGCAGATAAAAGCTGCAGGTCGACTTGCCCTTGGTGCCTGTAAAGGCGCAGACCTTCACCTTACCCGACGGGTGCCCATAAAAGGCATCTGCCACCACGGCGAGCGTGCGACGAATATCGCTCACAATCACCGCGGGAAGATCAACATCGTAATCGACCTCGGAAACGTAGGCCACGGCGCCATCGGCGATTGCCGAAAGCAGGTACTCGCGCTTAAACGCACGGCCTTTGCAGACAAACAACGTGCCCGGACGCACCTGGCGCGAGTCATCAGTCGCAAACTCAATGCGCTGGTCGCACGAAGCGCTCGGTCTGGAAACAACAAGGTCATCTTCCTCGAGCAACTCTATATAGCGCATCAGAGTTAGCTTCTCTTGTGTCGGACTCGACATACAAAGACCTCTCTCGCTAAATTCAGCCTTAAAGGGCAGAAGACGTCCCGCGGCAGAAACGATGAAACATTCTGTATTATCAACCATCCTAATATGCCACCTGACCTTGCGCGCATCACAGCCTTCTAAAAAATTGCATGGACTGTGCCGTGGTCTAATAAATGGCAACAGTGTTCACCCCGTGTAAAACCAAGGAAATCTGGGTGCTGTTCTTTAACATAGCGTTCGCAACCACGTCCCGCCGCTTCGCCTGAAGATCGGGACGTGGTTTTTTCGGTTCGCTCGGCGCTTATGCCCTATCACGAAACAAAAGATTGGCATGATAGTAAAGATTATTTGACATCAGCTGCCGCAATCCTTGCGGCAGTACACCTGAGCCGTCAGCAGAAAGGATCTTGCATGTGCGGTTTTGTCGGTTTTACCGGTACAGATGAACAGAGTGAGCTGGTTCTCACGGCCATGATGAATCGCATCATCCACCGTGGTCCCGATATGGGCGGCCAGCATATCGTCGACAACGTTGCCCTTGGTTTTCGTCGTCTTTCGATTCTCGATCTTTCCGAAGCTGGAGCCCAGCCCATGTCGAGCGACGACGGCAAGGTCACGATTGTCTTCAACGGAGAGATCTACAACTTCCAGGAGCTTCGCGCCGAGCTGGAGGCGGCCGGCTACGCCTTCCACTGCAACGCTGATACCGAAGTCCTGGTACACGGTTACGAGGAGTGGGGCGAGGACCTGGTCAACCGTCTGCGCGGCATGTACGCGTTCGTGATTCACGACCAGAACAAGAACAAACTCTTTGGTGCTCGTGACATCTTTGGTATCAAGCCGTTCTATTACTACCAGGCATCCGATGGCTCGCTGCTGTTTGGCTCCGAGATCAAGAGCTTCCTGGACCATCCCAAGTTTGAGAAGGCTGTCAACCACGACGCGCTGCGCCCCTACCTGACGCTGCAATTCCCCGCCACGGAGGAGACCTTCTTTAAGGGCGTGTTCAAGCTTGCCCCGGCGCATTGCTTTACGTATGACCTGACGACCAACACCATGGACATCAAGCGTTACTGGAGCTGTGACTTCACCGACGACAACTCCAAGACCTTCGAGGAGTACGTGGACGAATGCGACAAGGTCGTGCACGAAAGCGTCGCTGCGCACCGAATCGCCGATGTTAAGGTGGGCTCGTTCCTTTCTGGCGGTGTGGACTCCAGCTACATTGCCGCCTGTCTCATGCCCGACACCACGTATTCTGTCGGCTTCGATTACAAGAACTTCAACGAGACCAACTACGCCGCCGAGCTTTCCGACAAGCTGGGCATCAAGAACGTGCGCAAGATGATTACCGCCGACGAGTTCTTTGATGCACTGCCCGATATCCAGTACCACATGGACGAGCCGCAATCGAACCTGTCCAGCGTGCCGCTGTACTATCTGGCGCAGATGGCTTCCAAGGAGGTCACCGTCGTCCTTTCGGGCGAGGGTGCCGACGAGCTGTTTGCCGGCTATGAGTGGTACGAGGACACCCCCGAGATGCGCACTTTTAAGAAGCGCGTGCCGCTCGGCGTACGTCGCGCCCTGGGCTCACTCGTTCAGCATCTCCCCTACTTTAAGGGCCACAACTTCCTGACGAAATGCGCCGAGGTTCCCGAGCGCTGGTATGTGGGTCAGGCCAAGGTGTTCGATCCCTCCGAGGTCGACGAGGTGCTCAAGCCCGCTTATGACACCGGCAAGAACGCCGCCGAGATGTGCGCCGAGTACTACAAGCAGGTTCCCAACTGCTGCGAGCTTTCCAAGAAACAGTATCTGGATATGAACATGTGGCTACCGGGCGACATTCTGCTCAAGGCCGACAAGATGTGCATGGCGCATTCTCTTGAGCTTCGCGTCCCGTTCCTGGACAAGAAGGTCATGGAGTTTGCCGAGCACATTCCCGCCAACTACCGTGTTAACGAAGAAGGCTGCAAGCTCGTTCTGCGTCACGCTGCCAACCGCACGCTGCCCGACGAGTGGGCAACGCGCAAGAAGGTGGGCTTCCCCGTACCGGTCAAGTTCTGGCTGCGCGAGCAAAAGTACTACGACTACGTAAAGGAATACTTCACCGCACCGTGGGCCGCCGATTTCTTTGACACCGATGCGCTCATGAAACTGCTCGACGATCACTTTAAGGGCCGCGCGCTCAACCAGCGCAAGATCTATACCACGCTGACGTTCCTCATTTGGTACAAGCGCTTCTTTATCGACGAGAACAAGAGCACCGAAGTCGCCGCTTAGATTTCGTTATGAATTAGCGGTGAACCACGCAGGGTTTCCGCTATACTCAGTCCCTGCGGGCGATTGGCGCAACGGTTAGCGCAGGTGCTTTACACGCACAAGGCTGGGGGTTCGAATCCCTCATCGCCCACCATTGAATTGTTAGGCCTCCAGTGATGGAGGCCTTTCTTTTTTGTGCCTGGTACATGGGATTCGAACCCGACAGGGTGCGGAGCTGAGGAAACGCGAAGCGTTTTCCAGCGCAGCACGCGAGGAGCGGAGCGACGAAGCGGGGCGCGGGCGGCGCCAGCCGCACGCGGACATCCCTCATCGCCCACCACTGATTTGATAGGCCCCCAGCTATGGGGGCCTTTCTTTTTTGGGCCCATCACAGAGGGGTTCGAACCCGACAGGGTGCGGAGCTGAGGAAACGCGAAGCGTTTTCCAGCGCAGCACGCGAGGAGCGGAGCGACGAAGCGGGGCTCGGGCGGCGAAATGGACCCTTGGCGAATACCCGTGTGCAAAAAATGCCAAATATGAGTACTGCTACCTTTTTAGTAGCAGCGTTTTCGAAGTCATAAAAGGCAAATCCGGCATTAGAACGACGATCGATAGTCCAGTTAAGCCAATTTGCCAACTACAAAACTGGACATATGTGGCCCAACTCGTCTAAAAACAACTAATTTATATGTTACGAAGTTAGTGCCCGTACTCATATTTGCCACTTTTTGCACACGGCCTATCCCAGCCATGGTGAATCGATAGCAAAACGGGCTCCAGACCGCTGAATCGTGCCGCATATGGCACGTCCGCAGTCCGGAACCCGGTCCAAATTAAGTTATTGCGCCGTGTTAGGCCAAAACACCCGCCAGGATCTCGATCAGGCTGTCCACATCGGTCTCCTCGCACACGAGCGGCGGAAGGAAGCGCAGCGTATGTGCGCCTGTAGCGTTGATCACGGCACCAGCCCCCAATGCACGGGCCACGACGTCATGTGCATCACCCGCGGCATCATCCAAATCGCAGCCGAGCATCAGGCCGCGACCACGCACCTCTACCACATGCGGAAGCTTAGCCAGCGCCTGCTCCATATAGGCGCCAACCTTGGCAGCATGCTCGGCATAATCGCCGTGCACAAGCGCGGAGAGCGTCGCGGCACACGCCGCGATGGCCAAGCAGCTGCCACCGAAGGTCGAACCATGATCGCCGGGCTTAAAGACGTCGGCGATTTCCTTCTTTGCCACCACGGCACCCATAGGCACACCGTCGGCAATGCCCTTGGCAAGGCTCATGATGTCGGGCTCCACGCCATAGGTCTGGAACGCAAACGGCTTACCCGTACGAAAGATTCCGCACTGGACCTCGTCGGCAATAAGCACGGCACCCACCTCGTGCGCCAAGTCGCGCGCCGTAGCCATAAACTCCTCGGTCATGGGATGCACACCGCTCTCGCCCTGGATTGGTTCGAGCATCACGGCACAGATTTCACTGCCCAACTGCTTAAAGATTGCACGCAGCTCATCCACATCGTTGGGTGCGCAGGCCACAAAGCCACCCGGCAGCGGGCGGAAACTGTCCTGCAGCCAATCCTGCATGGTCGCGGCAATGGTCTCGAGCGTACGACCGTGAAAGCCGCCGCGCATGCATACGATGGTGTTGCCGCCGTTACCAGCACGCTTGGCGTACAGACGCGCAAGCTTCATCGAGCCCTCGTTGGCTTCGGCACCAGAATTGGCAAAGAACGTCTCCCACACCTGCTCGTCCGCAGCCGGGGCACCGAGCGCAGCGGCCGTGGTCTCATCGCCGGCGGCAATGGCATCGGCCAGCACGCACGCACCATCTACGTCGTCGTTGGCAAGCTTGGACAGCAGCGCCGCGACCTGTCCACGCTGCTCGATGTAGAAGTAGTTAGACACATGCAGAAGCTTTTTGGTCTGAGCCTCGAGCGCCGAGAGCACTGCAGGGTTGCCGTGGCCAAGGCTGCACACACCGATACCAGCGAGAAAGTCGAGATACTCACGACCATCGTCACCGATGAGCTTCATACCGTGACCTTCGACAAACTCTACCAGCGAGCGACCAAAGGTATGCATAACGTAATGGGATTCGAGCGATTGCTGAGTTGCAAGTGACATGAGATGCCTTTCGTTGGGCGCCGTACGGCGCAGGGCTATGGGTGCAGGGACGCGACGACCGCGGGTCGGCTAGACCGTCTGGAGCTTCTCGACCTCGTCGAGGTTCTCGGTCAGGCGCGCCGCAAAGGTCGAAAGCGGGTGCGGGTGCGTATCAAACTCGTAGGCCGTCTCGGTGGAATGGATCACGGTACCGACGCCGGCATCGGTCAGCAGCTCAAGCAGCAGCGAATGCGGCGTGGTACCGTTAATGATGTGGGCGCGGAATACGCCACCGGCAAGCGCATCGACGGCCGCGCGCAGCTTGGGAATCATGCCCTTATCGACCTCCCCGCCATAGAGCATCTCGTTAACCTCGTCGAGCGTTAGGTTGGAGATAAGCGAGTCCTTGTTGCTAAAGTCCTTGTACAGACCGTCGACGTCAGTCAAAAAGATCGCCTTATGCGCGTGGAGCGCCGCGGCAACGGCACCGGCGGCGGTATCGGCGTTGATGTTGAAGAAGCCGCCGTCCTCCCCTGCCGCGACGGTAGCGATGACGGGGATGTACTCGCTATCGAGCAAGCGCTCGATATAGTCGGTGTTGACGTGCGTCACTTTGCCCACGCGACCGAGCTCGGGGTCGAGCGGCTCGGCGATGAGCGTGCCGGCATCGCTGCCCGACACGCCTACGGCCAGGTTGCCGTGGTGGTTGATGGCAGCGACCAGCTCCTGGTTGACCTTGCCGCCCAGTACCTCGCGCACGATATCCATAGTTGCCGGCGTGGTCACGCGCTGGCCATTCTTAAATTCGACGGGAATATCGTAATGGCTCAGCGCCTCGTTGATGGCCTTGCCGCCGCCATGCACGATGACGGGGCGCATGCCGATAATCTTGAGCAAAACGATGTCGCTCATCACGTCGCGGCGCAGTTGCTCATCGACCATGGCCGCTCCGCCATACTTGATAACGACCGTCTTGCCGGTCAGGTTTTTAATCCACGGCAGCGCTTCGAACAGCAGCTGCGCGGTTGCTTCGTTGGATTCGCTCGAACGACAATCGCGTGCGAATTTCATAATCTGCCTCGTCTTTCGTATCGTTATCACGCCGTGCTTCACTGTCCGCAATGCGGCAAGATGCGCAGCGTGCCTGGAATCTAGGAACGGTAGTCGCCGTTGATGGAGATGTACTCGTGCGTGAGGTCGCAGGTCCACACGGTCGTTGCCGCGTCGCCTGCACCCAGGTCGGCCGAGATCACGATCTCAGGCGCCTCAAAACGTCGCAGGGCCTCGTCCTCGTCAAAGGGAACGGTCAGGCCATCGCGGCAGACGGGCATGCCCATCATGTCGATGGAAACGTCTTCCTGATGAAACTTCACGCCGCACTTGCCGAGCGCCATGGCAACGCGGCCCCAGTTGCAGTCGTGGCCGGCGATGCAGGTCTTGACGAGCGGCGAGTTGGCGACGGCACGGGCGGCGATATCGGCTTCCTCGTCGTTGGCGGCGCCGGTGACGTTAACCGTCACGAGCTTTGACGCGCCCTCGCCATCGGCCGCAATGTTGCGCGCCAGGCTCTCGCACACCTCGTGCACGGCAAAGGACAGTTCGTCAAAGGCGTCAGTGCCCTCGACGATAGCCTCGGTATCAGCGGCAGCAGCGCCAGAAGCAAGCATGATGCAGGTGTCGTTGGTCGAGGTATCGGAATCGACCGTCACCTTATTGAAGGTCTGCTTAACGGTCGAGAGCAGCAGGGCATGAAGTGCCACCGGCTCGACGGGGGCATCGGTAGTAATGACCGCGATCATGGTGGCCATATTGGGCATGATCATGCCCGAGCCCTTGCACATGCCGCCCACCGTATAGGCGTTGCCCGCATGGCCCGCAGCCTCACTGCGGTAGCGAACGGCATACTCCTTGGAGTGCGTATCGGTCGTCATGATGGCACGGGCCGCATCGGCACCGCCATGGGCAGAGAGCGCCTCGTAGGCGGACGGAACGGCCGTCTCAAACGTGCCGATCGGCAGAATCTGTCCGATCACGCCTGTGGATGCAACTAGAATCTGCTGGAGTTCACAGCCGATGACCTGCGACGCGATGTTGCATGTCTCTCGGGCGCAGGCTAGGCCGGTCTCGCCCGTGGCGGCGTTCGCGTTGCCGGAGTTGATTGAAATACCGGCGATGATGCCATAGCCCTTGTCCGCACCGCCTAGGTTGGCACGGCTCACCTGCACGGGCGCCGCGCAAAAGCGGTTGGTCGTAAACACGCCGGCGCCTGGACAGGGCTTATCGGGCACGACGAGCGCATAGTCCAAGCGCTCGGGATTCTTCCGGAATCCCGCATGGATGCCTGCGGCCTTAAAGCCGGCCGCTGCCGTAACGCCACCCTTGACGGCGCGTATCTTAATATCAATCAGGTCGGTATTCATCGTCCCTACGACTCCCTATATCAAATAAAAAAGCGGGTATCGGCTGGCACGCCATACCGGTCGCAATTAGTAGACCAGCTTAAAAGTGGCGCCCAACTCGATACCCGACTACCAAATCGTTAACAATCGAATGTGCTACACCGGGCACGCCACTGTGGGCAAGCCTCGTCGCTCGTCAAAGCCAAAAACGATGTTGGCGCACTGGACCGCCTGGCCTGCTGCACCCTTGCACAGATTGTCGATAGCACCCGTCGCCACCAGCACGCCCGCGCGCTTGTTGAGCGCAAGACCGATCTGGGCAGCGTTGGTGCCGACGACCGCAGCCGTCTTGGGCTGCTGGCCGGCATCGAGCACGCGCACAAAGGTGCGACCGGCGTAGAACTTCTTGTAATGGTCGACAACGTCCTCAAGGGCCAACGTGTCGAGAGCCCGCGGCGCGAGCGGCATCGTCACCGTGGAAAGCAGGCCGCGCTTGAGCGGTGCCAAGTGCGGAGTAAAGACGACACGATCGGTCAGACCCAGAATCTGCTCGATCTCTGGTGTGTGGCGATGTTTGCCTACGCCATAGGCCTCTAAGTTCTCGTCTGCGCTACAAAAATGGGTGCGGGCGTTGCAGGACTTACCGGCGCCCGTCACGCCGCTAATGGCATCGACGATTACGGGGCCGTTCTCTGCCATCCAGCCCGCACGCACGGCAGGAGCGGCAGCGAGGCTCGTTGCGGTGGGATAGCAGCCGGCGCAAGCGACCAAAACGGGCTTTCCGGCGGCATGGCTGGAAGCAGCGGTCTCTAAGTCCTGGCAGAACAGCTCGGGCAGGCCAAAAGCGCGGGTCTTGAGCAGCTCGGGGCTCGTGTGCTCGGCGGCATACCATGCCTCAAAGACGGACGGGTCGCTCAGACGGTAATCGGCCGAAAGATCAAAGCAGGAAACGCCCGCGGCAAGGAGCGCGGGCACCTGCGCCATGGCAGCCGTGTGCGGCACGGCAAGAAAAACCGCATCGCAGCTTTTGAGCTCGGGGGCGTCATGCGTGGTGAAAACCAGATCGCTCACGCCAGCAAAGCTCGGATACACTGCGGACAGCGGCTGGCCGGCATCGGCGTTGGACGTAATGGCAACAAGTTCAAACTCGGGATGGCCGAGTACGAGGCGAATGAGCTCGGCTCCGGCATATCCAGCCGCGCCGACGATTCCAACCTTCAAAGACATATCAGACTCCTTGTCTGCGATTTATGCACCGATGCGCATTTCGCAGCGGTCATTATGAGGTGGGTTGAAACTTTAGCACCAAAAGATGCATGAATACGTAAATAGCTTGCATGTTCATGCATTGAAACATTCCCGACACATTCGCTTGAAGGAATTGACAAATAGAGCGGGCCCCGTATTGACCGGCACTCCTTACGGTGCCGGGCAACACAGGGTCCGCCCATGCGAAAACTAAGTTGTTAGGATGAGCCAGCTGGCTAGAGCTCAACCGGCACCCATTCGTCATGATTGCAGATAAATGCCTCAGGATCCTCGACGCTAAAGAAGACGAGCGCGGGGTCGTTAGGCCCCTCATAGTGCTCGCTCAAGCGCTCAAGATGCTTCCATCCGGCCTCGCGCATTTCGCTCGAAGCCCGGTCTTCCAGCCCCGCACGCCCGCGCAGGATCAACCAACCATGGCCCGGCCACCAACTCGTGGCCTCAAAGCGCTGGTTTTGCAGCAGCTCCTGCCACACATCTTTGGTGCGCGCTGTCACAAACCACAGCTTGCCGTCCTGAATCTGCGCAAACGAGAACGGACGCACATGCGGCTGCCCGCCCACGCTCGTCGCCAGATACCACGCCGGCACCGACGTCAGATACTCCAGCACCGTATTCAATCCGTCCACGTTTCCTCCTGTCGCCTGACCAGTCTTTTTGGAATGGGTAGTCAATTTGGGAAATTAGAGCTCGAGGCGCTCTTCGCTGCCGTCGATATCGCAGAACCGTGCGGCGATGTTGCGGACCGAGAAGAATGCAAGGCGGCCATCGTTGGCGCTATCGTGTTGCTCGCCAATGCCCACCATGTGCTTAAAGCCCGCTTGGCGCACCTTGTCGCTCACGAATGCATCGTCCTCGAGCGCGGCCTCGCCAGTTAACACGATCCAGCACTCCCCCGGCTTCCAGCCCGATACCTCAAACTTGGGATTCGCGCTCAACTCCGCCCACACGTCCTTGTCGCGCGACGTGCAAAACCACAGCTTGCCATCATCGACCATGGCAAACGAAAACGGCCTCACGCGGGGCTGATGCCCGTCGCTCGCATCGGTCGTGGCAAGATACCACGCCGGAATGCGCCTGAGATACGAGCAGGCGCGCTCGAGCTGAGCCGTGCGATCGGTGTCGGTCATAGAGACCCCTTTCTTGCGCTCGAATCGAGCTTAGACGAGTTGAAGATTGATAACGACAACGCATGTCACCAGCAGCGCCATCGCCAGCGCTGCCAGTACATCCCCCCGGCCAAACGCAAGCGCATGCAGACGCGTGCGTCCCTGCTCGCCGTGATAACAGCGCGCATCCATGGCGGCCGAAAGCGTCTCGGCATGACGGAACACGCCGGTGAACAGCGGAATCGCCACACTGCCGAGCATGCGCACACCGCCGAGCGGACCGCCCGTCACGCGCGCGCCGCGACTTGCCTGTGCATCGGCCGTCTGTTTCATCTCGGTGGCAAATTGCGGCATAAACCGCAGCGCGATACCCATAATCATGCCGAGCTCGTGCGCCGGAAGCCCCACGCGCGCAAATGGTGCGAGCAGACGTTCAAAGCCCGCGGTGAGGTCGAGCGTCGGCGTGGTGAGTGTAATGGCGCTCATGCCGGCCATCATCAACGTCAGGCGGCACGCCACAAACGCCGCAGAACGCAGCGAGCCCTCGCTCACCTGCAAAAAGCCAAGCTGCCACAGGATGCGGCCACTCTGGTCGGAAAACAGGTTGAGCACCGCGACCACCACGACAATCGCCAGCAATGGTGCCATCGATGATAGGACCCGGCGCAACGGCACCCGGGCTGCGAGATAGACCAGCACGACAAAAAATGCGACCGGAACCAGCCCGCAAAAGCTTCCGACGGTGAGCACGGTGATCAGAAATGCGAAACCTAGGAGCAACTTAGTACGCGGATCCAGGCGATGCACCGCGCTATCCCCAGGATAGTAGCTGCCAAATGAGAACGCCTCCATTAGCAGCCCTCCTCTCGCGTGGGCGCCTTGGAACCAGCCTGACACGGAACCCTCAAAGGCACGTCCGCGCAGCCCAGCAGCAAGCCGGCCAACTCGTCGGCTAGCGCCTCAACCGTATAAAGCTTGTCGCAGCGGAGCGGCACACCGGCTTGCGCAAGCGCCAGCGCCATGCGCTGGGCGGCAGGAACGCCCAGGCCGATCGATTTGAGCTCGTTCGCGCGCGCAAACACCTGCGCGGGCGTTCCCTCGGCAAACACGGCGCCCTCGTTCATCACAACGATACGGTCACAGCAATTTGCCAGGTCATCCATGCTATGCGAAACCATGACAACAGTCAGGCCCTCGCGATGGAGTCGATCGATGAGCCCCAGGAAATCCCCGCGCGCAGCCGGATCGAGCCCCGCCATGGGCTCGTCGAGCACCAGCACCTCGGGCTCCATGGCGAGCACGCCGGCAAACGCCACGCGGCGCTGCTGGCCGCCCGAAAGCTCAAAGGGGTTCTTGTCGCCTATCGCGGCAAGGTCGAGGCCCACGCGCGCAAGCGATGATGCGACACGGCGTGCAACCTCGTCTTCTGGCAGGCCAAGGTTGCGCGGGCCAAACGCCACGTCCTGCGCCACGGTCTCGGCAAATAGCTGGCGCTCGGGATACTGAAACACCACGCCGACCTTGGCCTTAACCGCGGCGGCGTCTTTCTTGCTTGATAGGTCGAGCCCCAGCGCGCAAACGCTTCCCTCCTGCGGACGAATCAACCCGTTGAGATGCTGAACCAGCGTCGATTTACCCGAGCCGGTATGACCCGCCAATCCCAGAAACTCGCCGCGGCGCACCGTCAGCGAAACATCACGTAGCGCCCAGGGGCTGTTTGGATCGTTGCCCCAAAGAGCTTGTTTGCTCGATGCGTCCGCAGTGGTCGAGCGCTTGCGCCATCGACGGCGCTCGCGGGCGCTCAGCGAGTAACTATGCGAGAGGTGCGAAATCTCGATAACGGGCTCCGACGCGGCTATCCCGTCGGCCGCAGAGGATCCATTGTCAAGCACATGAGAATCGGATGCGGAAGGCTGCCCTGCGATGTCCGTCCCGCTCCGCTCGGCATAAGCCTGTGCAATCTCGGCGACCATATCTGCCTCGCGCACCTGCGCGCAAACGGAAACGCCCTTCTCACGAAGTGCCCTACCTAGGCAGCACGACACCGGCATATCCAGGTTGAGCTGCGCAAGTTCGTCCGCCCGCGTCAAGATTTCCTCGGGCTTACCGAGCATGGCAACGCGACCCGCCTGAAACACCGCGACACGATCGGCCTCGGCGGCCTCTTCCATAAAGTGCGTAATCATCACGATGGTCATGCCACGATTGTGCAACGCGTGGCAAGCCTTCATGAGGCCCTTGCGTCCACGTGGATCGAGCATCGAAGAAGCCTCATCCAAAATGAGCACGCGCGGCTCCATGGCGAGCACGCCGGCAAGCGCCACGCGCTGCTTTTGGCCGCCCGAAAGCGCATGGGTCTCGTGACGCTCAAAGCCCACCAGGCCCACACCCTTCAGCGCCTCGCGTACGCGCCGCGCAATTTGCGCCGATGGCACGCCAAGGTTTTCGGGACCAAACGCAACGTCATCTTCGACAAGCGTTGCTACCAGCTGATCGTCGGGATTCTGGAACACCATGCCTGCGGTCGAACGAATGTCGTAAACCAGCTCGGGATCGGACGCATCCATGCCGTTGATGCGTACCGTGCCCGCATCGGGCTGCAGCAGCGCATTCAGATGCTTGGCAAACGTCGACTTACCCGACCCATTGCCACCGAGGATGCAGAAAAACTCGCCGTCCTCGATGTTTAGATCGACGCCGTCGAGTGCCGGTGCGGCACCGTCATAGCTAAAGGAAACGCCCCGACACTCAATCATGCGCGGCCTTTGACCTGGTCCTTTTTAGGCGTGATGAGGTTGGAGACCGCCTTATACACCGCAAGCGTCAATACCGAGTTAAGCACGGTCTTGATAAGGTTGAACGGCAGCACGGCAGGAATCATAAGCGGGGCGATCACATCGACCGAGCCATACCAGAACCATACGCCAATGGTAAGGTTTGCGACCATAGACAACGCCGTAGCGGCAATAACGCCGAGCACCAGACCAATCACGGCACCCTTATAGGTATGCATCTTCTGATAGACGATAGCCGCGGGCAGAATGTAGCCCAGCGTGGCAACCAGGTTCATAAGCGCACCGACCCAGTCGCCCGTGGTAAGCGCATGGATAACAATCACCATAGCGGCAACAGCGGTGCCGGCACCAGGGCCATACGCAAATCCACACACCATCGCCGGCACCAGCGACGGGTCATACGTCAAAAACGGCGCCGAAGGAAGGATAGGCAGCTGCACATACATAAACAGGGCGCCCAAGGCGCACATCAACGCCATGGTAACGAGCTGTTTGGTGCTCCACCTATTCGTGTTCTCAAAATGGATATGCTGCGACTGTTCAGACATAAGATCACCTGCCTCTTTCATCCGGACTCTAACCGTTGGTACTGGGATTTCACCAGTTCAGCCTGCATGCGAACCAACACACGCACGGGTCGCGGACTCATCGGCTCGACGCAGGTCCTCGCCTGCGCCACGGCACCCCTTTGGCACCGCCCAATTTACCGCCAGTGGGGAATTCCACCCCGCCCTGAAACAGCAATTGCAAGTGTAGCACCAGCAGGCTTTTGCGCAAGTATGCCAAGGGTAATTTATGGCGGGAAGCGGAATGGAGATGCGCTATCCCATTTTCCGCAATCATCAATCCACCGATGCACCCAATGCTCCGCACCGCGCAGTAGTATGAAGGAGGTCGCTGCGCAACCCGCGTATGTCAGGAGAACAAATTGTCAGTAAAACTTGATCTCGGGAAAGCCCTATCCCAAGCTGCCCAAGCCGCCGGTGAGATGGCAAAAGACGCATCGGCGGCCGTTGAGTCCGCCGCCAAAGGCGCCACGAATGCAGCTGAGGACGCGGGTAACGTTATCGTCGATACGGCCACCTCGGCATCCGAGGCCATCGGCAGCGCCATGTGCTCGGTTGCGGAAGGCATGTCGAGTGCCGGTGAGCAAATTGCGTCGTCTGATGCAGGCAAAACGATTGCAGGGGCCGCGAACACGGTAGGCGGAATTGCCATCGGTGCCGCCGTGGATCTGGCCCAAGGAGCATCGTCCCTTGCGTCCGACGCGGCGTCGACCGTGGAGGGCGGAATCAATGTCATCAAGGAGAACTCATTCTCCGCGCGACTCCGCAGGGCACGCATCAAGGGTTTCCGTGACGGAATCAAGCAGGGCGCCTACCTTGCTGGAGAGAAGCGACACAATTTCATTTACGCGTACGTGGCAACGCTTTGCTTCCTGATGCGCTGCGACGGTGACTTCTCCCAAGAGGAGCAGAAGTGGCTCGAGGAGGGCCTCGATTACCTCAAGCTGGACGGCGGCCTCCCAAATAACGTCAAGACAAAGGTGCAGGCCATCGCGGATGACGAGAGTTTGTCCTTCGACCAAGTCAAGGACTGCTTGGACAACGTTAGCATCGTGTCGCTGGACTCCATAGCCGAGCAGTTGCATGTCGCCGCGGCGGCGGACGGTCAGGTGACAAAAGAAGAGGAGCATGCCTGCAGGCTCTTTGCCGACTATATGGCGGCGAGGGTGACATGCATGGCCGTTGACGAGAGCCGGGCCGAGCAGGCAGTCGAAAAGTCCGTCCGCGAGTACGGCGAGAACCTTCAGCGCATCGACCGGGAGTTCAAGGAGCGGACGCGACTGCAGGATGCCGACGCGGCCTTCGTCGTCGCCGCAACCATGCTCCAAGTCGCCCGCATTCTTATCATCAACTCGCTGACGGAGGTCGAGTGCGCCGGAGCTGGCAACGTAAAAGAACACGCTTTGCACGACTTCCAAGGTCGTGTCTTCTCAGGTTTCGATGACAGGATGCCGCGGGAATCGAACCATCTGTTCGCCTCAAAACATCATATTCTTAATTCACGCGGTGTGCCCTATGACGCGACACGCTACGAGGCAGAAAACATCGGACTCTTCAAGGGCGCAAACCACCGGGTCGCGACCCTCGGCCACGACCCAGTGCTCGGTCTCGTGTTCGGAACATCAAACATCATGACCAATAGCATCACCTGCGTTAAAGACACCAACGTTTTTGGTATTGGTGCACGAATCCCCACGACCTACTCGGTCTCCTATGACGCCTTTGGGAAAAATCCGCAGATCGGGGCGCCCGCTGGGACTGTAGAGATGCTGGTTGCGGCGGGAAGGCGCGTCGTGAGCGAGCCGGATGCCGCCGCGGCTGCTCTGATCAAGCAGCTGATCCACATCGGCACAGACCTCTACACGCCGTGCGGGATACAAATCCCATTCGCCAATCTCATCCTCGACAAAGCACATGCCGAGGCGCTTACCAAATACGTCAGTACCGGCGATGTACTGAAGGTCGGCATGCAGGCGGGTATGGCGGCGCTTATCAACTGGTTGATAGCGGCACTTCACGGATGTTCGCTGATATTCAAGGACGACGGATCGGATTTCTGCACCGAGATGTACCAAGCACGTACCAAGAAGATTATCCTCATTTCCGAAACCATCGCGGCCTCGAGCAGCATCGTGCAGGCTTTGATTGCGGAGAATCCCAAGTGCCTCGACCTCGGAGGCGCAGCGGTGCTCGTCTACCGACTGTTCTCGGACGCGCGTTTCATTGCTAAGCTCAAAGAAGAGTATGTGCAATCGGAGCTCAACAAAATCTACGACGAGCGAGCAAAAGGACTGCTCTGATTCCTCGGCGCCCTTCCTCTTACATCGCCATTCAAACAAAGCGTAAAGCGCCTTATTAAATTAAGACATCAGAACAAAAAGGACCCCTTGTCCGCAGCTCCAAAGGAGCAGGACAAGGGGTCCTAATCTAACCGAAGACGTTCCGGAGAGAAACCCCCGTCACGCCCCCGGATTCCCGGTGGGAGTTCTAGACCTTGTCGGCCTTAGTACATACCGCCGCCCTGCTGACCAGCGGTGGCAGCAGCGATAGCGTCCTCAAGCTGAGTGTTCTTGGGCACATCGGAGACGGTGGCCTCGGTGATGAGGATCAGGCTGGCGACAGAAGCAGCGTTCTGCAGAGTGACGCGGCTGACCTTGACGGGGTCGAGGACGCCCATCTCGATCATGTCGCCCCACTCACCGTTGGCAGAGTTGAGACCCTGGCCAGCAGGCAGCTCGGCAACCTTGTCGACCACGACAGCGCCCTCAAAGCCAGCGTTCTTGGCGATGGTGGCGACCGGAGCGGTCAGAGCCTTCTTGACGATGTCGACGCCAATCTTCTCCTCGGGGTCGTCGATCTCGACAGCGTCGAGCGCAGGAGCAGCGTCCATGAAGGCGACGCCGCCACCAGCGACAATGCCCTCCTCGACAGCAGCGCGGGTAGCCTGCAGGGCGTCCTCGACGCGATGCTTGATCTCCTTGAGCTCGGACTCGGTAGCAGCGCCAACCTTGATGACGGCAACGCCACCGGAGAGCTTGGCCAGGCGCTCCTGGAGCTTCTCGCGGTCGAAGTCAGAGGTGGTGTTCTCCATCTCGCCCTTGATCTGAGCGATACGGGCGTCGATGGCCTCCTTGGAGCCAGCGCCGCCGACGACGACGGTGTTGTCCTTGGAGATGGTGACGGACTTAGCGGTACCGAGCATATCGGCGGTGATGTCAGCGACCTTCACACCCAGCTCGTCCAGAGCAGCCTGGCCACCGGTGAGGACGGCGATGTCCTCGAGGATGCGCTTGCGGCGATCGCCGTAGCCCGGGGCCTTGACGGCGCAGACGTTGAGAGCGCCACGGATCTTGTTGAGGACGAGGGTGGGCAGAGCCTCGCCGTCGATGTCCTCAGCGATGATGAGCAGGCCACGACCAGCGCGCTGGACAGCTTCGAGAACGGGCATGATGTCCTGGACGCTGGAGATCTTCTGGTCGGTGATGAGGATGTACGGATCCTTCATCACGGCCTCCATGCGGTCGTTATCCGTGACGAAGTAAGCGGAGACATAGCCCTTGTCGAACTGCATGCCCTCGACGGTGTCGATGGTGATGTCGAACGTCTGGGAATCCTCGACGGTGATGACGCCGTCCTTGCCCACGACCTCCATGGCCTCGGCGATCTTCTCGCCGACCTCGGGGTCACCGGCGGAGATGGTACCGACGGAAGCAATCTGCTCCTTGGTCTCGACCGGCTTGGCCTGCTTCTTCATCTCGGCGACGGCGGCGTTGACGGCCTTGTCGATGCCGCGACGGATGGCCAGCGGATTGGCGCCAGCGGCAACGTTGCGCAGACCGTCGTTGACGATGGCCTGGGCGAGCAGGGTTGCGGTGGTGGTGCCGTCACCCACGGTGTCGTTGGTCTTGGTGGCGACCTCCTTCACCAGCTGGGCGCCCATGTTCTCGATGTTGTCCTCGAGTTCGATCTCCTTAGCGACGGAAACGCCGTCGTTGGTGATGGTCGGGGCACCGAACGTGCGCTGCAGCGCAACGTAGCGGCCCTTGGGGCCCATGGTGACGGTAACGGCGTCGGCCAGGGTGTTGACGCCCTTGGCGAGCTTAGCGCGGGCATCGGTGTTGAACGTAATGTTCTTTGCCATAGTGGGTAATCCTCCAAAAGAAATGTGACTCGCGTCGCCGCTTCCGAGTCCTATGCGACGGCGCGCTCAAAGACGAATCAGAGAGTCTGACGAGACTAGGCCTCAACGACGGCGTAGATGTCGTCGGCACGCATCAGCAGATACTTCTCGCCGTCGACCTTGACCTCGTTGCCACCGAACTTACCGTAGATGACAACGTCGCCGACCTGAACGTCCATGGGGATGCGCTCACCCTTGTCGTTGACCTTGCCGGCGCCAACGGCAACGATGGTACCGCGCTGCGGCTTCTCCTGAGCGTTGCTGGCGATATACAGACCAGAAGCGGTCTTCTGCTCGGCCTCGTCGGGCTTGACCAGAACACGATCTGCAAGCGGCTTCAAAGACGACATGCTTGTCTCCTCCTTTTTGGGCCGCGTGGTTATGCCACGCGAATTAACCCTTTTTTGTTTGCGTACGCGTTGAATGGTACCCACGAATGGCGGGTTATACAACACAGAGTCAAAAAATCTTATTTTTTGGCACTTAGATTTTCTGAATGCCTGGGGATAACTTAGCAGTGGCTCCCGGGGCGGACCGGAGGGCATGAAGTTTGCTGCTCTACAGTCCTGCGCAAGACGGAAAGCACATTAAGTGCTTTCCTTTGCGTGCGGAACTCGCGACAAACTTCATGCCCTCCGGTCCGCCCCGGGAGCCAGGTTGACTAATTCGGCCCCGGCATTCAGGAAAGTCAGTGCAGCAAAATGGCGATGCAGATGGTGCGAATAAGAAAGGGGCACGTTGCTGAAACGTGCCCCCTATGAGTGAGGTATGAGGCTAGCGCTCGTAGATTACGTTACCTGCCAGGTAGGTGGCCTGAACCTTGGTGGCCTGGAGCTCTTGGGGGTCGATGGTGAGCGGGTTTTGGTCCAGGACTACCAGGTCGGCGTACTTGCCAGGCTCCAAGCTGCCGAGGTTTTGCTCGTCGCCCGCTGCATAGGCGCTGCCCAGGGTGTAGTTGCGCAGAGCCGTTGCTGCATCGATGCGCTCGCTCGGCAACCAGCCGCCCTCGGGCCAGTGGCTTTTGGGGTCCTGGCGCGTGATAGCCGTGTAGAGCACGTTCATACTGGTAACGGGCGTGATAGGGCTGTCGGTACCGAAGGCTTGGCGAATGCCGCGCTGCTTATAGGTTGCGAACGGCCACATGATGCGGCTGCGCTCCAAGCCCAGATCGCGCTCCGGTCCACCCGGGTCGAGTGTAATGTGGCAGGGCTGGCTCGAAGCAACCACGTTGAGCTTGCGCAGGCGGTCGATGTCCTCGGGCAGAAGGTTCTCCAGGTGCTCGAGCGTGTTATGGCCGTGCTGGGGCAGGCCGTACAGGTCGGCTGCTTCCTCGAAGATATCCAGCGCGGCATGAATCGCACCGTCACCAATAACGTGGATGCGCACGGTGTGACCGCGCTCCGCAGCCGCCAGAACCAATTTTCGCATGCGCTCAGCCGGGACTGTCAGACGGCCCTGGTCGCCCGGGAAGCGCGGATTGGTATAGGGCTCGGTGAGATATGCCGTGTGTTCACTCGACACGCCATCGAAGAACTGCTTAAAACCCGGCGCCGAAAGCAGCGCGTTGTTCGTGTAACGTACCTGGAGCTCTTCTAGACGCGACTGGTCATCCAACAGCGTGGGGAACAGATGGGCACGAATGCCCAGCTTGCCGGTCGTCTGCAGCTTGTCGTAGACATCGTCGCGGATAAAATCGCAGCCCGGCATGGGCATGAGCGACATATCGCAGATCGAGGTAATACCCTGCTCGGCCATGCGCCTCATTTGATCGGCGTAGGCGCTTGCGATGCGATCTTCGCCCAGCCACTCAAGGCAGCGCGGCAACAGCTGCATGGCAGCCGCCTCGTGAGCAATGCCCGTGAGCTCGCCGTTTGCGTCTTTGTCGTAGCTACCGCCCGCTGGCGGCTCGCTGTCGCGCGTGACGCCGAGCGCCTCGAGTGCACGGCTGTTGAGCCAAAGCGTGTGCCCATCGCCCGAATACATAACGCAGGGACGATCGGGGAATGCCGCATCGAGCGACGCCTTGGTAGGATGCTCGGGCGGGTCCCAACGGTAGTCGCGCCAGCCCTGCGTCACAACCCAAGCGTCGTCGGGCAGGTCCTGGGAAAACTCGAGTGCGTGTTGCACCAGCGCCGCCTCGGACGTGCCCATGTCCATGAGCATGTACGGCGAGGAGCCAACCGAGGTATGGAAGAAGTGCAGATGAGCGTCATGGAAACCGGGGCAGACAAACTGCTCGCCGTAGTCGATAACCGACGTGGCGGCGGGAGCGGCGGCGATCACGTCATCGGGCGCACCGACTGCGACGATACGGTCGCTTGCGATGGCAATCGCCAGCTCGCGGGCGGTATCGATGCCGTCTTGCGCGGTAAAGACGTTCTTGGAGCGGATAATCCGATCGATATGTTGCATGGGCATCCCCATTTCTGGCAGGAAATTCAACACCCCCGAGTGTACTCCCCCGCCCTTGTAACAAAACCCCAAGCGGCAAACGGCAACTTTACCAGCCCTAGCGGCAGGTGGCATACTGGAGAGAGCCTGTACGATTTTGCGATCAACCCAGCAAGGAGCAAATCGACTATGACGAAGACCAAGGCACAGCAGATAATGGCGGCAACCGAGGTTCGCGCGGCTGACGACGTCACCGCGGCCATCCGAGATATCGCCGCCGAGTTTGAGCCCTACATCATCAAGCAGCGCCGGCACTTCCATAAGCACCCGGAGCTGAGCCTTGCCGAGGAGCGCACGACTTCTGACATCGCCAACCAGCTCGACGCCATGAATATCCCCTACGAGCGCCCCCTTAAGACGGGTCTGGTGGCGACCCTTCGCGGCACCGCGCCCGACGCCTATCGCGAGGACGGCACGCCGCGCCGCCGCATCCTGCTGCGTGCGGATATCGACGCCCTGCCCGTCACCGAGCAGACCGGCGAGGAGTTCGCCAGCGTCAACGAGGGCTGCATGCACGCCTGCGGCCACGACTGCCACATCGCCATGATGCTCGGCACGCTGCAGATCCTGCGCCATATGACCGACGACATCCACGGCGAGGTCCGCATCGTCTTCCAGCCCAGCGAGGAAAACGGCCAGGGCGCCAAGCTCATGATCGGCACGGGCGTGCTCGACGGCGTCGATGGTGCCTACGCCGCGCATATCTGGAGCGAAGTCGACGCCGGCACCGTGAGCTGTGAGCCCGGCCCGCGCATGGCAAACACCGACTGGTTCCGCATCGATGTCCGCGGCACCTCGTGCCATGGCGCCATGCCCCAGCGCGGCCACGACGCCGTTATGGTGGCTGCCGAGATCGTCAACGCCCTGCAGACCATCGTCTCGCGCGAGATCAGCCCCTACGAGCCGGCTGTCATCACCGTCGGCGAGCTGCACGGCGGCACCGCGCGCAACGTTATCGCCGGCACGGCCTACCTCGCCGGCACGGTGCGCACCTATGGCGACAAGACGCACGAGGAAATGCCCGAGCTTATGCGCCGCATCGTGGAGCACACCGCGGCAGCCCTGGGCGCAGAGGCCGAACTTACCGACTACACCATCGCCAACTACAAGGTCGAAAACGACGTCGCCTCGAGCGAGCGTTGTCGTCAGGCCGTGGTCAAGTGCTTGGGCCCCGCGGGCGAAGGCCATTATCGCGGCACGCTTTCGGGCGAGGACTTCTCGGAGTACCTGCGCCGCGTGCCGGGCGTGCTCGCCTTTGTTGGCACGCGCAACCCCCAGATTGGCGCCACGTACGCCCAACATTCTTGCTTCTACAAGATTGACGAGACCGTGCTGGCAAAGGGCTCCATGGTGGCCGCCCAGTATGCTATCGACTTTTTGGCCGAGCCCACGCAAGAGGAGCTCGACGGCCCCACGATCGCCGCGGTTGCCGAGACCAACCCCGACTTGGCCGCCAAGCTGCGCTCTGCCAAGGCCACGGCCGCTGAGGCGCGCGACGCCATGCACGATGCTCGCACCGCCCGCCATGCTGCAATCAAGGGCATCCACGATGCGCGGGCTGCCGCTCGCCACGAGGAGAAGCACAACGAGTAGTCGTCACACCCATCCATAACAGCCTGGCTAAAGCAGAGCGGGGGCGGACGTATCGAAACGTCCGCCCCCGCTTATGTGTCGACCGTTTTTCTAGCGCGTCCTCCGTCACGCCAGGTAAGAGCGAAGGATGGTGAGCCAGCGTGGGGGTTCGAGGTGGATGATATCGTCGGGAACTCCGGCGGGCGCATAGCCGCCAAAGAGCAGACCGGCATCTGCCGGATTGATGAGGCGCACGATCCATACGACGACGACCAGCACGCACAACACGGTGACCGCAATGTCGATACCACGCTTTAGCTTGCTCGATGCCACCTCCTCGCGCACGAACGCGAGCACAAACGCAATCGGCACCACCCAAAACAGCGGATGGTAGGCAAAGGCAGCCGCATAATCGAGGCGCAGCGCCGCCAGCCACGCCCTCGTCATGCCGCATCCCGGACAAGGAATGCCCGTCATCAATCGAAAAATGCAGCCAATGTCGAGCAGGTAGAGCGCGAGCCAGGCGACAAAGAGCGCGCCGGTGCAAAAAAGGGCGCGGCGAAGGAGCTCTGCCGTGCCCCTATGTCCCTGGAAGCTGTTCACGCCGCCCTTATTGTTAGGCACGAGCACCAAGGCGAGTGTTGTAAGCCGTTGCCATGGCATTGGTATTATTGATGACGATGTTCATAGCGAAGATGGGACCAAGGCCGCACAGGAGCGCGCCGAAGATCTGCCACAGAAGAACGGTGGTGCCGTTTTCCTGGAACACCAGGCCGTAGCGAGGAGCGTTGGCCTGCAGGCGGTTGCCAATCTTGTAATACCAGTAGTACGCGTAGAAGCCGCAGGTCACAAACGATAGAAGGATGAATTCCGCCAGACCCGGCGTGTAATCGCCGTCATCCTGACACAACGTGTTGACGTCGCGTGCCAAGCAATACAGGAAGTAGAACGAATAGATACCGCAGGTCACAAGAGAGAGCAGCAGCCAGCCGATCAGGCTGCGGTCAGCCTTAATGGGGTCATAGCCCATCGGAGCGGATGCGGACTGTTGGGCGTATTGACCGGTGTACTGCTGCTGAGGCTGGGGCGCGGGCTGAATAGCCTGGGCCGGAGCGGGCTGGGGCTGCGGGGCCGCAGCGGCAGAAGCGGCACCAACGGCGGATCCGCAAACAGGGCAGAATTTGGCATCATCCGAAATGGGAGAACCACAAGTGGGACAGAACATGAGCCTCTCCTTTTCCTAAGGCGTCGCACGCCTTCAAACCTTACACGTCTACGTTCTCAACAATAGCCGCGACGTTGTTGCGCAACATTGACCAATTTCCGAGAAATTTTGCTGCAACCGTTTTCCCAGGCATTTTCTTGCTTTCGCAGTAGAAAAAGGCACCCCGGGCTCAGTTGCCCAGGGCGCCTCGACCGGCTATTCGGTTTGATTGTTTTCGGCAGCAGGATTATCGCCCGGCTCATCCGCCGGCGTGGCAACGGATCCCAATCGGGCTCCGCAGGCGTCGCCTCGGACGCCGGTGCGGGGACAGGAGCAGGTGCCGGGGCAGGGGCAGGCGCGGGTGCCGGGGCAGGGGCAGGCGCGGGTGCCGGGGCAGGTGCAGGCGCGGGCGCCGGGGCAGGCGCAGCACCAGTGGCTGCCGTGGGATTGAATCCCGCAGGAGCAGGCTTCTTCTCACCCGGGAGCACAAAAGTCAAAACGTCGTCCTTGTCCTCATCGGCCCATTCGCTTGCATAACGTGCAGCCCAATAGCCAACGGCACGGTGCTTGAGCATCTTGCCAAAGACCGTAAGGAACACCGTGACGAATGCAATCAGCACCAGGAACAATACGAGCGTGACACCACCGGCGGTAACAATCGCCTCGATACCCGTGGGGCGATAGTAATAGCCGTACGCGCCAATTCCGGCGATGGCACCAAAGACAGCTGTCAAGATCCACGTAATGGCGTTGGAAACCAGGCCCGTCAAAAACTCGGGAAGGAACGAAGCACAGAACAGCTTGGTCTTGTTGTGCTTAAAGGCCGCCCAGACCTTATCGAGCGAAAACGCGCTCTCGACGCGCCCGGTCACCGCAAAGTGCATCACGGCAATGTCGGCGAACATCTTAAAGAAGACACCCAGAATCGCCGAGGCAATTAGCGCCAGGACAAGCAGGCCAAGCGAGCCAAACAGCGCAGCTTCGAGCGCATAAGAGCCGTAATACGAATACGAGCCTGCGGCGCCAATTACCGCGCCCTCCGCCAGCGAAAGCACTACACCGATAACGGGAATGGCAGCGATAACCTCGAGCACGACCGAAATAACGCTCGAAAAGACTCCGAGACCAAACGACGTGGAACGCATCAGCGGACGGTCCATGCCGTCATCGACCTTGAGCGACAGATCACGGCCCCACTCGATACCAAAGCCGGAACCGCACACACTCGCAATGCAAGCTGCCAAAAAGCCGATGGCAGCCGCAATGCCGCCAATAACGGGAATAAACAGCACGAGCACCGACACAACGCAAATCAGCGCCGGCAAAAACGCGATTTGGCATACACGCTGAAGCACGCCCGGAGTCTTAGTCATATCTTGGAACGCCTGAGCCACACAGCCCTTTGGCGCATTCGCCACGGGCGGTTGCGGAACAAACTGCTGGGGCTGAGGCTGTCCCTGGGGAGCGGGGCCAGCGGCACCGGCATTAGGAGCGCCACACACGCCGCAGAACTTGTCGTTATCGCCCATGGGGGCGCCACACTGCGAGCAGAACATAGAATCATCCCTTCGCATCTTGAACGAATCACTTGGATCGCAAACGTTGTCTTTAGCATCATTATTGCCCAATGTGGGGTCAAATACTCAAAGACGACCGATTTGCAAGGTACACGGCGCCAGCAGGCGGTTCGTTGAATACGTCCGCGCTAGTTCGTGCCGCGGAAACCCTTGCCGACGATCTCGGAGCTGTCGACGATCGTGATAAAGGCGCCCGGATCGACTTCGCGCGCATAGCGGCGTAGTTGCACGGCCTCGCGACGGCTCAGTACGCTCATGATCACCGTCACGCACTTGCCCGAGAAGGCACCGTAGCCGCGGCTAATGGTCGCCGTGCGGTTGAGATGCTTGACGATAAACTCCTCGACCTTAAGGGGCTCGGAACAAATGACCGTGCAGACTTTGCGCAGGTGAATGCTCTCAATGGCTTTGTCGACCACGAGTGTCTTGGCAAACAGGCCGAGCACGCAATACAGACCGACACGCGGGCCATACAAAAAGGCCGCGATGGTCACGATGCCGATATCGACCAGCAGCAGGGCACGGCCAATCTCGAGCGTCGTGCGGCGCTTGAGGATCATGGCAAGAATGTCCGTGCCACCCGTCGAGGCGCCGATGTCAAAGACAATAGCGCTGCCAAGCGCCGGCAAGATGACGGCAAAGCACAGGTCGAGCCACATATCGCCCGTCATCGAGACACTGGTCGGGATAAAGAGCTCGAAAAGCGAAACATAGGCGGACAGCGCAAACGAGGCGAAGACGCTCCACAGGATTGCCTTGCGTTCCAAAAAGATAAAGCCCAAGACGACGAGAACCGCGTTGATAATCCACATAAAGACACCGACGGGCAGGGTCGGGAACAGCGTGGACAGAATGACCGACACGCCCGAGGTGCCGCCAAAAGCAAAGTGATTAGGGGTTTTAAACGCAACGATGGCAAAGGCCGTAAGAATCAGACCCAGATTGAGCTCGGCGAAAAAGCGCGGGAAGCCTGGCTCCTGGCTGCGCTTTTGGCCGGCACGCTCGCCGCGCTCGATATCGGTGCGATCGACCACGCGCTCCATCGGCACCACGGGAGGACGATGTAGCTCCTCGGCAGCTCGCGATGCCGCCTCTGCCGCGGCGGCCTCAATCGCCCATGCCTTGCTTTCTGTTTCGCGCTCGTCAGCCATTACGGCAACCCCTCGTTAACAATTTGGAAACAATGCGCCCATTAGGGTAACGCGGAACGCGACGATTGCAACCCCTAGTTAGACGAGTGGTATGCCTACATCGGGGGCATACAAATAACGGCCGGCCGCACATACATCCGTGCGACCGGCCGTTTGACGTTTTCGCAGATAAAACCTGCCAAAATAAACCTGTCCCTTTTTGGCAGGTTACCTTTTTGGTAGGTTACTCGTGCTGGCTGGTGCGGTGTTCGTACTCCTCGGGGGTGATGACATCCTCGATGCGCAGGTTGACGCCTGCCACCTCAAGGCCGGTCATCGCGGCCAGACGCTCGGTGACGCGCGCCTTAACGTCGTCAAAGATCGCAGGCGCATAGGCGCCGTACTCGATGATGACCGAGATGTTGACGACCACGCGGTTGTCGTCGGTGACCTCGACCGTCACGCCCTTGGTCAGGTTCTCGGCACCAAACTGTTCCTGCACAAAGTGCATAAGGTTACCCTTCATGCCCAGAACATGCGGCACCTCGCGGGTGGCCATGGCGACGATTTTCTCGATCACGCCGTTGGAATAGGTCAGCGAGTCCTCGGACTCGTCCGCCTCCTCGTCGTCCTCATCCTCATCGGACTCGACCTCGACAAGAGCCTCGTCCTCGAGCGTCACATCCTCGGCTTCGGCGACGACCGCCTCGTTCTCCTCGAGCTCGGTATCGGCCACATCGACCTTCGTATTAAAAGCCATGGTTCCTCCTTATGCCTGCCGCAGATGCGACAGTCGAATACATATTAGCGGCCGCTAAACAGACGGCCGAAGAAGTTGACGATCCCGTTCTCGCCGTCGCGAATTTGGCCGATCACAGCGCCGATCAGCACGAAGAATGCGATGACGAGCGTGTCCCACAGGCCGAGCGTGAGCACCAACACGGCGAGGATAAAGCCAGCGACGGCACCGAGCGTGGTGTTGGGATGACGCACAGCATAGCTCCAGATGGCAGCGCCCGTACTCTTGATGAGACCCATAGCCTCGTCAAAATCCACGGCTGCCGCGTCTTGTAACTCGGTTGCCTCTGCTTTGGAATCAAAAGGTTCGCTCGCCGGTGTGGCGCTCTGGTCAATCGTCAGGCGCGGCGTACGAGCGGTCTTATCTTGATTGGTATCACTCACCGGAAACCTCCACGGTCTGGACGGTAGTCTTGGACGGCAAAAAACGGACGCGCGTGGTCGTACCCGGCGTGCCGAGCATGGTGTCGCAAGCTTCCTCGATGCGCTGCTGCATCGCAGTAGCCAGAGATGCCACGTCCTTATCGTCAAGCGCGATAGCCTCGACCTTAAATCGGACGTGCGAATCGTCGGGGCCTTGGACGCGGGCCTCGACATGCTCGACCATCACGCGGTCGTCGCGCTCGGCAGCAGCCCTGGCACACGAAGAAAGCGCCGCAAGGGTAACCTCGATATTGCGCTCCCCCGCCGGATGCACGCAGGACGGCTCGCGACGAGCAAACATCAGGCGAAAGAAGCTTACCAGCACGCCGATCGCCACAACTCCGCCGCATGCCGTCACGACAATGCGCGGCATGGGGTCGCGCATCAGCAGCATAAAGCGATACGTATACGGCCCCCAAAACTGGCAGACAAGCGTACCCAGCGCCACGATGGCGGCGGCAAGATACACAATCGCTAGGGCTCGTTTGAGTACGCGCACGTGGCGCTCCCTTCAAATCTCGGCTCTCGAAATGCAAAACGGTTCGCATCATTATAAAAGAGCCGGGTCCGGTGCTCTACGCACGCGGATCCGGCTCATCTATTCCACGAGGCTTGCATGCTCGCTTCATTATGCCCAGATATGCACGGCTTAACCCGTGTGGGCGCTACTCCTCCTCGAGGGCAGCGATGACCTCGTCGGTCATGTCCATGGTGCTGTAAACATCCTGGACGTCGTCGAGCTCCTCAAGACGGTCGATGAGGCGCTGGACCTTCTTGGCGTCGGTACCGGAGACCTCGGTCGGGGTAGTCGGGACCATGGTGGTCTCGGAGCCCTTGACCTGGACGCCCTGCTCCTCGAGCGCCTTGGAGACAGCCATGACGTCGTTAGCAGCGGTCCAGACGATCCACTCCTCGCCGGCGTCCTCGTAGTCCTCGCCACCGGCCTCGGCGATGGCCATCATGAACTCATCCTCGTCACCGGCAGGACCGTTGGCGATCATGGTCTCCTTCTTGGCGTTCTCGTCCAGGATCTCCTTGGCGACGACGATCTGGCCCTTGCGCTCAAACTGGAAGGCGACGGAGCCCGAGGTGCCCAGGTTACCACCAGCGTGGGAGAAGGCGGAACGGACATCAGCGGCGGTACGGTTGCGGTTGTCGGTCAGGCAGTCGACGTAGACGGCGACACCGGCGGGACCGTAGCCCTCGTACACGATGTTCTCGTAGACAGCAGCGTCGGCACCCGAACCAAAAGCCTTGTCGATAGCGGACTTGATCTTGTCCTTAGGCATGGACTGAGCCTTGGCCTTGGCAACGGCAGCGGCGAGGCTGGCGTTGTTCTCGGGCAGCGGGTCACCGCCGAGACGGGCAGCAACGGTGATGTTGCGGCTCAGCTTGGAGAAGAGGGCGGAACGCTTGGCGTCCTGCGCGCCCTTACGATGCTTGGTTGTGGCCCACTTAGAGTGTCCGGACATACGTGTCTCCTATCGGTTTCGACCTAAAGCCCAGCGCAGATGCTCGGGCAATATAAACAAACGTCGTTATGATATACCTACTGGCCTGCGAGATAAACCCCAAAATGAAGGCGTCGTGATGATACAGCCCCTTGGTGCAAAGTAACCTGTCCCCTTTGCACCAAATTAGGACCAGAGGAGGTCGCTGCGGGTGATGGTGGCGCCGATGGCAAAGGGCATGCAGGCGATGACCGGATACAGGTAGCGCATGTAGGTCGAGCCGTTGCAGGGACCGATCAGGCACACGGCGAGCACGCCCAGCAGCGGCACCCAAATGGCCAGCCCGCGCCACGAATGACGACGTAGCAGATAGACCACCACGGCGATCATGATCCAAACATAGGTGGCCGAGCTCATGGTGAGCGAGATAAACGGGATGCGCTGCACCGCCACGCGATACAGGTTGATCAGGTGGTCGCACCAGCGCACAACCTTGCTATCGACCGGATGGAAGTCGAAGTACTTGAGGTTATCGGGCTTTGCCATAATCTCGGCACTGCGCGCCGTGCTGTAGACCCACGCATCGCGGGCACTCGGATAAAAGTAGCCGTAGTAGTTATTGATGAGCGCCGAGATATAGCACTCGGGATCCTTTTTGAACATCTGGGCCCACACCTCAAAATAGGCCTTGATGTCCTCCTGCGAGGCGTACTCGTTAAAGCAGTTCTTGACGGCATCGGACTTATCCGGGTTGTAACGGCGGCCCAGATTCTCGTACTTGAGCACACGGTCGATCACGGCACGCTCTTCGTCGGTCACCAAGCCGTCGCAAGGAGCCTCCACGATGGTGCCGTCCTCCTTAACCGTGGGGTTGACACCCGAGTTGAGGCCGTCGTGCTTTTGGACGAAACGAGCCGTCTGCTGGAACGGAATCGAGAGGATTTCGCGCTTGGAACCAGGCGTGATGTCGTGCGCCGGCATAAAGACCTTGGTGAAGTACATATTGGAGGCAAGACAGAGCGCAAGCACCGCAAGAACGCCCACCCAGCGGAAACGCGGCGTGGCGCCCGAAGTCGCAGCACCAGCCTGCTTGGCTGCACGATGAGCCACATGCGCGTCCCACGCGCAAAACGCCGCCGCGATCACGCATGCCGCCAGGGGAAACACCAGGCCGCCATTGCGCAGAAACGTGGAACCCATGGCGCCCAGAGCGAGCAGCAGCCAGTCGTGGCGCGCAAAGAGCACAGGCCTCTGTTCGCCTGCACGCTCGACATTGGCATCGCGACGGGGCAGGCCGCAGGCCACGAGCTTCACGGTCTGCACCAACAGCACCAAAAACGCGTCGGCAAACAGCACGTCTTTGGTAAGCAAGGCCGCGTAGTTGGAGAACATGGGCATAAACACAAAGAACAGCAGGATTACGCCGCGGACCGGCAGGCTCACGCCCAGCTTGCGCAGCGACGAGATGGAATAGGCCATGCAGGCGGCCGTAATGACGAACTGAGCGCAGGTGTAGATGGCAAGACCTGCGTTGGCGCTGTTGAACAGTGAAAGCCCCAGCTGGACGCACGAACCGATGATAGCCGTATGCACCACGGGGTGATGTCCGTTGAGCAGTACATTGGGATTGAGCAGACGCAGGTAGTCACTCGTGCCGTTGGGGTAGTTGAACCACTGGCGAATCTGCGCACCCGTATCTCCCATAAAAAGGCCGGGCAGCGAAGCGATGAGCGTGGGCGCCCAGGCGACCATAAGCACCAGGAAGGGCCCGGCAAAGGGATGGACCGAGAGCACGGCGTGAGCCACACGCCATACGCGGCCAAAGTGCGCTTCAGAAAACGGAATGCGCCGAGAGCTCAGCCAATCTAGACACTCAAAAGCCAGATAGAAGGCAACGACCGCCAAGAGCATCCAGCCCGCACCGCCTATCCAGGCACAGATAATGCGGGCCTTGTCGCCGAGCACGATCTCGGCCGAATCGGTGAGGTCGTAGCTGCGGCCGAACACCATACAGATGGCGAAGAACAGCGACGGCAGAATGATCGATGGACGCCAGGTGTCGCCACGGCCAAAGAACACGTAGCGAAACGGCAGAGTGAGCAGGCAGGCAAGCGCAAGCAGCATGACCGCGTCGGTATGGCCGGCAAACGAGAGGAGCACCTCGTAGCACACGTACAGCATGCCCGAGGCTTTGGGGTCAATCGCCAAGACTGCGTTGCTCGACACTGGGGCGGGATCGATGGAAAACGCCGTGGTCGCCAACAGCGCGAGCAAAAATGCGATGAGCGTCTGCTTGGCGGGGTAGCGCTTAAACCAGACGATGCGGGCAGCGTCGCGCGCAGCCGTTGTGGAGAGGTCGGAATCCTTCACAGTCCGAAAGCCTTTCTAGAAACCTGCCAAAAAGGGACAGGTTTATTTTGGCAGGTTTTATCTGGGGAAACGTTACGGTTCTGTCATCGTTGCCCAGCGAACCACCACAAAGGTGCCTGTCCCCTTTGTGGTGGTTTTGGTGGCTAGGCGTCCAGGTAGACGCGCTGGGGTTGGTTGCGGCGACGAGCAAAGATGATGAGCGCCAGGCCCGCGATTACGAGCGGCAGGCTCAGCAACTGGCCCATGGTGATAACGCCACCCAGCAGATAGCCCAGCTGTGCATCGGGCACGCGCACAAACTCAATGAGGAAGCGGACGATGCCGTAACCCATCACAAACACGCCCATAAACGTGCCTTGGGGCAGTAGCGGCTTTTTGCGGCTGAGCACCTGCAGAATGCAAAAGAGCACGATGCCCTCAAGAAATGCCTCGTAGAGCTGGGAGGGGTGACGCGGCATATCGCCCGCGGTGCCACCGAAGACCACGCCCCAGGGCAGATCGGTCGGCTTGCCCCACAGCTCGCCGTTGACAAAGTTGGCGCAGCGTCCCAGACATAAGGCCAGCGGAGCACCGATAACGGCAAGGTCGGCGATGGTCCAGGCGTCGAGCTTGTACATGCGGCACACGAGCACGCCGCCGATGATGCCGCCCACCAGGCCGCCATGGAAGCTCATGCCGCCCTCGTTGGTGGCAAAGATCTCGAGCGGATGCGCCCAGTAGTAGCCGTCGCCGTAAAAGATGACGTAGAACAGGCGGGCGCCAATGATAAGGCCAAAGACCACGCCGACCACGACACTCGTCAGGTCGTCGACCGTAATGTCAAAACCCCAACGGCGCTGCGTGCGGTACATGACGACCGCCGTGAGCAGAGCTCCGACCACATAGGCCAAGCCGTACCAGTAGATGGTGATGGGCCCCGCCGAGATGGCGACGGGATCAAGCATATGGTAGAGGTCGTTGAGCATATCGGTCCCCCTGCTCCCTACATACAAAAGCGGCCGCGGGCCTTGCGCTCGCAGCCGCATATTCGGGCGTGACGTCTATGCGGAGCATATCGCCCGCAGCTTTCACTTCTTAGAACGGCGCATACTCGTCGTACAGGTCATCGGTCTCGCCGGAGGCATTGACCTGCTCGACACGCGTAACGCCGGGCACATGCTCCTTCAGGATACGCTCGATGCCCATGGAAAGCGTCAGGGCGCTCATGGGACAACCGGCACAGGCGCCCTGCAGCTCCAGTTTGACGACGCCCTCGTCGTCAACGCCCACATACTCCATATCGCCGCCGTCAGCCTGCAGGTTGGGGCGAATCTCTTCAAGAACCTTCTTAAGCAGCTCTTCGTTAACAGCCACAGGGGCTCCTTTCTCACAATAACGCGGGCACGCCCGCGGACAGAAGCTATGTTACTACAGCCATGTACCCGCTCACGAGCCGTCCATGCGCGCGGACGCGACTTTCACGAGTAGTCAATTTGGGACGGGGCTCTTTTGGCTGTTTTGCCGCCAGCTGGCGTTGGCACGCGCTACTGCTGAGCCTGTCCCCCGGTACCAATCTGGACATCGACGATGACCTGGCGGTAACTGATGCCGCAGGAGTCGAGAATGCGGCGGCTGATACGGCCGTCGTCGGTATCGGCATACTTGTTGTCCAGGTAGACGACCTCGCCTACACCTACCTGCGCCAGGATCTTGGCGCAGTCGTGGCACGGGAACAGCGTGACGTAGACCGTGGAACCCTCAAGGTCTTTGAGCGAGCCGCGGTAGTTGAGCACGGCGTTTGCCTCGGCATGGACTACGTAGTTGTGCTTGTCCTGCAACGGGTCATCGCTCGTGCCCCACGGGAAAAAGTCATCGTTGAGTGCCGAGGGCGTACCGTTGTAGCCCACCGAAAGGATGCGGTGGTTGGTGTTGGCGATGCACGCGCCCACCTGCGTGTTGGGGTCCTTACTGCGGCGCTGCGCGGCGATGGCCACGCTCATAAAGAACTCATCCCAGCTAATAACGTCGCGGCGCTTGCCCGACGCAGTTTGATGAAGATCGTCCGACATGCCAGACACCTCCGAAATCGCAATAGTTTGACCCATTGTAGCAGGTGAAAGGTAGGGGCGCTTATCCCACCGCCCCATCGCTACGCGCGGCGGGGCTTTTGGTTGATGTGGTAGAGCTCGGCGAGGCCCCGCAGCGTCAGCGCGTCGTCGACCGTCAGACTGTGACCGACCAGCGCCGCAAGCGCCTTGGCATCGTCGCCGGTAATGACGATGGGCACATCGCCCTCCCCCGCGGCCTTGGTCGCGCGCATCTCGGCAAGCACCATGTCGAGCATGCCGTCGATGCGGGCCACCTCGCCCAGAACCACGCCCGAGCGCATGGCCTCACGCGTGTTGCGGCCGATGACGTGTGTCGGCGCCGAGGGCTCAACCTGAGGCAGGCGCGCTGCTGCCGCCGAAAGCGAACGGGCGCCGAGGGCCAGGCCTGGCGCGATAACGCCGCCGACAAAGGTACCGTGCGCGTCGATGACCTCGATATTGGTCGTCGTGCCCAGGTCGATCACGATGCACGGCGAGCCGTAGACGGCGCGGGCCGCCACGGCGTCGGCGATGCGGTCGGGACCGATCTCGGCCGGGTCATCGTAGTGCACGGGTATGCCGGTCTTGAGGCCCGGCCCCACCGTGAGCACGCGCCCCGTACAGGTACGGGAAAGTGCCGCCTTCCACGGGCGCTCGAGCGCCGGGACCACGCAGCTCAGCACAGCAGCCGTGGGCACGAGCGCGCCGGGCATGCCCGCATCAGCCGCCAGCGCGGCCATGACTTGAGCGAGACGCATACGCGCTTCGTCGGCCGTAATGCTCGATGGCGTCGTGATCTCGCACGTCGCAAGCGGGCATTCCTGCGCCGCGGCCGAATCCTCTGCAAACAGGCCAAAGCGAATGAACGTGTTACCCACGTCGACCGTCAATATACATGCGCACCCATTAAGCATCGTCGGCGCTCCTTTCGTCTGCCCAGCAGTATATCGCCTACCTAAACCAGTCATCCCAAAATGACTAGCTTACGGCTATACTGGTGCGCGGTCGTTTGCGAGCTCACGCGGCGGCCCTTGGTAACCCGACTTCCCGCGCCGTATCCGTAGCGGCGCTCCCGGGGGAAGCGGATATACGCAAAGGAGTTCTATATGAGCAATCCCTCGAACCGCGCTTCGATGCGCGGGCAACTCACGCTGCGCGGCGTCGTCATCGGCGTCCTTGGCTGCGTGATCATCACGGCAAGCTCGGCCTACACCGCCCTCAAGATGGGCGCACTCCCCTGGCCGATCGTCTTCGCTGCCGTCATCTCGCTGTTCTTCCTTAAGCTCATGGGCAACGCCAGCCTCAACGAGGCCAACGTCACCCACACCATCATGTCCGCAGGCGCCATGGTCGCCGGCGGTCTGGCGTTTACTATCCCGGGCGCCTGGATGCTGGGCTATGCCGACCAGATCAGCTGGCTCGACATGTTTATCGTGGCACTCGCTGGCACCATCCTGGGCCTGCTGGCCACGGCACTCATCCACCGTCACTTTATCGTGGACGCCGCGCTGGAGTTCCCCACCGGCAACGCCGCAGCTCAGACCCTGCGCGCGACCGAGGCTGGCGGCAAAACCGGCAAGCAGCTCTTTGGTTCCATGGCCATCGCCGGCATCTATAGCGTGCTGCGCGATGCTCTGGGCATTGTGCCTAGCATGCTGTGCACGCTCAACATCCCCGGCGTGACCTTTGGCATCTACAACTCGCCCATGCTGCTCTCCGTCGGCTTCCTCGTGGGCTTCGCCCCGGTCGCCTTCTGGTTTGCCGGCGCCCTGCTGGGCAACTTTGGCATCATCGTGGGCGGCACCACTGCCGGTCTGTTCGACGTTGTGACTGCGCAGGGCATCGTCAAGTCCCTGGGCATGGGCCTCATGATGGGCTTTGGCGTCGCCGTCGTCCTCAAGGACATCCTGCCGCAGGTCGCCGGCATCGTCCGCGGTCTTGCCGCCGACAGCTCCACCGACACCGACGAGCAATCGCTCATCTCGGGCTCCCTTAAGCTCGACGCCGGCATCATCGGCCTGGGCGCTGCCGCCATCGCCGTGATCATCGCCATCGTGCTTGACCTTGGTCCCGTTCCGGCCGTCATCGTGACGCTGTTCACCTTTGTCACCACCATCATGAGCGCACAGAGCTGCGGCCAGACGGGCATCGACCCCATGGAGATCTTTGGCCTCATAGTCATGCTCATCGTCGCTGCCTTCGCACAGATCGCTCAGGTCAAGCTGTTCTTTATCGCCGGCATCGTAGCCGTGGCGTGCGGCCTTGCGGGCGACGTCATGAACGACTTTAAGGCCGGCGCCGTACTGGGCACCAACCCGCGTGCGCAGTGGATCGGTCAGGCCATTGGCGGCATCGTGGGCGCCCTGGTCGCCGCCGCCGTCATGGTCGCGCTCGTCACCGCCTATGGTCCGGACGCCTTTGGCCCCGACAAGAGCTTTGTTGCCGCGCAGGCAAGTGTGGTCGCCACCATGGTCTCGGGCATCCCGAGCGTGCCGTGGTTCGTTGGCGGCTTTATCGCCGGCATCGTCATGTACTGGCTCGGCATTCCGGCCATGATGATCGGCCTGGGCGTGTACCTGCCGTTCTACATGTCACTCACGGCTTTCCTGGGCTCCTGCGTCAAGCTCGCCTACGACAAGTGGTCCGCCCACCGCGACGCCACCGCCGGTCTTTCTGACGAGGAGAGGGCTGCCAAGGACGCCGCCTTCCAGGAACAGGGCCTGGTTGTCGCCAGCGGCCTGCTCGGCGGCGAGTCCATCGTCGGCGTTATCCTGGCGTTTGTCTCCGTGGGTCTGAGCCTGCTGGGCTAAGCTGAGCAGCTGCTCGACGGCAACCATATTGCCTACGGCTTGCCCGGTCGGTAGCTTTCGCGGCTACCGACCGGGCTTTTTGATATCGAAACAAAGAAAGGCCAGCGCGCTGCGTTTAACAGCGCGCCGGCCTTATCGTTTGGCTAACGAGACGGTCCCGTTATGAATTGAAGTTCGTTGCAGAAACTACGCTCGAAACGCTACATCTGCTTGCGACGACGATCGCTCAGCGTCACACCAGCGGCCACGAGGGTGATACCGCCGATGACGAACACCTCGCCCGCAAGAGCGGAATTGTCGCCAGTCTGGGCAAGCGCACCGTCCGTGGCCTTCTTCTTGGCGACAGGAGCCTTTGCAGCAGCCTGCGCAACCTGAGGCTTGGCCTGCGGCTCAGCCTTGGGATGATACTTGTCGTACTCGGCCTGCGCGGCAGCCAGGGCATCCTTGGCATCGCCAAACTCGGCAAGCGCGGCGGCATAGGCGTCGTTGGCATCGGACAGCTTGGCATCGGCATCGCCCAGGGCAGCCTTGAGGCCAGCGGCGGCATCGACGGCAGCCTTATAGCGAGCGTAGGCAGCGTTAAGCTTGACCAGCTTCTCGTTGCCCGTCGTGCCCGCGGCAAGGGATGCCTTGTGGTCGACAGCCTCAAGATCGGCCCTGAGTGCCTCGTCGTTGGCAAGCTCGGCCTTGGCCTTGACGATATCGAGGTTCGCATCGACGACGGCTTCGTTGGCGGCCTCGAGCTGCTTCTGGGCATCGGCGACACTGGCCACGGCAGCGTCATAGGCGGTCTTGGCGTCGTCGACCGCCTTCTGAGCGCCGGCGAAGCGCTCGAAGGCCTTGTTTGCGGTGGCCAGTTCGCCCTCGGCGGCCTTGGCCTTCGTCTGTGCGTCGGACAGGGCCTGCTTCTTGGCGGCAACTGCCTGTTTGGCGTTCGAAAGAGCGGTCGCGGCCTGTGCATCTGCGCCCTGGGCCTTGTCTACACCAGCCTGGGCAACAGCGTCGGCCTTCTCGGCCTCGCCAAGCGCGCCCTGCTTGTTCTTAAGATCCCTATTGGCGGCATCGCATTTGGCGGTAAGATCCTTGACCGAAGCCGTGGCGTTGTCATACGCCTCGTTGGCTTGATCGGACTTTACCTTGGCGGCGTCGCGGGCGCTGCGAGCCTTCGCCTTGTGAGCAGCGGCATCGGCTGCCTTCGTCTTACTGTCAGCAAGCGTGGCGTTTGCCTTATCGAGAGCTGCCTGGGCAGTAGCGGCCTTGCTCTTGGCGGCATCGAGCTTGGTCTGGGGCGTCTTGACGTCGATGCCCTTGAGTTTGGCTTCGGCGGCATCGTATGCCGTCTTCGCGGCGGCGGTGCTGGATTTAGCCTTCTCGTACTCGCCCTTGGCGGTGTTCATGTTCGTGTCGGCCGCGGTATAGGCGTCGCGAGCGCTTTCTTGCTTATCCAACGCGTTAGAATAAGCCGTTCCAGCGGTCCCGAAGTTCTTCTGCGCATCTGCCAGCTTGTTCTGAAGCTGCTTCAGCTGCTCCTTCTGCTCCTGCGTGCCGCCTGCATTGTAGGCGGATTCGATGTAGTCGTTGACGAGCTTCTTGAACTCGGAGACAGTGAAATCCTTCTGCCCCGTGCTCCCGCTATAGTCGAAAACGGTTACCTCGGAATCGGTATTCTTACCGCTACCGGTCGCGATGCCGATAGCCTTCGCGCCGGCATCGATGATGTTGAGATAGTGCCCGCACTCATGGTAGATGCTGTTGTAGTGCTGATAGATATAGTAGGAATCATATCGATGGCTACCGAGCGCGTCGCCATACTGCGCGACGTACTTATCGAATGCCTCTTTCTCCTGGGTGTAGAGGCCGGTATATGGCCAGCCAAGCGTATCCTCGGTCTCGCCTCCGGTGTATGCCCCGCCGCCGCCTGCAAGGTTCTCACCTTGATCGAAATAGCAGTTCGAGTGATCCCAAATATTCGATGAATATGAGGCGTTGAGTGCAGCTGCTGCGGTCATGCGGAGGCTGACGCTAAGCTCCGACTGGCCGTTCGCCTTGCGGAGGTTGTTCTGGGTATCGAGATAGGTCAGGGCGTTACGCATCTGCTCCAAGGAGAGCGGATTGGTGTCGCGAGACATGTCCTGATCGACATAACTATCATACCAGCTCTGTTTATCTGTCGTCCCCATGAGCATCGACGCGGCAGTGCTTGCATTCGACTTCTGCGTGGCTGTGAACTGGCTGCCGCCAATGATGTAGTTCAAGAAGCCGAACATACCCTGGTTGATGACATTCTGGTCTACGGTCATGTGCGACTTGAGGTCGGCAATCTGCTGGTTGAGCTTCTCGACCTCGGCGTTTGCGGCGTCGTATGCATTGTGTGCGTCGGTTACTTCAGCACGAGCCTGATCGAACTCGCTGTGCTTCTGTTGGCGGACCTCGACGAGTCGGTCGTACTCCGCCTTCTTGTCGGCCTCGGTCTGCTGAGCCTGCTCGTATGCCGACTTCGCAGCGTCGCGCTTGCTGGCGGCGGCGTTGTACTCCTTGTTTGCCGCACCGTATGCAGACTGGGCAGATGCCACAGCAGCGTTGGCGGCGTTGGCCTTCTCCTGCGCGGCAGCGACGGCAGCCTGGGCGGCCTGCAGATTTGTCTGTGCGGTGGCGTCGGCATCCGTCGCGGCATTGAGCTCCGCCTGCGCGGTCTTGAGCTCACCAGCAGCAGCCTTCTTGGCGGCCTCAAGCGCACTCAGGTCGACACCCGTACCCGAGACGGCAGCATTTAGCGCGGCCTGCGCCTGGTTGAACTTCTGCTGGGCGTTATCGCGCGCGGTGGTTGCGGCTGCGAGAGCAGCGGCAGTCTCCTGCTTCTTGGCCTGGGCGGAAGTCAAAGCGGCCTCAGTGTCCTTCTTTTCCTGCTGAGCGCTGGCCTCGGCAGCCTTGGCCTGGTCCAGATTGGCCTGTGCAGTAGCAACGGCCTTATTGGCGTCATCGAGCTTTGCCTGCGCGTCCTCGACGGCCTTCTTGGCGGCCTCGTACTCGTCCATACCCATGGCCTCGAGCTTGGCCTGGGCATCGTCGAGGGCCTTCTTGGCCTCATCCTGCTTTGCCTTGGCGTCCTTGAGCGCCTGGGTCTTATCCTCGACACTCTTGTTGGCCTGTTCGAGCTGATCGTTCAGGTCGCCCAGCTTCTTCTGCTGCTGCTCGGTCTTTTCGACGGCTGCCTTAAGCTCGTCAATCTTCTCCTGAAGCGCGGCTACCTCGGCCTCGTTCTGCTCGGCGGCGTTATCGGTCACGGCCTGCGAGGCCTGATTCTTTTGCTGCTGCGCCTGCTTTTGAGACTGGCCCGCCGCGTCGGCCTTCTTCTGGGCGGCATCGTAGGCGGCCTGAGCGTCCTTGAGCTGCTTTGCCGACTCCTCGGCCAGCTGGGCAGCCGTCTTTACGACCGCTTGGTTACCGGCGGCAACGGTGTTCTCTACAGAACTACCCCCCCCCTGAACAGAATCGCCGTTATCGGTTGACGGTGCGGCGATTGCCGCCAGCGGCGACATGAGCGGCTGAGCGATGAGGCCCGCCGTCAAAACGGTTGCGACGGCGCGGTTGGCAACGCCCTTGACGTTGACAGTCTTGGCCCGAGGCTCAAAGTGTTGTGGACTGTAGTTTGCCATGGCTTTCTCCCTTTGACACGGATGTATCCATACGTATCAAACGGTAGCTGTCGATTTTTGAATTCTGTTGCGCAACATTGGCGACCAGCGTATTTTTTGAAATTCACGCTCTCGTGCTTCACAATTTCGTCACATATGTAGGAGCTGGTGCATCATATTCTTGCGGGATCGAATTGAGCCTGTGATTTGCATTTGCTCCCACGTCATCCGCCCTATCGGATTCCGCATCCAACAGACACCCCGCCCGCCACGGTGTAGAGTTAGGACAACGGGCGCGTTGCGCGGACCGCGCTGGAACGAGGTGGACATGGAACTCGACAAACAACAGATCAAGCGACTACGCGAACGCCATCACCGGCGCCACGGCATCCGCCCTGCCCATAGTGAGGCTGCCGAGCAGGCTGGTCGCTTTTTAAAGCGCGCGTTCAACATTCGCGAGGGACGCGCGCCCTATCACGTGATCCGCAAGCGTTTTGTAAACGGGGCGCGTCTGACTGGCTCTCACCTGTGTATCCTCATCATCGCCATGCTCATCGCAAGCATCGGCCTCGATATCGATTCGGACATTGCCATCGTGGGCGCCATGCTCATCTGCCCGCTCATGGGCTCGGTCCTTGCCATGGCATACGGCATCGCCACGCTCGACCGCGAGATTACCGTCGAAGCCGTCGCCAGCCTTGCGCTGCAAATGGCCTTTTGCCTGTTCACGTCCACGTTGTACTTTAAGCTCTCGCCCCTTGGCACCACCACGGCCGCCATTATCGACAACTCGACGCCCACCGTATGGGACCTTACCGTCGCACTCGCAGGCGGCTTTGCAGGCGGGCTGGGCAACTCGCGCGACCAGGAACCCGCCACGCTCATCGCCGGCGTGGCCGTGGCGACCGCGCTCATGCCGCCCCTGTGCGCGGCGGGCTACGGCATCGCCATCGCAAGCGGGTCGCTATTTCTCTCAGCGCTTTACGAGTTTGGCATCAACGTCGTCTTTATCGCACTGGCCGCCGAAGCCGTGCTGCTTCTTTTGCGCGTGCCGCTCAAGCGCGACCTGAACGGCGACGGTATTGTGACCGCCGAGGAAAACGCCGAGGTCAACGAGCTGTCACGCAAAGTGCGCCGCCGCATCATCGTGGGAACGGTCATCTTTGCCATCCCCTGCATCGTTATGACCGCAGGCTCCATTGGATCGGCGCAGGCCGGCGTGCAGGACGGCTACGGCGTCACCGAGACCACGCGCGAGCTTGCCGCGGTGCTGCCAGGCTTTAAGGATTACACCGTCGCCGTCGAGACCTCGGCTACCGAAGGGGACGAGGAGGGCATCGTCGAGCGCGAGATTGTCGCCCATGTGACGACAGGCGAGGTGCTCGGGGCGCACGACCGCCACGTCGCCCGCAAGCTCATAGACCTCAACGTACCCGAACTCGATCGCGTGGAATTTGACGTAAAGTGATGCGGAGCGCAGCGCTACAGCTCGTACTTGTACACGCGGTAGATGTACTTCTCGGCTTCCATCTCGTAGGTGGCGATGGGCAGTCCATAGCGATCGTACTCAGTAAAGGTCTTGGCCTGGCCCGATGCCACGAGCATACTATTCGAATCGCCGACGCGCTGTGCACTACTTACGTAGCTCGAGAACGGCACTGCGATCTGGTCCTCGAGCTCGTAGGCACGCGCGGTCTCGTCCACCGTAAAGATGCGCCCAAACGAATGCGTGCCCTTGCTGTAGTCGGTCACCACCGCGGCGCCCAGCTGGCCCCAGTCGAACTTGGGATAGCTTTCGGCCGCACCAAAGTTGTTGTCGTATAGCAGCACCTGGTAGCGACCAGTCGCGGTCGTCTCGTCGTTTGGCAGATAGGTCACGCTGTGCTGGCCCGCGTTGAGCGAAAAATCGCCCTGAGCTTGCAGCAGCTTTTCCTCAAAGCCCGAACCGGCCCAAAAATCGGGCAAGCCCACGGAAGGCTGTAGCAAGGTCATTTGCGCAACATATGTCCAGCAAAAACGGGTGGTAGCCGCTACGGCTACCACCCGTTTGTCTCATATCTAGCCCATAGCAGACCAGCTACTTCTTAATGCCGCGCCCCAGGCGCTTAGCGACCGATGCAACGGCCTCCTCACTGGCAGATCCGCAGCTCGCACAGCCGTCGTGGGCACGCATCTGGCCGGTGACCTCGTCCATCGCGAGCGGCGCCACCTTCTCGAGCTTAAAGCCCTTGCCAGCGCGCATGTTCTCCTTTGCCACGCTGATCATGAGCTTAATGCGGTTGAGCTGGTTGACCTCAGATGCACCGGGGTCGTAGTCCACCGCAACGATGTTGCTCTCGGGATGCTGACGGCGCAGCTCCTTGATCACGGCCTTGCCCACTACGTGATTGGGCAGGCACGCGAAGGGCTGCGTGCAGATGATGTTGGGCGCGCCATGGTCGATTAGGTCGAGCATCTCGGCCGTGAGCAGCCAGCCCTCGCCCATGTTGTTGCACACCGAAAGCACCGTGCGGGCCTTGTCGGCCATGGTGCCGATGCGCTCGGGCGCCTCAAAGCGGCGGGACTTTTCGAGCATCTCTTCCACCGGCGTGCGCATCCAGTCCACCAGCTTAATGAGCGCCTGCATACCAGCGCGCGTAGTGGCAGAGCTTCCCAACTCGTCCTTCTGCAGCTCGGCGTTGCTCATGGAGTACAGGAAGAAGTCGAGCAGGCCCGGTACTACGGCCTCGCAGCCCTCACGCTCGATGACATCGACCACGTGGTTGTTGGCCGTAGGGTGGAACTTGACCAGGATCTCGCCGACCACGCCCACGCGCGGCTTGGTGCCCTCGCCCACGAGCGGCATGGTGTCGAACGCGTGGATGGCCTCGCGGCACAGCTTGGTGTAGTTGTGGCGGTTGAACTTGGGCGCCAACTTGCGAGCGCGCGCCATATACTCCTCGTAGAGCGCGTTGGCGGCACCGGGCGTGGCCTCGTACGGACGGCAGCGGTAGAGCATCTGCATCATCACGTCGCCAAAGAGCACCGCGTACACGGCCTGCTTAAGCAGCGCCGGCGTAATCTTAAAGCCGGGGTTGTCCTCGCCGAGCGCCACGGCCGAAAGCGAGATCACCGGAATCTCGGGGTGGCCGCTCTCGCGCAGGGCCTTGCGGATGAGCGCGATGTAGTTGGTGGCACGGCAACCGCCGCCGGTCTGGCTGATAACCACGGCCGTCTTGGACAGGTCGTATCGACCGCTCTCGATCGCCTCCATGATCTGGCCCGTCACCAGGATCGACGGATAGCAGATGTCGTTGTTCACGTAGCGCAGGCCGGCCTCGACGGCATCGTGGTCAGTCGAGGGCAGCAGCTCCAAGTTGTAGCCGGCACCACGGAACACCTCTTTGACCAGATCAAAGTGGATCGGCGCCATCTGCGGGCACAGGATGGTGTAGCCCTCCTCGCGCATCTGCTCGGTAAAGGGCACCTTGGGCCACGCGGTCGAAGCACTCTCGCGCTGCGCCTCAAACGTGTACTTGCGGCTCGCGAACGCGGGGGCATCCGTGGAGGGCGCCACCGGCGCGGCGTCGCCCTGCTCGTAGGCCTCGCCCGCGGCCGTGGCATCGGCCAGGCGCTCGGCCTCCTGGTCCTTGAGCGCTGCCATGAGCGAGCGAATACGGATACGCGCGGCGCCCAGGTTGGACACCTCGTCGATCTTGAGCACGGTGTAGATCTTACCGCTGGCCTCCAGGATCTCCTGCACCTGGTCGGTGGTCAGGGCGTCCAAACCGCAGCCGAAGGAGTTGAGCTGAATCAGGTCCAGGTCGTTGCGCATCGTCACAAAACGGGCGACGGCGTACAGGCGGCTGTGGTACATCCACTGGTCGACGACGCGGATGGGACGCTCGGGCTTCACCAGGTGCGCAAGCGAATCCTCGGTAAAGACCGCAAAGCCAAAGCTCGAGATAAGCTCGGGCAGGGCGTGGTTGATCTCGGGGTCGTTATGGTAGGGGCGGCCGGCGAGTACGATGCCGTGGCCGCCGTGGTCCTCGACCCACTTAAGAGCCTCCTCGCCCATAGTCTGGATGTCCTCGTGGAAACGCGCATCGGCCTCAAAGGCAGCGTTGACGGCAGCATCGACCTCGGAGCGCGTGATCTTGGGACCGCGCACGCGACCGCGACCGGCTTGCGCATCGGCCACACGGTCGACGGCGAGCACCTGGTACAGACGGCGCTTGAGCTCGGTCTTATCGTGATAGGGCACAAACGGATACAGGAACTCGATGTTCTGCTCGCGGATCTCGTCGATATTGAGCGCCAACGCCGTGGGGTAGCTCATGACGATGGGGCAGTTGTAGCAGTTGCCGGCGGTCGGATCCTCCTTGCGCTCCCAGCGCACGCACGGCATCCAAATGAAGTCGACATCGCGGTCGATAAGGTTCATCACATGGCCGTGGCTCATCTTTGCCGGGTAGCACACGCTCTCGGACGGCATGGACTCGATGCCCGCCTGGTAGGTCTTCTTGCTCGACTGGTCGGACAGCTGCACGCTAAAGCCCAGGCGTGTAAAGAACGCGTGCCAGAAGGGGTAGTTCTCGTACATGTTGAGTGCGCGCGGGATGCCGACGGTGCCGCGCGGGGCCTCGTCGGGACTCAGCACCTCGCGGTTAAACAGCAGCTCGTTTTTCTTTTTGAAGAGGTTGGGGGCCTCGGTCTTCTGCTTTTTGTGGCCGGCGCCCTTCTCGCAGCGGTTACCGGTAATGAAGCGCCTGCCGCCGCCAAAGTCGTTGACGGTAAGCTGGCAGTTGTTGGAGCAACGGCCGCAGCGGACGTGTTTTTGCGTCACGGTGAGGTGCGCGATGTCCTCGGCCGAAAGGATGGTCGAAGTGCCGTCGGCGCCGGCGCGATCGCGGGCGAGCAGGGCCGCACCAAAGGCGCCCATGCAGCCGGCGATGTCGGGACGCACGGCGTGAACGCCAGTGAGCTGCTCAAACGCACGTAGCGTGGCATCGGACATAAAGGTGCCGCCCTGAACGATCACCTGGCTGCCGATCTCCTTGGGGTCACGCAGCTTAATGACCTTGAACAGAGCGTTCTTGATGACGGAATAGGACAGGCCGGCCGCGATGTCGCCCACCGTGGCGCCTTCCTTTTGCGCCTGCTTGACGCGCGAGTTCATAAAGACCGTGCAGCGACTGCCCAGGTCGACCGGAGCCTTGGCATGGATGGCGGCATCGGCGAACGCGCGCACGTCCATGTTCATAGAGACGGCGAAGCTCTCGATAAAGCTACCGCAGCCCGACGAACAGGCCTCGTTGAGCATGATGTGCTCGATAACGCCGTCCTTGACGCGCAGGCACTTCATGTCCTGACCGCCGATGTCCAGAATGAACTCGACGCCGGGCAGGAATGCTTTGGCGCCGCGCAGGTGCGCAACGGTCTCGATCTCGCCGGAATCGGCTTTGAGGGCCTCGATGAGCAGCGCCTCGCCGTAGCCCGTGGTGGTCACGTGGCCGATGGTGCAGCCGGCGGGGATGTGGTTGTAGAAATCGGCCATGATGACCTTGGCCGTGCCCAGGATGTCGCCGTTGTTGTTGCCGTACCAGGTGTGCAACAGCTGGCCGTCCTCGCCCACGAGCGCGGCCTTCATGGTGGTGGAGCCGGCGTCGATGCCAATGAACACGCGGCCGGTGTAGCCTTCGAGCTTGCCCTTGGGGACGACTTCCTGGTCGTGGCGGGTTTTGAACTCGGCAAAGTCCTCGTCGGTGGCAAAGAGCGGATCCAGGCGCTCGACCTCGGCACCCTGTGTGTCGCCCAGGGCATCGATGGCCTCGATGAGCTGCGGGAACGTGCTGAGCTTATTGGACTCGTGCGCCATGGCGGCGCCGCTCGCCACAAACAGGTGGGCGTTTTGGGGCACGATACGGTGCTCCTCGTCCAGGTTGAGCGTGAGGTAGAAGCGGTGGCGCAGCTCGGAGAGGTACTGCAGCGGGCCGCCCAGGAAGGCGACGTTGCCGCGGATGGGACGGCCGCACGCCAGACCCGAGATGGTCTGGGTCACGACAGCCTGGAAGATGGAGGCGGCCACGTCCTCGGGGCGGGCGCCTTCGTTGAGTAGCGGCTGCACGTCGGTCTTGGCAAAAACGCCGCAGCGGCTGGCGATGGGATAGATGGTGGTGGCGTTGGCCGCGAGCTCGTTGAGGCCGCTCGCGTCGGTGTGCAGCAGGGTTGCCATCTGGTCGATGAACGCGCCCGTACCGCCGGCGCAGGTGCCGTTCATGCGCTGCTCGATGCCGTTGTCGAAGTAGATGATCTTGGCGTCCTCGCCGCCCAGCTCGATGGCGACATCGGTGGCCGGGATGAGGGTCTCGACGGCACGCTTGCTGGCGATGACCTCCTGGACAAACTCCAGGTCGAGCCACTGGGACAGCAGTAGACCGCCCGAACCGGTGATGGCGCAGGTCATCTGGGCCGTCGGCAGCACGGTCGCAGCACCCTCGAACAGGTCGCGAGCGCAGGCACGGACGTCGGTGTGATGGCGCTGGTACTTGGCGTAGACGATCTGGTTGTCGTCGTTGAGCACAGCGAGCTTAACGGTGGTGGAACCCACGTCGATGCCCAGGTGCAGGTTGCCGCGGGCGGCCTCGGGGTTGAAGATTGCGCCCTCGGGGGCCTGGGCGGCGGCTACGGGCGCAGCGGCGGTGGCGGGCTCGCTGACGACGGACGTCTCCCCTGCCACGTTCTTGGCATCGGCAACTGCCTCGGCAACTTTCTCGGCAGCCGCGGTCGCGGCCTTCTGCGCGGCGTCCACCACGGCGGGCGCAGCCTCGCGTGCGGCAGCGACCACACGGTCTTTAATGCCCTCGACGAGTTTGCTCATTGTCTCTCCTCTTAGTTGTTGGACTCGACGGTTGCGGTGCTGTCGACCGCGTCCTCGAGCTGCAAATTCAATAGCTTCATGCCGTATTCCGGCACGTTGATATCGATGGGTTGGCCATACAGGTCGCCGGGGCGCACAAAGGCGATGACCGTCATAATGCGCGCCATGGTCTCGGGCGATTCAGAAAGGTCACGCTCAAACCAACGTTGGATCATGCCGACCTCGGCACTCACGACATAGGTGACGTAGTAGTCAAAGAAGGTGCCCAGCGCCAAGCCCAAAATGCCCGTCTGTGCACGCGGCACCACGGCCTCGCGTGCGGTATCGATGATCTTTTTAATAAAGGCGGGGTCGCCGCCCGGGCCCAGCAGGGCCCCGATAAGGTCGCGATTAGCCGCAAGATAGCGAAGCAGCTCAACCGAACCGGGTGCCGGCTCGAGCTCGTCGATATTGCGGTAAAGATCGGGTAATTGAGCTGCGGTGATAAGCTCCACCCGCTCGCGAATCTCGGCAAGCAGGCCGTCCTCAATCTGGCTGATAAAGTCGGGGATATCGCGGTAGTGCGAATAGAACGTGCGGCGTGTAAGACCGGCGCGCTCGGTGAGCGACGCGACGTTAATGCGCGAAAGGTCGCCGCTTTCGGCAAGCTCGCTGGCAAGCGCCTGGCGAAGGGCACGCTGCGAGCGAAGGGACCGGCGATCGCATTTCTCGAGCTGGGACAAGCGTCCTCCTTGTTACTCAGCCTGTGCGCTATTGCACAGTGCGAGTATTATTGCACACCGTGTGCATCAACACGTAAAGGCAATATTTGGGATGTGACAAAGGGGCAGCCTCTTTATCACATCCAGCGACCGCCTAGGTTGTGCCGGTTGTGCCAGGCTTTTAGAGCGGCATTACCGATTGTCCAAAATGTCATTCGTGGGTAGAATAGTGTCGACGGCAGCCCAAGTTCTGGAAAGCTGGGCAGCGCCGTTGCTTGGATTAAGGGGTCAACGCCTTAGCGGCGGCGACCCCTTTTACGTTGCTTCGAACGTTGCTTGAGTGCCTCGGAAAGCCCGACGAGCGCTGTGAAGAACGAGACCAAAGCGGTCAGAAGTCTCACAAAATCAATCAGATCGGTCATGGGCATCACCTCCCATCAGATGGAGGGCGTTGCCCGGCACATGGAACTGCCGTCAACGATACCGATTCTACCAGAGCCTAGTTATATATACGAATATATGTTCGTATTCCAAGCACACAGACCCCTGTGACAAAGGGGCTGTCCCTTTGTCACATTATTCGATGATGGTGCGGGAGTTTTGCTTGCGCATGGTGGCGAGCATGTGTTTGGGGACGGCATGAACCATGCAACTGCCGATAGTTGTACTCGCGGCGGCCTTGGCGGCATCGCTGCCGTTTTTGGTCGCGTAGCTGTGACGGAAGCGCTTGAGCATGGCGATGTCGTTGCCGCCGTCGCCGTAAACCGCGACCTCGTCCTCGGCAATACCGTAGTAGCCCGCCAGCCAGGCCACGCTCTCGCCCTTGTTGCACGCCACGTCCGTGATCTCGAACATCACCGGATCGAACGGCGCGTTGACCACACGGTCCGAACGCTCGGCCAAATACGCCTTAAGGTCGCGCTCCAGCTCGGGCGAGGTCACACGGCAGTTGATCTTGCACACGTCATGACGCAGGATGTCGCCGATCGACTGGTCGAAGTACTGTTCCTCGTGGTACCCGCCACGCGCACGCATGCCGCGCATCACGATGCGCTTGATAGGGCTGTCCTTTTTAAAGCCCGCCTGGTGCATCTCGAACGATCCGCTCGAAAACATGCCGTCGGGCGTGGAGCAGTCAAAACAGATATCCGGAAACTCCTTGAGCAGCTCCTCGGTGATCTGTGGGTCGATGGTCCAGGTCTTGAGCACCTCGCCATGGCTGTCGCGCACGATGGATCCGTTGGAGCAGCAGGCGTCAAGCGCCAGGCCCGTAAAGCCATGCTCGCCAATCGGCAGCGTCGAGCGTCCGGTCGCGGGAACCACATGCAGGCCAGCCTTGGTCAGCTCGCGGATGGCACGGCGGATGGTCCCATCCGCCTCGTGCAGGGCGTTCAACAGCGTTCCGTCTAAGTCACTCGCAAACATCTTGATCATGGGCGTGCCTCTCCTTCGTCTGCACGATATTGTAGACGAGAACGGGCGCGCCCCAAGAGAGGCACGCCCGTCAGGCGAAAGATTGTCCTACACCGCGGCGGGGCCGTGTTCGCCGGTACGGATGCGGATGACTTCCTCGATCGGCTCGACCCAAATCTTGCCGTCTCCGACGGCACCGGTGCGGGCGGCGTTACAGATGATGTCGACAATGCCGTCGACATGCTCGTCGGCGCAAATGAGCGTGAACTGCACCTTAGGGATCGTGTTGACAAGCAGCTCGTTGCCGCGTACGTATTCCTTCCAGCCATGCTGTGCGCCGCAGCCCTGCACCTGGTTGATAGTCATACCGCGAACATCAGCAGCAAACAGCGCGTCTTTAAGAACCTCAAGCTTCTCGGCACGAACAATCGCCGTAATCTTCTTCATAGTGAATTCCTCTCTTTAAGAGTTGGTCTGACAGAACGTTAGAAACCGCTAGTCCAGACCACTAAACGAAGGATATGCGCTCTCGCCGTGCTGACTCGCATCCAGGCCCAGCGCCTCGTCAGCCTCGTCCACACGCAAGCTGCCGTGGAACAGCGCCTTGACCACCGCGGCGATCACCAAATCGAGCACCAGCACAATAGCGACCGTCACCACAATGCCCAAAATCTGCGAGATGAGCAGCGACATGTCGCCCGTGTAGAACAGGCCGCCTTTACCGGTCCACGAGAGCTCCGGCACGCAGAACAGGCCTGTGAGCACGCCGCCCAAGATGCCGCCGATACCGTGGCAACCGAACGCGTCGAGTGCGTCGTCGTAGCCAAACTTGGTCTTAAGATGGCTAATGGCCAGATAGCAGACGGGCGAGACAATCAGGCCCATGATCAGCGCCGCCCACGGCTCGACAAAGCCCGCGCCGGGCGTGACCACCACAAGGCCCGCAACCAGACCGGTGCTGGCACCCACCAGCGTGGGACGACCGGTGTGCACGCGCTCGACGGCAAGCCACGAGACCATGCCCGCCGCGCTGGCCGTCACGGTGTTGAGTATGGCGAGCGCCGCCACGGCGTCGGCCTTAAACTCACTGCCGCCGTTAAAGCCAAACCAGCCAAACCAAAGCAGACCGGCGCCGAGCGCCACAAACGGCACGTTATGCGGACGGTAGCTCACCATGCCAAAACCGCGACGACGGCCAAGCATTAAGCAGAGAATCAGGCCCGTGAGACCGGACGAAATGTGTACTACGTCGCCGCCGGCAAAGTCGAGTGCGCCGATGACGTCGCCGATAAAGGAGCCATCGCCGCCCCAAACCATGTGGGCAAGCGGCGCATAGACCACGAGCAGCCAAATGCCCAGGAAGGCCGTCATGGCGCCAAACTTAACGCGGCCGGCCAGGCTGCCCGTGACGATAGCAGCCGTGATCATGGCAAACGCCATCTGGAAGGCGATGTCGATGATCTGAGGATAGACGGCGCCGTCCGCGGCATTGCCCTCGGCCGCCTGCAGCACCTGGTTGAGCACCGGCAGGCACAGCAGCTGGTCAAGGCCTCCAATAAACGGACTTGAGCCGTCACCGCATAGGCCAGCGACCAGCCGGCAACAATCCACAGCACACCAACCAGGCCAATGGCGCCAAAGCACATGAGCATGGTGTTGATAACATTTTTGCGCCTGGACAGGCCGCCATAGAAAAACGCCAGACCCGGTGTCATTAAAAACACGAGCATGGTGCAGATGAGCATAAACGTTGTCGATCCCGTATCGTACATTCGCTCCCCCTTGATCGCATGAACGTTGTCGGCGCCCATGATGCGGCCGAGGGGCAACTGGTGTAGACCAGATACGGCGTTGTTAAACGCTGCGTTGTCGAATGGAAACGGTGCCGCAATCTTGGAAACGGCGCGGCAACGGGCACGAAACGAAGGGGAAACGCGTAAATCAAGAGACCATCTATGCCCGCATTTCAAATCAGCTATATGCAGAGACAAGGCAATCCCAAGGTAGACTCCGCATCAGATTCGTCCGTGATTCCCCTAGGGAAAACACGGCTAGGCGCTCTTTAGCGTGTTTTCCCTAGGGGAATCACAGTCGGCGTCGGCAGTAGCGTGTTTTCCCTAAGGGAATCACGATTGGGCAGAGCGGTAACGTGATCTCCCGGGGGGCAAACACAACTGGGCGGAGCAGGGTAACGCTCCCTTAAGAAGCTGACGACCATATCAAAAGCCATACCATGCAAAACAACCCTTATCAACATCTCCTCCACTGCCCAACGCTACATATGAGGAGCGACTTTTGGCACACCGAAACGCCTCAGTAGGTGTTCGAGATAACCGTCCTCGTACACGCGGCTAAATTGCACCCTCATGATCGGAATGCCCAGAGCCGTAATGTGCGACTCTCGTTGACGCTCTGCAACCAAACGCCTTTGCATCTCTTTTCCCAGGCCGTCCGCGCCAACGTATTTACCAAAACCATCGACCTCAATAATTAAGCGAAGCCCATTCGGCAACTCGTAGTACATATCGGCACGAATCGCACCGCCATCGATCGGGTCAACAAACTCGGCTTGCAACATGGTCGGAGGAAGGTAACCCAGCGCGACAATCAATCCGCGCACGATGGATTCACCGCCGCTCTCCGAAGCGCCATCGGCATAGCGCGCTACCATCTCAGCGCACAAGGCCCCAGAGCGACATCGCGCCAACGCTTCAACATAGTCGCGATACTTTTGGATATCGAGCTTGCAGAACCGCAGGGCGCTATCAGCTATAGCCAAACCGTCTTCAAAAGAAGCAACAAGTGAGCAGTCGAGCACCGTCCGTTCTAGCGTCGTTCGTTTCACGGTGCCGTTTAGCTCGATCTCATTTAGAGGGCACTCATGCCGATGGATTCCCGTACCGCACCTACCATGCGAGCGCCCGCTAGCTACAAGATGAATTGTGTCCAGATATTTCTTCGAAACCCAAAGTCCATGGTCAAGCGCAGCAGAAAAGGAACAGACGGCCTCGTCAGGGTGCTCGTCGAGAAACGTATTTTGAACATAGCGCCAACGAACGCGCGGACTCGTCTTGAGCGCATCCCACGTGGAGGCGCGCATGAACATCCCGCTAAACGGACGCACGGCCACCCCTGCCGCTACGGCGCGACGAAGCGCTTCGCGATCCGCCCTGGTTTTGGGCACTAGACAACGCTGCAAGCGCTCCGCCCCATCAAGCTGTTCTTCAATCCTTTGCCGTGCGCTGGTATTCCTCACGAAAGCCACCTCCCAATAGAGGCAGCATAGCCAAAAGGCACCTTGCCAATCTCTTGCCATTAACTGACCAAAAGCTTGACGTACTGCTTGACGCCGCAGGTCAAAGACGTCATCCCGGCGCGCACCACAACTACGTCGCTCGGTGAACGGTTGTCATCGAGGTGCAGGCGGCAGTTTCCTTGCCCTCTCTAGGCCCTCTGGCATCGATGATACCTCGTAGCCTCAGTTCAAACGTGATTCCCCTAGGGGAAACACGGCTAGGAGCTCTTTAGCGTGTTTTCCCTAAGGGAATCACAGTCAGCGACGGCAGTAGCGTGTTTTCCCTAGGGGAATCACGATTGGGCAGAGCGATAAGGTGACTTCCCTAGGAAACACGCACCTGCAAGGCGCCTCTACGACTCCAGCTCTTAGCGCCGAAACAGCTCGCGGGCGCGGTCGCGGAGATTAGTTGCTCGGATGACGCCCTCGTAGCGATTGATGCGCAAACGCGGGAAGGCATTGAAGAAGCGCAGGTCGCGACGACTGAGCGACACGCTCGGCACCGGACGGCTCATGCGCTTGCCGGCAAGGCGACGACCGAGCGACGGACGCGGCATGCTCGGCGCGGCATCGGCCACGCGGCGGGCGGCAAGCGCCAGGCCGCGAGCACCATCCGCGATAAACGTCGGCATCGAAGCCTTCTCGCGCAGGGCATCGAGCGCGGCGTCACCCAGCTCGGCCAGCCACGCGTTAACGGCACGGCTACGGATGTGCGTCTGTGCCACCGAGTCAATCGTAGAATCGGGAATGCGTTCGAGCATTGAGTCCGAGGCATCGGCAAGCGACTCATTGATGCGGTCGGCAAGGTCGGCCCGGACGCGCTCCAGCTGATCAGACAGACGCCGCCAGCTCGCCAACGAGCACACCGCGTCGACCATCATCGCGACCGCGACGATAAAGGCGGACAGCCGCACAATCAGCACCGGCAGATGGCCAAGCAGCCCCAGCAATGTCGGCTCCACTAAACGGCAAATGCACAACGCACCCAGGCCAAACGCGCATGCCCAGTACAGGCAGATGCGTCCGTGCAAGTTAAACGGCAGGTGCGAGTAATCCCAAAAGCGAGCGCCCGTTGTTTTTTCCAACAGCACGCCTACGCTGTACTCAATCACGCTGCATACGAGCGCTGCAGCGACAAACTGGCTCGAGGCATCCGGAATCCCACGCAACAGCAGCCAGCAGGCAATGCCGCCCGCGCCATAGATGGGGCAGCACGGCCCAAGCAAAAAGCCACTGTTGGCAAATCGTCCGTGATTGAGCATGGCGCATACTGTCGACTCCCATGCCCAACCGCAAAACCCGTAAAAGGCAAACGAGAGCACCAGTGCCGAGAGTGGGCAGGCGGCAAGCGTCGCGCCGCCAAACGCCATATCAATCGCGGTCCCCACCGTCTACCCTCTCCTCTTTTCGCTCGAATCTTTGCTCGAGCCGTCGCTCGAGCCCTCGCTCAAATCGTTCGCGTCGTCTTTGCGCGGCAGGCGGCCGGCGACCGTCTCGCGCAGAGCACACCATTTATCCGCCAGGCACACAATCCAAGCCTCACGACACGTCGGCGGCACCGGCACCAGCGGAAACATATGCCGCACGATAATATTCCGTTCGCGCGACGTCAGCTCAAAATCTTCCTCCGCACGCGCTAGGGCAAAAAACGGGTGGCGAAAGCCATGCAGCCGATGGCTTGGGTCGGGATCGTGCCAATCGTAGAGAAAGTAGTCGTGCAGCAAGGCTCCGCGCAGCAGCGAGGCACGGTCGATCGAAACACCGACGCGGCCCAGGCGCTCGGCAAAGGACAGGCTTGTCCGCGCTACCGAAGTCACATGTGCATAGACCGTCACGTCGCCATGCTGGATAAACTCGCGCGTCAAGTCCAAGCGGCCCGCCTGGGCCAGCTGACGGGCGGCATAGTCGACCTCGTGCGCGATTTTCTCGGCACGAATGGCATCGGACATGCTGCCTCCTTCCAGCGACTTACGGCGACAAGCCACGGACTGCACGCATTGAATAAAATCATCATCGAATCTACCAGTATGGCATCGGACAAAACGTTTTGCCCCGCCAGTTGGCGAATTACCGCGCCGCCGTCACATATCAAACGCCAAAATGTGCGAGACTGTTCTGTGCAATTGCGCCGGCCGAGGGAGCGCCGGCGCTCGATTCGCATGGAGTAACCCACAACGATGCTGCTTACGCAAACGACAACGCCCGAGGACGTCAAGGCTCTTAATCGCGCCGAGCTCCCGCAGCTCTGCGACGAGATTCGCCACGCCATCCTCGAAAGTTCCGCCGCTGTCGGCGGACACGTTGCCCCCAACCTGGGCGTCGTTGAGCTCACGGTTGCGCTCCATCGCGTGTTTAACTCCCCCACCGACAAGATTGTCTTTGACGTGTCGCACCAGACCTACGCCCACAAGGCGCTGACCGGGCGCGCGTACACCTATATCAACCCGGAGCGCTTTGGCGAGGCCTCTGGCTTTGCCAATCCCGACGAGTCCGAGCATGACTTGTTTGCCATGGGTCACACCTCGACCTCGGTGAGCTTGGGCTGTGGCCTTGCCCACGCACGCGACCTGGCGGGTGACACGTATAACGTCATCACCATCATTGGCGACGGCTCGCTTTCGGGCGGCTTGGCGTTTGAGGGCTTTAACAATGCCGCCGAGCTCGACAGCAACCTGATCATCATCGTCAACGATAACGACCAGTCCATCGCCGAAAACCACGGTGGCCTCTATCGCAACCTGGCCGAGCTGCGCGCCAGCAACGGCACCTGCGAGCGCAACGTTTTCCGCGCGCTGGGGCTCGACTATCGCTACCTGGCCGCCGGCAACGATGTCCAAGCGCTGGTCGATACGCTGCAGGAGCTGCGCGATATTGATCACCCCATCGTGCTGCACGTCTCGACCGCCAAGGGCAAGGGCTTTGAGCCGGCCCAGAGCGACCCCGAACACTGGCATCATGTAGGGCCCTTCGATATGGCAACCGGCCGCAAACTTTGCCCGGGTCACCCGAGCGAGCCCGCACCGCGCACCTATGCCGATATTACGAGCGAGGCACTCAGCGCCGCTATCGAGCGCGATCCGCTGGTCGTGGGCATCACGGCCGCTACGCCCTACATCATGGGCTTCACGCCCGAGCTTCGCGCCGCGGCAGGCAAGCAGTTTGTCGACGTGGGCATTGCCGAAGAGCACGCCGTCACCTTTGCCACCGCGCTCGCCAGCGCCGGCGCCAAGCCGGTCTTTGGCGCGTACGGCACGTTTTTGCAGCGCGCCTACGACGAACTGTGGCACGACTTGTGCCTCAACGACGCCCCCGCAACCATCTTGGTATTTGGTGCGTCGATCTTTGGCACCACGTCCGAGACGCACCTCTCGTTCTTTGATATTTCTATGCTGGGCGGACTTCCCAACATGCGCTACCTGGCACCGGCCTGCATGGAGGAATACCTATCCATGCTGAGCTGGTCGCTCGACCACCGCGAGCATCCCGTGGCGATCCGCGTACCGGGTATCGGCCTGGTATGCCGCCCCGATCTGGCGCCCGACGAGGGCACCGATTACGGCGTCGTGCGCTACAACGTCGTGCGTCAGGGCCGCGACGTTGCCGTGCTTGCACTTGGCGATTTCTTTGAGCTGGGCGAGCGCATGGCAAACCGCTTGGCTGCCGAGTACGGCATCGAGGCCACGCTCGTCAACCCGCGCTTTGCAACCGAGCTCGACCGCGAGTTCCTCGACAGTCTTGCCGCCGAGCATCGCGTTGTCGTCACCCTCGAGGACGGCATCTTGGACGGCGGCTGGGGCGAGCGCGTGGCATGTTACCTGGCCTGCACGCCGCTGCGGACACGTACCTTTGGCATCGCCAAGGGCTTCCCCGACCGCTACGACCCCAACGAGCTGTTGGCGCAGAACGGCATGACGGTCGAGAACATGGCCGCCGAAGCCGTAAGGCTACTCAACGAGTAAAAAACCTCCGCAAGGGAAGCACCCCTGCGGAGGTTTTTGTTTTCGCGGCGCGATTATCTCAATCTGTAACATCTAGGGTCCGAATTCCCGTCTATCTGTTACAGATCTAGACAAGACGTCTTAGCCCCTGTTGTTTGTCTCAATCTGTAACAGTTAGAGACCTTTTGTCCGTCCAGATGTTACAGATTGAGACATTCGAATCCCCCTAAGGAAATAATCTCGATCTGTAACAGTTACTCGGCAAAAACGGCTGCAGATGTTACAGATCGAGACAAAGCAGCAAGGCAATTAGCGGTAGCTGTTCTTGAGAATTTCGATGACGTCGGGGTCGGCCAGCGTTACGGGGTCGTGGCTAAACAGGACGCCGTTGGTCGTCAGAGCGTTGTGCGCGATGGCCGGCAGCTCTTCTGCCGTAATCCCCCATTCGCTCATGGCAAGGTCGACCACATGGCAAGCCTCCATCAGGCGCGTAAGCTCAACCACAAAATCGTGCGGATCATCCGCGGCGGCATTACCCATCAGACGCGCCATGTCGATATAGCGCTCGGGTGCGGCACCGTGATCGATCATCCACGTATGATAGGCACGGGCGATCATAATGAGGCCGGCGCCGTGCGGCAGGTCGTGATGATGCGCACTCATGCCATGTTCAAGACCATGCGAGCCCGTGGTGCCCGAGGCATCCATGGCATAACCGCCGAGTGTGTTGGCAAACGCAAGGCTCGAGCGCGCCTCCAGGTCATCGCCATTATTGACGCACGTAGGCAGTGCCGCGGCGGCACGGCGGATGCCTTCGCGGCAAATCATGTCACCCATGGGCGTGTTGGTATTTGAGATGTAGCACTCAACGCAATGGAACAGGGCGTCGAATCCCTGATAGTCGGTCAGACGCGCCGGGACGCTCGCCATGAGCTCGGGATCGACGATCGAAAGCACCGGAAACAGGCGCGGATCGGCCAGGCGAAGCTTCTCGTCATTGTCCTCGCAGGACAGGACACCGCCCGCATCGACCTCGGAGCCGGTACCCGCCGTGGTGGTTACGCAAACGAGCGGCAGCGGATCGTTGGGGATCGGCAGACCGAGCGCGGTGCCACCATTGACAAAATCCCAGATGTCACCGGGGCACTCGTTACCCTTGGCATCGGTATGCGGGTTGGCCGCCACCGCGCAGATGCCCTTGCTGCCGTCCATGACCGAACCGCCGCCAAGCGCCAGTATAAAATCACAGCCATAGGTGCGCGCCATCCAGCCACCTGCGTTGACGGTTTCGCGCAGCGGATTGGGCTCAATGCGATCGAATAGCTCGTGCGCCACGCCGGCGCGTTCGAGCTCCGCCTCCACGCGTCTCAGGTATCCAAAGCGCTTGACCGAGTTGCCGCCGGTGGTAACGATGAGCGCTTTGGTGCCGGGTAGCTTCTGCGCGCCCAATTCGCTCAACTTGCCCGCACCAAACAACACCTTGGTCGGTGCGAAAAACGAATAACCGTTCATACGCGATCTCCTTACTTATATATGCGTCGCGTAGCCGCCATTATAGCGGCCACTGCGAGCGATCATGCCGTCTGCAAAGTGCTTTCTTAACTGCAATAACTGACGTTTGCCCAGATAAAACCTGCCAAAATAAACCTGACCCTTTTTGGTAGGTAGAATAACCCATAAGGTAAGTATGTTTCTGTGTTATTTCGTGTTGACCCATTTGAGCGGGATAGGGTATAACTCTACTCAACCGCTAGGGATTTTATTAAGAAAGGTGTTCTACCATGAGCAAGAACCTCTCCCAGCAGGTCGTTCTCGACCGCCGCGGCTTCGTTGCCGCCACCTTCGCAACCGTCGCCGGCCTTGGTCTTGCCGGCTGCTCTGACACCAGCGCCGAGGCCGACAAGGGTTCCGCCGCCGGCTCCTCCAAGGGCTCCGAGGATACCGAGGTTTCCGCCACGCTCGATGCCAAGGCGTTCGACAAGCTCGTCGACAACGGCCCCAAGGCCGATGACGACGCCATCGCCGCCAGCACCTGGGCGACGGCCGTCAAGGACGCCGGCGTCTTTAAGATCGGTGGCGTTCAGACCTCCACACTCTTCTCCCTCCTCAACGAGAAAGACGGTCAGACCCGCGGCTTCGACGCCGGTATCGCACAGCTCCTGTCCAACTACATTCTGGGCGAGAACAAGGTCGAGATCACCCAGGTGACCTCGGACACGCGCGAGTCCGTCCTGCAGAACGGCCAGGTCGACGCCGTCTTTGCCACCTACACCATCACTGACGAGCGCAAGAAGCTCGTCTCCTTCGCCGGCCCCTACTACTACACCCAGCAGGCCATCCTGGTGCTCGCCGACAACGACGACATCAAGAGCGTCGACGACCTGGCCGACAAGAACGTCGCCGTCCAGTCCGGCTCCAACGGCCCCGCCATCCTGGAGGAATTCGCCCCCAAGGCTAGCCAGCAGGAGTTCAAGACCGACGAGGAGGCCCGCCAGGCACTCCAGCAAGGCCGCGTTGACGCCTACGTCATCGATAACAACATGCAGCAGAGCGCCCTGGTTCGCGAGCCCGGTAAGTACAAGATCGCCGGCAAGCCCTTCGGCAGCAAGGAGCCCTATGGTATCGGCCTGCCGCTCGATTCCGACGGCGTCGCCTTTGTCAACGACTTCCTTAAGAAGATTGAGGACGATGGCACCTGGACCGAGCTGTGGCAGATCTGCATCGGCGACCGTACGGGCGACACCAATGTTCCCGAGCTGCCCGAGATCGGCGCCTAGGCAGCGAGCCTGGTAACGGCCGCAGCGAAACCATATGGAAACGCATGATGCGCTTTATTGCGGTAAACTGTTTCCTCACTGAGTTGTCGGGGCTTCCGTACACACGGGAGTCCCTTTCCTTATCGGCGGGAGGTCCGCATGAGTCTCTCCGAACTCTGGTCGCTCTATGGCCAGAACTATATCGACGCGCTGCTAGCAACCTGGGGCATGACGCTTGAGTCGTTTGCCATCGCCATGGTGCTGGCCGTCGCCGTCACCGTGATGCGCGTGTCGCCGCTCAAGCCGCTGCGTGTCTTTGGCGACCTGTATGTCCAGGTCTTCCGTAACATCCCCGGCATCGCACTGCTCATCATCGTCGTCTATGCGCTGCCGCCGCTCAAGGTCGTCCTGCCCTACCGCACCTGCGTTATCGTCGCCACGGTCCTTTTGGGCTCGGCCTTTGGCTCCGAGAACTTTATGAGCGGCATCAACACCGTCGGCGTCGGCCAGGTGGAAGCCGCCCGCTCGCTGGGGATGAGCTTTAACCGCATCCTCGCCAAGATCGTGATTCCACAGGCGCTGCGCTCGAGCGTGCTGCCCATGACCAACCTCTTTATCGCTGTCATGCTCACCACCGCGCTCGGCAGTCAGGTGCCACTTAAACCGCAGGAGCTCACCGGCGTGGTGAGCTACATCAACACGCGCTCGCTCGGCGGCGTCGCCGCGTTCTTTATCTCGGCGCTCGGCTACCTGGGCACGGCCTTTGTGGTGAGCCACATTGGCAACTACATCGATAAGAAGGTGAGGATCCTCCGATGAGCAAGCACTCCACCTCCGCGCTCACCATGCGCGATGCGCTCTACGAGGCTCCCGGCCCCAAGATGCGCGCCAAGATTCGCATCGGCACCGCCATCTCGCTTGTTGCCGTCGCCGCGCTTGTCGTCCTCGTGTTGCAGCGCTTTTATGTGACCGGCCAGCTTTCGGTTCACTATTGGTATTTCTTTACGCACCTCACCACCTGGAAGTTCCTGCTTGCCGGCTTTGAGGGCACCGTTAAAGTCGCACTCACCGCTGGCGCCATCGCGCTGGTGCTGGGCTTAGCCCTTATGCTCGGCCGTACCAGCGACATTAAGCCGCTGCAGTTGGTCTGCCGCGTGCTCACCGATTTCTTCCGCGGCGTACCGAGCCTGCTGTTCATCTACTTCTTCTTTTTGGTGCTGCCCCAGTACAAGATCGCGCTGCCGTCGTTTTGGATGCTCACGCTTCCCGTCGCGCTCGCTGCAGCTGGCGTACTTGCCGAGATCTTCCGTGCCGGCGTCAATGCCGTGCCGCGCGGCCAGGTCGAGGCAGCCCAGGCGCTCGGTCTCTCCAAGGCCAAAATCACCTTTAAAATCGTGCTGCCACAGGCGATTCGCTTTATCATTCCGTCGTTGATCTCGCAACTTGTAGTCGTGGTCAAGGACACCACCGTCGCCTACGTGGTGAGCTACCCCGACCTCATGCAAAACGCCCGCGTGCTCATTACCAACTACGACGCCCTCGTGTCGGTCTACCTGGTTATCGCGGTCATCTACATCCTCATCAACGTCGCGATTAACAAGGCCGCTGTCTACGTTTCGCACAAGACCGGCGCGACCATCATCCGCTAACGCTTTACCATTTCGAGTCATAAGGAGCCGAGCACCATGGCACAGAGCACCTCTTCCACCGGCAATCAGCCGCTGATCGAGCTCAGGCACGTCGATAAGCACTACGGCGATCTGCACGTCCTCAACGACATCAATCTGTCGGTCGACCGCGGCGAGGTCGTCGTTGTGATCGGACCCTCGGGCTCGGGCAAGTCGACCATGTGCCGAACCATCAATCGCCTGGAAACCATCGACTCAGGCGAGATCCTCATCGAGGGCGAGCCCCTGCCACAGGAAGGCAAGGATCTTGCCCGCATGCGTGCCGAGTTGGGCATGGTATTTCAGCAGTTCAACCTGTTTGCACATATGACCGTACTGCAGAACGTCATGCTGGGACCGGTCGATGTGCTGGGCGTCTCCAAGGAGGAAGCTCGTGAGCGCGCCATGGACCTGCTGGGCCGCGTGGGCGTTGCCGAGCAGGCCGATAAGGTGCCCGCACAGCTCTCGGGCGGCCAGCAGCAGCGCGTAGCCATCGCCCGCTCGCTTGCCATGCAACCCAAGGCCATGCTTTTTGACGAGCCCACGAGCGCCCTTGACCCCGAAATGATCAACGAGGTGCTCGAGGTCATGGTCCGTCTGGCCCAGCAGGGCATGACGATGATCGTCATCACGCACGAGATGAACTTCGCCCGCCGCGTGGCCGACCGCGTCGTGTTTATGGCCGACGGCCAGATCGTGGAAACCGGCACACCCGACGAGTTCTTCGACCACCCCCAGACCAAGCGCGCCCAGGACTTCCTCAACTCCATTAAGGGCCACTAGCCCAATTGCCACGCGGGCAAATTCATCAGTAACGTTTGTCCCGCGCCACCCCTGTGCCATGTCCACCCGGATTCGAAAGCCGCACCCATGATCGGAACCCGCACCTCATCGTCCTACACTCCGCACGTCGGCGTCGATCCCGCCGACCGCCCGCTCATCCTGGTCGCACCACGCTGGGAAGAAGCGAAGCCCTATTTGAGCGAGACGCTCTCCCCCAACGAGGAGATTGCGAGCGTATTTGTCGACGCCATTCTTGCCGCCGGCGGTCTGCCGCTGCAGATGTCCATTACCGAAGACGTCGACGTTATCCGTCATTACGTGGAAATCGCCGACGGCATCGCCATTCCCGGCGGCCCGGACGTCAACCCCAAACGCTGGGGCGACGAGCGTCCTTACGACCCCACGCTGTGCTGCGAGATTCGCGACCGTTTTGAGTTTAAGCTGGTTAACGAGGTACTTCGCGCCAAGAAGCCGCTCTTTACCACCTGCCGAGGCACGCAGCTGCTCAATGTCGCCACCGGCGGCACCCTGTGCATGGACGTGCCGAGCCTAGGCGCGCGCGAGGGCCGCACGCAGTGGCGCCATACCCACGTGCTCAACGACCCTGTGCATCCTGTCGAGGTCGTGCCGGGCTCGCTGCTGGAGCGCGCGGTTGGCGGGCACAGGCTGATCCAGACCAACTCCGCACATCACTGCTGCGTCGATCGTCTGGGTAAGAGCACGCGCTTGGTCGCCAAGGCAACCGACGGCGTTCCCGAGTGCATCGAAGTCGAAGGCCAGCCGTTCTGCCTGGGCGTGCAATGGCACCCTGAGTATACGTGGAAGACGCTCGAGACCGACTTTAACCTGTGGAAGTCGTTTGTCGAGGCGGCGGCCAAGGTAAAGCAGACCCGCTAGTTCGCGAACCGCATAACAGATAAGGGCGCCCCGCCGGCCACATGGTCCGACGGGGCGCCCTTTTGCCTATACGCGACAGGCGCGCAGCCCAAGGCTCGCAAGCTCTTATTCGGCCGCCTCGCGCAGGGCCGACATCGTAGCCGCATATTGCTGCTGCAGCGCATGCATCCCCTCGCGAGCGCCGTCAACGGCATCGGCACCGCGCAGTGCTTCGGTTACCACGACCGCCGGCTCGTACAGATTATCGAATCCCAGGTTCTGGCTCACGCCCTTGAGCGTGTGCGCTGCCATAAACGCACCTTCGGCGTCTCCCGCCGCCATGGCGGCCTCCAGCTTGTCCATGCTCTCGTCATCCAAAAACTTGAGGGCAAAGCGGGCGAGCATTTCCTCGCCCATCAGCCGAGCGCACGCGTCATCATAATTGGCGCCGATCTTCTCATACGCCTCACGCATGGAAATCATGGATTAAAAACTCCTTTGGTCAAACTAAATCGTGGGAAACGCGACGACGTCAGCGGGGCGTGCCAACGTCTCGGCAATTTGGTCTTGCACATCGAGCAGACAATCGAGCAGCAGCGGGTTAAAGGTGCCGCACTTACCGTCCAGGATCATCTGAATTGCCTCCTTGTGCGGGATAGCGTCCTTGTACACGCGCACGCTCGTCAGAGCATCGTACACGTCGGCCACCGAAACCACCTGTGCGGCAATGGGAATTTCGTCGCCCTTAAGGCCATCGGGATAACCCTTGCCGTCCCAGCGCTCGTGATGCCAACGCGCAATCTGGTACGCATATTCCATAAGCGCATTGCCGGCGTGATGGCTACCCAGCTCAAGCAGCATGTCGGCGCCGATTGTGGTATGCGTCTTCATAATCTCGAACTCCTCGGGCGTAAGGCGCCCGGGTTTGTTGAGAATCGCATCGTCAATCGACATCTTGCCGATATCGTGCAGCGCCGAAGCCAGGGCAATCGTGGAGCGCTCCTCATTGTCAAGGGAAATGGTGTCGCTACGCTGGACCAGACAGCCAAGCAGCAGCTCGGTCAGCTTTTCGATGTTCGTAACGTGCCTGCCGCTCTCGCCGTTGCGAAGCTCCATGACGCCAGCCATGATGTCGATGAGCATGCGACTGTTCTTGACACGCTCGTTGTACTGCTGGGACAGCAGGCTCGTCAGGCGGCGCTGTTTGGCGTATAGGCGGATGGTGTTGCTTACACGGCGGCGCACGACACGGGAGTCAAACGGGCGGTTGATATAGTCCGAGGCGCCTAGCTCGTACGCGCGCAGAACCATATCATCGGAATCTTCGCTCGAAATCATGATGACAGGCAGATTGTCACTAACCGATCGGCGCGGCAGACCGGCCAGCACCTCAAAGCCGCTTATGCCCGGCATGACAATATCCAGCAGCACGATCGACAACTCATCACCATAGCGGTCGACCATGTCGAGCGCCGTACGACCGTTGTCGGCCTCGAGGATGCAATACTCGTCCTTGAGCATCTCGCTGAGAATGACTCGGTTCATCTCGGAGTCATCGACAATAAGTACCAAAGGCTTTTCGCTTTGGAAGGCCTCGATGGAATCGGCATCGGTCACGACCGTACCGGCTTTTGCCTTAGCGCGGCTCAGTAACTGGACAGCGCGGCCAACGCCCTCATCGACCGTCTCGCCATGAATACGAACGCCACCAACACATGCCGTCAAGCTCACGTACTCATGGCCCGGAATAATCGTGGAACGAACGGCATCGGACACCTGATGCAGGCGACGGGTGAAGTCATCGGAGGGAATATTGGGCATGACAACCACAAACTTGTCGCAGCCATAGCGCACAAGCTCGTCAGTCGAACGGATTCCGCTGCGCATGGCTGTCGCCACGGCACCGAGCGCAAGGTCGCCGGCATGACGGCCACACGTATCGTTGAAGACCCTAAAATCATCAAGGTCGATCATCGCAACGCCGGCGTTCATGCGGGCGCTACGGAGCTTTTCCTCGTAATATCGGCGATTGTGCACGCTCGTCAGCACGTCGGTGTAGACAAGGTCCTCTTCTGCAGCCTCTTGCCCATCGATCGGACGCACCATCAGCAGGACATGAGGCTTGCCCTCGACCTTCAGAGGGCGCAGATGGGCACGGTACTCAACGCCATCGTTGAGCAGTTGCTCCGACACCTCATCGGAATCTGTCAAGGCCTCAAGACTCGACTGGCGCAGGCAAGGGCAGCGATCACCGGCGAGCAGGCAGTTAGGCTCGCTCTTAATCTGATCGGCCGACAGTAAGCGTACCACGGGGTAGGTCTTCGCGACACGGGCGACCTCGGCGGCAGCCTCCTCGTCGGTTAGATTGACCTCGTGATTATTGAGCATATGGGGCCCTTTCGATAGCTTCGCATGGTAGCGGTGGGTTCCAAATGTTACAAGGGTAACACCTTGCCGATGCAGGTAAGCACGTAAATGCTGTTACATTTTTATGAGTTGGCAGACGGCGCGATTGAAGCCGCAGACGTGAGGTTTTGAACACATTTGTTAACAATGCCGAAACGTTTGCGGATGAAGCCTGCTTTGGCTATTGCGGGTGTTAGAGCCCCAGGATGCCAAGGACAGTCTGGGCAGCCGCTCCCGGGCGATCGCGCAGGCCGTTGTGCGCGCCGGGAACCATTACGAGTGGACAGTCCAAAAGCTCAGCCGCCACCCTTGTGCCCGCCTCGCGAGGCGTGCCAATCGAGAGCTCGCCCAGGAGCACGGCGGCCACCGTTTTTGACGCACGAACGCTATCCCAATCGGGAACGCAGGTCATAGTAATCCCGTATTCGTTTGCCATGAAGCTGCGGCCGTTGCGCAGGGCATGCTTGGCTTCTGCCTCGGTTAACTTGGGGGCCTCAGGGTCCGAATCGCCGATGGCGCCCAGGAAGGCCCGTAATGCCCTGGAGACCTTTCCCGCGGCGATCATCTCGAGCAAAACCGGGGCCGCGCCCAGACCGGCACCCTCATCCGTCACGGCGGGTTCATGCAGAATCGCACGCGAGATTATGGTGGGGTTTGCACGGAGAAGCTCCAGCGTCACCAGCGTACCGGCACTGTGCGCGAGCACGTTTGCCGGAGTGCCAATATGCTCGATAACGGCCTGCAGGTCCGCGGCCTGGACGGCGAGGTCGTAGCGTCCGTCTGCAGCGTCGCCGCTCTCGCCGCAACCGCGCCGGTCGTAGGTAATGACGCGATAGTCACAGGCGAGCTCGCGGGCGATGGCGTCAAAAAAGACGCCGTCGACGCAGGCACCGTGCACGCAAACCAAGGCGGGTGCATCGGACGATACAACCGGGCCGGCATACTCGCGGCAGGCGATCGTAGTGCCCGCATTCTCGACCGTAAAATCCATACTGTGTTCCCATCGTCAACACCACCAGGCCGTGCCGGGGTGCGGCTTGGTCAGATGGCGTCATTTTGTGTGTACATGAATGCGTTTACTGTACCCAGCTCGCACCCTTTCATGACAGGGTTTCGAAAACTCGCCCGATTGCAAGGTTTCTGCCTAAACAACAGCGCCCAAACCCGCAACCCACATGAAGGCCGATGCTATGCTTAAGCTCAACTGTCCCAAGGAGCATATGCCTATGTCTACGTTTTTAAATGCCAGCCCCATCTTTGGGCCCGTCCGCAGCCGTCGCCTGGGCCTTTCGCTCGGTGTCAACATGATGCCGGCGAGCGGCAAAATCTGCACGTTCGACTGCATCTACTGCGAGAACGGCCTCAACGCTGAGCGCCCCTGCCACGAACCGTATAACACGGCCGGCGTGGTGCTCGATGCACTCGAGGCCAAGCTGCACGGGATGGCAATCGAGGGTGAGCTGCCCGATGTAATCACCTTCGCAGGCAACGGCGAACCAACCGCCGCACCTGAGTTTCCGCAGGCCATCGCCGGTGCCATCGCGCTGCGCGACGAGCTGGCCCCAAACACCAAGATTGCCGTGCTTTCCAACGGCACGCGCGCCGACCGTCCCCAGGTGCACGATGCACTCATGATGGTCGACGACAACATCCTCAAGCTCGATACGGTCGACCCGGCATTTATCCAGCTGCTCGACCAGCCCGTTGGCCCCTACGATGTAGAGCACCAGATAGAGACGTTCGCGAGCTTTAACGGCCGCGTCATTATCCAGACGATGTTTTTGAGCGGTGAGTACCGGGGCAAGTCTCTCGATAACACCGGCGAGGAGTACGTTGGCCCTTGGCTCTCGGCGCTCGAGCGCATTCGCCCACAGGAGGCGACCATTTACACGGTGGCGCGCGAAACACCGGTCGCCGGCCTTGCTAAAGCGGCGCCCGAGGTGCTCGACAAGATTGCTGCACGCGTGCGCGCCCTCGGCATCCCCTGCCAGGTGAGCTACTAGCAAAACCACGCAGCAGCCAGTGCCCGCCATCCCGCCCCATCAGTTGCGGTGATATAGTTCCTATTTATGCTGTTAAACCGCTTAAATCGGAACTATATCACCGCAACTTTTATGGACGCGTGAGTGGGCTATACTAGCTGCGAATGAAAGGAAGTTAGCCATGTTTGACAAAGGACCCGTGCCCGGCCGCAACGACGCTTGCTGGTGCGGCAGCGGCAAAAAATATAAGAAATGCCACAGCGCCTTTGATGAGCGCCTCGAGCGCTTGTGGGAAGAGGGCTGGGAGGTTCTGCCCCGCACGCTCTACAAGACGCCCGCCGATATCGAGGGCATCAAGCGCTCGGCCGCCATCAACGTGGGCGTGCTCGATTACGTAGGCGAGCACATCGCCGCGGGCATGACCACCAACCAGATCGACCAGATGATCTACGACTACACCGTCGAGCACGGCGGCACGCCGGCCGACCTCAACTACGAGGGCTACCCCAAGAGCGTATGCACCTCGATCAACGATGTGGTCTGTCACGGTATCCCCTGCGATACGGACGTGCTGCACGAGGGCGACATCATCAACGTGGACTGCTCCACGATCCTGGACGGCTACTTTAGTGATTCGAGCCGCATGTTCTGCATCGGCGAGGTCTCTGCCGAGCGCCAGCGCCTGGTCGACGTCACCCGCGCCAGCGTGGAGGCGGGTCTGGCAGCCGTCAAGCCATGGCTTCCGCTGTCCGTTATGGCCGAGGCCGTGCAAAAGACGGTCGAGGACGCCGGTTTTAGCGTGGTGCGCGAGTACGGCGGACACGGCATTGGCAAGGAGTTCCACGAGAACCCGTTTGTAGGCTTTACCACCGAGGCGCCCGATGTGGACACCATTATGGCCCCGGGCATGGTCTTTACCATCGAGCCCATGGTCAACGCCGGAGCGCCCGACATCAAGATCAGCAAGGGCGATGGCTGGTGTGTGCGCACCAAGGACGGCAGCGACTCGGCCCAGTGCGAGGTACAGCTCGTGGTGACCGAGGACGGCTACGAGCTGCTGAGCTGGTAGCCGCAGATGCGCCGGATGCTGACGGGCAAACCCACTTTGCATCCGGCGTTTTATTTGAACGTTTTGCCTGATAAAACCTGCCAAAATAAACCTGTCCCTTTTTGGCAGGCTGAGCGGAGATGACTGCTTGTGAACATCCTGGTTTTGCTGCCCGTCAACGACCGCCATCGCGCAATTCTTGAGTCGAGTGCTCCGGGCGAGGACTTTATCTACACGAGCTCCGACGCCATCACGCGTGAGCAGGTCGCCAACGCCGACGTAATCTTGGGCAACATAGACCCTGCCTTGCTTACCGCATGCGAGCATCTCCAGCTGTTGCAATTGCAGACCGCCGGCTATGACGATTACTTGGCCGCCGGCACCGTGCCGGCTGAAGCCAAGCTGTCTTGCTCGATCGGCGCCTACGGCCAGGCCGTGAGCGAGCACATGTTTGCCATGGTCCTTTCCATGATGAAGCACCTGCCCGGCTATCACGACTTGCAGCGCGAGCATCGCTGGGAGGATTTGGGGCCGGTTACCTCGCTCAAAAATGCCAACGTGCTGGTGCTGGGCGCAGGCGATATCGGCAGCCACTTTGCCACGCTCTGCCGCAACATGGGCGCGCATGTCCGCGGCATCAAGCGACATCCGCTCGTCTATCCCATTGTGTTTGAGGACATGGACGGAATGGATGCCCTACCTGAGCGCTTGGCGGAGGCCGACATCGTCGCATCCTTTATGCCGAGCACACCCGAGACCCGCGGCCTGGCGAACGCCGAGTTCTTCGCCGCGATGAAGCCGGGCGCCTTCTTTGCCAACGGCGGCCGCGGCGACCTTGTGGTCGCCGACGACTTGGTTGCCGCCTTGGAGTCGGGACATCTCGCCGGCGCCGCGGTCGACGTCACCGATCCCGAGCCGCTGCCTGCGACAAGCCCGCTGTGGGATGCGCCCAACATGCTCATCACGCCGCACGTCTCCGGTTGGTTCCACCTGGCAGCCACACTCAACAACGTGGTCGACATTGCCGCGGAGAATCTGCGTCACCTGCAGGCCGGCGAAACTTTACGTTGTTGGATCGAGCACTAATCTTGTTCCGCCGTTCTAACGAACGGCGGAACACTCGACGCTGCGACCCCGTCTGGGGACATTCGCTGACTTTTATTCGACCTGCGGGATCTTCAATTGCTAGAGCGTTGCTAAGTAATTTCTTGCGTCTTCTACACTCATTGCTGCGACGGGTGCGTGTGAGCAGAGCTTGACATCGTTGGTGACCAGTAAATCTGCTTGGGAGCGTATCGCTGCCGCAATGATTAAATCGTCTTCGTAATCGCTATGGAGCTCACGCTGCCTGCTCGCCATCCATATGTCACTCAGGTCGCAGGGTACCGGCGTGGCAAGTTGCGACAACACGTCGAGGCAATCCCATGCAAGTGATGTCGCCGCCACGGCGGCATCTTGGGATAGTGAGCCATGCTCGCGCCGATACCACGCCTTATGTTCGCTCGAAATCAAATAGAACAGGTCTTTGGACGATGTCGCCGCATACAGCAAATCCACCTGTGCCGTGCATGCATCGCGTAAAAACTCAATCGCCACCGAACGACCACGTCGTGAGGGAATGAAGTAATCGAGCCACACGTTGGTGTCAACCAAGATACGCCTTGGAGCCTCACTCATAGAGCCAGCTCATCTCCTCGCCATAGCGATCCGCATAGGCATTCCGTTTGAGCTCTTCGTCGTCCGATGGCTGAGCCCTGACCATATCGATTCCCGACTCACGGCAAGCGGCAGCGAACAGCTTCGACCCCTGATCCATGAGCTCGAGCTTACGTTTGGCGGCCTTTTCGCGCTCGCGCTGTTCCGCCCGGGCACGACTGGGCAGCAGGATATCCTCGAGCGCGCCGGGCCGATCAGCCAGAGATGCCGCAAGTTGCCAGAGCGCACGCACCGCTTGGCTCGGCGTCATACCGGCCCTGGAGAGAGCGGCGTCCCCACTCCTTTTAAGATCGGCATCGAGACGCACGTTGATCTGAGCGGCTGTTGTGGTCATGACCCCTCCTTAATACTTCAAAACTATCATAAAACTCTATGGTAGATACGTAAAGCATGTATAGCATTTATAAGCATTAGCCGTACTCTGTACACAAAAAGCCGCCGAGGCACACTGCACCTCGGCGGCCACATATCACAGATCTAGCTCGGTTTCACCCTTTGCATTTGCCCAGATAAAACCTGCCGAAATCAACATCCCTCTTTGGCAGGTTTTAGAGCTCCGCGCTTTCGGCTCCGTTGATATGGAGGTCGCGCTCGTAGAAGGCGGTGAGGGCGCGGATGGCGTACATCACGTCGCGTACGCCGCCGATCTCGTAGCTTGAGTGCATGGCCAGCTGCGGCAGGCCCACGTCCACGGCATGCATGCTCGCCTGTATATTGGACAGGTTGCCGAGTGTGGAGCCTCCGGCCATATCGCTCTTGTTGGCGAAGGCCTGTGTGGGTACGTCGGCGTCATCACAGATGGCCTGGAACACCGCGCGGCTAAAGGCATCGGTGCAGTAGTGCTGGTTGGCGGCTTCCTTAATGACAATGCCGCCGTTGAGCACAACCTGATTGCGAGCATCGCACTTCTCGGCGTGGTTGGGGTGCACGGCATGCGCGTTGTCGCAGCTCACAAGCATCGAGGCGGCAAGTGCGCGATGGTACGACTCGTCGTCAAAGCCCAGCGATCCGTTGATGCGGCGCAGCGCGTCGGCCAAGAACGTCGACATGGCGCCCTGCTTGGTCTCGGAGCCAACCTCCTCGTTATCAAAGCAGCAAAAGACCGAGATGTCATGCGCATTCTCGGCACCCAAAAATGCCTGCAGCGAGGTGTAGGCGCAGGCCAGGTCGTCGAGCTTGGGCGTCGAGATAAACTCGTCGGCCCAGCCCCAAATGCGCGCATCCTGACGATTGACCAGGAACAGATCGCGACCTAGGATCTGCTCGGGTTCAACGTCCAGTTCGTCAGCGATCAGTACGTCAAAATCTCCCTGTTTAAGCTCGCCGGCGCTGATAAGCGGGCAAAGGTCGACGGCTCGGTTGGGAGCAAAGGCTTCGTTAACGCCGCGGTTCATGTGGATAGCAAGGCTCGGAATGATAGCGACCTCGCGCTCGGTGGCAAGTAGACGGCTCTCAATACGGTCGCCCTCACGCACCAACACGCGGCCCGCGAGCGCCAGCGGGCGATCGAACCAGGTGTAGTCGATCATGCCGCCGTAGGCCTCGGTGTTCAGGCGCAGCGTCTCGCCCGCGCCGTCAAGCTCAGGCACGGCCTTGACCTTAAACGTCGGCGAATCGCTGTGCGACGCCGTGAGCTGAAAATGATAGTCACCGGCAACGCCGTCCTCGCCCCACGTCGCGGCCAGGTCCTCGCCCACCTTAAAGGCGACAACGCTCGAGGTGTTGCGCTGCGTGTAATAACGCCCGCCCGGCTCGATGTCCCACGCCGCGTTCTCGGGCAGGTAGGTAAAGCCCGCCTCGTCGAGCTCGGCCATAATGGTCGCCGCCGTATGGAACATGCTGGGGCATGCCTCGATAAAGTCGATAAGGTCGTTGGCAGCCTCGATATCGTCGGCCGTCACATGCGCGCGCTCGGGCGTTTCCTGATCCGTCATGCTCTCCCCTTTCGCTGGGTTGATGGTCCCCTCCAGCATACCCCGCCACGCCAGCGCCACACTCTTCATTCCGTGCTTAATTCCGCGCCACTCACCAAGTTGAGCCATCATGCCCGCGCTCCTTCTGCGACAATTGCGCTAACAGGACGAGAGGAGTCGTCATGAAGCCACGTAACATTGCCATCACCTGCGGTGTCGCGGGAGTCGCCGTCGGCCTTGCCGCTGCCACCGGTATCGTTTATCACAAGCAAATCAAGTCCGCCGCGTCACTCAAACGCTTGACCAGCTACGCGGATGGCTATGACCTGTACGCAATCGACATCGCCTACGACTACGATCTCGATCGCATCATCGCCGCTGGCGTGCGCGACGACCAGGCCTACATCGATGCCGTGGTGGCGCAGGTGCTGCCCGGTGTGCCGGCACATGTCCAGGCGCCCCAGTTTGCCTGGAGCGCTTTTGTCGCCATAGATGCCGAAGGTCGCGTGCGCACCGGTCGCAATTACGACTTTAAGGACGACACCTCGGCGCTGCTGGTGCGCAATCACCCACGCGGCGGCTATGCTTCCATCGGGCTTGCCGCCCTTAACAACCTGGGCGATAACACTCCGCTTGACTCCGTCGCCGGACGCGCCGCGGCGTTGATGGGCCCGTTTGCCCAGCTCGACGGTGTTAACGAATGCGGCGTGTCCATTGCCGTACTCACCCTGGATTCCAAGCCCTGTGACCAGGACACGCAACGGCCCGTCATCAACACCTCGCTCGCCATCCGTCTGGTGCTCGACCGCGCCGCCACCACGCAAGAAGCTGTCGACCTGCTTTCCGCCTACGACATGCACGCCATGGCAGGACGCGATTACCACTTCTTTATCAACGACGCCGCCGGTGACGCGCACGTAGCAGAGTGGGATCCGCACGATCCGGACCGCGCTTTCAAAGCGACTCCTGTACGCCAGGTTACGAACTTCTACGCCTGCTATGGCGACGAAGTGCTGCCCAACCAAAAGAATGGCGAGCTGGGCCATGGCAAAGAGCGCGCCGTCGCAATCGCCGATGTCCTTGACGCCCATGTCGGTGCCCAGGACGAAACGATTGTCTGGGAAGCCCTGCGCGCCGCAGCGCAAGAACCCAATCCGGAAGACATCACCAGCAATACGCAATGGTCGGTCGTCTTTGACAATACCGAACCCGCCGCCGCTATTACGCTGCGCCGCCACTGGGGCGACGTCGACGCCTTCGCACTGTAAGGAGCCAGGCCTGTCGGCCTTACGCTCGCCTGACGTTGTTTACATTTCCATACGCTTGAGCTAACACGTTTTACCCCCGCGTCAACAGTGTGCGGGGGTAAACTTATGCGCATGTTATAACTTGCCCGGAAGGATTCATCATGCTTAGGATCGGTCTTCTTACCAGTGGCGGCGACTGCCAGGCACTCAACGCCACCATGCGCGGCATCGTCAAAACGCTTATGACAAATAGCGAAGAACCTATCGAGATCTATGGTTTTGAGGACGGCTACCAGGGCCTTATCTACAGCAGATTCCGTGTCATGACTCCCGCCGATTTTAGCGGCATCCTCACCCGCGGCGGCACCATTTTGGGCACGAGCCGTACGCCGTTCAAGCGCTTGGATACTCCCGAGGCCGACGGCGTCGAAAAGGTGCCGGCAATGGTCCACACCTATCATAAGCTGCAGCTCGACTGCCTGTTTATGCTGGGCGGAAACGGCTCCACCAAGACCGCCAACCGCCTGCGCGAAGAGGGCCTCAACGTTATCGCCCTGCCCAAGACCATCGATAACGACACCTGGGGCACCGAGCTGACGTTTGGCTTTACGAGCGCCATCGACGTCGCCACCAAGTGCATCGATGACATCCACACCACCGCTTCGAGCCATGGGCGCGTGTTCGTTATCGAGATCATGGGCCACAAGGTTGGCTGGATCCCGCTGTATGCCGGCGTCGCGGGCGGCGCGGATGTCATCTTGATTCCCGAGATCCCCTACGACATGGATAACGTCAACAAGACCATCGAGCATCGCATGGAGACCGGCAGTCGCTTTACCATCGTGGCCGTCGCCGAGGGCGCTATCTCCAAGGAGGACGCGGCGCTGTCCAAGAAGGAATACAAGAAGAAGCTCGCCGAGCGCACGAGCCCGTCAATCGTGTACGACATCGCCAAGGAGATTGAGGCCAAGACCGGTCGCGAGACCCGCGTCGCCATCCCCGGCCACACGCAGCGCGGCGGTCAGCCCGACGCCCAGGACCGCATCTTTGCGACCCAATGCGGCGTCGAGGCAGCGCTCGGCTGCCTGCGCGGCGAGTTTGGCTACATGATTGCCCTGCGTGACGGCAAGATGTGCCACATGCCGCTCGAGGATGTCGCCGGCAAGCTCAAGTATGTCGACCCCCAGAGCGATCTGGTGCGCGAGGCCAAGGCGTTGGGCATCAGCTTCGGCGACGAATAGCCTCGGCTGGAACCGCCCCCATCGGAGGCCCCAGGGCTTACCTCCCAAATCGTCCTCGGACATGTCAGGACCCCGCCGTGCGCTTCGCGCGGCGGGGTCCTTCCGTCCTGCGGAAAGATTTGGGAGGTAAGCCCTGGGGCCTCCTACGGTAACTAAGGAGACCGAGGCTATTCGCCTTCTTGCTGCGGGTGCCTGACCTGAAATTCAGTTGCGGTGAAATAGTTCCTGCTTAGTCCGCAAATGGCTGAATTTAGGAACTACTCCACCGCAATTTACTGAGTGGGAGCTCTTGGCTGCTACTTGCATTGACATTTGTCCTAAAATGGCTGGTCGTTAGGGGTTGCTACCAGTAGTTGCGGTAGGGTTTGAGCAGATTCTAACTAGAAATGGTGGTCGCTACCGGTTGTTCTCGGCATACTCGGCTCATTCGATTCGACCATCAAACGAAAGGAACCACCATGGATCTTGCGATGGCACAGCGCCTCGTCGATCGCCGTAAAGCTGCCGGGCTTTCTCAGGAGGCGCTTGCTGCCCAGCTGGGCGTAAGCCGCCAGGCTGTTAGTAAATGGGAGCGCAGCGAGTCCTCACCCGATACCGATAACCTCATTGCGCTCGCCGCGCTGTATGGCGTGTCGTTGGACAAGCTGCTATATGGGGAGGCGGCCAACGATGCCGACGGCCCGGAGGACGGTAGCGCCGACACCGAGACGGCGGATGTGGCTGACGAGGCTGAGGATTCTGCCGAGCACGTCGATTGCGGTGACAAGCCACTTGTCGATATTTCCCTCGCGCGCGGTATCCACGTCATTGATCCCAATAAAGGCGAGGAAGTCCATGTTGGTTGGAGCGGCATCCATGTGACCAACGAGCGCAAGGGCGAAGAGGTGCATGTGGGGCCGGGCGGCGTGCATATCGATACGCTTGAGGACGATGGACATAGCGTGCGTACCAATGACGACGGCACCGTCACCATCGACGGCGAGACGTTTTCCAGCTGGAAGGAAGCACACGACAAGCTCGACCATCATGGCAAGCATTTCCACACCAAGGTCGGACGTGCATGGAACAAATTCCCCTTCCCCGCACTTGTCACTCTCGCCTATCTGGTGCTCGGCATTGTCTACGGCACATGGGGCATGGGGCTTTTCCTCGTCTTTTTGGTTCCCGTCTACTACGCGATTGGTGCCTTTATCGATCGACGCCATTTGTCAAAGCTCACTGAATGCGTCTATCCAGCAGCCGCCATCGCTTGGTTCCTCTACATGTGGCTCTGTTTGGGACAGCCCCATCCTGCATGGATCATCCTCATCACGATTCCCATCGTAAAGGCGCTCATGCGCTGGTGTCGCAAACAATGGAAGTGCCGCAAACAGGCCTAAACCGCCCCAACCAGCCAGCGCCACTCATCCGACACCGCCCGCCCCTTCCAAGTTGCGGTGATATAGGGACTGTTTTGAGGCTCCAAAGCGCCAAACAGTCCCTATATCACCGCAACTTACAAACAACTGGGCCAGTTCCGGCACGGAGATTAGCATTGAGCTGACCACGCGCCAAGAAAAGGGCCACTTTACTACGTTTAACTCGAGAGAGCCGACCATACCTGCCTTTTTTGAAAATCGACAGGCCTTTTACCTGCGGTTTTATTTTTCGTTTTCCTGGCATGATTGAGAGTATCCAATTAAACGTAGTAGATAGGCCCGTTTTGTGGCATACGACCCATTCAAGCCCAATCTCGAAGGCTAAAGAGAGCCTCTCATCCACGCCTGCGAGCGAAAACCAAATAGAATGAAAGGCAAATGGAAAGCCCGTTTGACGAGCGGAGGACATATGCGCGACGTAGCCGAAAGCGACTGGAAGCTGTTTAAGAAAATGCTTCCTCAATGGCAAGAACGTTATATGGAAAAGCTCATCGGCCAGTACGTTGAGATGCTGAACGGCGACAGCGAAGCGTCCAGTAGATTTTGGGCACTAGAAGAGCACCTCAATAGAGACAAGCTGTCCTCAGGCGTAATTGCAAACGACATTCGCCGCAGCACAATGCACCGCGAGATAGCCAATTTGCTTATCGACAGCGTGATCACCCTTGACGACCTTGACGGTTTTACCGAGGACATTAAGAGCTATGCGCAACACTGGATTGGCCAGTAAGAGCACTGAACGACAGACATCCCCAGCAAAACGGGGCAAACGCCGGATCGCCCGTAGGTGTCCGGCGTTTGCCCAGATAAAACCTGCCAAAATAAACCTGTCCCTTTTTGGCAGGTTACTCGGCACTCTTGAGGGCGCCGACCATGTCGATCTTGTTGAGGGTACGATTGGTGGCGAGGTTGACGATAAACGTAAAGCCAAAGGAAAGCACCACGGCAAGCACGTAGCTCAGCGGCTCGACTTCGACGTCAAAGTACAGCGACGGCATCTGCAAAATGTACGTAAAACTCTCGGCCAGCAAGCCGCCCAGCGGCACGCCCAGCGCAGCGCCAATCGCCGTGAGGATCAACGTCTCCTTGTTGACGTAATGGTGCACCTCACCGCGACGGAAGCCCAACACCTTAATGGTCGCCAGCTCGCGCTCGCGCTCGGAGATATTCGTGTTGGACAGCGTAAACACCACCACAAACGATAGGCACGCCGCCATGAAGGTCACGAGCACCACGACCGAATTGATAATCGTAAAGTTCGCCTCATAGTTTTCCCAATGCTCGGCCGTACTCGAAATCGTAAGCCAACCGTCACTCTTAAGATTCTTGCTAAACGCAATCTGGTCGGCCGACGAGCCCTTAAGCAGCACAAAGACGCCGTTAAGACGTGCGCTTCGACCGAACGCACGCTCATAGGTGCCCTGCGTCATGTAAAGCGTGTTGCCCAGATAGTTAAGCGAAATGTCGCTGACTTTGACCTTGGCAACATTGAGCGACGAATCCTGGACGTGAGCCGTATCGCCCGGCTGAATCCCCAGCACCAGCTGTGAACTTTTGCTCAGATACACGTCTCCGTCACGCAAAGGCAGCGGTTCTTTGGACTCATCCTCCAGACGCACGTAATCGCCCAAGTCACTCGTGCGGTTATCGGGCACCACGATCAGCTGCACGGTCTCGCTCTTGCCGCCAAACGTAAAGGTGACGTTGTCGGTCATAATCGGCAGGGTCGAGGTCACGGTCACGTTGAAATCATTGGCCGCGCTGCGCTCATCCAATGCCGCGCACGTCTGCGAAAAATCGTCGGGATTGGCGACCGCCAGCAGGTCGTAGCGCGTGATATGCCCGTACTGTTTGGGCGAAAGCGCCACCGACGTGTCGCGAATGCCCATACCGCAGATCACGAGCGCCGTGCAGCCAGCGATACCGAAGATGGTCATAAAGGCGCGCTTTTTGTAGCGGAACAGGTTACGCGCCGCCACCTTGTTCAAAAAGCTCATGCGGCGCCAGATAAAGCCGATGCGCTCAAGCAAGATGCGAGAGCCGGCGCGTGGGGCCTTGGGACGCATGAGCGAGGCTGGGGTCTCGGCCATCTCGTGGCGGCAGGCGATAATCGTAGCGCCCACCACGCCCACGGCAAACAGCGCCACCGAGACGATTGAGGACACGATGTCGTACGAGAGCAACATCTGGGGCAGCGAGTACATGTCGTCGAACACCGTAAACAGGAACAGCGGCAGGCCCACAAATCCGATGATATTGCCGAGCACGCCGCCGATCAGACATGCCCACAGCACATAGTCCACGTATTTGGACAGGATGCGCTCGCGTGAATAGCCAAGCGCCTTGTACAGGCCAATAAGCGTGCGCTCCTCCTCGACCATGCGCGTGGCGGTGGTAAGACTGATGAGCACAGCGACGACAAAGAAGATAAATGGGAAAACCGTGGCGATGGCCTCGATCGAAGAACTGTCGCTCTCGACGCTCGAGTAGCTTGCGATGTTACCGCGGTCCTGAATGTACCAGGTGCATTCGCCCAGATCGGAAAGCTCGGCGCGGGCATCGGCAAAATGCTGGTCGGCGGCGGCGCGGCGCTGGTCCAACTCGGCCTGAGCCTGGACGCGCTCCTCGCTGCCCTCGGCCATACGGTTGATGTTATCCTGCTCGATCCCAAAGAGCATGGCGGCCTGACGCTCGGCCGTATCCAAGCTTGTCGGCGTGTCAACCGTCAACTCCTGGACGCGCGCCTTCTCACGCTCCTCGCGGATCTTCTCGATGTTGCCTTTGACCTCGTTGATCTTTGCCGTGTAGGCATCCGAATAGGAGTTAAGACTCTTGGCTCCCTCGACGATCACGTGGACTGCGGAGTAGGAAGAAGATGTCGCGGCATCCTCGCTCACATAGAACTTATAGTCCGCAGCCGAAGCAGCGCGAAAGGCGTTGACTGTCGAGTCGGAGCTCACGTCGGTAGGATCGAGGACCTCGGCCGTAATGGTGTAATCGCCCGCGGCAAACTGATCCTTGGCACTTTGGTTGGACGAGCTCGCGTCATTGGCGGCAAAACTCACCGTATCGCCGAGCTTTTTGCCCGAAGCCTTCAGGAACTTCGAAGTCACCGCGACTTCATCGGCGCTCTCGGGCAAATCGCCGCTCACCAGCACCGGCTGATCGATGTTCTCCTTGGAGAGACTTTGCACGACCACGCGCTCGCGCGTTGTGCCCACGGCGGTGTAGGCGGTCTCGGTGTAGATGCCCTCGACCGTCTCGACGCCGTCGACCTCTTGGATAGCCGCGAGATCGTCGCGCGTAAGGCCATAGGTCGACTGCACGTTAATGTCATAGACATTCTGCTGGTCAAAATAGGCGTCGACCGAATCGCACAAATCCTCGCAGCCCGCCTTAAGGCCGCACATCACGCTCACGCCAAGCGCAGTGATGACCACGATAGATAGGAAGCGCTTAAGACTGCCCCGAATCGTGCGGTAGATGCCACGGCGAAAAACCGTCGGCACCATATCGTTTGAGCTTTGGGCGGTACGGTAGGTCGCGAACTCCCGGTCGCGGCCCGCGTGCTCCGTATCGTGGTTTTGGCTGTTTTGGCAATCTTGGTCCATGGGCGCTACCACTCGATCGTCTCGATAGGCACGGGATTTTGCTGGACCGTCTCGCTCTCCACGCGGCCGCTCTTAAAGCGGATCAGGCGATCGGCCATGGGCGCCAGCGCGGAGTTGTGGGTGATGATAATGACCGTGATGTCCTGCTTGCGGCAGGTGTCCTGTAGCAACTGCAAGATCTGCTTGCCGGTTTTGTAGTCGAGTGCACCCGTGGGCTCGTCGCACAAAAGCAGCTTGGGATTCTTGGCCAGTGCGCGGGCAATGGACACGCGCTGCTGCTCGCCGCCCGAAAGCTGTGCCGGAAAGTTGCCCAGGCGCTCGCCCAGGCCAACCTGACGAAGCGTCTGTTCGGCATCAAGCGAATCGGGGCAGATCTGAGCCGCGAGCTCGACGTTTTCGAGCGCCGTCAAGTTGGGGACCAGATTGTAGAACTGGAAGACAAAGCCGACGTCGGCACGGCGGTATTCCACGAGCTGCGCCTCGTTGGCGGAGCTCACGTCGCGCCCGTCCACCGTCACAGTGCCGGAGGTTACCGTATCCATGCCACCCAGGATGTTGAGCGCCGTAGTCTTGCCGGCACCCGAGGCGCCCAGGATAATGGCGAGCTCGCCGCGCTCAACGGTAAAGCTCGCGCCGTCGAGCGCGTGAATGCGGGCATCGCCCTCGCCGTACGCCTTGATGACGTCTTTGAATTCGATATAAGCCATCGATTAATTCCCATCTGGTCGGATAACTCCTTAGTATTACCCATTTCGCACCGACCAAAAAGGGACAGGTTCATTTTGGCAGGTTTTATATGGGGAAACGGGGAGCGCAGGCAAGCGCCGGGAAGGCAGAGAAATCATCGACGGGGTCAGGCCGACCGCCAAACACAACGCACGCATCTCTATCTGTCAGCAAAATCATTCGAACAGCTGTTCGTTTCTATGATATGATTCCGTTATCTAAGCAGGCCAATACGCAGAAAGGCGGCCAACATGGCGTTCGACTTTAAGAAGGAATGCAAGGAGCTCTACAAACCTGCAAGCAAGCCGAGCATCGTAACTGTCCCGCCTATGAGCTACGTTGCCGTTCGCGGAAAGGGCGACCCAAATACCGAAGGTGGCGAGTATCAAAACGCCCTGCCGCTGCTTTACGGCATCGCCTATACCGTCAAGATGTCGAAGAAAGGCTCAAGGAGTATCAAGGGCTATTTCGACTTTGTGGTACCGCCGCTCGAGGGCTTCTGGTGGCAAGACTCCCCGAGCGGCGACATCGATTATGTACGCAAGGACGATTTCAACTTTATCTCGTGCATCCGCCTGCCCGATTTCGTCACTCAGGATGACTTTGACTGGGCGGTCGCGGAAGCCACGGCCAAAAAGAAACTGGACTTTTCTGCCGTCGAGCTGCTTAAAGTTGACGAGGGTCTCTGCGTTCAATGCACGCATACCGGACCCTACGACAGCGAGCCGGCAACCGTAGACGCCATGCATGAATATGCGACCGAGCAGGGCTATGTCCCCGACTTCTCAGACACCCGTTTACATCACGAAATCTATCTTTCCGATCCACGCAAGTGTGCGCCGGAGAAACTTAAGACCGTGGTTCGTCATCCTATCAAGCGCGCTGAATAGCGTGGAGCGTCATTTCACGCGCTAGGTTTTAAGCCAGCCAACCAGCCGCCTCCTAGGCTGTCAAGCAATTATCTTGACGCGGCCCGTCGCATCTTATAAGTTTGTTTTGCTAAAGCTGGAAAGCCTCTCAACGATGCGCAACTCCAGCTCTTTTTCTATCAAGAGGCTTAATGAAATACCAGAAGTCGCGGATATCCATCAACGAACAAATAGCACTATTGACAGAAAACAAGGGTCTTAAGTGCTCTGATCAAAGCGAACTCGAGCGAGCTTTGGTCGAAGCCAACCACTACAGACTGTCGGCCTACTGGTTTCCCTACAAAACCAAATGCAAGTCCGGGATTACCATCTTTCGCGAAGGCACAACATTCGAAACCATCATCTACACGTATGAATTTGACCGAGCCCTCCGGCAGTTAATGTTTGATGCGGTCGGCAGTGCGGTCGGCAGAATTGAGATCTACCTCAGAAGCAGAATTGCCTATCTTGCCTCTGAGGAACGCGGGCCTTTCTGTTACCCAGATGTCGCCATAACGAGGCTCAACTCGGCATGCCCGTCGAGCTCTGCGCCGCGCTGGGATACGCCGCCGTCTTTGGCAGCGCCACCAACACGCTACTCGCGCCGATCCTCATTGGCTGCGAGATCTTCGGTTTCGGTAATCTGCCGGCGTTCTTCATCGTCTGCGTTGTGGCATATCTGTTCAACATGGACAAATCGATCTATGCTCTGCAGGAGCGGGCGTAGAAAGATGTCCAAGCAGGTGGTCTCAACCGGAAACGGCGTCCCACTCTGAGGCTATATTCCGGGACACGGTTTCCGCTTGGGACGCCATTCGGAAAGCGCATCCCGCTTTAAAACGGAATTCCGGGACGTAGTTTCCGTCTGAGCCTCCATTCGGAAAGCGTGTCCCGTTCTTTCACGGCGTCCTAGTTATGCAAAGTGCTCGAACGTTATTCCTCGTACGCGCCCTCGAGCCGAAGCAGCCACTCCTTGCGGTCAAGCCCGCCGGCATATCCGTTAAGCGAGCCGTCGGCGGCAACCACGCGATGGCACGGCACAATGATCGAAATAGGATTCCGCGCGACCGCGGCCCCCACGGCACGGGGAGACACAACAGGTGCTTCGTTTCCCGGTACACGATGTCGAGCCGCAACACGCTGGGCGATCTCACCATACGTAGCGACCTCGCCACGCGGGATAGAAAGCAGCTCAAACCAAACCTCACGCTGAAACGCCGTGCCAATCATATGCAACGGCGGCGTAAACCGAGGCTCCTGCCCCGCAAAATAAGCATTCAGCCAAGCCCAAGAACGCTCAAGCACCGAAGAAGCCGCGCCATTTGCCGGACTCACCGAAGACATCCCACCGGTACCAGAAACCGCATCGGCGCCTTCAACATGTTCGGGATCTTCTTTGAGAAGCGTGGAGCCAAAGTGCTCCTGCCCCTCAAACCAAAGCCCCGTCAAACCGCGGCCATCAGCGGCAAGCAGGATTTCGCCCAAAGGCGAAGCAAACGTCGTCGTGACCACCAGCGGCTCCTTTCAAAACTCCGCAACATAATACCGCGAATTGTGCAGACAACCCCACAGATACGTCTGGGCGGGCTCGCAATTGCTTAAGCGAGGCTGTTTTCCCCAATCAAGCGAAGAAGACGCAGGGCTTCGACGCCAGAGAGGTACCTCTATCAGCTGAGCTCTAATACTTTCCCGAGAAGTGAACGAGTAAAAACGAAGCCCCGGAGCATCCACACCTTTAGCCCAAAAAACCGCAGGATTCACGCTGTAAAACCGCAGGAAATAGCGGTCAAAATATGCCAATGCTTCGGGGGTCCAAATAAGCTCGTTCACTTCACGGGAAAGTATTAGACCCCGATTCACCCCAACCCCAAAGTCGCCCCAGGCAGCAGGCGCGACAGCGCCGCGGCTGCCGTCACGACCCCGCAGTCACCCCAGGCAGCAGGCGCAACGCGCCGCAGCTGCCGGCCGCGCCCCACAGTCCCCAAAGGCGGCAGGCGCAAAGCGCCGAGGCCGCCGCCGGGGCCAGGGCCCGCAACGGCCACGTGCCCTCACATCAGCCCAGCGGCCCCAGCCAACAACGGCCCCATCGCAGGCCGCTCGCAGCCGAGTCACCGCAGGCGGGGGCCGGGCTTAGTTTTCAGAACACTCCGCAGACCAGTGTGGCGCCTTGTCCGCGGCTCCGAAGGAGCAGGACAAGGCGCCACACATGGTCGAGGACGTTCTGAAAACTAAGCCCGGCCCCCGCCGGACAGGTCACACTACTCGCAGAGCAGCTTAGCGATCTGGACGGCGTTGGTTGCCGCGCCCTTACGGATTTGGTCGCCGCAGCACCAGAAGGTGATGCCACGCGCGGCCTCGGGGTTCGAGATGTCGCGGCGTACGCGACCGACCCAAATCAGGTCCTGGTCGGAGGTGTCCATCGGCATGGGGAAGCGGTCGTGCGCATCCTCGGCGCTCATGTCGTCAACTAGCTTGACACCCGGAGCGGCAGCCAGCGCGGCACGGGCCTCTTCCACCGTGATGTCGCGCTCGAACTCAAGCGTGATGCTCTCGGAGTGCGAGCGCAGCACGGGCACGCGCACACAGGTGCAGTTCACGCGCAGCTCGGGCAGATGCATGATCTTGCGGCCCTCGTTTTGCAACTTCATCTCCTCGGAGGTAAAGCCCTCCTCCTTGACGCCGCCAATCTGCGGAATCAGGTTGCTCGCGAGCTGGGCGGCAAACGCGCGCGGCTCGGGAATCTCCTCGCCACGGCCCAGGGCGGCCAGCTGAGCCTCGAGCTCGGCCATACCGGGGGCGCCAGCACCCGAAGCCGCCTGGTACGTCGAGACGATCATGCGCTTCACGCCAGCGAGCTGATGCAGCGGCCACGTGGGAACCAGGCCGATGATAGTCGCGCAGTTGGGGTTGGCGATAAGGCCGTGATGCCACTTGATATCGTCGGCATTGATCTCGGGCACGACCAGCGGCACCTCGGGATCCATACGGAAGGCATGGCTGTTGTCGACCACGACGGCGCCGCGCTTGACGGCCTCGGGCAGCAGCTCCTTCGCGATATCGTCACCGGCGGCTCCAAGCACAATGTCGCAGCCCTCAAAGGCCTCGGGGCAAGCCTCTTCGATCACGATCTGCTCGCCACGGAACTCGACGGTCTTGCCCGCAGAACGCGCGCTCGCCAGCAGCTTGAGCTTGCCAACCGGGAACTCCTGCTCGTTGAGGCACTCGAGCATCTGGGTGCCCACGGCTCCCGTCGCGCCCAAAATAGCAACCGTGTACTGTTTCATGCTTCCCCCTTTAAAGGTTGTGGCTTTTGCCCGCACGCCAAGCAGGCCGATTATTGTTGCCAGTGTATACAAGAACGGGGCGGGCACGAAACCCGCCCCGTCGAAACGAAACCGAAACGAAACGCCCCGCCATAGATTTTTGAGGCAAGTCCAAAAATCTACTGGGATAGCAGCTACTTGTGGAGCGCGACCAGAGCGGGATCGACCGGCGCGGGAGCCTCCAGATCGGAGACCTTCACAATGCCGTTCTCGTCGGAGAAGGCGCGGTAGATGGTCTGAATCGCCAGGTCGAAGTCCTTCTCCTCGACACCGATAATGATGTTGATCTCGTCACAGCTCTGCGAGATCATGCGCACACTCACGCCGGCCTGGCCAAGCATACCAAACAGATGGCCCGAGATACCTGCGCGGCCGCGCAGGTTACGGCCGACGGTAGCGATGAGCGCCAGGCCCTCGACAACCTCGATCTCGAGCGGCTCGACCTCCTGCTGAATGTCGCCCACGAGTGAGTACAGTGAATCGTGCACATCCTGCTCCTGTACCACGGCGCCAAAGCGGTCGACACCGGTGGGCATGTGCTCGACGGAAACGTCATAACGCTCGAAGACCGAAAGCGCGCGGCGCATAAAGCCGACGCGGGGCTTGGTGCGGTCGCGGGCGACGTTGATGGCGACAAAACCGCGCTTGCCGGTCACGCCGGTAATGATGGGCTCTGCCTCGCCCTCGTCAGCCGTCTCGCTAATGATGGTGCCGGGGTCCTGCGGCGCATTGGTGTTCTTGATGACCAGCGGAATACCAGCCTCGCGCACGGGGAACACGGCCTCCTCGTGCAGGACGCTCGCACCCATGTACGAAAGCTCGCGCAGCTCCTCGTAGGTAACACGCGCAATGGGCTGAGCCTCGGGAACAATACGCGGATCGGCAGAATAGAAGCCCGAGACGTCGGTCCAGTTCTCGTACAGGTCGGCACCCAGGCACTTGGCCAGAATCGAGCCGGAAATATCGCCGCCGCCACGGTCGAGCAGCTTGATCTGGCCCTCACGCGTCGCGCCGTAGAAACCGGGCATAACAAAGCCGCCCTGCTGACCGTACTCCTGCACCAGCTCGGAGGTGCGATTCATGCTGAGCGTACCGTCGTGATGGAACGCCACAACCGTCGCGGCGTCCAGGAACGGCAGGCCCAGGTACTCGGCCATCAGGCGAGCGGTGAAATACTCGCCGCGGCTCACGAGCTCCTCGGTAGAGTAGCCGCCCGAGCGGGCGCGCTCGGCAAAGGCCGCGAACTCCTCGCGGATGGGATAGGTGAGCTCCAGCTCGTCAGCGATATCAAAATAGCGCTGGCCGATGTCCTCGAGCAGTTCCTCGCACGACACGTGATACTTAACGTGCGCGTTAACCAGGTAGAGCAGGTCGGTCACCTTGGTGTCGCCCTTAAAGCGGCGGCCGCAGGCGGAAACCACCACAAAACGGCGGGCAGGGTCGGCGTCGACGATGGCCTTGATCTTCTTGAAGTGTTCAGCGTCGGCGACCGACGAGCCGCCAAACTTGGCAATCTTAATCATGGGCTTGAGGTTACCTTTCTAAAAAGCCTCTGCAAACCTATTTTGCGCGCTCTGATACCATGGTTTCACCGATTGGGACCAAGGCATCCGAGGAGCAGTGTTATATGGGAACTTATCATAGTACACGAGGACGCACTTTATCGTGCTCAAGTAAGGTGGCAATCCGTACCGGCATCGCTCCCGACGGGGGTTTGTTTGTCTCGGACGAGCTCGGCACCCAGCAGGTCGATATCAGCTCGCTTGCAGATAAATCGTACTTTGAAATCGCTCAAGATGTGTTGGGAATGTTACTGAATGATTACACGGCGGAAGAAATTTCGGCGTGTGTCGACGAGGCATACCGCGGCACGTTCGCGAGTGAAGAGGTTACGCCGCTCGTCAAACTCGACGCTGCGCCGGGCGCCGACGCCCCTCAGACCTATGTGATGGAGCTCTTTGGCGGCCCCACAAGCGCCTTCAAGGACGTCGCCCTGCAGATGCTCCCCCGTCTGATGGCCCGCACTTCCGCCAGGGACGGCGGCGCTGAGCGCATCATGATCGTCACCGCCACGTCGGGCGACACGGGCAAGGCCGCGCTCGCCGGTTTTGCCGACGCTCCGGGCACGGGCATCACCGTCTTTTATCCCGAGGGCAAGGTCAGCCGCGTCCAGAACCTGCAGATGTCCACGCAGGAGGGCGATAACGTCGCCGTCTGCGGCATCCGCGGCAACTTCGACGACGCCCAGAGTGCCGTCAAGCGCATCTTTGCCGATAAGGAGCTTGCCGAGCGCTTGGAGGCCGCCGGCACGGTGCTTTCGAGCGCCAACTCCATCAACGTCGGCCGCCTGGTACCGCAGGTCGTCTACTACTTTGCCGCCTATGCGCAGCTGCTGCGCGCCGGCGCCATCGAGGCCGGCGACGCCGTGGAGTTCTGCGTACCGACCGGCAACTTTGGCGATATCTTGGCCGGCTACTACGCCAAGCGCATGGGTCTGCCCGTCGCCAAGCTCGTCGTGGCGAGCGACAAGAACAACGTGCTTGCCGACTTCCTGACCACCGGCGTTTACGACCGTAACCGCCCGTTCTTCACGACCATCTCGCCGTCGATGGACATCCTTATTAGCTCCAACCTGGAGCGCATGCTGTACTTCCTGTCCAACGGCGACTGCGAGCTCGTTGCCGGCCTTATGGAGCAGCTGGCACAGACTGGTCGCTACGAGGTTCCCGCCGACCTGCTGGCAAAGATTCAGAGCGTCTTTGGCTGCGGTTGGGCCAGCGAGGACGAGGTCCGCACTGCCATCAAGAGCTGCTGGGATGCGAACGGCTACGTGATCGACCCGCACACCGCTTGCGGCTATCACGTCTTTGAAAAAGTCGCTCCCGCCGAGGGTGCCAAGGCCCGCGTGCTGCTTTCGACCGCAAGCCCCTACAAGTTCCCGCGCGCCTGCTGCGACGCCCTGGGGCTCGACGTTCCCGAGGACGACTTTGAGGCCATGCACGTGCTCGAGCAGGCAACCAACACGGTCGCCCCGGCACAGCTCGCCGAGCTCGAGTCCAAGCCCGTCCGCTTCGAAGACGTCTGCGACGTCGATGAGATGGCCAGCTACGTAGAGCAGGCTGCAAAAAAGATAGCAACCAACTAAACCCCTTATAAGGCGCCGGCGAAAGCCGGCGCACCTTCTTTTATCAGATACCTACCGGGATGATGACGAACGTGCATAGCGTGCCTGGCTGTTTAGTTCGTCGCGAGTTCCGCACGCAAAGGAAAGCACTTAATGTGCTTTCCGTCTTGCGCAGGACTGCCCGAGCAGCGAACTAAACAGCCAGGCACGCCAGGAGGACTCACATGATCAAGATCACCGTCCCAGCAACAAGCGCCAACTTGGGCATTGGCTACGATACCCTCGGCATGGCCGTCAGCCTCTACTCGCACTTTACCTTTGAGCGCGCCGACAAGCTCACCATCACGGGCTGCCCCGAGGAGTTCCAAAACGAGAATAACCTGGTCTACGTGAGCTTTGTGGATGCACTGGCCGCATGGGGCGAGCCGGCCTTCCCCGTCGCCATCGACATTCAGACCGACGTGCCCGTCGCCCGCGGCCTGGGTTCCAGCTCAACCTGCGTCGTCGCTGGCATCATGGCGGCCGCCGCGCTGACGGGCCACACCGTCGACCGCGCCGAGCTCGTCCGCATTGCCACCGAGGTCGAAGGGCATCCCGATAACGTCGCCCCCGCTATCCTGGGCGGCGCCGTCTGCTCCTTTACGCCGACCGATTCGCTTCCCCAGTGCCTGCGCTACGAGGTAAGCGATCGCTTGCGTTTTATTACCGTGATTCCGCCCTACGAGGTACATACGAGCGAGGCGCGCAAGGTTGTGCCGCAGGAGATTCCACTCTCCACTGCCGTATGGCAAATGGGCCGCATCGCCGGCATGACGCGCGGCCTGGAAACCGGCGACCTGGACCTGATTGCCGCCGCTAATGACGACCGCATCCAGGAGCCCTATCGTCGCCGCCTCATCCCCGACTACAACGCCGTGCGCGATACCTGCCTTAACGGCGGCGCCAAGACCATCTGGATTAGTGGTTCGGGCTCGACCCTCATGGCCGTGACTGACGACACCATCGTGGCAAAGTTCCTGCAGGTCAAGCTGCGTGAGCAGTTCTCCAAGTGTGACACGCATATTCTGACGTGCGACACCGAGGGCGCTCAAATCGAGTACCTGTAGCGCCCTGCCTCATTGCTCTCACCGGTCCCCTTGGGGCTTCCCCTGAAAACGTCCTCGATCATGAATTGCCCCGTCGTGCGCTTCGCGCGACGGGGCAATTCGATCTGCGGATTGTTTTCAGGGGAAGCCCCAAGGGGACCTGCGCAGCCTCGACAGGATAATCGCATTCGCTGATTTAATCTTGTGCTCCAACGGAGCCACAGACGAGAGGCCTTCGCGCTGCGGAATAATTTTGAGGGGAACACCCCGACCATCCCTGCGTTTACCTTGCTGAGGATGTCTACAGGGACCCACGCTTTGAAGGGGCGCCGGGCAGATAGGGGCTTTTTAGGTTACATAATAAACTGTTTATCTATGCTACTATTTAACTAGGCATCGCAGTATGGAGGTGGTCAAAGTGTTACGCACACTCAAAGCTTCGTTTTTCCTCTCGATACTTTTGATATTACCGATATGTTTCTCGTTTAGCCCTTCGACTGCTTATGCTGCAGAAAGCGATGCTGTCGCAATTTCTGGCGCAACCCAAGATTTTGATTTAACGAAAGGTCCCGAGCAGTCTCATCAAATCAAGCTTAAGGATGGGACCGTTGCAGTAATAGGAATTAAAAAAACCAATGAACCCAGCCTGATATGGGACAGTTACTACAACAACGCATCTGGAACTTGGACTATCTATTACAACAGTCCTTTTATTTATCGCGAATTCAAGATCAAGATAGCGAACTCGCTCATTACCAGCGCTTGGGGACAAAACTATACGACTATCGGCTGTACGGTAACTAACGAGTCCTTTATATGGAACTCGAAACAGGCGACATATCGACTCAACTATGAATCGATGGGGATGACGTCCGGTATCGCCGTGTTGCAAGCGACCATGGAAGGCAGCACGCTCCACACCTATGCAAACTAGACTCACATCAATTGAGGAAGTTCAATGATTCCAATTCCTGCACGCTCAGACATTATGATCGCTCTCGTTTGGATTCTCGTCGGAGTGCTTATTTGGCGTATCTGCAAATGGGTTAAAAACAAGAAATAGTTGATAAAACGTATATGCCATTTATGCGATGCTTGGGGCCGTTAAATCGGCCCCTATTTCTATAGCTTTTCAAGCAGCAGTCACCCATTTGGAAGTCGCAATGCCATTCATACGATTTCGGCCCTTTAAGCCGCTATCTATTGGTAGGGACTCTTGCTGGTAAGGAGCGCTTACTAGATACAAACCTTGGCAATATATTGGTTTAGGCGGCGCTGGTTTCTTTGTATTCGAAGACTGGCTCTAGGAGATCTTCGATGTTGCAGTGGAGGGCTTTTGCTATGGCTCTTACGCTTGTTACCGAAGCTTCATTGATGTTTCTCTGGCGCTGCTCGTACATTTGGATTGAGCGGAGTGACACACCCGATTCGTATGCTAGATCTTGTTGGGTTTTCTTAAGCTTCTTTCTTGCTAACGCAAGTTTGGTTTGCCTGGACGCTTTTTTCGCCATATCGCAGACGAGGCGAGCCACGCGTTCCTCCGAGGCTTCGTGCCAGGGATAGTACAGACTGCGCAGTGCGTCAAACGGAACGACATGCAGCAGGTCTTCGAAAGACTCCCCTAAACGCCACTGCAGATATGCCAGTATCCAGCCTGTCCAATACTCTGGCGTCTTCTCAAAACGATAGGTGCGATCCGGTATAAACCCGCTCTGATAGCCGGACCTTTCAGCGATAAGCGCGAACAGCTCAACGCCCGATTTTCCCGATACGACCCATGCGTTGCCGCGTTCGAACTCGCGAGCTACGCCGCTCAGGCAAAAGAGTTCAGCAACTTCCGATCCTTCGGCTCCATAATCGTTAACGGCATAATCAAAGCAGTCGCCGAGGTTGTTCATTGCATCCTCGAGGTAATAGATGGGATATGTTCTACTCGGTCCACAATTCGTCAACTCTTGGATCATCTAAATCAACCCTCCCTGTCATTAAATCCCTAATGTAGACACCCTCAGAGTCGAATCCATTCACAGTATCCAGGTACTTGCGCCGCGCGTTCTGTTCTCGCTTAAAGCGCTTGGGATAATACTCAGATCCCAACGCCTGCCTCCATTCGCGGAATCTGATTACTGAAAACGCACGCTCACTCATAAGAGCGTATTGGATGCCCAAATCGCCCAAACGCATAATGAGTTGCAGTTGCCTAAGCGAGATCATGCCGTTAACGAACTGTCTTGCAAACGAAAAGTAAGAATCGTCGGCGCGATAACCTCGAATTACGTCATAGGGAGAAATATCAATTAGGCAGTTATCCAGCAGATAGCGAAGTCCTTCGCGCGCCAGCGGTGTCGAAACATTGAACTCCCTATTGTTAGCCAAAATCGCAAGCCAATTGAGAATTGAAAACTCCCCGGACTCCAAGTCCAAGACCGCAAGACCATCCATATCGAGCTCATATCGATTCGCGATACCATCGGACTCGGTCCGACATGCCCACTCCATTGCCATTTCCTCATGCGGCGTGCAATAAAACCCACACCCATAGTCATTGAATTGTCTGCATTTATCCAACGACGGATGCTCGACAACAACCTCCGACCCGTGCCAAAGCTCCATATCGACCTCCAAACAAAAATATCACCCCAGTGATAGTTTACCAATAACTATCACTGGGGTGATATAGGTGGGAGCTTTTGAAGGGTTGCGGCCCGATTAGAGGCAAGCCTCGGCGATGCGCTTTTTGAGTTCGTCGATGCCGGTGCCGGTCTGGGAGCTTGTGATGATCACGTTCTCGGCCGGGACGTTGAGTTGCTTTTTGATGGCAGCTGCCTGGCGGGCCTGCTGGGTGCGGCTGAGCTTGTCGGCCTTGGTGAGGCAGACGATAAAGTTGAACTCGTTGCCCTGCAGGTAGTCGATCATGTCATGGTCGAGCTTACTGGGGTCATGGCGAATGTCCACTAGCGACACAACCAAGTTAAAGCTGCGCTCGGAGTCGAAGAAGTCGCCGATGAGCTCGGCCCAGCGGTCGCGCTCGGCCTTGGAACGACGGGCGAAACCGTAGCCCGGCAGGTCCACAAAATGCACGTCGTCGGCCTCGAAGAAATTGATGTTGCTCGTCTTGCCCGGCGTGCTCGAAACCTTCACCAGGTTCTTGCGGCCAAAGAGCTTGTTCATGATGGACGACTTGCCCACATTTGAGCGGCCAACGAAGCTCACCTCGGGACAGGTGGACTCGGGGATCTGCGAAACCTTGCCGTAGCTGGCGACGAACTTGGCAAGCTGGTAGTTAATGGAATCGGCCATGGACACTCCTTGGTCGTAGGATCTTGCAAAAAACGCGCTATTGCGCAGCGGCAATGCGTCGAACGATATCGAGCGTGATATCGCTTGCGGCACGCGCATACTCGAACAAATCGAACTCGCGGTCGCAAATCGCATCATACGCCTCGTCACAATTATCGCTGATAGCACGCAGCACCAGGCAATCGACACCATTTTTGGTTGCGACATGGGCAATTGCCGCGCCCTCCATGCCAACACAATCGGCATGCGTCGCCCCAATGGCATCATTGCGCATGGCGGCGCCCGTCACAAAGCGGTTGCCCGTGGCAATCGTGCCGACCAGGAACTGCTTTGCGCCCTCGTTCGAAGCGGTCGCATTTGTCGAAGCATCAACAAACCCACGCTCAGCAAGCACATCGGCGGCAATATCGACCAGCGCAGGCGTCGAGACAAACTCCTCGAGCCCCGGTGCAGACTCGGCGATAAGCGCGGTATCGGTATCTAGATAGCGCAGGCATTTGCCAATGACGACATCGTCGATATGGAGCTTGGGATTCAGGCCACCTGCGATACCAGAGAACACAACTGCCTGTGGAGCATACTTGCTAATGAGGTGCTGTGTTGCGGCGGCAGCGTTTACCGTGCCCATACCCGCCGTCGTGGCGACAATCGACAGGCCGTCGAGCCCGCCGGTCACAACGTTCAAGCCCGCCTCCTGTACCATGCAAACGTTGCTCAACTCTTCCTTGATCTGCATGATCTCTTTTTCGAGCGCACCGATAATCGCGATGGTAGCCATGCCATTCCCCAAACCTATTCGAAATTCTCAACCACGGTATGGTACCAGCATTTTGTTTGCCAACGCCAAACGAACACGCTAGGCCAGCGCAGCTCGCGTATCAAAGAACGCCTTAGCAATCGCAGCCACCAGCTCACTCGAGCAATCGCTCCATGGCATCGATGTCATGATGCTCATGACATAGGTACAGCCATCGATGTCGATAAGGCCCGCATCGCATGTCGAATAGCAACCATCCTCGCTAATCCAACCCGCCTTGTTGCGCACCAAAACCTGCTCGTCGGCAATCCCATCACGGATAAATGAGCGCGATGTTGATGACAGCAGTTCAGCTAACCACTGGGAGGCCTCACTGCCACAGCTCAAATACTCGCTCATCTCGCGCCACAACTTGGCCGAGGTACGCGGGCAATAGGTGGGAAAATCACTCATCGGATCGAGTGCGGTATCGTAATCGATGCCAAGACTGGCAATCCAATCCTCGTAACCGACACGGTCAAACGCCGCGCGTAACGCAATAAACGAATCGTTGTCCGAATTAACAATCGCGGCCTCGATCAGGTCGCGCACCGTCTGCCAACCCATGTTGTAGCCACCATAGGTGCCAAGGGAATCATCGAGTGAAACCTGACCCGTCTCGACCAGAGATTCGCAGATGTACAACGCATAGAGCGCCTTGTAGCTACTCGCGCCGTAAACCTCGACATCGGGGTTATACGTCACGCCCTTGCCGCTTGACAGGTCGTAGAACACCACGCCCACATCGCCTAGCTCCTGCGCCCGACTCAGGGCATCCTGGAGCAAGGCAAGGCTCTCATCCTCCAAGGTAGGAGTCTTGTTATCTACCAACGAGAAGGTCTGAACGGTATCACCCGAAGGGATATCGTTGAAGTCCGCCTTCGAAAGTCTCGTCTTGAGATCTGCCGACGCTTTGGACTTTGAAGCCTTCTCGTTTTGCGTCTGTACCGTTGACGCATCTGAGTGTGCCATTCGCTCCGACGCGTAGGTTTTGGCGGTAATTCCGAGGATAATAATCGCCAACGTTAGCATCCCAATGGCGGCAATCTTCGTCACGCGGACGCGAGCGTCGGCAAGGCCACGCGAAGACGTGCCCTTCGTCTCATATCTGCTGCTATGCTGCGGCATATACTCGTCCCGCGATGCGTTGTTTCGCACGTGGTCTCCTGACTGCTACCGTTCATATACGAGCAGCATAATACCGAGCAGGCATTTCTTTCCAAAGATATTCAGCGGCGTTTAAGGCGTCTTTAAAGAAACCACAAGCGTATTTATCCAAATGGCGCGATTCTGTTGCGCATCTCCGCCCAAAACGCAGTTGCGGTGGAATAGTTCCTATTTGGGCGGCATAAGCCGAAAAACAAGAACTATTCCACCGCAACTTGACGGGGCTCTTTGGCAATCAACTTGGTGCTCAGGGGCACTCATTTAAGTCTGTCCCCAATGAGTGCCTTTGGGGAGCGAATATGGCTCGCTAGCCGATGGCGTTTTTGAGTTCCGTGCGGCGCTTTTTCATGCCGGTCATAACGGCATTGCGCAGCTCGGGCATGCGCGCGGTATCCATCTGGGGCACGCCCTCAAGCTTATAGGGAATGCCCAGTTGCTCGTACTTGACGACGCCCATCGTGTGATACGGCAGCATTTCCAAGCCCACCACGTTATGCCACGGGGCAATCAGGCGACCGAGTGCCTCGCACTCCTCCACCGTGTCGGTAATGCCCGGCACCACCACGTGACGGATAACGACCTTGATCCTGCGACGCGCCAGCTCATCGCCAAACGCCAGGATGCGTGCGGGATCGCAACCGGTCAGCTTTTTATGCTCAACCGGATCGGCGTGCTTAATGTCGAGCAGCACCATGTCGGTCTCGTTGAGGACAGCATCGAACTTCTCGGGGTGGTTGGGATCAAACGCATAGCCGCAGCTATCCAAGCAGGTATGCACGCGGCCATCGGGGTTGTTGTGCATTGCACAGAACAGGTCGGCCAAAAACTCAGGCTGTAGGAGCGGCTCGCCGCCGGACACGGTAATTCCGCCGCTGCGATAGAACTCGTGGTTACTCTGGAACTCATCCATCAGGTGTTCGACGGTCACCATGGTGCCGCCGTTAACAGACCAGGTATCGGGATTGTGGCAATACGCGCAGCGCATGGGACAGCCCTGGACAAACACCACAAAGCGGATGCCGGGTCCGTCGACCGTACCCATCGTTTCAATCGAATGTACGCGGCCCAGGGCAAACGCGGAGTCCTCGGGACGAGCGTCCACACCCTCGAGCGTCATCTCAGCCATTCCCGCTACCTTGCCTCTCATTGGTTTTAGTCACATAAATGCCAGAGCCATTCTAGCCCATACGCATGATGGTGAAACGGTTTAGTGGTCAATTGGGTTGTTCTATTTGGCCCCACACAAAAGCGGCGGGAAGGTTGTCACAACCCGCCCACCGCCGAGGCAATAGAAATCGATAGACTCCAGGCCTTACGCCTTAAGCGCGAGCACCGCGCCGAAGGCGGTCGGGCCGCAATGGCTCGAGATGACGCCGCCGACCTGAGTCCAGGTAACGTCCTTAAAGCCAAGATCGTGTGCATAGACTTCCATGTCGTCGCGCAACTCCTCGGAAAGACCCACCGAATACGCCAAGCCAATATGCGAGTAGTCGATCTCGCCCTTCTCTACCATGTGATCAATAAAGGCACGAGCACACTTAAGCATAGAACCGCGGAACTTCTTGGTCGCCACGAACTTACCACCCGTCACCTCAATGCAGGGCTTAATCTTGAGCAGATGGGCACCGAGGAACGCGACGTTGGACAAGCGGCCACCTGCCTTAAGGAAGGCAAGATCAGTAGGAACAAAGCCCAACAGTACGCGGTCCATGACGGAGTTCGTAAATGCAAAGATCTCGTCGACGGTGACATCGGGGTGAGCCTCGATGTATTTGGCGGTCTCGACGACAACGAGCGACTGGCCCACCGAGACAAAGCGTGTGTCCATGGAGAACACGTAGTCGCGCCCCTGGGCCGCAATCTTAGAGGACTGATGCGAACAGGTCGTGGCCTCGGAATATGCAAGATGCAAAATAGTCGCGTCGGGTTGCTCGGCATGGATGCGGTCGTACACATGCGCAAAATCCGCTGGCGAACAGCCACTGGTCTTGGGCATCACGCCAAACTCGTTACAGCGCGAGTAAATCTCGAGCGGATCAATCGAGCCATCCTCGACGGTCTCGTCGCCAATCGTGACATGCATGGGCACGCGCACGATGCCGTAGCGTTCGCAGAGCTCTGGCGTCACATCCGAACCAGATTCAACCACGATTACGTACTTGCCCATTCTTATCACGACCCATCTCGACGTTGGTTTTTTAATATATGACGCACGTCCACCGTTCTGCTGTAGAACGGCCTCCAAGCGCCAAAGAGACGCCGTCCCTTGCACACAACAAAGGACAGCGTCTCCCTGGAAAACTCCGTGCTTATTTGAGATTCTACACGGTTTATTAAGGAGTGTTACTTATTCCGCAAACGGTCGCTATACGCGATAAGCGGTAGCTGGCCGCGGCAACTGCGACACATTCCGCCCAACAAGTCCAATCGTGCTCCATGCACGGTTAATGAGCGAGGCGGTAGAAATCCATCGACGCCGCACCCTCGGTGTGCAGCTCCATCGCCGGAACCGCCGGCGAATAGGTACGGCTCGTAAGTGCCGCCTCGCCACCGTTGGCAAAAATCTCGACCATCGTAGTGTCCGAAAGCACGCGCAGGTCGCGAAGTTCGCCGAGCTCGATCGACCTCTGGTCGCGTCCATAGCCTTCGTCGCCCATATCGAGGGTAAGCATCCCGTCCGTATAACGCACAAAGACACCCTTGCGGATTTCGAGCTCGATCGTCTTGGCTCCCTCGCAGGAAACCACGACATCAAACAGGCGTCCCGGCTCCTCAACGGTCTCACCGCCTACAGCACGAACACAATCGCCGCGCATCCTCTCAATCTCGTGCGCCGGCTGCTGGCAGAGCTTACCATCGCGCATGCTCAGCTCTCGCGGCACCGTCAACGCGCACTGCCACCCGCGCGCCACCGTCGGGTTTTCCGCCGTCGCATCAGGGCAACCCGACCATCCGATCATCAATCGCCGGCCTGCAGCATCCTCAAAGGACTGCGGAGCATAGAAATCAAAACCGGCATCAACCATCGGAGGCATGCCCTGGCCGATGATCTTAAAGCTCGGCGCCCCCCAATCGGCCTCGATGGAGAACCACACGCACTGATGCGGATTGCGGTAACGCCAGCCATCGGCGGGCACGCCCTGCGGACAGCAAACGAGAATAAGCTCGCCATCGAGCTCAAACAGATCAGGACACTCCCACATAAAGCCAAACTTCTCGCCCAGCTCAATGCGCGTCGCATAGCCCCAGTCCTCTAGATCACGCGAGGTATAGACAAGCACGCACCCGCGATCGTCTTTCGTACGAGCGCCAAGAACCATGTAGTAGATACCGTCGTGTTCAAGGATCTTGGGGTCGCGCACGTGCGTACCGATATCGTCGGGGTAATCGACCGGTCCAACAGCTATGCACTTCTCGCCCAATTCGTCGGGATTCTCGGCAACCATATGAATCTGGTTTTGCTCACGGCCCGTCAACACGTAGTCGTAATCATCGCGGTCAAAATGCTTGACGTTGCCGGTATAGAAATAGTGAATCTTGCCATCGCGTACAAAGGCAGAACCAGAATACGCTCCGTTCGAATCCAAATCGGAATCGGGGAACAGCGCGGGGCCATGATTCTCGTACGTCACAAAATCCTTTGTCGTCAGATGGTTCCAAAGCACTGGACCGCCATGCGCAGCATCGAACGGATCGTATTGATGATAGATGTGATACGTATCACCAATCTGAACCAAACCGTTGGGGTCGTTGAGCCAGCCAAGCTCAGGCTCCACATGGAACAGGAGCCTATCGGGGTCGGACGCGATGCGACCAGCCGTCTCATCCTGTCCGGCACGCCACTGCTCATAGTCCGCGCGTGTCACCTTGTTTTTTTGATTTAACATCGCCGTTGACTTTCTCGTCTATGGGGAAGGACGCTCGACTCACACGAGTCGAACGCCCTTCCTCAAATGGACTTATCCTCAGATTACACTGAACGGCTCAACTAGAAGCTAACGTCGAAGCCAGCGCCAGCGCCCTCTTCATCGGTGGTCGGCACGCCCTTTGCCTTGTTGTAGGCAAAGATCAAGACGATCGGCACGATAAAGGCGATGAGATTGCCAGCCACATACCACACGAGGGTCTCGGGCGTGACGATGAGCAGGCCAAGCACGCCGGTCAGACCCTGACCGATAGCGCGCACCTCAAAGAGCTTGACGAAGGCACCGCCGCAGCCTGCACCGATGCATGCGCAGATGAACGGAATGATCGAATAGCGCATGTTTGCAGCAAAGATAGCGGGCTCGGAGATTCCGACCAGCGTCGGGATAAAGGACGACATGCAGATGTTGCGCTCTTTGGAGTGCTTCTTGTGAATGAGGTACATACCGATGGCGCCGCCGCCCTGGGCGATGATGGAAACCGACCAGATGGCCTGGATGTAGTTGAAGCCAGTCGTGGCAACAAGGTTTGCCTCGATACCCTGGATGAACTGATGCGTACCGGTAACGACGAGCGGCTGCAGGAACGCGGCGAAGACAAAGGCACCAAAGACGCCCATCCTGTTGTACAGGATATCGATTACGCCGGCGAGGACGTCACCGATCAGGTTGCCGAGCGGGCCGAACACGGTGAACAGGGCGACGTTAGCAAGAATCAGGGTAACGGTCGGGACAAAGACGAACGAAACGACCTCGGGGATGTACTTCTGGGCAATCTTTTCGACCTTGGCCATAAACCAGGCAGTCAGGATTGCAGGGAATACGCCGCCCTGGAAAGCAACCATGGGAATGGATAGCGGACCGAAGTTCCAGTACTCAGCACCCGTCGGGTCCATAACGAACGTGTTGCGGTTCATAAGGCTCGGGTGAACCATGACGATACCGACGAGGATGCCCAGGATCGGGTTACCGCCAAAACGCTTGACCGCGCTGTACATAACCAGGACAGGCAGGTAGTCGAACGTGGTGGCGATAATGGCAAAGAAGCTTGCGAGGTTCTTGAGGAACTCGCTGTGATCGGCGAGGCTGCCTTCCATGCCAAAGAGGCCGTTGGCAACGATCAGCGACTTAAGGCCGATGATGATTGCAGCGCCGACGAAGGCGGGAATGATGGGGATAAAGATGTCCGAGAATACCTTGAGGACCGAGAAGAACTTGCCCTTCTTGTCCGCCTCAGCGCCCTTGACCTCGGAAGCACTGATCTCCTTAACGCCCGTCAGAGCCATAAACTCATCGTAAACCTTGTTGACGGTACCGGTACCGAAGATAATCATGAGCTGGCCGCTGTTGTACAGCACGCCCTTGACGCCATCGATGTTCTCGAGCTCGGCCTTGTTGTATTTGCTCGTATCCTTGAGCACCAGACGCAGACGGGTCACGCAATGCGTGGCGCCCTCGATGTTCTCCAGTCCGCCGACGTTGTCGACGACTTGCTGGGACACTGCCTTGTAGTCCATGTTCCTCTCCATTCCTTTTCTAAATCATAAAACGGTTCGTTGCCGCTACAGAGACGCGATCGTTGCGTTTGCGCACTTGAGCGCACCGTCGGTGACGGTAAGCGCCACACCCTGGCCCTGCTTGTTGCAGAAGCGAGCGTTGAGCGCAACATCATCGACAAAGATGGTCGCGATGTCGTCGTCGACGACCAGACGCACATGGTGAGTGCCCTCGCCCTTAAAGAACAACGGACGCTCGAGGCCCATGTTGTTGACCTGGAACCACGGGTACTGGGGAGCCGGCGTGAACTCGAGCTTGCCCTCGCGCAGGTTGGCGCGGAACTCATAGGCAAGACCGGTCTCGGCGTCCTCGGCGAACTTGACCGAGAAGCCGGCAGCGTTACCGCCGAGCTCAATGTCGGCATCGAGCAAGTAGGTGGAGCCGGCATCCGCGGCGAGCACCTGCTCGACCTTGCCCGACTCGCAGGAAAGCTCAAAGGTCTCGACTGCCTTAGCCTCGCCAAAGGCGCCAAGCATGCTGTCGGGGAGCTTGGTGCCGAGCGTTCCGTCGGCACGCTGAACGATCTCGAGGGGCATAAAGGTGCCACCCCATAGGTAAGAGCTGGGGTCGCCGCCCTCGTCACGCGTAGGAACCCAACCAAAGAGAACGCGACGCTCGCCATCGAATGCGGTGCGAGCGGCGTAGTACGCGCGGCCGTCGAAGGAGTCGTCAGCGGGGGTAATCCAAGGACCGTTGATGGACTTGGACATGCGGTAACGGGTCTTGTTGCCGTCGCTGTACTCGGAAAAGACGAGGTACCACCAGTCGCCCATCTTAAAGAGATCAGGCATCTCAAACATGGTGTACAGGCCCGGGTTCCACCAGTCGCCCTGGAACTCCCAGTTGGTCAGATCCTTGGAGGTGAACTTGACCAGGCGGCCGGTCATCAGACGCTTGTCCTCGCCCACACGCGTGCCGAGGATGAGCATGTACTCTTCGTTCTCCTCATCCCAAAGCACAAAGGGATCGCGCCAGTTGCGGTCATCGTAACCCTCCTGGGGCGGAAGCAGCGTCTCGGCGATGTTCTTCTCCCACTTGACGGCGTCGTCGCTCGTTGCGTGAAGAAGAACCTGCTTCATCAAACGTGCGCGGACCTTATCGCGATTGCAACCAGTGTAGAGCGCATGGTACTTGTCGCCCACCTTAAACACCGTTCCGGCATAAATGTACTGGTCGACTTCCTCGTCGCCGCCGCGCTCAAGGCTCTCGCCAAAGTCCTTGTAGTTGACGAAATCCTTGGTCGTAGCGAGTGCCCAGCCAAACGGCTCTCCGAAAGGTTCGGGGTTACGCGTGTCACGCTGATGATAGAGATAGAACGTGCCGTCCTCGCCGTACGGCATGATGTCGCCTACCCAAATTCCCTCAGGCTGGTAATACACCTTGTGCATCCGAGACTTCCTTTCCACGACATACTAACTCGGTACAATGGCAAGATATGTCAATCGTTTTCATATGTCAAACGTTTTCACACCAATACGTCTTTTCGCAGTTCCAGTCGTCGGCAAACGGTTGACATATGCCGGTGAACGGTCATCAGAGGCGTTTGAGGAATTCTTTTGGCACGGGATGAACTACGCGGTTTTGCCCTCAATGAGTTCAACGGGGAGCTTGATATTCGATTCGGGATTATCGCCGTTAATAAGAGCGATGATGGATTGCGCCGCGAGCTCTCCGATGCGATCGATATCTTGACGTACGGTTGTTAAGTCAGGCATAAACGTCATAGTTCGGCGGGCACCATCCGCGCCCACGACCTTAATATCGTCTGGAGCGCTCAAGCCGCGCTGCTTCATCACGTTGAGACAGATGGCCGCCATCGTATCGTCTCCCGCAAAGATGCCGTCAATATCGGGGTTCTCATCGAGGATCTTCGCAACGACCGCGCCCTTTTCGTCGTCGGGCTTAACGAACTCAACCTCACGGACAAGCGCGGACAAGCCGGCCTGCTCAACAACATCGAGGTAGGCATCGGTACGCTTATTGGCAGGCATGCGCATGCGGCTATTGCTGCGCAGGCACAGGATACGCCTGCAGCCGTCATCAATCAGACAGCGCGTGGCGAGCTCGCCAATGCCATAGCTGTCACTTGCAATCTGGACAGAGCCCTCGCCAAGATCGCAGTCGATGCCAACCAGGCTCAAGCCCATCTCGGCATATGCCTCGGCACCGATATTGAGGGAGTTGACGATGACGCCGTCGACCATATTGCGGCGGAGCATGTCAATATAGGAACGCTCAAGATCGGGTCGATTGGCGCTGTTGCACAGCAACATCTTAAAGCCGTTTTCCGCTAACGTGCGCTCGACCGCCTGCACAACCTGAGCATGGAACGGGCTGCTCACAAAGGGAACGATCATACCGATAAGATTCAGGCGACCGTTGAGCATGGCACGGGCGATATCGTTGGGCGTATAGTTGATGCGCTCCATCGCGGCATGGACCTTATCGCGGGTCTCTTGGCTAATATAACCGCGGTTATTAAGCACGCGAGATACCGTAGTAGGCGAAACCCCCGCCACCGCTGCAACTTCCTTGATGCCAGGCTTAGCAGAATCCTTAGAACGAGTGCCCTCGCGAGCCATAGCACCCTCCCCTATCAACATGTCATACGTTTACATACGAACAAAGCATACCCCAACAACAGCGGGAAGACGGTAACAGCACAAGTAAGTAAACGACTCATCCAAATAATTAGGAGAGTTCCGCCTAAAGGGTGACTCCGAAGAACCCCGCTTGGCCGTTTTTGGGTTATTTTCCAAAACATCCCGCAGGACGCAAAGAGGCCCCGCCGCGCAACGCGCGCAGCGGAGCCTCTTTGCATGTCCGAGGACGTTTTGGAAAGTAACCCAAAGCGGCCCGGCGATCCTGCAGGAGTTAAACCCCTTTAGAACTTGTCGTGGAAGGTACGCGCAATGACCTCGTCCTGCTGCTCCTTGGTGAGCGTGTGGAAGTTCACGGCGTAGCCGGAAACGCGGATGGTCAGCTGCGGATACTTCTCGGGGTGAGCCTGAGCGTCGAGCAGCGTCTCACGGTTGAAGACGTTGATGTTCAGGTGGTGGCCACCCTTCTCGGCGTAAGCGTCGAGCATGTGGACCAGGTTATCGGCCTGAGTCTCGGAAACTTCAGAAACCTTCATAATGTGTCTCCTTCGATCGATAGGCGCCGGCCGAAACCGGCGCACTAATCAGTAATCGTTATTGTTAGTATAGCACTAACAATAGTTACTCGCCCAGCTGATCAAGGTCGATATCGCCAAAGAACACCTGATCCTCCTTGCCGAGCGCACTCGGGATGATGGAGAAGGTGTTGGAGATGCCGTCCTGAGCATCGCGGAACGGGAGCTTGGAAACCGAAGACAGCGAAGCGATGGCGCCGTGGCTATCGCGCTTGTGCATGGGGTTAGCACCCGGGGCGAACGGCTGGCCAGCCTTGCGGCCGTCGGGCGTGGAGCCGGTCTTCTTACCGTACACGACATTGGAGGTAATGGTCAGAACCGAGGTCGTGGGCACGGAGTTGCGATAGGTGTCGTTCATGCGGATGTACTCCATGAACTGGTGCACAACGTCGTGAGCGATCTGGTCGACGCGGTCGTCGTCGTTACCGTACTTGGGGAACTCGCCCTCGGTCTCGAAGTCGACGATGATGCCGTTCTCATCACGGACGGGGTGGACCTTGGCGTACTTGATGGCGGACAGGGAGTCAGCCACGACGGAAAGGCCAGCGATGCCCGTAGCGAACCAGCGGTGCACGTGCTTGTCGTGCAGAGCCATCTGAATGCGCTCGTAGCAGTACTTGTCGTGCATGTAGTGAATGATGTTCAGCGAGTTGACGTACACGCCAGCAAGCCACTTCATCATGTCGTTGTACTTGGCCACAACGTCGTCGTAATCGAGCGTATCGCCCTCGACGGCGCGGTACTTGGGGCCGACCTGCTTCTTGGAGACCTCGTCAACACCGCCGTTGAGTGCGTACAGCAGGCACTTGGCCAGGTTGGCGCGGGCGCCGAAGAACTGCATCTCCTTGCCAATGCGCATGGAGGACACGCAGCAGGCAATGCCGTAGTCGTCGCCGTGATAGACGCGCATGAGGTCGTCGTTCTCGTACTGGATCGAGGAGCTGGCGACAGAAGTCTTGGCGCAGAACTTCTTGAAGTTCTCGGGCAGACGGGTCGACCACAGAACGGTCATGTTGGGCTCGGGGCTGGTGCCCATGTTCTCGAGCGTGTGCAGGTAGCGGTAGCTCATCTTGGTAACGAGCGTACGGCCGTCGACACCCATGCCGCCGATGGACTCGGTGACCCACTGCGGATCGCCGGTGAACAGGGCCTGGTACTCGGGGGTACGGGCAAACTTGACCATGCGGAGCTTCATGATGAAGTGATCCACGAACTCCTGGATCTGCTCCTCGGTGAAGGTACCGTTGGCAAGGTCGCGCTCAGCATAGATGTCGATGAACGTAGAGGTACGGCCGATGGACATAGCGGCGCCGTTCTGCTCCTTGACGGCAGCGAGGTAGGCGAAGTACATCCACTGGATGGCCTCCTGCGTGTTGGTAGCAGGGTTGGAAATATCGAAACCATAGGTCTCGGCCATCATCTTGAGCTCGCCGAGGGCGCGGATCTGCTCCTGCAGCTCCTCGCGGTCGCGGATGTTGTCGGCGGTCATGACCGTCGGGGTGGAAGCCTTCTGGGCCTCCTTGTCCTTGATCAGGTAGTCGACGCCGTACAGGGCAACACGACGGTAGTCGCCGATGATGCGGCCGCGGCCATAGCCATCGGGCAGACCGGTGATGATGTGAGCCGAGCGGCAAGCACGCATCTCGGGAGTGTAAACATCGAAGACGCCAGCGTTGTGGGTCTTACGCTCGAAGGTGTAGCGCTCGACAACGTTCTCGTCGACCTTGTAGCCGTGCTGGCTGGCAGCCTGGCAAGCGATGCGGATACCACCGTTGACGTGCAGAGCGCGCTTGAGCGGCTTGTCGGTCTGGAGGCCAACAATGGTCTCCTTGTCGCGATGGGCATTATCGATGTAGCCAGCGGGGTGGCTCACGATACCCGTGACGGTCTTGGTGTCCATATCGAGGACACCACCCTGCTCGCGCTCCTTAAGCAGCAGGTCGAGAACCTCGCCCCACAGCTCCTTGGTACGCTCGGTCGGACCTACGAGGAACGACTCATCGCCCTCGTAGGGGGTGTAGTTCTTCTGGATGAAGTCTCGGACGTCAACCTCTCCCGTCCAGATACCTTCCTTGAAGCCTTCCCATGCCTCCTGCATTGTGTAACCACGCTCCTAGTTACGTGTAATGCGGCGCTCTCTCACACCGCTGCTTATTGAATTCTTGAATGTTCGGCTTGCACTACCGGCTTCTTCCGTTCTTCACCACACGTTGGTGCAGGAAAAACGTTTGTCCACCTTGGAACTACAACCCAAAACCCAAGATTTCACCCGTTTGAGAAGGATAACATAGCGACCCTCTCCATCTGGGCTGTTATATGTTTCTTTTTTTATATCATAAGGGCGTTTTTTACAAACCCGCAGGAAATGAGAGCGTGAACAACTACCGTTCACCGATTTGTTTGGTATTTTTGCTTGCCTTTGTACGACGTTCACTCTAGCTGTTATGCCAGCTTTAGCAGGGTAAAGTGCCTCTGAGTAGGCTTTAGGGCATGCCTAACGATCTGCCCCTAACTTTGCTGGCACCGACGGTGTACGGAGGTCGCCTAAAGGTAGTTTTCTAGACATGTCCCAAAATCTACCGCATAGGGTACGCGTGCAAGGGTATCATCTTTCACCGAAAATAGTTTCTAGTGTTAGGGGTTTTCGGTGGAAGATACCGATTTCCGTGAACTTGGGCGTCAGCTCCTTTCCGAGTTCGGCAGCATGCATCAGCGCATTTCGCGTTTTGCGGACAAAGCCCTCGGCGGCGAGATGGCCGTCATGCGCGCCCTCATACTCGCCGGCGGTTCGCTCACGCCGAGCGAACTCGCTGATCGCGCCTGGGTCTCGAGTGCCCGCATCGCCAATATCCTACGCGCCCTCGAGGCCAAGGGCTGGGTCGAGCGCGAGCACTCAAAGACTGACCGTCGTCGCGTACACGTCATAGTGACCGACAAGGGATTCCAGGATCTCGAAATCAAACGCCGGGAATTCGAGGACCGCACCGCGGCTTTCCTCGAGCAGCTCGGCGAAACAGATACCCAAGAGATGGTGCGCCTTCTTAGACGTGCCAACGAAATTATCGACCGCAATCAAGAAAGGAGAGATGCCGAGTGAGGATTCTCAAGCTCTTTAAAAAGCATATCCTGGCACTGTTCGCAGCTATCGTACTTATCGTAATCAGCTGCAACGCCGATCTGGCACTGCCTACCTATATGAGCGACATCGTCGACGTGGGCGTGCAGCAAGGCGGCATCGCCTCGCCCGTGCCTGACACCATTCGCGCCGAATCGCTCGATGACCTTGAGCTCTTTATGAGCACCAAAGACGCCAAGACGGTAGAGGCTGCGTTTGGCAAGGCTGACAAAAACGGCATTCGAACGTACAAGGGCACCGAGGAAGAACGTGCCGATGGAGGCAAGATTGCCGACATTATGAGCCTGCCCGAAACTGTCGTCCTTTCGCTCAACCAGGGCATTGACGCCAACTCCATGGGCGACGTGATGGGCTCGTCCAGCGAGAAAGACAACAACGCTGCCCAGGCCATGCCCACCCCCGAGCAAATGGCAGCGATGACGCCCGAGCAGCTCGCCGAGATGCAGCAGAAGGCCGCAGCGGCGCAGAACATGCAAAAGCAGATTGATGCCGACGGCGGTAAGATCACCATGAAGAGCCTGCGCCTGGGTGTCGAGGGCGGTCTGGTAGACCAAAGCAAGCTCGTCGAGGGCGCCAACGAAATGGCTGACAAAATGGGCTCCATGTCGGGCTCCATCGTCACCCAGCGCGCCGTGAGCTACGTGCAGGACGAGTACAAGGCACAGGGCATCGACCCCGCCGACGTGCAGAACGCCTACCTGGGCCGCATGGCGACCACGATGTTTGGTCTGTGTCTGGTGTCGCTGGTCGCCACCATCCTGACCGGCGCCGTGGCTTCGCGCACCGCCTGCTCCATCGCCCGCGACCTGCGCCGCGAGACCTTCAACAAGGTTATGCACTTCTCGCCGGCCGAGGTGGGCAAGTTTAGCCAGGCCTCGCTCATCACCCGCTGCACCAACGACATTCAGCAGATTCAGATGGCCGCAACCCTGTTTATCCGCATGTGCCTGATGGCTCCCGTCATGGGCATCGTCGCCGTCATGCGCGTCCTGGCCAACCATACCGGCCTGGAGTGGACCATCGCTGTGGCCATCATCGCGGTTTCGGCTGTCGTCGGCGTGCTCATGGGCCTCACCATGCCCAAGTTCAAAAAGATGCAGAGCTTTGTTGACCGCGTGAACCTTACCGCCCGTGAGCTGCTCGACGGCCTTATGCCCATCCGCTCGTTCAACCGCGAGGAGCATGAGCTCGAACGTTTTGACAAGGCATCACTCGACCTGATGACCACGCAGCTCTACACCAACCGCGCCATGAGCTTTATGATGCCGCTCATGATGCTGGTCATGAATTGCATCACCGTGCTTATCGTCTGGTTTGGCGCGCAGGGCGTGTCCGACGGCGTGATGCAGGTCGGCAACATGATGGCGTTTATCTCCTACACCATGCAGATCGTCATGGCGTTTATGATCCTCACCATGGTTTCGGTCATCCTGCCCCGCGCCGAGGTCGCAGCCGAGCGCGTGGAAGAGGTCATCACCTGCCCCACGAGCATCAACGACCCCTCCTCGCCCAAACTGCCCGCGACCAGCGCGTCACGCGGTGAGCTCACCTTCCGCGACGTGAGCTTCCAGTATCCCGATGCCCGCGCCGATGTCATCAGCGGCGTGAACTTCACCACGCATGCCGGTCAGATGCTCGGCATCATTGGCTCCACGGGCTCGGGCAAGTCCACGCTCGTGCAGCTGATTCCGCGCCTGTACGACGTCACAGGCGGCAGCATTTCGCTCGACGGCATCGACGTGCGTGACATGACCCTTTCCGAGCTACGCCGCCGTATTGGTTATATCCCGCAGCAGGGTCGCCTGTTCTCGGGCACCGTCGAGAGCAACCTCAAGTTTGCCGGCGATATGGTGAGTGACGAGGATATGCGCCAGGCGGCACGCGTCGCCCAGGCGGAGGACTTTATCGCCGAGCGCGAGGGCGGCTACGACTCCCCCATCAGCCAGGGCGGATCCAATGTCTCGGGCGGCCAGCGCCAGCGCCTGGCCATCGCCCGCGCGTTGGCCAAAAAGCCCGAGGTCGTGGTGTTCGATGACTCGTTTAGTGCCCTCGACTACAAGACCGACGCGCGCCTGCGCGAGGAGCTGGCCAAAAACGTTACCGACGCCGCACTCGTGGTCGTGGCCCAGCGCATCGCGACCATCATGCACGCCGACCAGATTATCGTGCTCGACGACGGCCACGTGGTGGGCACTGGCACACACGAGGAGCTGCTGCACAGCTGCCCGGCGTACCTGGAGATCGCACAGTCGCAGCTTTCCGCCGAGGAGCTGGGGCTTACCCAAGAAGAAATTGCAGCCGTCACGGAAGGAGGCGAGCGCTAATGGCAGACGAGACCAAGACTCAGATTCCCAAGCCCACCCGCCGGCGCGGTCCTATGGGCCGTATGGGTGGCATGGGCCGCGGCGAAAAGGCCAAGGACTTTAAAGGCACCATGAGGCAGCTGCTCGGCTATATCGGCCAGCACAAGATTGCCGTGTTTGCTGCCGTCGCCTTTGCCGTGTGCTCGGTCATCTTTAACATTGTGGGGCCCAAGGTGCTCGGCCAGGTTACCACCAAACTGTTCGAAGGCCTGGTTGCCAAGGTCAACGGCACCGGCGACGTCGACTTTGACTGGATCGCCAAGACGCTCGGCTTTTTGCTCTGCCTGTATCTGGCAAGCTCTGTTTGCAGCCTCATCCAGGGCTGGCTCATGACCGGCGTCACGCAAAAGATCTGCTATCGCATGCGCAAGGAGATCGCCGCCAAGATCGCTGTCGTTCCAATGAGCTACTTTAACGGACACAGCAAGGGCGACGTGCTCAGTCGCATCACCAACGACGTCGATACGCTCGGCCAGTCGCTCAACCAGAGCGTGACCCAGCTCATCACGTCGGTGACGCAGATTATCGGCGTGCTCGTCATGATGCTGTCGATCAGCCTGCCGCTCACCGGCGTCACCGTGCTCACGCTGCCGGCCGCCGCGATTATCCTGACCGTAATGATTCACTTCTCGCAGCCATACTTCCGAGAGCAGCAGCAGGTTCTGGGTGCCGTCAACGGCATTATCGAGGAGGATTTTGCCGGCCAAAACGTCATTCAGGTGTTCGACCGCGCCGAGGCCTCAATCGAGGAGTTCGACCGTCAAAACGACCGCCTCTTTATTAGTGGCTGGCGCTCGCAGTTCCTGTCGGGCCTGATGATGCCGCTTATGAGCTTGGTGGGCAACATGGGCTACGTGGGCGTCGTCGTGGTGGGCGCGCAGCTCGCACTGACCGGCAATGCCACGCCCGGCGACATCCAGAGCTTTATCCAGTACGTTCGCAACTTTACGCAACCCGTGCAGCAGCTGGGCAACGTGAGCAACACGATGCAGTCGATGGCCGCCGCCACCGAGCGCGTCTTTGAGTTCCTGGCCGCGCCCGAGGAGGAGCAGAAAGCCGACGCGCAGATTCCCGAGAAGCGCCCCGGCCATGTGGAGTTTGATCACGTCAAGTTTGGCTACACGCCCGACAAGACCATCATCCACGACTTTAGCTGCGAGGCGCAACCCGGCCAGACCATCGCCATCGTCGGCCCCACCGGCGCCGGCAAGACCACGCTCATCAAGCTGCTGCAGCGCTTCTACGATGTGGACGGCGGCTCGCTGCGCGTCGAGGGTATCGACGTGCGCGAATGGGACCGCGCGGCACTGCGCGGCGAGTTTGCCATGGTGTTGCAGGATACGTGGCTGTTCAACGGCACCATTCGCGAGAACATTCGCTACGGACGTCCCGATGCGAGCGATGCCGAGGTCGAAGCCGCTGCACGCGCCGCACGCTGCGACCACTTTATCCATACGCTCGCCGGCGGTTACGACTTTATGATCAACGAAGAGGGCACCAACCTCTCGCAGGGTCAGCGCCAGCTCGTGACCATCGCCCGCGCCATTCTGGCCGACCGTCCGGCGCTGATTTTGGACGAGGCGACTTCCAACGTCGACACCCGTACCGAGGAGCTTATTCAGCGCGCCATGGATGCGCTGATGCAGGGCCGTACCAGCTTTGTCATCGCGCACCGCCTGTCCACGATCCGAAACGCCGACGTGATTCTGGTAATCCGCGACGGTGACATCGTCGAGAAGGGCACGCACGACGAGCTGCTCGCCCTGGGCGGCTTCTACGCCGATCTGTACAATTCGCAGTTCGACGAAGCGGCGTAAATTCGACCGCAGGGAATGGATAGTTCCCGAGATCGGGGGCGCAGAATGAACTGCGCCCCCGTTTTGTGTCCTTTGGGCCTCGAAACGCCTCCCCTGAGGCCTGATTGACGCTCTCCCTCAAGGCCCCGTGGGCAAAAAATGGCAAAAATGAGTACTGTCACCTTTTTAGTAACAGCCAAAACTGCCCCAAACGACGTCTTTGCGGCCTAGATATTCCTTCAAATTGATCAAAACGCCCGTTAGCAGGCTTCTGCGTGCCAACGTTAATGAACATATTTATCACTTTGTCTATTATCTCGCTAGACGGATATGTTACTAGGTTAGCAACATTACTCATATTTGGCATTTTTTGCCCGCAGGGTGTTTCCTGGGGAACCGACAATAGCCTTAGGGTCCCGCACGACGCCACTCCCTCCCGGTATCCGCCGACGTTCCCCCATATAAAACCTGCCAAAATAAACCTGTCCCTTTTGGCAGGTTTCGGGGTGGCAAGGGCTTGCACTTTAGCATGCGACAGCGGATAATGCCGAACACTCGACAATACGCTTATTGCTCTTTCTATAGATTGAGGAGGCCCCTATGGCCATGGAATTCAAACGCAGGCTGCCGATCCCCATGGAGATCCGCGAGGAAATGCCGCTTTCTGCCGAGCTTACCGCCAAAAAGCAGGCATTTGACGCCGAGGTCGCCAAAGTCTTTACCGGCGAGGACGCACGCAAGGTGCTCATCATCGGCCCGTGCTCTGCCGACCGCGAGGATTCGGTCCTCGAGTACATGAACCGACTGGCCAAGACCGCCGAGGAGGTCAAGGACAAGCTCATCATCATTCCGCGCGTCTACACCAATAAGCCGCGCACCAAGGGCACCGGCTACAAGGGCCTGCTGCACAACCCCAACCCCGAGGCTCCCGACGACCTGCTCGAGGGCGTCAAGGCCATCCGCCATATGCACCTGCGCGTTATTAAGGAAACAGGCTTCTTCACCGCCGACGAGATGCTCTATCCGTCCAACTACCAGTACCTCGTTGACCTGCTGAGCTATGTGGCCGTGGGCGCACGCTCGGTCGAAAACCAGGAGCATCGCCTGGTGTCGAGCGGCATTTCGGTACCCGTCGGCATGAAGAATCCCACTGCCGGTTCCACCACCGTTATGCTCAACTCCATTTACGCCGCGCAGGCGCACCAGAGCTTCATCTTCCGCAACTGGGAGGTCGAGTGCGACGGCAACCCGCTTGCGCACGCCGTTATGCGTGGCTACATCGGTCTCGACGGTCGCACCTACCCCAACTACCACTACGAGCACCTGGAGCGCCTGGCCGAACGCTACACCGAGCACGCCGGCTATGCCAATCCGGCAGCGGTCATCGACTGCAACCACGACAACTCGGGTAAGCGCCCGCTTGAGCAGTATCGCATTTGCAAGGAGGTGCTCGACAGCTGCCGCCGCAACGAGTCCATCTCCAAGCTGGTCAAGGGCTTTATGATCGAGTCCTACCTGGAGGACGGCAACCAGCCGGTCGACGGCGGCGTCTTTGGCAAGTCGATCACCGATCCGTGCCTGGGCTGGGAAAAGACCGACTACCTCATCCACGAGATCGCGGAGCGGATTTAGAGTTACGGCGTTTTACCAAACGCCGTAACGGCTCGACGCTGCAAGCCCGCCAGAGCGGCAATCTGCCTTTCAGCTTCGGCGGCATGACCAGAAGGTCAATGCCGCCTCGCTTCAAGGCACCTTGCTCGCTCTGGCGGGCTTTCGCTGACTTTTGCTCTACCTGCGGTGTTGGCGGGGTAGCTAATTTAGGATGGGGCTCTTTTAGCTGCCCGCAAAGTAGTCATTGGGGACGTTCTTGTTTGACTAGTCGTTTAAGAACGTCCCCAACGACTACCCGGGGGAGCTGCCTTCCCTCGTGGCGGTCTTCTAGCAGAAAAACAAAGTGAGTAGGCTTTTTGCAGAAGGCCAAGCACGCCCTAAAACGCCACAGCTCTGACCTGCGGTTTTATTGAGCATTTGTCGCGATGTGCTTGGCAGGTTCAAAATAGTCTACTCACTTGTATCTAAGACGCACCAGATTGGCAAAAACCGCCGCGAAAGGGCCCCTGGTTCCTTCGCGGCGGTCATACGCCTCTGATTTTGCGACGATTTTGCCTGCTTGTTACTCGCTGTAGCGGGTGGCTATGGCGGCTCGCACCATGCCGGTGCTCATGAGGTAGGTCACCAGGAAGTAGCCACCGTATGCTGCCAGGAAGATTGCACAGGTGAGGCCCACGGTGCCGCCGATGCTCATATTTCCGAAAATGCTCACCAGCTCGATGATCACCTTAAGTGCCACAAAGGAGTGCGCCAGACCCACTGCCAGCGGGAACAGGAAGAATACCGCTTGCTGCGCCATCACCGAATGGCGAATCTGGCGGTCCTCACAGCCGATCTGTGCCAGCACACGATAGCTGCGGCTGCCGTCGGCCACGTTGGAGAGTTGCTGGATCGACAGAATCGCCGCGCATGCAACGACCAATACAAAGCCGATGTAGATGGCTAGGTAGCTAATAAGACCGTTCATTTGCGCTGCCTGCGCGTACATCTCGGAGCGTGTGATGAAGGTTCCCCACGACCCCGGCTCCTTGCCGTCAACGAGCAGATTGTCGAGCACAGTGTATTTAATACTCTCGTCTGCCTCGGTCGTATCCATCCCCTGTTTGTAGTTAACGAGCAGGCTACTGGAATACGGCTGCAGATTAAGTTGGGACAACAGCTCGTCGGCAACGACGACGGTACCCGGATTACTGCCCATCGCCGAGTTGGCGATGGCCGCCGCATCTTCGTCCGACTTATCGGTTGCGGGCTTGAGCGTATGCCCGCCCAAGCTAAGGGCATGGCCGCCAGCCATATACTTGGTGTACAGGTCGACCAGCTCGCCGCCCATATCACACGTGAGCAGATACTGGTCGTGACCGATGTGCACCGGCTCCTCGCCCATCATCTGACGCAGTTTGTTGTACTGGCTCGCCGGCGTCACAAACAGACCCATCGTATCGGCATTGCTACCCCCGAACGCCTTGGGAAGCTTTTCGCCCATGGCCTTGCACATTTCACTTGGAGTCACCGAAGGATCCGAGCCGCCAAGCGGGTAACTCAGATACGAATCGATCTGCACATGCTCACCGGCAACATCGGCAATATTGACCTTCTTGCCGGTCTCGTCGTTGTTGTCCGCCGACTTGCCCTTACGATCGCCGTGCCATGCGGAGTACAAATCGACCGTACTATCGGCCAGCACCATGCGATCGGCTTCAGACGGATTGATGTACTCTTTGTAGTAGTCGAGCGTATCGGGCGTGTAATAGACATACGTCTGTGACACGTCAACAGGGTTATAGCGCTCCAGGTTTTCGTTCATCACATTGGCAATCGACATACCGCACGTCACCGAGGTGATGGCCAAAAACAGGAGCATCGCGATGACGCCCATCGAAAAGCACACCGTGTTGACCTTGGCCGCAAGCTGGCGCACGGTAAACATGTTGAGGCCGCGCCAATACACGCCGCGCAGGCTCTGCAGCAGCTTGATGAGCATGCCCGAGAGTCCCCAGAACAGGGCAAAGGTGCCCACGGTAACCATAGCGGTCGTAATGCCAAACTGGTTCATGGCCTCTTGCAGCTTGCTGTCCGTCGCGGTTAGCGGGAACCCATCACGTAGCAGACGGTAATAGGCCACGCCCACAAGCACCACGCCCACGGCAAAGATGGCAATCGCAATCCAGGGGTTGCGCGTCTTGATACTCTCGTTGCGACGCTCGGCACCCATAAGCTCGATGAGTTTGGTACGACGCACGGCGCGAAGGTTCAGCAGTAACGTGAGTACGAACATCACGAGCATGCAGACAAGGGTCAGGTTGAACGCATGCACCGAGAAAAAGAAGTGGAAATTGGCGATCTGTGTCTTAAAAAACGAGGCCGTAAAGAACGTCATGAGCTGGGAGAGTCCCACACCCAGCACAATGCCGGCGACAAAGGCCACGACCGAGACAATCACCGTCTCGAGCGCCATGATCGTGGCGACGCGTCCGCGCCCCATGCCGAGCACCTGATACAGGCCAAACTCCTTCTTGCGGCGTTTCATGATGAAGTTATTGGCATACACCATCAAAAAGGCCATGACACCGGCCAAAAAGTACGTCAGGTCGCCGAGCATGCTGCCCATAACCTGCGCCAAGCCCTCTTCATCGATTCCGGCGATGTCGACCTGCATCGAGATGGTGTTAAAGGCATAGAAGACCGTGACGCCCAGGGTGAGCGTCAAAAGGTAGACGAGGTAGTCGCGGCCGGCGCGGCGGACGTTGCCCCAAGCGAGTTTACAGAGCATCGGAGCCCTCACCGCCCATCATGGCAACGACCTCCATAATGCGGTCGAAGAACTCTCGGCGGTCGGTGTCGCCGCGGCGCAGCTCGGTGAAGATCTTGCCGTCGCGGATAAACAGCACACGGCTCGTGTAGCTGGCGGCAAAGCTGTCGTGCGTGACCATGAGCACGGTGGCGCGCAGGCGGCGGTTGAGGGCCTCTAGGCTCTCGAGCAACAGGCGGGCGCTTTTGGAGTCGAGGGCGCCGGTAGGCTCGTCGGCCATGATCATGGTGGGGTCGGTGACGAGCGCGCGAGCCGCGGCAACGCGCTGCTGCTGGCCGCCGGACATCTGGTAGGGATACTTGTCGAGCACCTGACTGATGGACAGGCGCGCTGCCACATCCTGCACGCGGGTCGAGATCTCTGCCGAGTTTGTGCGGGCAATGGTGAGCGGCAGGGCGATGTTCTCGCGTGCCGTGAGCGTATCGAGCAGGTTGGAGTCCTGGAAGATAAAGCCGAGCTCCTCGCGGCGAAACTGCGAGAGCTTGGCCTGCTTCATGCGCGTCACGTCCTGCCCGTTGATGCGGATCGTGCCGCTCGTGGCGCTATCGATGGTCGACACGCAGTTGAGCAACGTCGACTTGCCCGAGCCCGAAGCGCCCATGATGCCCACGAACTCACCGCGGTTGACGGTAAAGCTGACGTCGTTGAGCGCGCGGGTCACGTTGCCCAGCGCCCCATATACCTTTTCGAGATGCGCGACCTCCAGTACCGGGGTCGCCATGTGCGTGGTTTGCATACCGAGTCCTTTCTTGCGATTAGTCTACGGCATCTATAGTCGCAAGAAGACGAGTCGGCTACCATCGATATGGCTTACGCTTGCCTTACCGTTGTGTAAGGTACGGATAGCTACCCTGCCACGTGTTGATGTTGAGAGAGGACTCCTGTTGAAGACTGTTCATGTTGCCGCTGGGATCATTCGCAAGGAAGGATCCGACGAGCTACTGGCCGTGCAGCGCGGCTATGGCGACATGCAGGGACTTTGGGAGTTCCCCGGTGGCAAGCTCATGCGCGGCGAGACGCCCGAGGACGCCGTATGCCGCGAGCTCATGGAAGAGCTGCAGGTCAAAGTCACCAACCTGCGCGATTTCTATACCGTTGAGTATGACTACCCCGATTTTCATCTCTCCATGGAGTGCTACTACTGCTCGCTCGCCGATGAATCCGATGAGCCTCAGAAGCACGACCGCCAGCTCGATATCCGCTGGATTCCGCGCACCTCGCTTGCCACGGTGGAATGGATGCCCGCCGACAAGGGGCTCATTGATGCCCTGATCGAGCTGAAGGAAGACCGGCTCGAGGCAAGCTCCGCCGATGACGCCGCGCCCAACACAGCCGACAAACCCGCCACCAAACCCAAGCGCGCACCTAAGCGCCGTAGCAAAAAGCGCCCCAAGCCCGGTCTGCTCGACGGCGTCGATACCTCCGACCTCTCCGCTGACGAGCGCGAACTGGTCCGCCGTCGCGCCGCCATCAAAAAGTCCATGAAGGGCAACAAGCGCGCCAACACCAAGCCCGAGCTGCTCGTACGCCAGCGCCTGCGCGCAGCGGGCCTTACGGGCTATCGCTTGGAATGGAAGGTTCCCGGTAAGCCCGACATCGCCTTTCCCGGGCGCAAGATCGCCATTTTCGTCAACGGCTGCTTTTGGCATCGCTGCCCTAAGTGCAATCCGAGCCAGCCCAAGCGCAATGTTGAATTTTGGGAGGCAAAGTTCCGTCGCAACGTCGAGCGCGACCGAGCCGCCATCTCCGCGCTTACCCAAATGGGCTGGACACCCATAACCATCTGGGAATGCGAGCTCAAAAAAGACCGCATCGACGCCACGATGGAAAAAGTCATCGAGCAGGTGCGCGCCGCAGAGCCGCAGCGCTAAGAACGAGCCATCCACACGCCCCACACAGGCGAGCCACATCCGCGCCACAAACCTTAGAAAGCCCTTAAGCTCAAAACCTTTCAAGAGTGTTACTCGATACTTCTGACCTGCAGTTTCATCGTAAAACCAAACCAGGTTAAGCCTTTCTTTAGCGCTTCTTTGCAACAGCCGCGGCATAATACTGCCAACGCACGGGACCTAGCAGCACGCCCCGTGTGCAACCTTTTGGTGGACATCGAGGAGGCCGCATAAGCATGCATTCTTCCAATGACGCAGCACAGCAGCCATCCCTAAAACATGCAGACCTTTTCTCCTTCCCCCCGACACAGAGAAACGGCCTCCTCGACTCCCCCACCACAAAAGCCAAACGCTCAACCGACCAGGAACTCAACCTGCGAGCATCCTTCGAAAAGCTCCAAGCATCCCTAAACAAGTCATTCCCCAACCAAGCCCGGGCATACTAACCCCTCATCAACAAAGCGCCCCTCGCGCACCACTATTCCGCCCCAACGCCACAAGGGCGACGACCTCGAGTAGGTCAACCTGGGAGGGACGAGGGCTTAGTTCCCCAATCTTTCCGCAGGGGGCAAAAAGCCTCGCCGCACGAAGTGCGCAGCGAGGCTTTTTGCATGCCCGAGGACGATTGGGGAACTAAGCCCTCGTCCCTCCCCGGGATATGTAGCGAGTCGGAGTACCCTTGCTATTACTCTGCTTTGCCCACAGAGTTGAGGTTGGTCATGCGGATCTTAACCAGCTCGGTGATCTCACGCATGCCCTCCTTGGCCGGCTTCTTGGGATCGAAGCAGGCAGGGTTCTCGGCCATGTAGGCCATGAAGCCCTTGGTGTAGGCCTGACGCAGCTCGGTGGCGTAGTTAACCTTGCAGATGCCGTTCTTCACAGCCTCGGCAACCTGCTCATCGGGCACACCAGAGGTGCCGTGCAGGACCAGCGGCACGTCGACGGCGTCGCGGATGGCCTTGACCACGGACTGCTCGATGTGCGGATCGCTCGTGTACACGCCGTGGCTGGTGCCAACGCCAATGGCCAGCGAGGTGCAGCCGGTGCGCTCGACGAACTCCTTGGCCTCGGCCGGATCGGTGTAGGGGCTCTCGCCCTCAACCGCGGGACCGTCGTCCTCCTTGCCGCCAACCTTGCCAAGCTCGGCCTCGACGGGCACACCCATGGCGCGGCCAGCGTCGGCGACGGACTTGGTCAGGGCGATGTTGTCCTCGAAGGACTCGTGCGAACCGTCGATCATGACGGAGGTGTAGCCCGTACGGAAAGCCTGCATGCAGCGATCATAGCCATCGCCGTGATCGAGGTGCAGGGCGACGGGCACGGAAGCGCGCTCGGCGGCAGCCTTGACCATGCCGTAGAAGTAGTCCAGACCAGCGGTCTTGATGGTGCCCGGGGTGGTCTGCATGATGACGGGGGACTTGGTCTCCTCGGCAGCGGCCAGAACGGCCATAACAAACTCGAGGTTCTCGACGTTGAACGCGCCGACGGCGTAGTGGCCGGCCTGAGCGTCCTTGAGCATCTTTTCGGTGGTAACAAGTGCCATGAGCGTTTGCTCCTCTCCCTCGCCCGCATCTGGACATCGGGCGTACGTGTCCGCAAGGCGTTTTACCTTGCGTTTTACTGCGCTCATTGTATGAAATTCAGCGGCTTTGCATGTGCGAGATATTGAGCCCATGCAGGTCAATACAGTCGTTTTTGAAAAGTAAACGGAAGGAATTGGAGCCGAGTGGGCGTATTCGATATTGAATTTTGGGCGTTCAGCGTCTTTTTTTTATAGAAAAGATAAGTAATCGAAAGGTGTTTTCTTACTCAAAAAGAAAATGAACGAAAATAAACTCAACACAATTCCTACAAATTTAGCCGAGAATGGAGCAAACATGGCCCACGCAACAACCCGAGCTTTCGCCGATGAGCGTCGTTCCGCCATCATGGAGATGCTCGAGCATAACGCCTCGGTGCAAGTGGCAGAAATCGCCCAGACCTTTGGCGTGTCCTCCGTTACCGCCCGCGCCGACCTGGACGCGCTCGCCGAGTCCGGCAAGTTGCGCCGCACGCATGGTGGCGCCGTGTCTCTCCAGAAGCGACTGACCGTATCCACCCAGGATCGCCGCATCAACGTCAATGTCGCCGCCAAGCAGGCCATCGCGCAAAGCGCCATCGAGCTCGTCGGCAATGGTGACACCCTGCTCGTCGACTCCGGCACCACCGCTCTCGAGTTTGTCCGGCTCCTCGATCAGCGCGACGGCATCACCGTCATCACGGCCGACATTACCATCGCCGATTATATCGACGAGAGCATGCCCTCGGTCGATGTCGTCATGCTGGGTGGGGCACTGCGCAAAGGTCATCGCTATCTGTACGGCCCACTTACCATGCAGGCGCTCCAAATGGTCCACGCCGACCTTGCCGTCATGTGCCCCGGCGCTTTTGTCCCCAGCTGCGGCTTTACGACCGACTTTCCGCAGATGGCCGAGACCAAAGCGGCTATGGTCGGCGCCGCCCGTCAAAGCGTCGCCCTCATGGACGCCAGCAAGGTTAACGGACGTGGCATGTACCGCTTTGCCGAGCTGGCAGATGTCGACACCATCGTGATGGACCGTGACCCCGATCATGCCGTTGCCACCTCAATCGCCGAGATCGTCGACGACGCCCGCCCAAATCTCCTCATCGCTGACGCTTAAACAAAAACCACCACAAAGGTGCCTGTCCCCTTTGTGGTGGTTGAGCGTCAAAAGTGAACGTGTCGCTACTTGGAAAGCTCGTCAGCGAGGGCCTCGATCTGGGCGCGCGATGCGTCGTTGAGCGAACCCAGGACGGTCACTTTGTTCTGCGTCAGGGCGATGTCCTTCATGCCCTCGAGCTCCTTGGTCATAACCTTGGCAGCGGTGGGCGCCCAGGAGCCAGCCTCAACGAGTGCCACCGTACGGTTCTGATAGGCGTGCTCGGCAAGCGTGTGGATAAAGGTGCTCATGAACGGGAAGATCTCGCCCTGATAGGTGATGGAGGCGAGCACCAGTCGGTCATAGCGGAACGCGTCCTCAACGGCCTCGGCCATATCATCGCGAGCCAAGTCAAAGACGGAGACCTTCTGGCCGCGGGCCTCGAGCGCAGATGCGAGCTCTTCAACGGCAGCCTTCAGATGGCCATACACGCTCGCATAGGCAATCGTGATGCCCTCGTCCTCGGGCTGGTAGCTCGACCAGGTGTTGTAGGTGTCGAGGTAATAGCCCAGGTTCTCGCTAAGAACAGGACCGTGAAGCGGGCAGATGATCTGGATGTCCAGATTGGCGGCCTTCTTGAGCACGGCCTGCACAAACTTGCCGAACTTTCCCACGATGCCAAAGTAGTAACGGCGAGCCTCGCAAGCCCAGCCCTCGGGATCCTCGATGTCGTTGGCGCCAAACTTGCCAAAGCCGTCGGCGCTAAAGAGCACCTTGTCGGTTGCCTCGTAAGAGAACAGCACCTCGGGCCAGTGTACGTTGGGGGCGCCGACAAAGGTTAGGCTGTGGCCGCCCAGGTCGAGCACGTCGCCATCTTTGACGATCATCTTGCGCTCGGGGTAGTCGGTGCCAAAGTAGTTGACCATCATGCGAAAAGCGCCCATGCTGGCCACAATCTGCGCCTGGGGATAGCGCTCCATAAAGGCGGCGATACCGGCGGAGTGATCGGGCTCCATGTGATGGACGACCAGGTAGTCGGGCGTACGATCATCGAGCACGGCCTCGAGGTTGCCGAGCCACTCGTCGACAAAGCCAGCGTCGACCGAATCAGCGACAGCGACTTTATCGCCCAAGATAACATAGCTGTTGTATGCCATGCCGTTCTCGGACACGTCGTACTGGCCCTCGAACAGATCGATGTCGTGATCGTCGACGCCAATGTAGCGGATATCCTTGGTGATCTCCATCAGGCAAAGCCTCCTAGATAGACAAAAGAACCCGTCTATCATAGCACTCGCCTTTAGAGCCACAGCTATCTGCCGGCATCCTTAACGATTGTTATTGAAATGCGATAAAGCTCCGTTTACCTGCACAAACTATGCGCGCGGTATTGCCGTGCTCTGTCGAATGATGAGCTGGCCGGGAATACGAATAGCAACGGTTTTGCCCGCCGTACCCGCCTCGGGAACCGCGTGCTCGAATACCTCGCGCCCACGCTGATGCAAATCGAATCGAACGGTCGTAAGCTCGTTATGCGCGACAAAGTCGTCGAGCGAGTCATCGACGCCCACCACGCTCACGTCCTCGGGCACGCGCAAGCCGCTATCGCGCAATGCAGCGATGGCGCCATTTGCCATCTGATCGTTTGCCGCATAGATTGCCGTCATGGTGCGATCGTGCTCGGCCAGGTACCTACCGGCCTCGTAACCGCTGTTGGCAGACCAGTCGCCCTCGAGCGGCTCTGCCGGCTCGATGTGCTTACGCTCGAGCGCATCCTGCCAGCCGGCGCGACGGAACTGCTCGTCGACCGAAAAGGACGGGCCGCCGATATAACGAATCTGCTCGTGCCCCAGCTCAAACAGATGATCCATGAGCAACAGCGAGCAGCCGTAATGATCGGAGTCGACCGTAGTCACCCGCGGGTGCGCATACATGGTAACGATGACCGTGCCAATGCCCGGCAGTGGATCAAACGTCTCAAAATCGGGCGCCATGCGACTCATGCCGATGATGATGCCATCCACCGGCAATGCGGCCATACGACGCGTGGCCTCGGCAAGCGAAAACTCCTCGGTCTTGGACATCTCGACCAACGTGATGGCGCAATTATGCTCGCGAGCAGCGCTGGCGATGCCGTCGATCATTGAGAGGTTGCCAAACTTGGTGACATCGTTGACGCACAAGCCGACCGAATGGTAACGGCCGTCACGCAACGAACGACCGGCATAGCTCGGACGGAAGCCGAGCTCTTGCATAGCGGCTTGCACACGCTGACGCGTCTGCTCGTTAACGTTGGGCAATCCGTTGGCAACGCGCGAAACCGTCTGTTGCGAAACACCGGCAGCGCGGGCAACGTCGGCCATGGATACCGGACGCGTACCTGTATCGTTGGAAGGGCGCCTTGCCACAAAATCACCTTCGCTCTCGCAGGATCTGAATAGTGCGAATGTCGGCCCGGGCAGAAACACACCCCGCACCGAGGCCCGCTATCATCGGACGCATGTTAACGTACTCTACTTTTTCTATCAGCGGTTCTTTTGCTCCATATGTCCATACGGCAACACCGTTCACGGCTGTATTTCTACCGATTACCAGATTCTCAAAAAAGGAGATAGATTGTGTTATGAGTACGTTAACATATCCTTTAACGTGCGGCGCCGCAAACGTCTGGTTTGTGGTGCTCAAAATTGTTAACGTACTCATAATGACACGGACCAGTCTCTCCGGCGTCAAGGAAAGGACCCGTATGACCGCCCCCGACGAAAAGATACTCGCCACCCTCACCAAGCTGTTTGAGGAGGAGTTTGGCCCCATCGACGAGCGCCAGGTGCTCTACGTGCACGCGCCCGGGCGTTCCGAGATCAGCGGCAATCACACCGATCATGAGGGCGGCCACGTTATCGCCGGATCGCTCGATGTAGCCGTCGACGGCATCGCCGTGGCAACAGACTCCGACAAGGTCCGCGTCGTCGACGAGGGCTACCCCACGTTTGAGATTACGCTCGACACGCTGGATGTTCAGGAGTCCGAGAAGGGCACGTCCGCAAGCCTCGTGCGCGGTATGGCCCACGAGATTGCAGCCCTTGGCGTTGAGCCCCACGGCTTCGACTTCGCCTTTACCTGTTCCGTCCCCTCGGGCGGCGGTCTTTCGAGCTCCGCTGCTGTCGAGGCAGCTTACGGCCGCGCCATGGAGACGCTCTGGGGCGCGCCCACGATTGAGCCCGTCGCACTCGCCCAGATGAGCCAGCGCACCGAGAACAACTACTACGGCAAGCCCTGCGGTCTTATGGACCAGGCCGCTGTGTGCCTGGGCGGCCTCGCCTACATGGACTTTGAGGACCAGGCCCAACCTAAGACCCAGAAGCTCGAGTTCAACTTTGAGGATCACGGCTACGCGCTCGTGCTCGTTAAGGTCGGCGCCGACCACGTGGCTGCCACCGATGACTACGCCGCAGTTCCGCGCGAGATGCAAGACGTCGCTGCCGAGTTTGGCAAGGCACGCCTGTGCGAGGTAAACGTGGCGGACTTTGACGCCAAGCTCCCCGAACTGCGCGCCAAGCTGGGCGACCGCGCCTGCCTGCGCGCCGTTCACTACTGGTACGAGAACGGCCTGGTCGATAAGCGCTGGGCGGCCCTGAACGCCGGCGACATTGACCAGTTCCTGGTCCTGACGCGCGAGTCCGGCGCCAGCTCTGCCATGTACCTGCAGAATGTCGTCGCTAAGCTGGGCTCCGAGCAGCCTTCCATGTATGCCCTGGCTCTTGCCGAGCATGTGCTCGACGGCCGCGGCGCCGTCCGCATCCACGGCGGCGGCTTTGGTGGCACCATCCAGGCCTTTGTGCCACTCGACCTGGTCGACACCTTTATTACCAAGATGAACGGCTGGCTGGGTGAGGGCTCTGCCCGTCACTACGCCATCTCTGACAAGGGGGCTTACGCGGCATGGCTGTAATGACTGACGTGCGCGAGGCCGCGCAGGGCCTGATTGAGTATGCCATCCATCGATCGATGATCGGCCAGGACGATCGCATCTGGGCATACAACACCATTCTGGAGCGCATCGGCGCCACGGGACCGGCGCTCGACATGGCCTGGGCGCTCCAGGTCGAGAAACTCTCGCTCTTGCACCCCGATATCCTGCCCGACTTTGACCTTGAGGGCACGCTTGCCGCGCTTGCCGAGGTCGCCGTTGCCAACGGTGCTGCCGAGGATACGACATCGGGCCGCGACCGCATCGCCATGCGCATCATGGGCGTGCTCATGCCGAGGCCTTCGATTGTAAACGAGGAGTTCAGCGGACGCATGGGCGTCAACGAGCCCCGCGCCGCGACCGACTGGTTCTACGGCCTGTGCTGCGACGCCGGCTACGTGCGCCGTGCCGCCATCGCGCGCAATATCAAATGGAGCACCCCCACCAACTGGGGCGACCTGGAGATCACCATCAACCTTTCCAAGCCTGAGAAGGACCCGCGCGATATCGCCGCGGCCGGTGCGGCCAAGAACACGGGCGAGAAGTATCCCGCCTGCCAGCTCTGTATCGAAAACGAGGGCTATCCAGGACGTTCCGCAACAGCCGACGGCGGCGCTCACCCCGCCCGTCAGAACCTACGCGTTATTCCCATTCAGCTCGACGGCGAGCGCTGGGGCTTCCAGTACAGCCCGTACGCGTACTTTAACGAGCACTGCATTGCCATGAGCTCCGAGCATCGCCCGATGCACGTCGACCGCAAGGGCCTGACCTGCCTGCTCGACTTTGTCGACCTGTTCCCGCACTACTTTATCGGCTCCAACGCCGACCTGCCCATCGTGGGCGGCTCGATTCTGTCGCACGACCACTTCCAGGGCGGTGCGCACGAGTTCCCCATGATGCATGCCGCCGAGGTCTCGCAGTTTAGCGTGCCCGGATTTGACCAGGTCACCGGCACTGTGCTGCAATGGCCGCTCTCGGTGCTGCGCCTGCGTTCGCATGACCGCGCTCAGCTGCTCGACGCTGCCGAGAAGATTATCCTCGCCTGGCGCGAGTGGACCGACGAGTCTGTGGGCGTTATCGCGCACACGGCCGACGGCGTGGCGCACAACACCGTGACGCCCGTCATCCGCCGCGTCGACTTCCGCGGCAATGCCGGTGGCGAGATTTACGAGGCCTACCTGGCACTTCGCTGCAACATCACGACCAACGAGCATCCGCTGGGCGTTTTCCACCCGCATGCCGAGTATCACCACATTAAGAAGGAGAACATCGGCCTGATCGAGGTCATGGGTCTGGCCATTTTGCCGCCACGCTTGGTTCCCGAGCTCGGCGCTGTCCGTAAGCACCTGCTGGCGGCCAAAGCCGATACCAGCTACGATCTCGCCGGCGCGCTCGAGGGCGATGATCTTTGCCGCAGCCACGCCGCATGGGCCGAGGACGTCTTTGCCCGCCGCGCCGACGAGCTTACGGCCGACAACGCCATCGACATCCTGCACGAGGAGGTCGGCGTGGTGTTTGGCCACGTGCTCGACAACGCCGGCGTCTTTAAGTGGGACGAAGCCGGCCGCGCCGCCCAGCAGCGCTTTATCGACTCGCTGTAATGATCCCTTGGGGACGGAGGAAAACGGATCATTTCGTCTTCAAGACAACGGCGCCCGCCGGCAACATCGCCAGCGGGCGCCGTTTTTGAGTGTAGTCATTGGGGACGTTCTTAAACGACTAGTCATTAAAGAACGTCCCCAATGACTACCCCAAGGAATATCCCAGACTGCCGGCAGAAAAGGAACGTCCCTAACTGCCGCATCCGGAGCAAGACAACGCCGCAGGTAGAGGACGGACAGCGAGCGGGTCGCATTTGAGACAAGGTGACGCGAAACGAAAGGGCGCTGACCTTCTGGTCGCGCCCTTGAAGTTGAACGTCAGATTGTCCAATTGCGGCCCGCGCAGCGTCGACCGGTCCGCCGTTCGGTAGAACGGCGGAACCAATAGGTTTGGTAAAACCGCGTAACCCTACAGTTCAGTCACGACAACACTGTTGTAAATCTCGTCCCAGCGATCCATGACCAGGTGGCCGGTCTTGGGATCCATGGCGTTGAGCTTGCCGCAGGTATTGGCGGTCTTGAGCACCGTGACGTCGTCGGCGCCGGCAGCAATGGCATGCGCAAAGCCGGCGATGGTCGAGTCACCGGAACCCGTCGCGTTCACGGCCGCAATCGCGGGCGTCTTGGCGCGGAACGCGCGACCCTCATGGAAGCCCACCGAACCGGCAGCGCCCATCGAAACGACAACCCAGGGAATACCGGCAAAGCGGCCATCGGCGGCAAGCGCCTCGCGCAGGGCATCGACATCATCGGTCGCAAAGGACGTACCCAGCAGGCCGTTAATCTCGGTCAGATTGGGCTTTACGAGCTCAGGCTTAGCGTCGGACTCCAGCGCGGCCTCCAGCGATGCACCCGAGGTGTCGAGCAGCACCTTGGCGCCCGCCTCCTCGGCGATCTTGACGAGCTCGGCATAGTAGCCGGCATCGACGCCACGCGGCAGCGAGCCCGAAAGCGTCACAACGTCCGTCTTCGCTGCAAGCTCGGCGAACTTGGCCGTAAAGGCCTCGAGTTCCGCGGGGGCGATCTGCGGGCCGCTCTCTAACAGTTCGGTCTGATTACCCTCGTGCAGAATATTCAGGCAGATGCGCGTCTCGCCGGCAATGGGCACAAAGTCGTTCTTGACGCCATCGGCATCCATGAGCTCGGCCATATAGGCACCCATGTGGCCGCCAAGCAGGCCGGTCGCGAGCACATCGTCGCCCAACTGCAGCAGCACACGGCTCACGTTGAGGCCCTTACCGCCAGCGGTCTTTTCGGGCGTCACACGGTTAACATCATCGATGATCAGTTTGTCGAGCTGATAGCGCGTATCAATCGACGGGTTCATGGTAACGGTCAGAATCATGTTGGACTCCTGTTTAGAAAACCGGCCCGCGCCCCTCACAGAAACGCGAGCCGTCAATTAAAAAGCTGCAGAATGCCGGGTACCGCCAAAACGACGCACACGAGCTCAGCAAGCAAAAGTTTTATCAGAGTAGCTCGCCCGCCAGATGGCTTCGCAGCGTCGACTGGTCTGGCGTTCGGTAGAACGCCGGAACCTCCTTAGTCGTGGTATTCGCCGCGGTCCCACTTCTCCAGGAACTCGTCAAAGAAGTGCGGGTCGGCCTGAGCCTCGGCGTCGGCCTTATTGCAGGCATCGATCTTGGCGATCAAGGCATCGTGCTCGGGAGTCTTGTCGTAGGGCTCCTCCAGGAAGGCAAGCATGATGTCGGCCATCAGGAACTCGCCGGTGATCTTGCCGCCAAAGCCCACGATGTTGGCGTTGAGCTCGCGACGGGCATACAGGGCAGAGGTCATGTCGCGAACCAGGGCGCAGCGGGCGCCGGGAACCTTGTTGACGGCGTTGGTGATGCCGATGCCGGTGCCGCACAGGGCCACGCCAAAGTCAGCCTTGCCGCTGGCAACAGCCTCGCCCACGGCCTTGCCGTAGATGGGGTAGTGCGTACGGGTGTGGCTGTAGGTGCCGCAGTCGAGCACCTTGTAGCCAGCCTGCTCCAGGCGGTCGGCCAGATAGATCTTCTCGTCCGTAACGATATGGTCGCAACCGATTGCGATGGTCTTCTTCATCAGAACGTCCTTTCGTCTGAATTCACAAGTTGAGGTAGAAGTTCGAGTTCTCGGTGGCTCTCGTTAGGCCATCTTGTTGAGCATGTCGACACGGATCTGGTGACGGCCGCCGGCGTACTGGGCGCGCAGGAACTCGCGGGCGATCTTCTTGGCGACCTCGGTGCCCACAACGCCCGGACCCATGGTGACCATGCGCGAGCCGTTGTGCTCGCGGGTCATGTAAGCGGAACGCTCATCGGAAATGTTGGCGACGACCATGCCCTTGATCTTGACGGCGGCCATATAGGAGCCGACGCCGTACTTATCGAATGCGAAGCCCTGAGAATCCTTGTGCTCCAGCAGGTCCTTGGCAACGGCGGTGGCGGAATCGACAAAGTCCGCGGCAGGGGTCTCGGAATAGTCGACGACCTCGTGACCGTCGGCGATGAGCATCTCCTTGATGGACTCCTTCATCGACATACCGTCGGCATCGGAAGCGATTACAACCCTCATGACATCCTCCTTGAGAGATACGCAGGTGCGCAGTTTCTGTTTGGAAGTGTTGAACCGCGTTCAGGTCCGGGCATCTGAATGTGCGGTTCTTCACTGTTCATGTTTATTTGAACACATTCGAACAGAGACTGCAACAATAATTTGTTTGTCTTTGTTCTTTTTTGAACAAATACCGTTCGCGGATGATTGGCGACCGTTTGGGCCCGGCGCGAACGTAGCGACCATGTGCTCAACAAACAAAAGGGCGGCCGAGAACGTGTCTCGGCCGCCCTTCGGCGGTATGCCCCGGTATATACAGCTGTTTTAGTTACTCGGACTGCCCACCTTTTTGGTGTGCTTGGACGGAGTGCTCAGAAAGCGGCCCGTCAAATAGCTCGCTGGACCGGAAATATCGATCCCCAACAGCGTGTGTCCCAGCCACAGAAACGCCGCGAGCACCAGCAATGGGATAACACACGAGGTCACGATCATCACGATGACGCCTTCGATCAGATCGGTCACCTGCTGCACAATCTCATCGGTCATCTGCTTGGCGCCGCTGGTCACCGACGTGACAAGACCCGAGGCGCCGTCGGCAAGCTGCTCAAGCACATTCTTGGACTCTGTGGACTCGGTCTTTTTCTTGCTTGCTTTGGAGCTGTCGCTATCTGCCGCATCCGCAGCCTTTTGCTGAGCTTGCTCAATACTTACGCGATACGTTTCATCGACCTTCTGCGACACCCATACGCTTGCAGGCACCAACACCATGCCAATTATGGCGACCACCAGCACACGCGTTGCCACGCGGCGAATGACTGTGCTCGTGCTCCAGCGTCCGTGAATGCCAAGTGAGATCGCAAAGAGCACCAGCGCAAACGGGATCAGGATGCCCAGGCCAACCGACCACAAAATCGTAAGCAAATATTTCTCTAGGTATAGCACGGCAAGCACGATACCAAGGTTGCCTGAAAGCTGCGCGAGCTGCTCGGCGACTGGCGTTCCCGTATCGCCCGGCAGCGCGGTAATACCCGCAGATAGGGCAACGCACGAGGTCGTGAGCGCCAAAACGTTGCCCTTCTTTTGGTCGATAACCTCGATGGTGGAGTCCCATGTTTTGGTATCGGCGAAATGCGGACGAGCTACAAAGCCCGACAGCAGCGCCAGTACCACGAGCGCAACGATAAAGCCAATCTGCAGCTTTTTGTTTGCGCACACGACATCGGACAGGCTGGGCTGTAGCTCGGTTACCGTCGTATGCTCAGTTATCTGGACAGGACGCCCATGGGCCATCTCGTGCGCACCTCTTTTTTGTATTGACCCGTTATCCGGCATTTGGATACCTCCTCATTCCGGCCTGTATTGCGGATGAGAGTATACCCATCCAGCGAAAAACCGAACGGGAGGGCGTGCAGAAGCTCCATAACGCTGCTAGTCGAACAGTGCCATTTCAAAACTATGCCGGTTTACTACCGTAAAACCGATAGGACCGACCACATTTGCTATTAGCAGAAAATGGCAAGCTTTCTACCTGCGGCTTTGATAACGCTGTTCTTTCCATAGTTGAAAGAATACGATTCATCGTAGTAAACCGGCATAGTTTTGTAACCGACGGGTCGAGTCGGCACCGCAACAAACCTAATAACCCGTTTTCTTCCATCCTCAAAGGATCAAATGCATGGCAGGAGTGTCCCTAACTGTCGGCAGATAAGGAACGTCCCCAAGTACCGGGTAAAAAGAAAAAGCCCTGTCGCGAGTTTGCAGCAGAGCTTTTGGAAGGGGACTTGGTTGTGCGGGCTCGTTAGGCGAGCTTGGCCTCGAGCTCGGCGATGCGCTTGTAGGCATCGATGGTAAAGCGGGTCTGCTTCTCCAGGATCATAGTGGTCATGAGAGTGTCCTGAGCGTGAGCCATGATGAAGGTCATCTCCATCTCGCCACCGCCGGCCTCCTGCGAAAGCAGCTTGGTCTGCGTGTCGTGGGCACCGATGAGCGCATCGCTGGCATCCTTGTGCAGCTGCTCGGCCTTCTCAAAATCACCCTCGCGAGCAGCATCGAGCGCTGCAAGCAGATCGGTCTGGGCGTCACCTGCGTATGCGACGATCTCGAATCCAACCATCGAGATTTCTTCTTTGGTTGCCATATTGCGTTCCTTTCACATATGAACCAATGGAGAGCATCGCGTCCGGGCATACGCGCTGCGTTCTGTATGGCAGAAACATTAACATTCAAACAAAAAAAACAACGCAAAACATAATTTCAAGCTATGAACGGTCAATTTTCGCCCGTGAACGGTTTCCAAACCATTTCGAACAATATCAAACATGATTAACGGAAACCCAAACAGGACCGCGCCCTAGCGCAAATCGCGCACCGTATCGCCCTCTACGAGCACGCCGGGGATCAGCATGTGCTCCACGCCAGACGCACCCCCCTCGGCACCGGCGATCTTATCGACTGCCCACATGCCGACACGCCTGTTGTCAAAGCGCACGGTGGTCAGGCGACGGTCGGGCACGATATCGCCCAGGCTGTCATCAACACCCACCACGCTCACGTCCTGGGGCACACGCTTTCCGCGCGACTCGAGCCCACGGATGCAGCCATATGCCATGGCATCGTTGGAGGCATAGATGGCCGTACAGGTCGGATCTTCCGCCAGAGCCTGGCCTGCGGCATATCCGCTCTGTGCCGTCCAGTCACCGCGCACGAGCTGCGGGGGCTCAATGCCATGCGCACGCAATGTCTCACGCCAGCCTTCCTCGCGCCGCATGCCCGAAAGCGAGCGCTCGGGGCATGAGATAAAGTGCACGGTTTTGTGCCCCCTCCCCAGCAAATACTCGACCACCTGGCGCGAGCAATCGAACTGGTCGTTATCGACCGTTGAACAGAGCGGGTGCTCCAACATCGTAACGAGCACCGTCTGCATGCCGGACAGCGGCTCGAAGGTGCCAAAGTCCGCCGGCATGCGATTCATGATCACGACCATGCCATCCACCGGCAGTGCGCTCATACGCGACGATGCGCTCTCGAGGGTATACGGATGCCCGTCTACCTTAGTGAGGGTAATGGCGTAGCCATGTTTGTCGGCCGCGGCGGCAAAGCCCTCCATACGATCGAGGTTGCCGGTACCGGTAATGTTGAACATGGCGACGCCGACGGTCTTAAACTTGCCACGGCGCAGCGATCGACCGGCAAAATTAGGGCGATACCCCAGCTCGCGCATGGCGGCACGCACGCGTTCCTTGGTCTCGGGGCGCACGCTGGGCGAATCGTGCACCGTACGCGAGACTGTCTGCTCCGAGACGCCCGCGAGGCGCGCTACGTCTTTGACGGATACCGATTTTTTAACAGCGGCCATAGGTCGATCTTTCTATGTCAACGATGCCATTGGTGGCACCCTACGCAGTCAAATGAAACGTCTTCAAGTATATCCAACGCCTCCCCCACCATACGCTCACCACCCAAAACCTACCGTTCACCGACATTTTTGCTTCCCTGAACGGCTTTTGTCGCCCAAATGTTAACGTTGCCATTGTGCAAACACAGAGCCACCGGGCGGCTCAAACGTTTACGCGTAAGGAATCGACGGTTCGCAGGCACAGGAACCACCGGTTCGCGTCTTTTTTTGTGTCACAAAATGGCAACGTCAACATTTTGGCAACCGAACGTCAAAAGCTACCATCGTTGCTAACCCACCGACTCTTAGGAGCATTGCATGGAGCAACTCATCGCCACTATCGAAAAGGGCCAGCCCTTTTTCAACGCGATCGCCCGCAACAAGTACCTCAAGGCGATCCGCGACGGCTTTATCTCCGTCATCCCCATCATCATCTTCTCGTCCATCTTCTGCCTGGTAGCCTCGGTCCCCAACATCTGGGGTTTCTACTGGCCCGATGACATCAACAACGCTCTGTGGAAGTGCTACAACTACTCCATGGGCATCCTGGCCATCGCCTGCGCCGCCACCACGGCCAAGCACTTCGCCGACGCTCAGAACCGCGACCTGCCCAAAAATAACCAGATTAACTTTATCTCATGCATGTGCGCGGCCATCATCGGCTTCTTGCTCCTTTCGAGCGACACGGTCGCCACGGACGCCGCCAGCGGCTTCAACACCACCTACCTTGGTTCCAAGGGCCTGCTGACCGCCTTCATCGCTGCGTTTGTGACCGGCATCATCTACAAGTTCTTTATCAAGCGCAACATCACCGTCAAGATGCCCGAGCAGGTTCCGCCCAACATCTCGCAGACCTTTAAGGACATCATCCCCTTCTCCGTCTGCATCACCGTCTTTTGGGTTTTTGACATCGTCTTCCGCGCTGCTTTTGGCTTCTGCTTTGCCCAGGGCGTCATCCAGGTGTTCCAGCCCCTGTTCACCGCTGCCGACGGCTATATCGGCCTCGCTGTGATTTACGGCGCCATGAGCCTCTTCTGGTTCGTCGGCGTCCACGGCCCCTCGATCGTCGAGCCCGCCATCGCCGCCGCTCTCGTTGCCAACATGACCGACAACCTGGCTGCGTTCCAGGCTGGCCAGCACGCTTCCGCTGTCCTGACCCAGGGTGCCCAGTACTTCGTCGTCTGCATGGGCGGCACCGGCGCCACGCTCGTCCTGGTCTTTATGTTCTGCTTCCTGGCCAAGTCCCAGGAGATGCGCGCCGTCGGTAAGGCCGCCATCGTCCCGGTCTGCTTTGCCGTCAACGAGCCGCTGCTGTTCGCCGCACCCATCGTGCTCAACCCCGTCTTCTTTGTCCCGTTTGTCTTTGCCCCGATCGCCAACATCTGGATCCTCAAGATCTTTATCGACTTCTTGGGCATGAACGGCTTTATGTACACCCTGCCTTGGACCGTCCCCGGCCCCATCGGCACCATCATGGGCCTGGGCTTCCAGCCGCTCGCCTTTGTGATGCTCGCCCTTATCTTGGTCGTCGACTTCGCTCTGTACTATCCGTTCTTCCGCGCCTATGACGCCCAGAAGTGCGCCGAGGAGGCCGAGATCTCCCAGGAGGAGCTCGCCGCCAAGAACGCCGAGAAGGCCGCTAAGCTCAACGATGCTTTCCAGGGCAAGGCTGACGCCAAGAGCGTTGCCGCCGGCGCTGCTGCCGAGTCCGTGAAGGCCGACGCTCCCGCCGCTGTCGCCACTGAGACAACGACCGCCAGTGACCTCAACGGCAAGCGCGTGCTCGTGCTCTGCCAGGGTGGCGGCACCTCGGGCCTGCTCGCCAACGCGCTGGCCAAGGCCGCCAAAGAGCGCGGCATCAATCTTGAGACCGCTGCCGAGGCCTATGGCAACCACGTGGACATGCTCCCCGACTTTGACCTGGTCGTCCTGGCCCCGCAGGCCGCAAGCTACCTGACCGACCTGCAGAAGGACTGCGAGCGCGTGGGCAACAAGTGCGTCGCCTGCCGCGGTAAGCAGTACATCGAGCTTTCCCAGAACGGCGATAAGTCTCTCGCCTTCGTGAGTGAACAGCTTTCGAAGTAAGTAACGCTCAGGGCCAGCCGACCATCCAAGACCGGCTGGCCCTTCGATTTAGACGATTGGATCATCATGTCCGTTAACCCTGCTAGCGTCACCAACCCACCCGCGCAGTTTCCCGAGGACTTTGTCTTTGGCGGCGCCACTGCTGCCTACCAGGTAGAGGGCGAGACCCGCACTCACGGTAAGGGCAAAGTCGCCTGGGACGACTTCCTGGAGGCCCAGGGGCGTTTCTCCCCCGATCCCGCTTCGGACTTCTACAACCAGTACCCCGTCGACCTGGAGCTGTGCGAGGAGTTTGGCATCAACGGCATTCGCCTCTCCATCGCCTGGAGCCGCATCTTCCCCAACGGTACCGGCGAGATTAACCCCGAGGGCGTTCAGTTCTACCACGACCTTTTCGCCGAGTGCCATAAGCACCATGTTGAGCCGTTCGTCACGCTGCATCACTTTGACACGCCGCTTGCCCTCTTTGAGAAGGGCGACTTCCTCAACCGCGAGACCATCGATGCCTTTGTGGACTTTGCCACCTTCTGCTTTAAGGAGTACGCCGACCAGGTGACCTATTGGTTCACCTTTAACGAGATTTGGGCCGATGCCTCCAACACCTACATCGAGGGCACCTTCCCCGGCGGCGTCAAGGCGCATCTGGCCGAAGCCTTCCAGTGCGAGCACAACATGATGCTCGCCCACGCCAAGGCCGTGCTGGCCTTCCACAATGGCGGTTTTAAGGGCAAGATCGGCGTCATCCAGTCGTTGGAGTTTAAGTACCCGCTCAACGAGAACGACCCCGCCGACATCAAAGCCGCTAATAACGAGCACGTGTTGCAGAACCAGTTCTTGCTCGACGCCACTTTCCGCGGCGACTACGCGCCTGACACCTTGGAGTGCGCCAACCGCCTGGCTGCCGTCTCGGGCGGCACCATCGAGATTCTGGACGAGGACCTCGAAATTATGCGCGAGGCCGCGCTCTACAACGACTACCTGGGCGCTAACAACTATCAGTGCCGTTTTTTGAAGGCTTACGATGGCGAGAACGACCTGCACCACAACGGTACGGGCGAGAAGGGCACCGGCCGCTGGCGCGTTAAGGGTATTGGCGAGCATGTGAACAAGCCTGGCATCCCCACCACCGACTGGGACTGGATCATCTATCCCGAGGGCCTGTTCGATCTGCTCGTCTACATTAAGCAGCGCTACCCCAACTATAAGCAGATCTTCATTACAGAAAACGGCATGGGCTACAAGGATCCCTACAAAGACGGCTTTGTGGACGACCAGCCGCGCATCGACTACATCGAGCAGCACCTGCGCTGGTTGCTCAAGGCCATGGAGGTGGGCGTCAACGTGGGCGGTTACTTCCTGTGGAGCCTGCAGGACCAGTTCTCCTGGACCAACGGATACAACAAGCGCTATGGCTTCTTCTACGTTGACTTTGAAACCCAGAAGCGCACGCCCAAGGCAAGCGCCTACTGGTATAAGCACGTAGCGCAGACCCGTCGTCTGGACTAGCGGCTTGCGGGGTTACCCGCCCACATAACCTGTCCCCATTTCTCAGCCGGGGGCGGCACGTCACACGGCGCGCCGCCCCCGACCTTTTTGTTCAGGTCGGGAGCCGTTTGTCTCGATCTGTAACATCTAGCCGAGTTTTTTGGTCCTAGCTGTTACAGATTGAGACGAACAGGATTGCTCTTTCCGAAGAATCTAAATCTGTAACACGTAGCCCGCTTTTGACCGTCTACCTGTTACAAATCGAGACAAACGGAGTAGGACCTAACCCCGTATGTCCCTAACAGTCGAGCGTTCGACCAGCGTACTCGGCACATGAATCGCCTCGATAGACGAGCTCTCTCCAATCGCCGCCTCAAACGCAAGCTTACCGACACCGCGCAAATCAAATCGCAGCGTCGTCAGTCGATTGTGAGGAACAAGTCCCTCGAGTGCGTCGTCGATACCAACCACGCTCACGTCGTCGGGCACGGACAGGCCCGCGTTCTCGAGCGCGGCGATAACGCCCAGCGCCATCTGGTCATTTGCCGCAAGCACGGCAGTCGGCGCCTGCGACCCGCCGGCAAGCACCTCGGCCGCAATCCGCTCGCCCATGGCGTACCCACTGTCCGCACTCCAATCGCCACGCAGCATCGGAGCGGCATCGACATGAGCACGACCCAGCGTATCGCGCCAACCGGCCTCACGAAAACGCGAGGAAATCGAGTTTTCCGGACCCGCCACAAACCGCATATTCGAGTGACCATGTTCCAGCAGATAATTGGTCAACAGCTCGCACGAACCATACTGGTCGGAGTCGATCGTCGTGCAGCGCGGATGCGCATACATGGACAGGATGACCGTTCGCACTCCCGGCTGGGGAACAAACTCCTCAAAATCGGGAGCCATGCGGTTCATGTTGAGAATCATGCCGTCGACGGGTCGCTCGACCATGCGGCGCGAGGCATCGGCAAGTGTATAGGGCTTGTCGCCGCCCATCTCGATCATAGTGACGGCAAAATCGTGCTCGCGCGCCGCTTGCATGATACCCTCGAGCGTCGCCAGGTTACCGACACGTGTGATGTTGTACATGCACAGGCCAATAGAACGATACGACCCGCCGCGCAACGCCGCTCCAGCAAAATTGGGACGAAAGCCCAGCTCTTCCATGGCGGCCAGCACACGCTTGCGCGTCTTTTCCGTCACGTTGGGCATACCGTTGACCACGCGAGACACAGTCTGGCGGCTCACGCCAGCGAGCGCCGCAACCTCTGCCGCGCTCGCCGAATGACCATTCCTTGTCTGCTGAGCCATGCCTTCCACGCTAACCTGCTTCCCAACTATTCCCCGCGCCCATGGCGCATCGTACATACATCGATAACGTGCTCATGATACCCGAGCCATATACCACAACATGAAAACTTCTGTCAATCAAAACCGCTTACCGAACAAATACAACCGTTCGCAGCTGTTTGAAGTTGTTTTGTTTCTATACATCCCAGCCGGATGTTAACGTGCTCATTGTCAAATGTTCACGTGCTCATTTTGGTTCTAATCATTTTAAGATAGTGTTTATCGGGCTTTTTCACCGCTGAACGCTAACCAGGGAGCCTCCTGAGCGCAAACGCACAATATCGAACAGCGAGACGAGAGGGTGTATGCATATGTCTTTGCTAAACCGCGTACAGCAGCTGCCGAAGGGCTTTGTTTGGGGCGCCGCAACCGCCGCGTACCAAACGGAAGGTTCCACGAAGGTGGCAGGCAAGGGTAAGACCATGTGGGACGATTACCTTGTCGCCCAGGGTCGCTTTTTGCCCGACCCGGCCAGTGATTTCTACAACCGCTACGAGGAGGATATCCGCCTTTCTGCCGAGCATGGACTCAACGCCATCCGTGTGTCCATCGCCTGGACCCGCATCTTCCCCAACGGCGACGATGCCGAGCCCCTCGCCGAGGGCGTTAAGCACTACCACGAGCTGTTCGCCTGCTGCAAAAAGTATGGCGTCGAGCCCTATGTGTCCCTGCATCACTTTGACTCCCCCGCCGCCCTGTTCAACCAGGGCGACTGGCTCAACCGCAAGACCGTCGACGCCTATGTGCGCTATGCCGAGTTCTGCTTCCGCGAGTTCCGCGAGGTCAAGAATTGGTTCACCATCAACGAGCTCATCAGCCTCTCGCACTCCCAATACATCCAAGGCAACTTCCCGCCCAACCATCACTTTGATGTGACGAGCGGCATCCAGAGCCAGCACAACGAGCTCGTTGCCCACGCCCGCGCCGTCAACCTGTATAAGGATCTTGACGAGACCGAGCACCTGGGCGGACGCATTGGCATGGTCAACGTCCTGACGCCGGCATATCCTGCCACAGACTCGCCCGCCGACCAGCACGCCGCCGACCTGTACAACGCCTTCTACACCGACTTCATCATGGACGGCGCCTTCCTGGGTCACTACTCCGCGCGCACCCTCTCACTCATCAACGAGATTCTGCGTGCCAACAACGCCACGCTTACGGTTGAGGACAGCGACATGGAGGAGCTCGCCAAGGCGGCGCCCCGCAACGATATGTTCGGCCTCAACTACTATCAGTCGGCGTTTATCGCCGCCTACGATGGCGAGTCCACCAACAGCTTTAACGGCACCGGAGACAAGGGCACCTCGTGCTTTAAGTTTAAGGGCGTCGGGCAGCAGGTCGATATGCCGGGTATCCCCACCACCGACTGGGATTGGCTCATCTACCCGCAAGGCCTCTACGACACGCTCAAGCACATCAGCGCCACCTATCCCAACCTCCCCGTCATCTATATCACCGAAAACGGCCTGGGCCACAAGGACCCCGAGCCCGACGCAAACGGCATCGTCGCCGATCCCGAGCGCATCGACTTTGTCGACCAGCACATGGAGAAGGTGCTCCGGGCGCGCGCCGAGGGCGTCGACGTCCAGGGCTACTTTATCTGGAGCCTGCAGGACCAGTTCTCGTGGGCCAACGGCTATAACAAGCGCTACGGCCTGTTCTACATCGACTTCGACACGCAAAAACGCTACATCAAGCAGTCGGCACTCTGGTACAAGGAGCTCGCCGACACTATGGCGGACGCGCAGTAGCGCATCGCCTCGCTTTCCCCCGAGAGGGGAGCGGCCCTATGCGATACAAACCCAGCCGCTCCCCTCTCTCCCCCTGGGACCGACCCCGCCTGCACCCGGGCTTTTAGCAAGCGGGAGACCATATAGGTTTTCAACGTCCATGCCATTAAGATTTCATGCAAAGAGGAGCGTGAACTATGGAATCGATCGTTAAGTTCTTGGAGAAAGGTCAGCCGTACTTCGACAAGGTCTCTAAGAACATCTACCTTCAGGCCATTAAAGACGGCTTTTTGGCAGCAATGCCCATCATCCTGTCTTCTTCTGTCTTCCTGCTTATTTCGACCCTGCCGGGCGTTGTCGCCACGGTCGGCGGCTTTACGCTGCCCGACTGGTGGAACGTCGACGTCGTGAACTTCTGCAACAAGGTTTACAACTTCACGATGGGCGTCGTGGGCATCATGGTCGCCGGCACCACCGCAAGCGCGCTGACCGGCTCCAAGAACCGCCGCATGCCTGCCGGCAAGGCCATCAACGCCACGAGCACCATGGTCGCCGCCATGTGCGCTATGCTCATCTTGGCCGTTACCCAGACGAGTGCCAAGATCGACGGCGCCGATGCCTCGGTGTTCTTTACCGACAACATGGGCACCAAGGGCCTACTGAGCTCCTTTGTCGCCGCATTTGCCACGGTCAACATCTATGCCTTCTGCATTAAGCGAGACATCACCATCAAGCTGCCCAAAGAAGTCCCCGGCGCCATCGCCCAGAACTTCCGCGACATCTTCGCCTTCAGCTTCTCCATCCTGTTTGTCGCCGTCATCGACGTTATCTGCCGCACCTGCTTGGCCGTCCCGTTTGCCAACGTCATCTCCACGCTGGTGAGCCCGCTGTTCGCCGCTGCCGATTCCTACGCCGGCCTCGCCCTCATCTGGTTCATGATCCCGCTGTTCTGGTTCATGGGCATCCACGGCCCCTCGGTCGTTAAGCCTGCCCTCAACGCCGCGCTGTTTGGCAACATCACCACCAACCTCGCCACGCTGCAGGCCGGCGGTCACCCCGCCCTCGCCCTGACCGAGAACTTCGGTAACTACATCGGCGAACTCGGCGGCACCGGCGCCACGTTCATTGTCCCGATCATCTTCCTGCTCTTTATGCGCTCCAAGCAGCTCAAGGCCGTCGGCAAAGCCTCTGTCGTACCCGTGATGTTCGCCGTCAACGAGCCGCTGCTGTTCGCCGCGCCCATCATCCTCAACCCGTACTTCCTGATCCCGTTCCTGTTTGCCCCCGTGGCCAACGTCCTCATTGGTAAGTTCTTCATCGACTTTTTGGGCATGAACGGTTTTATCTATGCCATGCCGTGGGCACTCCCCGGACCGATCGGCACCTTCATCGACACCAACTTCCAGCCGATCTCTCTGGTCCTGGTTGTCGTCCTGCTGGTCGTTGACTTCTTGATCTACTACCCGTTCTGCAAGGCCTACGACAACGTCCTGTGCAAGCAGGAGGCCGAGACCCTGGCCGAAGAAGAGGCCGAGGAGACCAAGGCCGTCAAGACCGCTGCCGCCCCCGCCGTTGAGGCTCCTATTGTCGAGACCGCTTCTGCCACCGAGGCCTCCGCAGCTCCGTCCGCCCTTAAGGGCAAGGATCTGAGGGTTCTGGTTCTGTGCGCTGGCGCCGGCACCTCTGCACTGCTCGCCAACGCGCTTAAGGAAGGCGCCGACGAGCTGGGCATCGACATTACCGCCAACGCCGGTGCCTACGGCAGCCACTACGCCATCATGGACCAGTACAACGTCATCGTCCTGGCTCCGCAGGTTCGCACCTATTACAACGAGATGAAGGCCGACACCGACCGCCTGGGCATCACGCTGCTGTCGCCCAAGGGCAAACAGTACATCGACCTCACTAAGGATCCCAAGGGTGCCGTCGCCTGGATCGAGGAAAACCTCGAGGCATAAGACGCTGACACCACCTGCCGCTCGCAGACAATAAATGGCCCGTGCATCGATGTGTGATGCGCGGGCCATTTTGTTTAGACCGCACCCGTCCTCCTGTTCATCTCAATCTGTAACATCTAGCCGAGTTTTTCGGTCCAAGCTGTTACAGATTTAGACGAACGGGCGGCCCGGGCCGAACAATCTCGATTTGTAACATGTAGACCACTTTTGACCGTCTAGTTGTTACAGATCGAGACAAACGGAATAAGCTGGACCGAATTGTCTAAATCTGTAACATCTAGCTGAGATTTTCGGCCCTACCTATTACAGATTTAGACGAACAGGCCGAGCACGTCTACGCCCGCAGGTCCTTCACGCTGGAACGCTCGACCAGCACGCCCGACACAAGCGTACGGCTTCTGGAGCTCGGGGCTTCCAGACCTGCGACGACCTCGTTAAGCGCACGGATGCCCAGCTCGCGGTGGCGAAACTTCACTGACGTCAGAATCGAGTTGGGAATCGTCTTGTAGAGTTCGTCGTCAAAGCCGATCACGGACACGTCGTCGGGCACCCTGAGCCCTCTGTCACGCAGAGCCATCATCACGCCGTTTGCCATGCAGTCGTTAGCAGCGAGGACCGCCGTGCAATCGGGTTTATCGGCAAGCGCAAGGCCCGCGGCATAGCCACTATCCGCATTCCAATCGCCTTGCAGAGGCTCGGGCGGCTCAATGCCACGCGCCTCGAGTGCCGCACGCCAACCTTTCATACGGCACTGGCTCGACAGCGACTCTTTCTTACCAGAGACGAAATACACGTTCTTGTGCCCGCGATTTAAGAAGTGCTCGCACGCCATGCGCGCACCACCCTCTTGATCGTCACTAACGGTAGAGCAGGTAGGATGTTCCATCGGCGTGATAATCACCGTCTTGAGGTCTTTCGGCGCCTCAAAGGTATCAAAGTCATCGACCATCTGACGCAGGTTGAAGATCATGCCGTCGACGGGAAGCTGCGACATCCTACGCGCAGCATCGGCAAGGGTCATCTTCTCCCCCGCCCGCTTTTTGATCATCGTAAGCGCAAAACCACGCTCTTCGGCGGCATCTGCGATACCGTCAATCATGTCCACGGCGCCGCCCGACAAGTGGAACATCACCACGCCGATGCACCCGTAACGGCCCAACTTGAGTGAACGCGCGGCAAAGTTGGTTCGAAACCCGAGCGCCTCCATTGCGGAATGGACCCTATCGCGCGTCGACTCGCGCACGCTATCGGGCTCGTTGATCACGCGCGACACCGTCTTGAGAGAAACGCCCGCGGCAACTGCCACATCGTTCATTGAGACATTTTTCTTGTCCATCGTTGCCACTACTTCTCCAGTCGGTTATGCATCGCTTGTTTTTTGCGTTCTAGCATACACTACCTGCCTGATTGATAAATCAACCGTTTACCGAACAATATCGACCGCTCACCCGTATATCCTTGTTGCTCTTCCAAAAATGTCTTACGTTGTCATTAACGAAATGACAACGTTGTCATTTCGCAATGCCTTCCTTAAGCAGGAAGGTTTCCGGGCAGTCCTGACCATCCATCGACGACCAGTTCCATCCACATGCATCGCGCATCGAGCAGCAAAGGAGCTCTATGGACGCCATCGTAAAGATGCTCGAAAAGCATCAACCGTTCTTTGAGAAGATCTCGAGGAACATCTACCTCCAGGCCATCAAGGACGGATTCCTTGGGTGCATGCCCATCGTCCTCACCTCTTCGATCTTCCTGTTGATCGCCACCCTTCCCGGCGTAGTCGGCATCACGCTGCCCCAACCGCTCATCGACTGGTGCAACAAGCTGTACAACTTCACCATGGGCGTTATGGGCATCATGGTCGCCGGCACCACTGCCAAGAACTTTACGGCTTCCATGAACCGTCGCATGCCCGCCGGCAAGGTGCTCAACGACGGCTCCACCATGGTGGCCGCCCAGTGCAGCATGCTGCTGCTCGCCGTTACGCAGTTCACCACCAAGTTCAACGGCTCCGAGCTTTCGGTCTTCGACTGCACCAGCATGGGTACGCGCGGTCTGTTCTCGGCCTATATCGCCGCGTTCATTACCGTGTGGGTCTATAAGTTCTGCGTCTCGCGCGATCTGACCATTAAGCTGCCCAAGGAGGTCCCGGGCGCCATCGCTCAGAACTTCCGCGACATCATCCCCTTTGGCGGCGCCGTCATCATCTGCGGCATCATCGATGTCGTCGTGCGCAACCTCATGGGCGTTCCGTTCTCTGAGCTGCTTATTAAACTGCTCTCCCCGCTCTTTACCGCTGCAGAAACCTATCCTGGCCTTATCCTTATCCAGGCTGCCACCGCATTCTTCTGGTTCATCGGCGTCCACGGCCCCTCGATCGTCCAGCCGGGCATCGACCCCATCCGTCTTGCCAACCAGGCCGAGAACCTGCAGGTTCTGCTGGCCGGTGGTCACCCCGCCCACTCCCTCACCTTTAACATGTCGCTCGTGGGCGAGTTCGGCGGCACCGGCGCCACGTTCATCGTGCCGCTTCTGCTGATTCTCTTTATGAAGTCCAAGCAGCTCAAAGCCGTCGGTAAGGCCTCGATTGTTCCTGTTGCCTTCGCCGTCAACGAACCGCTGCTCTTTGGCGCGCCGATGATCCTTAACCCCTACATGCTCATCCCCTTTGTTACCGCCGGCTGCGTCAACGTGAGTGTTGCCAAGTTCTTTATCGATAACGTGGGCATGAACGGTTTCTCCTTCGTGGTGCCGTGGGCCACCCCCGCCCCCATCGGCATTTTCATCACCACGAACTTCCAGCTTATTGCCCTGGTATTTGTCGCGATTATCATCTTGCTGGACGCCATCATCTACCTGCCGTTCTTGAAGGCATACGATAAGCTGCTCTGCGACCAGGAGGCCGAGCGCGCCGCCGAGCTGGGTCTCGAGTCCAATGGTGCCGTTGCCATCGCCGCCAACGCCTCTGCGCCCGCTGTCGAGCAGACCACCGCTTCCGTCGAGACGACCGCCGCTGCCGCCGACAGCAAGCCTGTCGCCGATCAGCCCGAGCCCGCTGCCGATGCATCCGCCAAGAAAGATGTCGATGGCCTGAAGGTCCTCGTCCTGTGCGCCGGCGCCGGCACCTCTGCCATGCTTGCCAACGCCATCAAGGAAGGTGCCGCACAGACCGGAGAGAACATCGCTTCCTCTGCCGGTGCTTATGGCCAGCACACTGCCATCATGGATCAGTACGACGTCATCGTGCTCGCCCCGCAGGTTCGTAGCTACTACAACGACATGAAGGCCGACACCGATCGTCTGGGCATTAAGCTGCTCGCCCCGCGCGGTAAGGAATATATCGACCTTACTCGCGACCCCGCTGGCGCCATCAAGTGGCTCCGCGAGAACCTCGACTAGTTCCTCCCTCTGTTGGTGCCCGGATCCCCAGTTCGGGCACCTCTCCCTATTCGTATCCCACAGAAAGGATGACTCATGACCAACCCCATGCAATTCCCCGACGGCTTTGTGTTTGGCGGCGCCACCGCCGCTTACCAGGTTGAGGGCGAGACCCGCACGCACGGCAAGGGCAAAGTGCCCTGGGACGATTTCCTGGCTGCTCAGGGTCGCTTCTCCCCTGACCCCGCAAGCGATTTCTACAACAAGTACCCGGTCGATATTGACCTGTGCCAGCGCTTCGGCATTAACGGCATTCGCGTCTCCATCGCTTGGAGCCGCATCTTCCCCAACGGCACCGGTGAGATTAACCCCGAGGGCGTCGCCTTCTATCACGAGCTTTTTGCCACCTGCAACAAAGCTGGCGTTATCCCCTATGTCACGCTCGATCACTTTGACACGCCCGAGGTCTTCTACCAGGACGGCGGCGAGGGTTTCCTGACGCGCACGACCATCGATGCCTTTGTCGAGTACGCCAAGTTCTGCTTTGCCGAGTTCACCGAGGTCAAGCACTGGTTTACCTTTAACGAGATTCCCGCGACCGCCGAAGGCAGCTTTATCGTCGGCAACTGGCCGCACGGCGAGAAGTATCGCCTGGACAAGGCCTTCCAGCTCATGCACAACATGATGGTGGCCCACGCCAAGGCTGTCGTCGCCTTCCATGAGGGCGGCTTTGAGGGCGAGATCGGCATTGTCCAGAACCTGGAGCCCAAGTATCCCCTCGACCCCAGCAGCGCCGCCGACTGCGAGGCCGCCCGCATGGCCGACGTCATCAACAACCGCTGGGTGCTCGACGCCACTTTCCGCGGCCACTATGCAGCCGACACCATGGAGGCTGCGACCAAGCTGGCCCATATCGCCGGCGGCGAGCTCGATGTCCGCGACGAGGACATCGCCGCGTTGACCGCCGCGCTCCCCTACAACGATTGCCTGGGCGTCAACACCTACAAGTGCCAGTTCCTGCGTGCCGCCGAGGGCGAAAACGACATCAACCACAATGGCACCGGCGACAAGGGCTCCTCTCGCTGGTTCCTCAAGGGCGTGGGCGAGTCATGCGTGCGCGAAGGCGTACCCACCACCGATTGGGACTGGATCATCTATCCCGAGGGCCTGTACGACCTGCTGCTCCGCATTAAGAACGATTACCCCAACTACAAGAAGATCTACATCACTGAGAACGGCATGGGCTATAAGGACGACTTTGAGGACGGCTTTATCGACGACGCCCCTCGCATCGACTACATGCGTCAGCATCTCGCATGGATCCTCAAGGCAATCGACGGCGGCGTAAACGTCGACGGTTACTTTGTGTGGTCGCTGCAGGACCAGTTCTCCTGGACCAACGGCTACAACAAGCGCTACGGCCTGTTCTACATCGACTTTGAGACCCAGAAGCGCTATCCCAAGGCGAGCGCGTACTGGTATAAGAACGTCGCGGAGACCGGCCTGCTCATGGCCTAACTTTTGCCGCATACCCCCTGTCGGCCGCATGCGAATCCCCCTCGGGTTCGCATGCGGCCTTTTTGTTTTGGCTCGGACCTGAGCGGGCCGTTTGTCTCGATTTGTAACATCTAGCCGAGTATTTCGGCCCTAGTTGTTACAAATCGAGACAAACAGAACGCCCGAGCAGAAATATCTCAATCTGTAACACGTAGCCCACTTTTAACCGTCTAACTGTTACAGATCGAGACAAACGCCACAGGTCAATCCCTTTAATCTCAATCTGTAACATCTAGCCGAGTTTTTCGATCCCAATTGTTACAGATTGAGACGATTCGACGGTATCGTCCGCATGGACACACCGTGGTACAATTGTGTCCCAACGCAAAGGAGGTACCCATGTCAACTTGTGTGCCCGTCCGAGATATGAAGGACACTGCTGCATTCACTACGCTTGTTGAGTCTGAGCGCGACGTCACCGTAACTAAGAACGGCTACGAGGCCATGCACTGCATCAGCAGCGACCAGTATCGCCTCATGCAAGAAGAAATCGCCAAGGCAAAACTGCTGTCTCGTATGATGTTGGCAGAAGACGAAATATCGCAAGGCGACTACAGCGATTACGAATCCTTCGCGGCTTCGATACGAGACAAATATGACCTATAACGTCGTAATCCTCAAAAGCGCGCGATATGAGTACGAGAGTATCGTCGGATACCTTGCCCAAATCCTCAAGAATCCGCGCGCAGCAGGCAATTTTGTCGCTGAGTTTGAATATCAGCTTGATCTGCTTCGCGAGCAGCCGCTCCTACGTCCCCTCTCGCATATGCAAGAGCTGGCGGCACGTAATTACCGATCGTTTCCCGTCAACAACTACGTGTGTCTATACAAGTTTGAGCACGAAACAATCTATATCGCCCACATCTTTCATCAGTCACAGGACTACGCCCGCCTGGTCTAGCCCACAAACTGAATATTTGTTTTGAATCAATGCGTTGAGAAGGCGCACCTTGATCAAAAACTCTTTGATGCATGCGCCACGAGCAAATCGAGTTCTATCTTCGTGGGATTTGGCAAGGGCGAGCCAATGTCCCGTTCGGACCCAAAGGAAGCAGAGTCATTTGCATCGTCGGCCTAGCGGAGATGACCTTTGGGTCACATAGATGGAAGACAGTTTGTCGGTGACTCGGATAGCGCCAATGCGATCTCACGACGGTTGCGCTCATTGTCTCAATTAGATACTCAACGAAATACGGCCCCGCAGCTCAATAAGCTGCGAGGCCGTACTACGCACCGACGGATCAACGACGAAGTGCATCCGCTATTTGGCCAGCTCCTGAACGATCCAGTCAATTGCACCTTCGGGATCGTTGGTAAGGTCGATATACTCCTTGCCCCTTGTGGTGAGCAGTTTAATTCCAAGGCGATCGGTATCGGCCTTCATAGCGTCATAGTACATGCGTGCCTGGGGCGCCAGAACAATCACGTTGTACTGATCCATCGTATCATAGTGGCTTCCGTACGCACCGGACTGAGAAACCAGATCGATACCCTTAGCAGCGGCGCCTTCGCGAAGAGCATTTGCCAAGAGAGTCGAAGTGCCGGCACCCTGGCAAAGCACAAGCACGCGGATCTGCTCCGCCTTGTCCTTTACCGCCTCGAGAGCTTTTGCGACATTTTCCTGTGCGGCAATAGCATCTGCATCCGAGGTTCCTGCAGCTTCCTTTGCGGACTCCTCCAAACAAAGCTGATGGTCATACGCCTTGCAGAACGGATAGTAAATCACAAAGTCAACGACCAACAGCACTGCCATCAATACGAGAGAACGTAGATCGAGACCCGTGGTGAGAAATGCACCGATTGGGCCGGGAAGCGCCCACGGCATGGTATACATGGGGGCGTTCATTCCAATGACGTCAATGAAAAATTTACCGATTATGGCGTTGACCATAGGAGCCGCTAGGAAGGGCACGAACATATAGGGATTGAGAACGATCGGCATACCGAAGAGAACGGGCTCGTTAACTCCAAAAATCACCGGGATAATCGATGCCTTGCCCATGGCTTTAAGCTGCTTGGAACGCATAAACATGATCAGGATAATAGGAACGATGAACGTGCAGCCAGAACCGCCCAGACCGCCGATGAAGCTTGTAAAGTCCTGCGTGAGAGCAATTGACGGGTGTCCACCTGCTTGGAAAACCTCAAGATTGGTAACGGTATTGCCGTAGAGCGCAGCATTGATCGGGCTCATGACAACCGAAGCACCGTGAATACCCATAAATTGGAAAAGTGCGACCGCGCCTTCGATAAGCGCCATGCCAGGATAGGTGTCGACCGCGGAGAACAGCGGCGAGATAAGAGCAGATACCAAATTGGCGAACGGCACAGCAAGCAGCGTACGGCTCGCGAGATCGATAACGGCGCACGCAAGGATTGAAAACCCAAACGCAAAGATATCGCGAAAACTCTGTGCAATAGCGCCAGGGACCTCTTTGGGGAGCTTGATCGTCACATTATGGCTAATGCACACCTTGTAGATATTAACGGTCAAGAACGCAGATACGAACGCAGCGAGAAAACCCTTGGTTCCCATATAGCCGGTTTCAAAAACAGATGTATCTGCTCCGCCAATCGAGACAACATCGTTCGTCACCGATAGCAAGAACATGCCGCACATGGCACAAACCATGCACGAGGTGGGGTTGAGAGATTTACCCGAAGGCATGCGGCGGTTCATCGACATGGCAAGTGAGCTCGCCGTGGTGCCGGCCACCATAATGCCAAGAAGCCCCATGGTATATGCATAGATTTTATTAAAGAAATCCAGCACCTCAGACGGAAGCGTGATGCCTACATAGGCAGGGAGCGTCGAAAGAAGAAGGAACAGGCTCGAGAACAGCACGATTGGCATATTCGAGAGAAAGCCATCCTTAATCGCCACCAGATAAATGTTCTTTGAGATTTTGTCGAAGAGAGCCTGGTGTTTTTCAAGGAATTTGACGATAGCGTCCATAAAGCATCCTTTCATGATTGCCGGGCACACAACGATTTATCCGGACTCAACCGTCGTCGTCCCAGTTTGTATCCGCTTATCGTAAATGAATACGTTCTCGTGCGAAATGTAATATCATTTGCGCGATTTGTCATAACCAATTCTTTTTCCGCTTTGTCGATATGTCAAGAATTCAAATCTTTATTCGGTGAACGGTAGTTGCGTAATTTTAGATTTGTCCAGCTAAAGGCTATTTTTTCGGAGCATTACAATAAGTTTGTAACCGTTTACCGATTGGATATAACATATTAAATATATTGTTGTAACAATATTAGAGACAATGTCACAAGCCTGTCGTTCTAGTCAAAGGAAGTAACAATGCACAAACGATTGCTGAACATGTCCGCATCCGATTTTGCCGCCACGTCACCCATGGATCTAAAGCAGGCAATTCTGGCTTCCGAGGGACGTACCATCATGGCGGAAAACGTACCCTCTTCCCAATTTCTCGGCGGCGTTACTAATGCCGAAATCGAACGTGCCGCAGGTGCCGACCTGCTTCTGTTTAACGCGCTCGATGTGTTCAATCCAGTGATTGCCGGCATTCCAGATGAACTCACTGAAAACCCGGTCACTTGGGTGAAGCGAGCATGCGGAAGGCCCATTGGCGTCAATCTGGAGCCAGTTGATAACGAGGCAGAGATGTCTGAATCCCGAACGGAAATCCCCATGGGTCGTCGCGTCTCTCCCAAGACCTTAGAAAAGGCTAACGAACTCGGATTTGATTTTATCTGCCTGACGGGCAACCCTGGAACCGGCGTCTCCAACGATGCAATCGCCCATTCGATTAAACTCTCCAAAGAGCATTTCAATGGCCTGGTCATAGCCGGAAAAATGCATGGAGCGGGCGTTGCGGAACCTGTCATGACGCTCGAAATTGCGCGCAAGTTTGTTGACCTCGGCGTCGATATCCTTCTCGTGCCAGCCCCCTACACCGTCCCTTGCTTCCAAGAAGCAGACCTGCGCGCCATCGTAGACTTTGTACGATCCCACAACGTAGGCAAGTCAATTGAAGAGAAGGTTCTCGTCATGGCGGCGAACGGGACGAGTCAAGACTCCTGCGACAGCGAGACCATTAAGAAAATAGGCCTTGCAGCAAAAGCAGCCGGCGCTGACCTCCAACATATCGGGGACTCCATGAACGGTATTTGCCTGCCCCAGAATATCTTCACGCTCGGACAAGCCCTTCGTGGCTACAGGCATCAGATCGTCATGCTGAGCCGCTCTGTGATACGTTAAGGTTACCTTGCCCACGTTACATCCCGACTGAGGCAACCATCAGGTATAACCAACATGCAAACTGAGGCTCTAATGCTCGATACACACGAAAAACGGCCACTCTATTTACAGCTCACCGACGCGCTGCTCAAGCAGATCGTCGATGAATATCAAGCAGACGATAAACTTCCAACAGAAATGGAACTCTGCGACGAATACGCCGTAAGCAGAACAACCGTCCGACTTGCCATGAGTGAGCTGGAGCGTCGTGGAAGTATCTATCGAATCCAAGGTAAGGGATCGTTTGTTGCACCGAAACGCGTTAGCGAGCTCAATTCACTTTTAGACTTTGACTTTGCAAGCCATTGCGATGGCGTTGATCCGGATGCCATCACCAAACATTTCGGCGGCCTCACATCAGGTCGTCCAATTTCCGTAATGATGCTCCAACAATTTGGATGTCAAAGTCGCGATGAAATTCAGCGTCTTGAATTGACCTACGAACTTGAAGGCAGCTTCATAGGCGCTGATACGTTCTTCATTTCAAAGTCGCGCGTTCCGAATAACCAGTTAGATTTTCAGGCATTTAGCAGAATCATGGACGACTTGTCCAAGTCTATCCAATCTGTTAGGGAAAGCTATAGAGCACGTCAGCTTAGCGATTCCGAAGCCAGTAATTATGGTGTTGCAAAACTTCCGGTCATCGAACTGACTCATTATGCTTACGACTCCGGAGGCAAACTAATCTCAATTGTCTGCCGCACCGTCTTAACTGGGCGGGTCCCTTATCAAAACTTTATTTTCAAGTCCTAATGTTCTTTTTCTTTTGTCTCGATCTGTAACACGTAGCCGAGTTTTTAAGTCCTAACCGTTACAGATCGAGACAAACAAGGTAGACCCCGCCGAATTGTCTCGATCTGTAACGCTAAGACCGGTTTTGGACGTCTAGATGTTACAGATTGAGATGAATGCACGGGCCAATGTCCCCAATCTAAATCTGTAACATCTGGTTGGTGATTTCACCCCTACCTGTTACAGGTTGAGATGATTTGATAGTGGAGTCCTCATTTGCGCGTCATATCGCGTAGCGCTGACGCGCTGGTTCCCACAATGACAGGAGGTAAAGTCCTCCCGTATCGTCTGTTGGCAATCCCGTAGCTTTAGCTAGCAGATGACCTGCGTGTGTTCCTCGATGGCGGCACGATTCTCGGCGGCGATACCCGGTTCGCACACCACGGCGTCCAAGCTGTCCAGGCGGCAGAAGGTGTAGAAGTCGCGCTTGCCAATCTTGCTTGAATCGGCGATCAAGTAGCGCGAGTCTGCCTTGCTAAAGGCGAGCTGTTGGATACGGCCCTCGTCCATGTTGGACGTAGATACGTCGCCATCCAGAATGCCGTTGGCGCCGATAAACGCCGCGTCGATACCCAGTGCACGCAGGGTATCCTCGGCCGTTGGTCCCACAAAAGCGGCGGTGCGACGACGGTACATACCACCCACGAGGCACAGGTCGCAATCTTCGCGCGCCTCGAGCAGGTTAAACACCGAAAGCGAATTGGTCACGATGCGCAGGCGAAATGCCGGCAGTATCGAAGCCATCTGCTCAACCGTGGTGCCCGTACCCAAAAAGATGGTCGAGCCTTCCTCGATAAGCTCCACAGCGCGGCGCGCGATTTGCATCTTTTCCTCGGCATGCTTAGTGCGCTTTTCGCTGTGCGAATACTCATGGCGCAACATAGCGTGGGGACGTCCCTGCGCACTACGGGCGCCGCCGTGCACGCGCTCGATCTCGCCCAGGCTCGCAAGTTCCTCAAGGTCGCGGCGAATCGTCATATCCGAAACGCCCAGCGCATCCGAAATCTCCTTGACCGAGACCGTGCCCTGCTCTTCGAGCAGCTGACGAACCTTATCCTGTCGCTCTGCCTTAATCACGATGAATCCTCGCCGTTCTTTGCGCGCATATCATTCAAACAGTAACGAACAAATTGTATCAGACTCGCGCGCGTCAAAAATGAACGCCGCACAGCTCCAATCATCACTTTTTTGAGAAAAATACCCCCTGCTTTAGTGGGGTGTAGTGATAATCTCGCCTGTTCGCGCTACAGTTTGTCCGAAATACCTCGATGTTAGGAACCAAATGATCACTTCCGAGCTTTTCGGCACCGCGCCGTGCGGTACCTCCGTTCATCGTTACACCCTCAACGGGCCCGAGATCTGCGTTCGCATTATGGACTATGGCGCCACCGTGCTGGGTATCGATGTGCCCGATATTCCCGGCAACGTGCGCGATGTTGTGCTGGGCTTCGATAAGCTCGAGGATTACTTTGACAACCCCGCCTGCTTTGGCGCGACCATCGGCCCCGTGGCAAACCGCACCGCGGGCGCCACGATCACCATCGACGGCACGGACTGGCATATGCCGGCCAACGAAGGCGTCAACAACCTGCACAGCGACCTTGAGCATGGCCTGCACAAGCGCGTGTGGGACGTTGAGCTCGACGAGGTCCACAATGCCGTGCGCATGACCACCTCGCTTGAGGACGGCGAGCTGGGTCTTCCCGGCAACCGCACCTTTACGGCCGTGTTTACCGTGACGCGCACCGGCTGCTTCCGTATCGAATATGGCTGCGAGAGCGACCGCGCCACGTACGTGTCCATGACCAACCACACATACTTTAACCTTGCCGGCCATAACGCCGGCATGGACTGCGAACATTTCTTTGTCGCCAACGCCGCCCACTACCTGCCCATTGATGACCAGAACATTCCCACCGGCGAAATCGCTCCGGTCGAGGGAACACCGTTTGACTTTCGCGAGCTGCGCCCCGTCGCACCCGGCATGGAGGCCGACGACCCTCAGATCAAGCAGGCCCGTGGCTATGATCACTGCCTGTGCATCGATGGCTATCAGTACGGCCGCAACCTGCGCCGTGCGATGCACGTCGAGGAGATGTGGACCGGTCGTGAGCTGGACTACTACACCACCGCCCCGGGCGTGCAGCTCTACACCGGCAACTGGCTGGGCGACGAGCACGCCAAGGACGATGCCAACTACGGTTGGGGTGCCGGCTTTGCCCTCGAGGCAGAAATGTACCCCGACACGCCGCACCAGCCGCTGTTCCCGCAGGGCATTGTGGGTCCGGGTCACCCCTACAGCAATATGATCGAATACCACTTTATGAGGCACTAGGCCCACAACGCGACATCTCGCACAGCAACGCCCGCCGGCACCACCGCCAACGGGCGCTGCTTCATGCCTAAATCCTTCTTTTCGATGCCACCGAATTGGTGACATAACAAAACTATGCCGAATTACTACGATGAACCCACTATGTCCGACCACGCGCTGGTTTATAAAAAATTAGCAACTCGTCTACCTGCGGTTTTATTCTCTGCAAATTTGGCATGCTCGGCGATAAGCAATTCATCGTAGTAAACCGGCATAGTTTTGGCGGACAGCGCCACACAGATCCCCTACGAAGGCAAAATGATCCGTTTTCCTCCGTCCCCAAGGGATCAGTTGAACAGATTGCCGATGGGGTCGGGGGCGGAACTGGGGAGATAGCGGATTTCTAGTTCTATGCCGAGCTTTTGCAGCTCTCTGAGAACAGCGACGTCTGTGTCGTCTACGGCAACTGCGGGCGTTGCGGGACGCTTGCCCTCCCCTGCCTGCATATGACCAATGCTGATCTTGGTGATCGGCACACCGCCCTTAACCAGCGCGAGCGCATCGGAGGGTGAGGCCACCATGATCAGAATCAATTGGCGAGGCGTTGCGGTATGAATGACGTCGATGGTCCTTTGCACCGAGAAAAACCGCGTCCAAACGCCTTCTGGCGCCGCCACCCTCATGGGTGCCCATTGGCGCGAATCTGCCGCGATCTCATCGTTGACGATTAGGACAAGGTTGGAACCCACGGCTTCGTTCCACAGCTCAACGTCTTGTCCGTAAATGAAACGGTCGTCGATGCGTGCGAGAAGAATCTTGGGTTGAGTCATCGCTGCCCCATTCTGTTTGAGACCCGTAAGAGCAAGACATCGCGTCTCCAATATTAGTGCATTTAAAGTGAGAAAAGCCGTCAGAACACTTGCGCGGATTTGCGATGTCCCGTATCATAGACAGCCGTTGACGCCTCAGTTGCGCCATCACATGGCCGCCAGCGTAGCTCAGTTGGTAGAGCACCGCTCTCGTAAAGCGGGGGTCACCGGTTCGAGCCCGGTCGCTGGCTCCATTGCACAAGATAGCCGCCTTCGGGCGGCTTTTTTGTTGCTGATTTCGGGCGCGCTTCCGCCAATCCAAGCACAACGCCGCCGGAAACTCTCCTACTCAACAAAAGCCCCGCCAACCGCAATCCCCAAAGGAACCGCGATCAGCGGGGCCCAAGCGCGTTCCTCCAAGGGATAACGCTCGCAAAACGAACAGCTCAGCCGAGCGGCTCGTTACTCCTCCCAGTAAGCGTCTGCAAGCAGCTTAAAGCAGATCTTCTTGACCGGCTGCGCGCCATCGCCCGGGAACTCGAGCGTGGGCATGTGAGGCTCGCCGGCAACAAACAGCGCAAACTTGTCGTCAGCAAGATCGCCGGCGATCGAGGCGTCGGAATCGACCAGATCGTAGTCGTCCTTCTCGTCAAACTCCTGAACCAGCGTCAGGCTGCCCGTGGCAACCTTAAAGGCCTCGCGACCCTCGACGTCGATCTGCAGGTCGTGATAGCGCTGATGCGTCTCATAGTGAGCCTCGCCTTCGGGACGCGTCGTGGGAGCCATGACGTTCGCAAAGACCTTGTCGCCCAGAATCGGATGGCTGCCGACCTCGAGCTTCGCCGGATCGTTCTCCTCGAGCCAATCGATCAGCACGTCGAGGCCCTTGAGCATTCCACGGTACTCCTCGATATCGCCCAATGCACCGTAAATCATCTAAATCCCCTCTCGGATCGTTTCTTTGGCGGCTACTCGGCAAACGCATTACCGACGCTGTTGCCACCCACATGCGTCTCGACCAGGGTAAGGTCGGGATTGAACACGACAGTGTCGGCGTCGCGCCCCGGCATAATGCTACTGCACCTGTCGGCGACATGAGCTAGCAACCGATGCCGGGGCCGCAGCACAAGCTCCTACAGCTCGGTCACGACAACGCCGTTGTAAACCTCGTCCCAACGATCCATAACCAAGTGGCCAGTCATGGGATCCATGGCATTGAGCTTGCCGCAGGTGTTGGCGGTACGCAGCACCGTCTCGTCGTCGGCGCCGGCAGCAATCGCATGTGCGAAGCCGGCAATGGTCGAATCGCCAGAGCCCGTAGCGTTAACGGCGGGGATATCGGGGGTCTTGGCGCGGAACGCACGGCCATTGTGGAAGCCAACTGAGCCGGCAGCACCCATGGATACGACGACCCAGGGGATATCGGAGAAGCGGGCGTCAGAGGCGAGCGCGGAACGGAGCTCGTCCACATCGTCGGTGGTAAAGCTCGTGCCCAGAAGGCCGTTAATTTCGGTCAGGTTAGGCTTAACCAGCTCAGGCTTGACCTCGGACTTGAGCGCAGCCTCAAGCGAGGCACCCGAGGTATCGAGCAGCACCTTGGCGCCGGCGTTCTTGGCAATGCCCGTGATCTTGGCATAGTAGTCCGCCTCGACGCCGCGGGGCAGCGAACCCGAGATGGTAACGACATCGGCCTTGCTCGCAAGCTCGGCGAACTTGGCGGTAAAGGCATCGAGTTCCTCGGGGGCAATCGTCGGGCCGCTCTCGAGCAACTCGGTCTGGTTGCCAGCATGAAGGATATTGAGACAGATGCGAGTCTCGCCCTTGATGGGCACAAAATCATTCTTAATGCCGTTGGCATCCATGAGCTCGGCCATATAGGCGCCCATATGACCACCAAGCAAGCCGGTTGCCACAACGTCGTCGCCCAGCTGGCCCAGGACGCGGGCCACGTTGAGGCCCTTGCCACCGGCGGTCTTTTCGGGCGTCACGCGGTTGACGTCGTCGATAATGAGCTCATCGAGCTGATAGCGCGTATCGACAGACGGGTTCATCGTAACGGTGAGGATCATTTCTAGCTCCTTATCTCGCAGGCTCCTTATGCCTTGCAAAACGAATTGGCTACATGCGACTACAGAATCTCGATTGTGAACGAGCGCACGATGGTTTCTTTGGGCTTGGCGATAAGGCAGCCGCGCTTGTGCTCAAGCACGTCATCCTCATCGGAACAGGTCGAGAGGCCGCCCCAGGGTTCAACTGCCACAAAATCACCCTCGGGCTTGCTCCACACAATGAGGTACGGGAAGCCCTCAAAGCTCAGGCGAACGCCCTTGTCCTCGCCCTTTTTGGAAAGCGTGACCTGACGGCTCTCGAGCACGTCAAAGATGGTCTCCGCAAAATCGAAGAGCTCATGCGACAAAGGCAGCGTCTTTCCCACCATGGGGTTCTTGGAGCGCCTGTCCACATCAATCAATCCGGTCGAGGGAACGGCGGTGCAGAGCTCCGCAGCCTCGTCTTTCTCAAAACGCAACTCGTAGTCCGTATAGGACTCACCCTCGTCGAGCGGACACCTAAAGCCGGGGTGTCCACCGATAAAGAAAGGCATGTCCTCGGTGCCCTCGTTGGTAACCTCATAGGAGACACGCACGGCGGCGTCCTCGAGCGTATAGCGGGCGACAAGTTTAAACGGATACGGATAATCGCTCAGCAGCGCGGCGTTATCCTCGGATGCCAGGCACATAGCCAGCTCGTTTGTGCTTTGGCTCAACAGCTTCCACTCCTGCTTGCGCGCAAAGCCGTGGCGGGCGAGCTTCACATGATGTCCGGCAAACGTCATGGCGCTGTTATCGCGCAAACCTCCGCAAATCGGGAAGCAAATCGGTGCCTGGCCGGACCACACGGCGGGATCGCCCTGCCACAAGTACTCGCGACCTCCAGCCTCAATCGAGGTAAACGAGCCGCCGGCCGTGGAGACCTTGATAGAAATCGAATCGTTGGAGAGAGCGTATTCCATTGTCCATCCTTTCGAACAACTGCATTTTGCTCGCAAGAACCCGTCTCGGCCTTGACCAAAGGACAAACCCGCACGTTCATCGATGCGTCCGGTTTCCCAGGCATGCAACGGGGTACCATACAGACATTGATGCAATTACAGCTGAAAGGCCTTCTTATGCGAACCATCATCCTTTATGCCTCACGCCACCACGGCAATACGAAAAAGCTCGTGGACGCCATCGTCGAGGCGCACCCCGAAATCGATACCCTCGACGTGAAGTCACTCGGTAAAAACGAGTACCCCGACCTGCACGAATACCATCTGATCGGCGTCGCCACGGGCATTTATTACTCCGAGATCGACAAAGATATGGCGCGCGTGCTCACGAACGTGCTGCAGCCGCAGGATAAGGTGTTTGGTCTTATGACCTACGGTGGCAAAAACAAGTGGTACGGCAAGGATATCGATGGCATCTGCCGCATGAGGCAGGCCATCTTTATGGGCGTCTACGGCTGCCCTGGCTTTGATACGTGGGGGCCGTTCAAACTCACCGGCGGTGTCCAGAAGGGGCACCCAACTGCCGAAGAGATTAAGGGAGCTGTCGATTTCTTCGACAAAATCGAAGATGAGTACGGCGACATCATCGTCGAAGAGTACGCCAAGCGCGAGAAGCGTCTAGCATACGAAAAGGAGCATCCCGCGGGGGGTCTTGTGGCCGGCGTCAAGCGCACGGCAAAGAAGATCGCTAACAAGCTGTAACTGTTAAGGTGCTTTTGAGCATTTAACCCATACGGCGGGTCCGAGCAGATTCGGGCCCGCCGTCTTTTTCTATCGTTACTCGGTAAAGGCGTTGCCGACGCTCTGGCCGCCAACATACGTCTCGACGAGGGTGAGCTCATGGTCGAACACGACAAAGTCGGCGTCGCGACCCGGCATGATGCTGCCGCACTTATCCTCGATGTGCGCGGAGCGCGCCGGCACCTCAGTTGCCATGCGAATGGCGATATCGGCGCTGGCGATGCCCCAGTCGACGATGTTCTTGACGCCCTGGGCAAGCGTGAGCACCGAGCCGGCAATGCTCTTGCCGTCGGCGAGCCAGCACAGGTTGTCCTTCATGATGACGTCCATGCCGCCACTGGTGTAGCTGCCCTCGGGCATGCCGCCGCAACCCAGGCAGTCGGTGATGAGCACCGTGTGCTGCCAGCCCTTTGCCTGCAGCAGCGCCTTGATGGCGGCAGGGTTTACGTGCTTGCCGTCACAGATGATCTCGGCGTAGGTCTCGGGCGTGGACATGGCAGCGCCCACGACACCGGGCTCACGGTGATGCAGCCCGCGCTGGCCGTTATAGGTATGCGTAAAGCAGCTGGCACCGGCGTTGATGGCGGCGATGCACTCATCGTAGGTGGCGTCGGAGTGACCGATGCTGGTCACCACGCCCTTGGCGTTCAGAGCAGCCGCATAAGCAGCGGCACCGTCGCGCTCGGCGGCCATGGCGCTCTTAACGATGCGACCGCCCGCAGCCTCCTGCCACTGGTCGAAAACCTCCTCGGAGGGGTCAATCAGGTAAGCGGGGTTCTGCGCGCCCACGTGCTTCATGGTAAAGAAGGGGCCCTCCAGGTAGATGCCCTGAATGCGAGCACCGCAGAAGTCGGGGCCGCGACCCTCGTCCGCCTGAGCGATGGCGGCGCAGGCGTCCTTGATCTGCTCGACGCCATCGGTGAACGTCGTGGGCAGCCAGCTGGTGGTGCCGCGACGGGCGAGCTCGGTCGAGCTGATATCGATGCCCTCGGGATCGTTATCGGTAGTTGAGTGGTTGTAGAAGCCATGGATGTGAGTATCGACCATACCCGGTGCGATCCACGATCCCGTGTAGTCCTTAATCTCGCAAGAGGGCTCGTCGGCCTGCCAGGCGCCAAAGACGCCATCCTCGACCATAAGATAGCCGCCCAGTTGCGGGCCTGCCGGCAAGAAGAACTTGTCAGCCTTAATTGCGTACGTGCTCATATGCACTCCTTGCTTCTAAAGCAGTTGACTGTAGTGATGCTTATACCCAGCTCACGTAAAACAAAAAGCGCCCGCCCGCCGTTATGAGCGGACGGGCGCCCTTACAGGGGGACGCGATTAAGCGGTGAAGGGGTGAATCGTCACGCCCTTAACCACGCGGTTGACCGTGCCGGTGGGGCTCGGCGTATCGGGCGTGTTGCCCACGCGCACGGAGTTGAGCAGGCTGATAGCCTGGGCAAACATCACGAACGGCAGAGCAAGGTAGCCCTCGGGAAGTGCCTCGTAGCCCTTAAAGGTGAAGGACTCACCCTCATAGACGGTGGCACCTTCCTGCTGAACGGCGATGGTGTGCTGAGCGATCTCGTCGCCACCGATCTCGTTGAGGATGTCGATGTCGTACTGACGGGTGTACGCGTCGTTATTGACGAACACGAAGACGAGCGTCTTATCGTCGACGAAGGACTTAGGTCCGTGACGATAGCCCATGGAGGTGTCGTAGGAAGTAGCGACCAGACCGTGAGCGAGCTCGAGAATCTTGAGCTGGCTCTCCTGGGCAAGGCCACCAAAGGAGCCAGAACCCAAGTAGGTCACGCGGTTGAAGTCGCCAGCCAGGTAATCGGCGATCTCAGGCTCACGGGAGATGACCTCCTCGCCCATCTTGGCAATCGTCTCGACCCACTCGGCCTTCTGCTCGTCAGAGGCAGTGTCGAAAATAAGGGTGGAGAGCAGGGTCATGCAGGTGTAGGAACCGGTCATGGCGAAGCCCTTGTCGTTGGCGCGCGGGATGAGCAGCGTCAGCGCATTGGGATCATCGGCAGACTCGACGGCGAGCTTGCCCTCGGGAGCGCAGGTGATGTTGAGGAACTTGACGTTGTGGACGAGCTCCTTGGCAACGGCAACGGCGGCAAGGCTCTCGGGGCTGTTGCCAGAGCGGGCAAAGGAAACCACGAGCGTGGGATCCTCGGCGCGCAGGAAGTCGCGCGGGGCGCTCACGATGTCGGTCGTGGCGATGGGCTTAAAGTCGTAGAGATCAGTGTTGCCAGCGTGACGCAGGTACGGGGCGCAGGTATCGCCAACGTAGTCGGACGTACCGGCACCGGTGAAGACAACGGACAGACGACCCTCGCCCATAGCGCGAGCCTCGGCCAGGAAGGCCTCGATGGCCTCCTTGTTCTCGCGATAGATGTTGAGCGTATCGCGCCAAAGCTCGGGCTGCTGAGCAATCTCGGCCGTGGTGATCTGGGCGCCGAGCTCGGTGAGCTCCTCGACACTCTTCTCGAACATTTTTAATACCTCTCTCTAGAAGTAATCCTCTGACGTGCAATTATACACTTCGGTTGGTTATCTGGTAGTAACCAGTTAAATGCAAAGAATCACCATATGGAAACGATGCGAGCACTAGTTGCTGCGCTGGTGGTAAACCTTGTATTTAAACTGATCGGCACGAGCAACCGAGAGTGTGTACTCCACTACCTCGTTTGACTCGTTATACGTAGTCCTGACCAAATCGAGCACAGGCGAGCCCTCGACAATTCCCAAAAGGTGGGCATCGGTGGGACGGGCTATGCTCGCATAGAACTCCTCTTCGGCCACGCGAATCTTTTGCTGAAAGTCCTGCTCAATCACATCGTAAAGCGGCTTACGCTCCAGCAGCGGTCGCTTTAGGGACAGAAATTGACGAACCGGTAGATAGCTGCGTTCGACCATCATGGGCATGTTGTCGGCAGAACGAAGGCGCTTGAGCTTAAAAATGCGATCACCGATGCGCAATCCCATATGCTCGGCCAGATTCTTATCGGCCTCCATCTCGCAAAACTCGAGAATCGTGGTCTCGGGTTCTCGACCCATCGCGCGCATCTGCTCGGTAAAGCTGTAGGACTGCATAAGATTGGTTGCTTTTGCCGAACGGTCGGTCACAAAGGTACCGCGACCGTGCTGCCGAACCACCAGTCCTAAACGCTCCAGTTCCTGCAGAGCCAGGCGTACCGTAGTGCGCGAGAGACCATAGCGTTCCGAAAGTTCGCGCTCGGAAGGAATCATGTCACCGGCGCGATATTCATGGTCAATCTTTTCGGTCAGAATATCGACCAGCTGATCGTACAGCGGCTGCTTACGCGCTCCGATCGCCATCCTATCCTCCCTTTTGCTCGAATTCGCCTAACTACCTAGGGTGTTAAGAATTATCTGTCTGCAACACCCGACTCATCAAGAAAACAAAAGCCGCGCGCTCTTTCGAGCACGCGGCTTTTAACATACACATGGCTTAAGGGGTCGGGGTGTGAGCCGCGTAGGGACACACCCCTCAAGCTAGAGCCTTACCAGATGCTCGGCCAGAGACCAAGCGGGCCAGCGCCCAGGATGCCAAGGACGAAGAGCAGGAGAATGCCCTTGGTCGGGGTCCAGCTGTGCTTAGCAAACATGTAGTAAAGCAGCAGCGTAAGCATAAGCGGGACGAGCTTGGGGACGATGGTGTTGAGGGTGTCGGCAACAGAGAAGTTGACCGGATCCTCGGTGACGGTGCCGTAGGTAACGGACTCCATGCCGTTGCCCAGATCGGTGACGCCGCACTCGACAGCGTTGCCGTCGGCATCGGAAGCGGTAAGGGCGTTGCCGTCCTTATCGGTCATGGCGATGGTACCGGCCTCAGCGGTCTCGGTATCGATGCCCTCCATACCGGTGAAGTTCTCGGCCTCCTTCTCGGAGACGATCACGGTAGTAGCGGAGAGACCACGGGTGGTGCCGTTGGGGATCTGGAGGTTGATCTGGGTGCCACCCATGGTGACGACCAGGCAACCGACGACGAAGACGCCCATGATGGAAGCGGCACGCGTGAAGGCCTGCATGTTGGCGGTCAGAGCGTCAATAGCGCTGGTGCCAAGCTTGTAGGACCAGTTCATGAGCCAGAAGCGCAGAGCGAACTGGACGACGTTGAAGATCACCAGGAAGATGATCGGTGCAGCGGCGTTGCCGTTGATGGCCATGTTGGAGGTGATGCCGGCCGTGATAGGCACGAGCGTCAGCCAGAACAGGGCGTCACCGATACCACCGAGCGGGCCCATTGCGGCGACGCGGACGGCGCGGATCGTGGGGATGTCAACCTTGTTCTGCTCGAGCGAAAGCACGATGCCCATAACAAAGGTGACGAGGAACGGGTGGGTGTTGAAGAACTCCAGGTTGTGGCTCATGGAAGCCGCGAGGTCGTTCTTGTTGGTGTGGATCTTCTCCAGACCGGGGATGATGGAGTAAAGCCAGCCAGCGGCCTGCATGCGCTCGTAGTTGAACGATGCCTGCAGGAAGCAGGAGCGCCAAGCCATCTTGTTGAGGGTCTTCTGGTCGAGCTGCGGAGCAGGAGTGAGATCCTCGTAGTGCTCCGGGATCACATACTCATTAGATGCCATCTTCGAAGTCACCTCCGTCAGAAACAGCTGCACCCTTCAGCTCGGTCTGCTGCTGGAAGTCCCAGAAAGCGATGCCGAAGCCGATGAGAGCGAGGATGAGCAGAGCAGGGGTTGCCAGCGAATCGTTGGCAACGGTGATGAGCGCGAGGCCAAAGCCCATGAGGAAGAAGCCCCACATATCGCGGTTCATCATAACCTTGAGCAGGACGGCGAAGCCGACGAAGCGCATCATGCCGCCTGCAGCGGACAGACCGGTCTGCAGCCAAGTCGGGATGGCAGAAGCGATGGTCTGACCGATGGTAGCGCCAGCGATGAAGAACAGGGTGACGACGACAGCGAAGATCAGGCCGAGCAGAGCCATGGCGAAGTAGTTCAGGCGCTCGATGCCCTTGGTGTCCGCGTTGTGAGCCATGTTATCGGCCGTGGACATAAGCGGGGACATAAGCGTGAAGACCAGGGTAACGCCAAGCTGGCCAAGCAGAGCGAACGGAATGGCGAGGCCGACTGCCGCGTTGGGCTCGAGGCCCGTGGCGATAGCGAGAATGGCTGCCATGATGCCGCCGATGACGGCGTTAGGCGGCTGAGCGCCTCCGATCGGCATGTTGCCGATCGTCATGAGCTGATAGGTACCACCCACGAGAAGACCGGTGTTGAGGTCGCCAAGGATAAGACCGATGACGGCGCCGGTGACGATGGGCTGATAGAGAGACTCGAGGAAGTCAAACTGGTCGATTGCCGCGATGAACGTGACGACGAAGACCAGAGCGATCTGGATGATCGAGTATTCCATCTTGCTCCTCCTTTCAAAATGTATGTACGCACTTTGGATATCACGTACAGAACGTCAGGGTTTCACTCCTGACAACGTGGATCACGAGGATTACGAGAAGAGCTTGCTCGTGTCCTCAACAGGCGTGCTCGGAACGCGCCTGATCTCCAACTCCACCCCCAATTCCTGCAGCTCTTTAAACGCAGCGACATCCTCGTCGTTAACTGCGACGGAGGTGGCGACTTGGCGCTTTCCTTCCGACATGTGCATGTTGCCGATGTTTACCTTCTTTATAGGCACACCGCCCTTGACGAGCGTAAGCACGTCTTCCGGTGTTTCGGCCACGATGAAGATCTTCTGGCGCGGGCTCGCCTTGCCAATGACGTCGATGGTCTTCTGCAGGGAGAAGAAACGCGTAGCGACGCCGGCGGGAGCGGCCATCTTCATGAGGTTCTGGCGCATGGTGTTGGACGCCACGTCGTCGTTGGCGACGAGGATGAGGTTGGAGCCCAGAGTGGAGTTCCACTGGGTGGCAACCTGACCATGAACCAGTCGGTTATCGATGCGGGTAAGAAGAATGTTGGGTTCTGCCATGTTGATCAGCTTCCTTTCGATATTTGCTGACGACAGTTACTTGATCTCCTGAATCGCGTAACGCGAAACATCTACGACGGCTCCGGATCGGACTTTGATCTGGACCTTCTCGCCTTCGATGCCTTTGACGGTTCCGTAGATACCGCCGGCGAAAAGAACCTCCTGACCCGGCTTGAGCTCGGTGTGCAGCTCCTTGAAGTACTTCTGCTTCTTCTTCATGTTGATTTGCGACCAGATGGTGTAAATCAAGCCCATGATGACAAGCAGGCCTAAAAGGGCGACCGAGGAGCTCAGGACGTTGGCTCCGAAATCGGCCATTAGATGCCGTCCTCGTCGCCGAAGATATCCTCTTCCTCGGAGCCGGCAACGGACGCGACCGTCTGGGCGGTGATGCCCGTCTGGCCAACGGTCACGGCCTGCTCGCCAAGCTCGGCGAGCGTGGCGTTACCGCGGAGGAACAGAAGCTCAATAACCATGGGAAGGTTGGTGCCAGTCAGAACCTCGACGTTGTCGACATCCTGGGCAATCATCATCGACTGGTTGAACGGGGTACCACCGAGCAGGTCGGTAAAGACGAGCACGCCATCGCACTCCTCGCGCATGGCGGTAATGGCGGCGCGGAGATCCTCACCGTAGGATGCGGCCTGGTCGCCCTCAAAAGGAACGACGGTAAAAGCAGGCTGGTCGCCGGCAACCATAGCGATAGCGCTTGCAAGGCCGGGTGCGAACTGTCCATGACCGGTAAGAATAAAGCCAACCATTCAAATTTCCCTTCCGAAGGTGTGTACGATCTGAGTCCGATGATTTTCGGAAGCCAGCGGGCGCTCGCCCTTAAAGCTTCTTAGAAAGCGTACTTTGAAGACCAGTGGTTTCTAAACTGGTAGTAACCACGTGACGTGTTGTTGTCACTATATCACCCCAGAAGAGGTCGCTTTCGTTGATTCATACGGTAAAACGTTTTTGCACCGCTCACGGTGATAAATCGACCGTTTACCGGTCGTTAGCACTTCTACCTGCGGTTTTGAAACCGTTTTGAAATGTTTTGGCAAAAGATCGGACCTTTTCCTGTGTCTAAACAACGCAGGGCGGCTAAAAATAGCGTGTAGAAAAATTGCAGGTCATTGTGAAGATATGTGAATTGGTCTTTTTGACTTAATACCAGTTAGAACCAGTTTTGAGATTATCGGTGAACGGTAGTTTTCGACCGTTCACCGGTTACTTGCAATCGTTTGCAGTCGTTTTCCCAGATGAATTAGGGAAACACAATGGAGTGCTTGCGCGATCAAGGGAAGTTTTGACATTTGTCCTCATCCCCCGCGCGCCAAACTCCGACACCCAAAATGAGCCATAGCTCTCGCTATTCGTCTCACATACATTACTTACTCTAATCTGTAATTGTTTATCGTTTATCATTAAATATGATATAAGATACAAGTATCATCCAAGACATTGGTTGGAGGAGCTATGATCCGCTGGAACGTATCCAAATCGAATGAAGCCATCGACCGTGAACAGGCAATAGCCGATCTGAGGAAGCTCACTCGCATCTGCAAATGGGCCACAATCTGCACCACCGTGGCGCTCGCTCTGGGACTTCTCGCAGTCATTGCGATTGACCTTCTACTCGTATTGCCTAGCCTCTCCCAAGGGTCGTGTCTCCAATCCGTAGAACTTCAAGGCGGCGAAGGGCCGTGCCTGGCTATCGTCGGTACCGATGCGCAGACCCCACTTATGCTCGTCGCACACGATGGTCACACTGCCATAGGGAGCCTCTTGATGACATGCCTCGCGCTTACCATCGCGCTAAGCGTGCGCAGGCTTTTCTTAAACATTGAAAAGGAAGGCAGGCCCTTTGACCTTGAATGTAACCAGACACTTCGTCGAGTAGGACATTTATTCCTTATCGGCGGCGTTGCCGTGAGGCTTCTTGGTGCCGTAATCACGGGAATGATACTCTCAGGATTTGGCGGCAGCTTTACGGATGCGTTCGCCGGCCAGTTATTCGAGCCCTCCATGCTCTTTGCGGGCCTGATTATTTGCCTGATTGCCAGCATCTTCCGCTACGGGTATATCCTGCAAAAACAAGATGACGAGTTGCTCTAGGGGGAATCCATGATTATTCTGCGGCTTGACCGCATGCTCGCCGAACGCAAGATCTCATCCAAAGAGCTTGCGGGACGCGTGGGCATCTCCCAGGTCAATATGTCACGCATTAAGACGGGCAAGGTTTCTGCCATACGTTTTTCAACTCTTGACGCGATATGCCGGGCACTCGACTGCCAACCGGGCGATGTACTGGAATATATGCCTGACGATGAAGCCGATAACCTTTTTGGACTTAAAGATTGATAGGCATAATTTAGCCACCAGCGCCTAAACGCAAATAGCCCGCTAGAACAACATCCGTTCTAGCGGGCTTATTCAGATATTTCGGTTACGCGCTCGGCGGCTCAGACAGATCTTTATGCAAACAGACCATAGATGCTGATGTTGGCCTTGGCATACAGGCCGTTAGCATACTCGGTCCACTTGGAGCTGGCGCTCGAAGCCTGCGAAGAGTACTGCTGGTAGGCGGTGTAATAGGCGGTCATGGCCTGCTTGTAGGTAGCGCTATCAGCCGTAAAGGCATCGTCAGCGAAGGCCTTAGCGTAGGTGCTATCGGCGTCCTTCCAGGTGCCCTTTTCGCTATCCCACTCGTCGCCGGCAAGTTTGATGATGTAATCGGCGTAGTCCTTGCTCGCGGTCTCCTCGTTGCCGTCAGCAGGCTCGGTCGGGGCGGTCGGCATGCTTGCGGAGCTATCGCCCACCTTCTTCTTGTAGAGCTTCTGCAGCGTCGCGGACTGACGGACGATCTGCTTGGCCTGGTCCTTGGACACGCCATACTGCGTGGCCATGGTCTTGTAGTCCGAAGTGCCGATGGAATCCTCGGCGTACTGCTTCATCTCCTTAGATGAGACGGTGATGCCCTCGTCCTCGGCAGCGTCGAGCAGGATCTTGTTGCGCACGTAGGACAGGATGACGTCGGCAGAGGGAGCGGTGTAGTTGCCATCGCCATCCTTGACGGTGTCGAGGCTGTACTGGCTCTCAATGGCCTCGCGCGCGGTGATGTCGCTCTTCTTGCCGTTGTAGCTATAGCTTGCCACGGTCGAATCGAGCTGGTCCTCGGTCAGGGTCGCCGAGCCGACGCCCTTGCCGCCAAAACCGCCATTGCCGATAAAGAAGCCGACCACGGCAGCGATCACGACGGCGACCACAAAGGCGGCAATCATCGTCTTCTTGTGCTTGCAAGCGTGGTCGTCCAAGTCGGAGTCGTTGTCCTCATCCTGCTCCTCGGGCATCAGATTCTCGTCAGCGGCGTCCGCGGCGATCTTTGCCTCCAGGCGAGCGTCCTCCTCCTCGGCGGTCGTGCCGGCGGCAATATGCTCGGCAGACGTGCCGGCGACCAGGTCGATCTTCTCGTCCTCGTCACCGTCGGGGCCTTCGCCGCGCTCGATGATCTGGATGCCGTCGATCTCGTCCTTCTCGTCCTTCTTTTGAATCAGACCCATATCGGTTACTCCTTGTTAGGAAACATAGTCCTCAATAGAATACGCCCGACAGAGCGCCGGGCGTATTGATTCTTAGGTTATACGCAAACACTTAAGTACTATTTAGGCGTTTGCAGTCTGCATGCCTTAGGCCAGGTGCGCGATAACGGCATCGGCAAAGGCCTGCGTGCCCACAGCGCCCTCAACGGAGCCGGTCTGGGCACGACGAACGTCGCCGGTAACCTGCTCACCCTCGTCGAGCGTGGCAGAAACGGCGGCGCGAATGCGATTGGCCGCGTCGTTCTCGCCCAGGTGATCGAGCATCATAGCCGCGGACAGAATCTCGGCCGTGGGGTTAGCGATATCCTGGCCAGCGATATCGGGCGCGGAGCCGTGCGTCGCCTCGAAGATGGCGCAGTCGGCACCGATGTTGGAACCCGGAGCCATACCCAGTCCACCTACCAGACCGGCGCACAGGTCGCTCACAATGTCACCGTACAGGTTGGGCAGCACCAGGACATCGAAGTCGTTGGGGTTCTGGACCAGGCCCATGCAGGTGGCGTCGACAATCTTGTCGTTGAACTCGATATCGGGATAGTTGGCGGCCACCTCGCGCGCAACGCGCAGGAACAGGCCATCGGTCGCCTTCATGATGTTGGCCTTATGCACGGCCGTCACCTTTTTGCGGCCGCAGCGGCGGGCGTACTCAAAAGCGTACTCCACAATGCGACGGCTCTTGGCGATGGAAATCGGCTTGATTGAGATGGCGGAATCCGCGGCGAAGGTCTTCTGGCCCGAGCGCTCGACGAGCTGCGAGAGCTCCTCGACCTCGGCAGCGCCCTCATCGAACTCGATGCCGGCATAGAGGTCCTCGGTGTTCTCGCGCACGATAACCAGGTCGACGTCGCGGAAGCGCGAGCCGTCGCCCGGCTGCGACAGGCAGGGGCGCACGCAGGCGTACAGGTCAAAATGCTTGCGCAGGGCGACGTTAACGCTGCGGAAACCCGTGCCGACCGGCGTGGTGATGGGGCCCTTGATAGCAACCTTGGTCTCGGCGACCGCATCGAGCACATGTTGGGGCAGCGGCGTGCCAAACTCGTCCATGACGCCGGCACCGGCCTCCTGGACGTTCCAGTTGATCTGGACACCAGTGGCCTCGACCACGCGGCGCATAGCCTGCGTAATCTCGGGACCGATACCGTCACCAGGAATCAGGACTACATCGTGCGCCATAATCTGTTACTCCTCGTCTTCGGCGTCGTCAGATTTTTTTACGCTAGCACGCTTCTTCTTTTTGGAGAGATCCAGGCCAAAACGTTTAACAAGCATTTCGCAAATCTCGCTCGAACGGGCCTTGAGATAGCTACCCTTGCCGTTCTCGGCATCGAACTTAAGGCGCAGCGCGAGCTTCTCGGCGACCTCGGCGTCAATCTCGCCCCGGCCAAACTCGTACAGGCAACCGAGCATGTCGCGATACTCGAGGTCGCCGTGGTAGCACTGGATGGCCTCGTCCAGGATGGGCCAAGCCTCGCGCGAACGCTCGACGCTCGTGGCGCCCCACACGCACAGCAGGCGGAAGGCGGCATAGCGCAGCGTGGACGAAATCTCATCGAACAGCGCGGTCTCGGCGCCCTCAAAGGCATCGCCCAGCTGCTCGGGGCAGGTGGTGGCGAGCGCCGCCAGGGCATCGAGAGCCTCCCAGCGGGTCTGAGCCTCGGGGCGGTCGAGCGCCTCGATCAGCGCGGGCACGCAGGGCACGACGCGCTGCGGATCGCGCTCGGCGAGCAGGTGCAGCACGCGGGCGGCAAACTGACGGATGCGGCGCGTGGGGCAGCCGAGCTCCTGGACCAGGCGGTCGACGGCGTTCTCGTTCTCCTCTGCCAGCTGGAGCTGTGCCAGCTCCTCGTCGGTGAGCTGTTCGTCTTTGTTTTCTGCCATAGTTACCTCTTTTTACTATTTCTTAGCGTGCTTGTCAGCACCCTTGCTGTCATCGGTGACCGAGATGAGCTGTCGGTCGGCCGCGCCATTGCGACGCGCACGGCGGCGCTCCTCGGCATCGCCCGCGTCGGCGGCGGCGCGGTGAGCCTTGTTAACGTTAAAGACCTCGTCGTGTTTGCGCCACGGACCGACGGACTCGCCAAAGCTCATCTTAAGGCCGGCGATAAAGCCGCCGAGCCAGCCGATCGGCGCAAACTGCACCAGCGGGAACAGCGAGAACACCCAGGTCAGCAGGATGACTGCCGCCGCTCCCGCAAAGTTGGCAATCCAGTAGTCGCGCTTGGTGATGACGCGCTTTTCGCACGCCCACTGGCCGCACAAAAAGCCAATGTAGATCGCGAAGAGAAAGAGCACCAGCGCAAGCACCACGAACGTCCAGCTCATAGGCGCTACTCCCCGTGATGGTGGCCGCAGCAGCACTCGTGGCCATCATCATGGCCGTGGCCGCCGCAGCACTCGTGGTCCTCGCCATGGTGGTGGCCGCAACCGCACTCATGGTCGTCGCCGTGCTCGCCGCAACCGCAGCCGTCCTCGTGAGCACCGTGCTCTTCGGGACGATACTGCGACCAGTCCAGACCGGCGGCGATGGCGTCGGCCTCCTCCTTATAGAGGACCGTGATGGCCTGGGTGCCCAGCTTGGCACCACCGATGGCATCGAGCATGTCGTAGAGCGTAAAGGCCACGTCGGCGCCGGGCAGCGCAAGCTCGCGATCGTCGGCATAGGCGAGCGCCAAGCGCAGGTCCTTGATGAAGTGCTCGACCATAAAGCCGGGCTTGTAGTCGCCGTCGAGCGCCTTAGGCGCCAGGCTCTCCATGGCGCCGGACTTACCGGTGCCGCCCAAGATCATCTGGCGGGTTTTCTCCAAATCGAGGCCGCTCAGCTCGGCAAATGCCATGGCGTCTGCCATGCCGACCATGCAGGCGCCCAGCGACACCTGGTTGGCGAGCTTGGCAGCCTGGCCCTTGCCGGCGCCGTCGAAGCAGCAGATGTTGGCCGCAAAGGTGGCAAGGATGTCGCGGACCGGCGCGATGTCGTTCTCGGTAGCGCCCACGATAGCCGTGAGCGTACCGGCGATAGCGCCCGACTCGCCGCCGGTGACGGGGCAGTCAAACGCCATGCGACCAGAAACCTGGGCGGCCTCGGCAATGTCACGGGCAAGCTCGGGCGAGCTCGTGGTGAGGTCGATCAAGACCGCACCCGGCTTGGTGCACGCGAGCAGGCCGTCGCCCGCCAGGTAGAGTTCCTCGACCTCGGAGGGATAGCCCACCATGGTAAAGACGACATCGGCGTTCGCCGCGGCATCGGCCGGCGTATCTGCCCAGACGGCGCCGCGCTCGATAAGCGCCGTCGCCTTGGACTTGGTGCGGTTGTTGACCGTGACGGGATAGCCGGCGTCCAGAATGTGGCCGGCGATGGGGGCACCCATAATTCCGGTGCCGATAAATGCGACGGAGAGCTTGTTTGCCATGAAACCTTTCCTTTTGGGTTGGGTGTTGTTACCAGGTTGAATACTCGGTGCCAGCGTTTGGGCTGTGAGTCGAGGGCGATTACGGACGCAGCGCTTGCCTACTGACCGCGCACGCGGCGGGCGATACGGTCGGAAAGCGACGCCTTGTCGGCGCGGTTCTTACCCCAAAACGCGCAGCCCACCATGCCGGGGCCCACGTGCGAGCCGATGGTGGGACCCACGGAGCCGCGAATGATCGTGACGTCGGCGCAACCCTCCTCCTTGCGGATGGCGGCTTCGAGCCAGTCACCATCCTTTTCGGCATCGGCCGTCATGATGGCGATGGGCATGGTGCGATCGGGCACGTAGTTCTCGCGGAACGACTTGAGGATGGACTTGAGCGCCTTCTTGCGGCCGCGGTTGACGCCGATCAGCGACAGCGAGCCGGCCAGGTCGTAGGAGAGCTCGGGCTTGACGTCGAGCTTTGCCGTGAGCTGCGCCGCCGCGGGAGGAATGCGGCCGCCGGCAGCCAGTGCGTCGAAGCTCTCGAGCGTAAAGTAGCCGTGCACGTAGGTTTTTGCCTCGTTTGCCCAATCGACCAGCTGCTTGGCGGTCAGTCCCGCCGAACGCTGGCGCACGGCCTCGAGCGCCAAGAGCGCACCGGTCGCGCAGGGCAGAGCGTTGTCGACCACGTAGAGCTCAAAGTTGGGATACTCGGCGCGCACGACATCTGCCGCCTGGCACGCGGAGTTGTAGCTCGACGACAGCGCCGAGGTAAAGCACAGGTAGACCGTGGGCGTGCCCTCTTTGGCGCACTCGGTAAAAAACTCGATATAGCGACCGAGCGACACAGCCGAGGTGGACACGCGGGCACCGGCGCGCATGCGGTCGTAGAACTCCTTAGGGCTCATGCTCGACCAGATGTCGTCTGTGCGCTCCTCGCCATCGATAATGAAAGGGAAACCCAGGATATCGACATCGAGGTTCGCGGCGACCTCGGGGCTAAAGTCGCAGCAGGTATCGACGACGATGCGGCAACGGTTCGAATGACCGGCGGATGCGGCCTTGTCCATCAAAGCGACTCCTTACGTAAAAAGGCGGCCACCCGCATGGGATGGCCGCCAACCGTTAACTCATGCAAGTTAACGTATTTTACTCGTCAAGTGTTTCGATGCGGGGCTTGATGATGCCATATCCACCATTCTTACGGTGATACACCACATTGATAAGGCCGGTCGTCGCGTTCTCGAACACGTAGAAGTCGTGGCCGAGCAGATCGGTCTGCACCAGCGCCTGCTCCTCAGTCATCGGGGTGACGTCGATAACCTTCTCGCGGACGAGCAGGTCGTCCTCCTCCTCGGGCAGCAGCAGGTCGGCCAGATCCTCGACGCGCTCGACCGGCGCGACATCCGCGGCGCTGGCACCGCCCTGGCGGTTGTCCACGACCTTGGTCTTGAACTTGCGCAGCTGGCGGGTGACCTTATCGGCGGAGAGGTCGATGGCGGCGTACATATCTGCACCGTGCTCGGCAACGCGAATCACCGAACCGCGGGCACGAACCGTGACCTCGACGATTGCCGGGTTGGGGTTCGAGGGGTTCTTCTCATAGCGAAGTACAACGTCGACCGTCATGGGCTCGATATCGAAAACCTTGAGCGCCTCGCCGATTTTCTCATCCACATGCGCACGCAGAGCATCGGTTACCGTCGTCTTGCGTCCAGAAACCTTGATATCCATACGTGGCTCCAATCTGCCTCGGGGACTTACTGTACTGGCTATGTACCCATTGCCGTGCATTTAATCACGCGATTTCCCAAAGACCCGAATAACGACTGCTTGATACCGCATACCGAAGTCTCGCACTTTTCCGTGGCAAAGTGCGCTATAGGAAGGCGTCGGCAAAGCTAGTTTTTCTCCTGGAAATCAGCTTTTACCTGCCGTTTTTACCAAAATAGAAAAGCCGGGCTCCCCTATTAGGGAGACCCGGCTATGCGTGTTGAAACCGTGAAGAAGTGCCTCGTTCAATGTATGGCAGGCGCCACCCCTACCAATAACTAGCTATTGAGCTTGTTGATGTCATCGTCGGTGATGGTGCCCTCCTGGCTAGACGACGGGCCGTCGCTGTTGTTATCAGAGGCGTCGTCATCGGAGGACTCGGTCTCGTTGGACGTGGAGTCGGATGCCTGCACATTGGCCCCCGAAACGGTCTTGGCGGTAAGGTCATAGGGCATCTGTCCGTACCAGACGCAGTGGACTGCCTCGAGCGTGCCATCGACCGTGATGCCATCGAGGGCATCGCTCACGGCACGGCACAGCTCATCATTAGAGCTAAGACCTGCGACGCCAAGCGTGGAGGGCGCCTCGAGCGTACCGACATAGGAGATCTGGCTCATCAGACGCGCGAGGTAGCCACCAGCCGTGGAATCACAGATCACGTAATCGACCTCGCCCGACTCGAGCGCCTCAAAGCACTCATTGATGTTGGAAAAGGTCTTTTGGTTGGCGGTGATGCTTTGCTTGGCGAGCGCCTCCTGCGAGGCCGAGGAGGTCTGAACGCCCAGGGTAGCGGTGTTAAGCGTTTCGGTGGAAACGCTCAGCGACTCGCCGTCACTGCTCTTGCCGAATACGGCGGCGGCATCGTACAGACAGGTGCCAAGCGAGCTGATGTCGCCGCCCGCAGACTTGATGTCGCCAATGAAGATGTCCGCCTTTTTATCGCTGAGCGCGGAATCGGCCGAGGACGCATCGACAAAGGCGACCTTGAGACCCATGCGGCATGCGAGGGCACGAGCGGCATCGACCGCATAGCCCGTGAGGTTTCCGTCGGCATCCTGCATGGCCTGCGGTGCATCGGACGTATCGAGGGCGACCGTCAGGGTTCCCGGCGTGACCAGGGCATCGTCCGATACCGTGGGGGTAACGGTCTCGCGCTCGATCTGGTCGATCGTGGGCGTCGTGAACGTGGACAGTGGATTGAACGCGCATCCGCTCAGGCCCAAAACGGCAATGACCGCCGCGGCCCCAGCACCTAACCGAGCCGCATGCATCAAGCTGCCCCTCACCATGTCCACTACCCTGCCTTCTGTGTCGTATACGATCCGTGCCCCGCACGGAATATCGGGTTGTTCCCACCAGCTGACCTGGTATTTGACCCCACACTTGCGCACCGGGGCGTTTGCTCGGGAGGCCGCAGCCACCTTCACGACTGGCCCGCTCGCCCGCGAGGCGGTATTGCCCCAAAGAAAGTAGAACGGACGGTGCGGCTTACATCTAGGACGCGCCATGATCGCGCCGCGCGCACGCGGTCGCTTACGTGGATCCCTTTGACCGCGTCTGTCTTGGACTAGGATGGGCATTTCGTCCGTCCGCAACCACAGCCTGGCAGGAACGTAGCGCATTATAGCTAAGTTCAAGCTATAGTTTAAGGTTAGGGACGTTATTCGCATCGCGAGCACAGATTTCGCAGGTCGGGGCGGACCATTCGTGCCCCCATGAAGCCCGGAGCTCCCCCACGGGGAGCCCCGGGGCACCCGTCTCAGGGTGCCGTGTGCAAAAAACGGCAAATATGAGTACTGCTACCAATTTAGTAGCAGCGTATTTCCGCCCCACGAGCCCTTTTTGAGTTCCGCACAGCCCGCTTGGCGCCAAGATATTCCACATTCGTTTATTATCTCTTCGCTGAATCCAGTTTTTCGGCCCAAGTTTCTTTATTTTTGCTGTCACTAATCTAGTAACAGTACTCATATTTGCCGTTTTTTGCACATGGCATATAAACAGACCCCCTATAAAGCCATAGTTTTACGCCGGCTTGAGCCCAAAGCACGCTCGGAGCGTATTCAGCAGAGCATCTTGCCTCTTTCGACGAGCCTCTACACGATTCTGATATCGTTTACCCATACGCTGGTGGATGCGCCATGCGAGCGCTTCCATCGCTTCCATGTCGCAGAGCATCTCGTTGTTGACCGTCGCGACCTCGATTCCCATGGACGCCAAACCCGTATTGCGTTTTTCATCGTGAATGCGCCCGCCGCGAGACGAATGGCCCTGCTCACCGTTGTATTCCAGGTCAAACCGAGCTGCTTCCTGATAGGCATCGCAAACCGCATACGGCATCCCCGAGATCGCCTGCGCACGGTCGTTGAACTCGATCTTGTGGTCGGTCTTAAAGGGACCGCAGGCAAATCCGCCATAAGAAAACGGAAGCGAAAACATGGCAAGCATGATGCATTCCATGGGTGAGCGCAGGTTTTCCGACAGAAAGGGGCACAGCCGCCGCAGCTGCTTGGCCGCGCTCCCCTTGCATGCCGCAAGGTAATCTGCCAGGCGATCGGGCGTCAGCACTGGCTCGACCTCAAAGTAGCCCACATCTGACGGCTGGTCCTTATCCTTTGCAAGCCTGTTCACGGTAGGCGAGCTGTAAGGGGGCAGATACTGCCCGCGATCGCTCAGCGAAATCTTGGAACACAGCTCCTGTGCCAGGGCAAATGCCTGGATGCAGCCAAGCTCGCGCGCAACGGCTACGCAGAGGGCCTCGGGAGACAAGCTGTACACCCCCGGCTTCACCTCCAAAATCGAGGCGTCAGGCAGGCCTGTAGAACAAACGGACCAGCTTGCACCAGGCATGCGGCGACGCTGCTTCGCCGACCCCACCAGCAGGCACAAGTCTTCTTGGACCTCGCCACTCACGGCCCCGATCCGCACCAAATCGGGAAGATAAATGTCCTCGGCCGAGGGAGACGATGTATGCAGCACACTGTGCTCTTCATCGGGATCGAGGTCCCTCCAGCTGATGTAACCCATTTGCCGGCGCTCGGCGCGCATCATGCGCAGCGCCGAGGCGCCGGTCAGGACTACGGAGGCCGCCAGTTGCTCGCTTGTCGGCTCGATGCGCCGCGCTATCTTCACTGCCACAAAACCACCCCTACCAAACGCGTGCGATAGCGAGGCCATCGACTGCTGCGGCGCCGGCACGCTTGAGCTCCGCCGAGGCCGCCGCCATGGTCGCGCCCGTGGTAATGACATCATCGATGAGCAGCAGACGGCGGCCGCGCACATCCTCGACCGCCTCGTACATGCCCCGGGCATGCTCCCGGCGTTCATCGCGACCGAGCTCTCGCTGGTCACCATGACCGTATTTGACCAGGGCGTCCAGCAACGGCACACCCAAAAGATCGCAAAACGAGCGCGCGATTGCTTCCATATGGTCGAATCCACGCCGCCGAAACGCTGCCGCAGTCGCGGGCACAAATACCACCGCGTCGGCGCCGGACAGCACACTGCCGTAGCGATCGGAGGCTGCCACCTGGGCATGCAAGGCGGTGTCGTAGAGTAGCTCCGCTAGATACGGTGCCAGACGGCGCTCGCCCGCATCCTTGTACGCCTTGATGATGCGCGGCAGCGGATGTGCATAGACGGCACACGCCAGACAGCGATCGAGCGCCTCCGCCATTGCCGAGGACGCGCCCTCGACCGAACACTCAGTGCACAGCAAATCCCCAAACGGGGCGCCGCATCGGGTACAGCTATGACGTGGGTCGATGAGCGTGAGCGATGCCAGACAATCCTGGCAGATCAGCGCACCGGCGCGCTCGCAGCCGGCACATCGCGTGGGCGACAATGCCTCGAGCGCCTCGCGTGCCACCCGCTCGGCAAACGGTAGCAATTCGTCCGCAAACGGTAGGGCGTCGGCACCCTGCAGACGGCTCAATATGTTCAGATGGCTTTTCAAGACACAACCCTCCCTACGTTCGGTCGCAGGGAGGGTTGTTGATTCAGCGTTATGATACCCCGATGCGCTCGGGGCAAGGCGGGCTAAATCCGCTCGCGGGCGTTATTCGCCGGTAGGCGGTTGCGGTGCGGACGAGGTGTGGGTCGAGCCTTCGCCGCCGTCCTGGCGCGGCTTGCGGGAGCGACGGCGGCGACGGCGCTTTTGACCCTGGTCGGCCGAGCCCTCGCCACCGCGATCCTCGCGCGGCTCGCGCTCGTCGCGAGCGGCGCCACGCGAAGCCTTGGCAGCCGCTCCCCCGCCATCCCCGGGACGACGGCGCGTGACCTTGACTTCGCCATCCGAAACCTGATCGGCCACAGAAGGAACCGAAGGCTTCTGCTGCGTGCCCGAGGAATGGCGACGACGCGGACGTGGCATGCGCTCCTCCTCACCACGCGGCTTGCCGCCCTTGTCGGCAGGCGCATCGGAACCCGAGCCACCCTTGGGAGCAGCACCGGCCTCGCGAGCGGCTGCAGCGCGGAAGGCGTCCTCGCGCTCCTCGCTCGACAGGTGACGGCGACGACGGCGCGTGGGGTTCATGCCACCGCCGCGGTTTTGCTGCTGGGGCTGCTGAGCCTCGCGCTCGCGGGAAGCGTTCTTACCCGCGGCCTCGCCATTGTCGACGGACGCCGTGCGCTTGCGGCGGCGACGGCCATCGGCTGCTCCCTCGGTCTCGGGCGCCTCGGCCTTGCCGCGGCCCTTTCCACGGCCACGGCCCTCGCCCTGGCCCTGAGCGGTGCGAGCATCGGATTCGGCATCGCGACGACGGCGCTTGGGCATCGATGTGCCGGCCAGACGATCGGCGCTCGACAGGCCATCGCCCACGTCGACGCCGTTTTCGCGATCGAGTTCCATGAGCGCCAGACGCATCTCGGGCGACTCGATGCGCTCGAGCACGTCGCGCGTCACGCAGTCGGGGCGGCAGTTGCAGCCCTGCTCGGCGGCCTTCTTTTTGCAACCCTCCGAGCACGTCATATCGGCCAGGTTGACCTTAAAGACTTTGCCGTTCTCCAGGCGCAGCACCAGCTGCTCACGCGGCGTGTCATATTCCTGGATGCGCGCCTTGCCAAGCGGCGTATCGATAAGCGTCTTCTTTTTGGGCGCGCGGCTCTTAAAGTCCTTGTACGCCTCGAACTCGTAGCGCAGGCAGCACATCAGGCGGCCGCAGACGCCACTAATCTTGGACGAGTTGAGCGGCAGGTCCTGCTCCTTTGCCATGCGGATCGAAACCGGCTCAAACTGTCCGCCAAAGCGCGTGCAGCAGAGCTCCTGGCCGCACTGGGCATAGCCGCCCACCAGGCGGGTCTCGTCGCGCACGCCGATCTGGCGCATGTCGACGCGAATGTGCAGCGTCGAGGACAGGTCCTTGACGAGCTGACGGAAATCGACGCGCTCCTCGGCCGCAAAGTAGAACACAGCCTTCTCGCCGCCAAACAGGTACTCGACGCCGACCGGCTTCATCTCGAGGTCGAGCTCTTTGACCAGACGACGGAAATCGACCATGGCCTCGTCGCCCTGGATGGCCAGGTCGTCGGCAAGCTGCAGGTCGATGTCGCTCGCCACGCGCAGCACGGGCTTGAGCGGCTGGCCGATCTCATCTTGCGGCACCTCGAAGGGATCGGCCGTGACCAGGCCGATCTCGGTTCCGCGCTCGGTGGAGCAAATGGCATAATCGGCCTCGAGGATATCCAGATCCTGCGGATCAAACCACAGGTCGCGCGAGGCGTAGGTAAACTTAACGGGTACGACTAACGGCATTTCAGTGCCTTCCTGATATCGAACAGCATGACCTCGATGGCCAGCTGGGGAGTAACGTTTCTGGCGATGTTGCGCTCGGCGGTCGCGACCGCCTCGAGCGCCCGGGTGGCACCCGCAACATTCGTCGCGGCGGCAAGCCGCCCGATCGTGTCGCGCACGTCTTCGTTCACGACGTCGGCCGCCTCGTCCTGAAGTGTCAGCAGCACGTCGCGCATGAGCGTCCGCGCGCTCGCCAGCGCTTCCATGATACCCGAACGCTCGCGCGCGTTGAGTTCGCGCTTGTTGCGGTCCTCAAGCTGCTTCAATGCTCCACGCGACAGGTAGTCGGCGTTTTGCTCGAGCACCTTTTCCTGTGTGGACTTGACCTCGGCGAGCGGCGCCTTAACGGCGACGATGAGCGACTTGGCGCGGCTGAGCACATCAGCCTCGTCGGCAGCGATGAGCGAATCGATGGCGCGGACCATTTGGCGGCGAGCATCCTGGCGCTCGGCACTCTTAAGGAACTCGATGCCGCGTGTGGGGCTTCCCGCCACGGCGACCGCCATGCGGCAACGCGCGAGATCCTGACCCGTCGCGCGGCTCACGGCCTGCGCGGCCACGGTGGGCGACACCAGCCGAAACGGCACGCACTGACAGCGGCTCACGATGGTGGGCAACATCACGTCTGCCGAGGTGCCCAACAAGATGAACATAACGCCCTCGGGCGGCTCCTCGAGTGTCTTGAGCAGCGCGTTGGCGGTGTTAGCGCGCAGTTGCTCGGCACGATCGATGATGTAGACCTTGGCCTTGGCACGGATGGGCGCCAGCGGCACGTCATCGAGCAGCTCGCGGGTCTGGGCAATGAGGTAGCCTGTGGCGCTCTCGGGCGTGTAATAGTGCACGTCGGGATGCGTGTGCCGCGCAACGCGTACGCAGCTGTCGCATGCGCCACAGCCGTCCTGCTCGCACAGGAAGGCCTGGGCGAGCGCCCATGCGGCATCGAGCTTGCCGGCACCGGGAGCGCCCAAAAACAGGTAGGCGTGCGATGCGCGGCCGCTGGCGACGGCGTTGGTCAAAAAATCGCGCACGCGCTCTTGGGTGTCGAGCTTGGCCATCAGGCTTGCCTGAGCGGGTGCCATGCTACTCGGCCTCCTTGGCAAGCGCGGCGGCGACGGCGTCTTGCGGAATGTCGAGACCGTACGCGCGAACCTGCTCGACCGTCTTCGCAAAGACTTCCTCTATGGTCGCGGTGGCGTCGATGAGCTTTACGCGATTTGGCTCCTCGGCAGCAATTGCGCAAAAGCCCTGGTAAACACGCTCCTGGAATGCCATGCCTTTTGCCTCCATGCGATCTGCCGCGCCACGGGCTGCCATGCGTAGCGCCGCCTGCTCGGGCGTGATGTGGTAGACGAGCGTGAGCGCCGGGTGTGTTCCCGCGACGGCCAGGTTATTGGCATCGCGCACTATCTGGCGATCGAGGCCATCGGCAAACGCCTGGTAGCAGGTCGTGGAATCGTAGAAGCGATCGCACAGGACCACCTTGCCGGCCGCGAGGGCGGGCGCGATGACCTCGTGCACCAGCTGGGCACGCGCAGCCTCGTAGAGCAGCAACTCGCAGGTGTCGCCCATCGCCGTATTGGCGGGGTCGAGCAGCAGAGCACGAATCTTTTCGCTGATGGCGGTGCCGCCCGGCTCGCGCAGGCTCACAACCTGGTAGCCAGCGAGTTCGAGCGCGCGGGCAAGCAGACGCGCCTGCGTGGACTTGCCGGCACCATCGACGCCCTCGAGCGTGATAAAGCTATGTTGAGCGGGCTCAAAAGCCATGGGCGCAGCCCCTTCCTACAAGGCGCGTAAATGCAGATATACCAACCAAGCCATGATACCCCAGTGCTCGGCGCGTCCCAAATCGGGCCTAGTCATTGGGTAGTCATTGGGGACGCTCTTAAATGACTAGGCGACAGCTAGGGACGTTCCTAAAGTGCCGGCAGAAAAGGAACGTCCCTAACTGCCGACTTTTTTGAGCGCTGGGTATAATCGTCGTATTGATTTGAAATGTGGCGAAAGGAGTGGCAATGTCTCGGTATTGCGCCTCGTGCGGCAAACTTCTTGCAGATGATGCCAAGTTCTGCACCTCATGCGGTGCACCCGTTGAGCAGACAACCGCAAGCAATGGCCAACCCGCGTTTGAGCAGACCGGCTTCCTCGATACGCCGCAAGCTAAGCCGGACGACCCCCTCGCCTATCGCCCCGACCCCGCCGCCAGCCCCGCAGCGGTCGAAACGACGCAGCGCATACCCGTCGCGGACACCCCGCCCCAACAGCAACCGGCATCTACGTACGCGCCTGATTCACCACAGGCCCCCGCCGCCAAAAAGAGCAGCACCAAGGCGCTTATCGCCGTTATCGTTGTGCTCGTGGCAATTATCATCGCCTTGGTCATCTTTTTTGTAATCAAGCCTTTCGACAACGCCGCCACGCAAACGACTGCCGAGATTACTAAGCTGCACCATGATGTTGACGATGATGACCTCAAGCCTCTCGACGACCCCAATAGCCTTTTTGACGATGACGACGATGATGACGAGGATGGCAGCCAGGCGACCCTCTCCGAGCAAAACCTCTACCGTCGCCTGAGCGAATACTACGACCTGCTCGAAGATCTCGATAACCAGGTCCGTGCCTGCGCAGAGGCGTTCAATGGCGGTTATCTGGAAGAGGACCGTACCGCCCGTCAAAATCTCGCCGACGTCGCCGAGCGCACGGAAGACACCATCGAGCAGTACTACGATATCGTCGAGGACCTGGACGTCCCCACAAGCTCTAAGAACTACAGCTCGTGGAAGGACATCATTGCTCTGTACGACGACCTGGATCACCGCATCGATGCGATCTGCGATGCCTGGGAGATCAGCTTAAAGTACGCAAAGCCCGCGGACCATAAGAACGAGATCGTGGCGCCGCTGTCGCGCGACAACGTGGCGGGCACCAATGACAATAAGTACCGCCTAGACTTTGAGGAGCGCTATCCCGGCGCCAAACCCGTCGAAGTGAACTAACGCCTTGTCGTTTCCGAGCCGGCAGTTAGGGACGTTCCTAAACTGCCGGCAGAAAAAGGAATGTCCCTAACTGCCGGTCAAAAAACGAGCGAGGATCATGGGACCCTCGCTCGTTTTTTGGGCAATGTTTCGACTGCGCCGTTACTTGTCGGCGGCTGCTTTCTTGGCAGTCGACTTCTTCGCGGTCGTCTTCTTGGCGGCAGTGGCTTTCTTAGCCGTCGTCTTCTTCGCAGTCGAGGTCTTCTTCGCCGCGCTCGCCTTGGTCGTGGTCTTGCGGCCGCGGGCGGGCTTCTTCTCCTTGGTCGGGCAGTCCATGTTCACGCAGATGCGCCACGGGCCGCGCGCGGTGTTGACCACCACGATGGGAGCGCCGCACTCGGGACAGGTCTCGCCTGTCGCCTCGAGCTTGCCACGCGCCGGCAGCGGATAGCTCACGCCGCAATCGTCATAGTTGGTGCAGCGGATAAAACGCTTGCCGCTCTTCTCGCTCTTGTGCGCAATCAGATCGCCATGGCGTCCGGCCTCGGCACACACCTTGCACTCGCCCACCTTAAGGTCGGGCTCGTAGTTGGTGGGGCATGTGGGGTTCACGCAAATCTCGAAAGCCTTTTGGCGGAACGGCTGACACTTAATGCGCGGCGCACCGCACTCGGGGCACACGGCGGCCTCGCCCTCTAGCGGGCTCACCTTGACGCCACTCGGCACCGGATAGGTCACGTCGCAGTCGGGCCATCCCATGCAGCCGATAAAGCTGCCGCGGGTCTTGGCACTCGTCTTCATAACCAAGTCCTTGCCGCACTTGGGGCAGGCGCCCACGCGCGCATCGGCCGTGACGGCGTCGCTGATGGCGTCGCCCAGCTCCTGCGTATGCTTGAGCAGCTCGTCGAGCACGCCGGCCAGCAGCGCGCGCGAGTGCGTCACGACATGCTCTTCGGTGTCCTCGCCGCGCTCCACACGGGTCATATCGCCATCGAGCTCGCTGGTCATATCGGGGCTCGTGATGCGCGGGGCAAACTGCGACAGCGCATCGATGATGGCGATGCCCAGCTGACTCGGCTCCACGGGATCATTTTTGAGATAGCGCACGGCATACAGGCGCTCGATGATGCTCGCGCGCGTTGACTTGGTACCCAGGCCGCGCTTTTCCATCTCCTGCACGAGCTTGCCCTGGCTGTAGCGCGCGGGCGGCTCGGTCTGCTTGGCCTCGAGCTTAATGTCGAACACGTCGACCGTATCGCCCTGCTCAAGCGGCGGCATCTGCTCGTCGCGCTTGAGTCCATACGGATACGCCTCGCGGAAACCCGGGGTCACGAGCACATCGCCCGAAGCCACGAACGGCTCACCATTGACGTCGAGCTCGAGCTTGGTGTTCTCGATGGTCGCGGGACCCATGAGCGTTGCCAGGAAGCGACGGGCGATGAGGTCGTAGAGCTTGCGCTGGCCACCGTCGAGCGCGGACGGATCGCCCTCGCCCGTGGGATAGATAGGCGGGTGGTCGGTGGTTTCGACTTTGCCGCGCGTGGGCTTCATGGGGCCGGCGAGCACCTTTTTGCACACGGGCGCCAGCGCCGGGTTGATCTTTGCAAGGTCGCTCACCACGGCGCCCAGATCGAGCGTCGCAGGGTACACGGTATTGTCGACACGCGGGTAGCTGATGAGACCGGCCATGTAGAGGGACTCGGCGATGCGCATGGTACGCGCAGGCGAGATGCCCTCGGCCGCGGCGGCAGCCTGCAGCGAGGTGGTCGCAAACGGCGTGGGCGGCTGCTGCTTGCGCGAACGCTTGGTCACCGCGGCGACGGTTGCCGTCGCGACGCCGTCAACATGGCCGTACGCCGTCTCAGCAGCATCCTTGTCGGTAAAGCGTGCCGTCTTGTGCGCAATCTTAAAGCGGTCGTCCTCGGCGGCACCCTGCGCGGCGCCCATGCCGCGGATCTGCCAATAGTCCTCGGGCACAAACGCCATGCGTTCGCGCTCGCGCTCGACCACCAGGGCAAGCGTCGGCGTCTGCACGCGGCCGGCAGAACGCACGTTGCCAAAGCCACCAAACTTGGCGAGCGTCAGATAGCGCGTGAGCACCGCACCCCAAATGAGGTCGATGTGCTGGCGGCTCTCGCCGGCGTCGGCCAGATTCTGGTCGAGCGAGACGAGATTATCGAAGGCCTGCGTGATCTCGGCCTTGGTAAACGAAGAGTACTGGGCGCGGGCAACCGGCAAGTCCGGCGCCACCTCGCGCACCTTGTTAAGGGCGTCCGAACCGATTAGCTCGCCCTCGCGATCGAAGTCCGTGGCGATAATGACGCTGTCAGACTTTTTAGCGAGGTTCTTGAGCGAACGAATGAGTTCCTTCTCGGCCGGTAGCTTAATGACGGGCGCCCAGGTGAGGTAAGGCAGGCTCTCGAGTTTCCAGCCCTTGATTGAGATGCCATCGGCAAGAAACGGCTTGCGCTTGGTGTCGTAGGGCGGACGCGCCAGGCCATCGGGTATGTCGGCCGGCAGCATCTCGCCGTCCTCGGTGACCGAATACCAGCCCAGCTTTTTATCGAACAGCACGCTGTCGCAAAAATCGGGCGCTAGGATGTGACCGGCAAGGCCGATGGTCACGCACTCCTCGCCCTTCCACTCAAAACGGTAGATGGCGGTGTTGTACACCTTGTCCTTTTTGGGCTTGCCCGTGGACAGACGCTCGGCAATCTGACGCGCGGCGTCGTTTTTCTCGGCGATGATGAGCTTCAAAAGAGGCTCCTATCTCGTATCTCTGCGGCTACGCCCGCCCGTATGGCGGCCGACTTACGCCCTTGCTTGCTCAATCTGCCCGATGAGCCAATCGCACCAGGCATCCATGCCCTCGCCCTTGCGCGCGCTCACGGCAAACCGCGGCGCCTGCGGATTGAGGTCATCGAGTGTCTTAGTATACCTATCCATGTCAAAATCGAAAGCCGGAGCCACGTCGACCTTGTTGAGCAGCTGCGCGCCGGCATGCTGGAAGATGCCCGGGTACTTGATGGGCTTGTCGTCGCCTTCGGGCACCGAGAGGATCATGATGGACAGGTTCTCGCCCAGGTCAAAGTCAACTGGGCAGACAAGGTTGCCCACATTTTCGATAAAGATGACGTCGATGTTATCGAGCCCAACGACCTGGTCGAACGCGTCAACGGCTTCCATGATCATGTTGCCCTCGAGGTGGCACAGGCCGCCCGTGTTGATCTGGATGGCGGGCATGCCGGCTTCCTTCATGGTGATGGCGTCGACGTCCGAGGCGATATCGCCCTCGATGACGGCGCAACGCAAGCCCGCCTTGTCGCGCAGGCGCTCGTTGGTGCCCAGAATCGTAGTGGTTTTGCCCGAGCCGGGGCTCGAAAGCACATTGATCACATAGGTGTTTGTCTCTTTAAATCGCTGACGTAGCTGATCTGCCAGGCGCTCGTTGCGCGACAGGATCGGCGACGCGATATCAATCGTTTTCTCGGCCATACTTAGCGCTCCTTAATTTGGCCCCTTTATACCCCATCACCAGATGGCTAGCGGGCTAATCGTCGGGGGTCTCGATCTCGATACTTGCGATGTCGAGTTCGCGGCCGTGCAGCAGACGCACGTTGGCGCCGCCACACTGGGGACAGCGACAATGGAAACGGTCGTGATCAAAGACCTCGCCGCAGTCCAGGCACTCGCTTTGTGGATGGACTTCCTCCACGGCAAGCTCGCAGCCGCGCGTGAGCGGGTCCTCGTCGCGAAACGTCTCCCAGGCAAAGTCGAGCGCCTCGCGCACGACCTCGGTCATATCCCCGATACGCAGCGTTACCAAAACGGCGCGCGAGGCCCCCGCCCCACGCGCCGCGCGAATCACTGTATCGAGTATGCCGTTGACAATGCCAACCTCGTGCATACCGATTTACTCCTCGTCGTCCTCATCGTCCGAGAACAGGTCCAGACGACTCACAAACAGGCCCTCCTTGCCCTCGCGCGCGGTAATGACCACGCGAGCGATGGCAAGCGAAATCTCGTAGAGCGAGAGCAGAGCGCCATACATGAGGCCCAGCGTAACGGGCGAGCCGTCGGGCGTGATCACAGCAGAACCCACGAGCAGGCCCACGTACACGTAGCGCCAGGCGCTGCGGAAGGCCGCGTAGGACACGATGTGGAAAACAGACAGGTAGAAGATGATGAGCGGCAACTCAAACGCCACACCAAAGCCGATCATAAAGAGCAGCTCCATGTTGACGTAGTTCTCCAGGTCGGGCAGCGCCGTAGCGACGGCCGAGGTCTCGCCGATGAGCCACTCAAAGCCTGCAGGGATGATGATGAAGTAGCAAAAGATAGCGCCCAGGAAGAACAACACCGTCGAGGCGAGCACCGTGGGCACGACCCACTTGCGCTCGTTGGGGCGAAGCGCCGGCAAGAAAAACGCCAAGATCTGCCAGATGATCATGGGCGTGCACATGACAACGGCCATCTTGATGGCCAGCGAGAAGCGCAAGCCAAAGCCGCCGAGCGTGGTAGTGATGTAGAACTTACCGTCCGGCACAAAGGAGCGGATGGGATCTTCCAGGATGTCGAGCACAACAGGCGTGGCGAAATACAGCACGATAGCGGCGGCAAACACCGACACGACCACGATGGTCAGGCGGCGACGGAGCTCTCCCAGGTGATCGAAGAGCGGCATACGCGCAGGTCCGATAGGCATTACTCATCGCCTCCCTTCGGGGTGTCGGCGGCAGCGGCGTCGTCTTCGGCCTCGAGCTCGCGAGCGAGCTGGTCGACGACGGCCTTGCGCTTACGGGGACGACGGGCGTAGAGGTCAGCCGTCGTGGGCTCTGCCGGCTCGGGCTCGGGTTCCGGCTCTGCAGCAGACTCGGGCTCGGCGGCGGCGGCAGCGGCGGCAGGCTCTGCGTTCTCGGCCTCCTCGGCAATACCTTCGTCCTCGGTGGCACCCTCGCTCGCGGCCTTCTCGGCGGCAAGGCGGGCACGGCGCTCGGCAAAGGTCTCCTTCTTTGCGGGTGCAGCCGTCCCGGCGGCATCCTCGTCCGCATCGGAATCGTCATCGACGGCAGCCTTCTTGGGCTTGACCGGAGCCGAAGCAGCCTCGCTTACCGGATCGATGATCTCGGACTGAACAACGGCCGTCATCTTTTCCTGCGTCTCGCGGAACTGACGAATGGCACGGCCGATCGTGCGGCCCATCTGTGGGAGCTTATCCGGGCCAAACAGCAAAAAGCCGAAGACCACGATGATCGCGAGCTCACCCTCTCCAATACCAAACACACATACCTCCAAGGCTCGATGTGAGTCGAGCCCGCACCGCGCCATTCGGCCGGAACTCGCCTATTCATTCGGTCAAGTATAGCGCCCGGACGCCAAAACGTCCGAGCGCATCACAAACATATGCCAAACGGCACGCCCTTTTGGGGGCAAAGATTATGCCGCCGTGATCGAAATCTCCTGGTCGACGCCCAGCAGCTGAACCACGCGCATCACCTGGGGCTGCACATTAGTGCAGCTAAAGCGCTTACCGTGGTCGACCGCGTGGTGCGCGGCGCCCACGAGCACGCCAATGCCCGTCGAATCGATGTAGCTCACCTGGGCAAAATCGAGCTCAACGGCCTCAGTGGGCTGCTCGAGCGCCAGGTCGATAGCATTGCGCAGGCTATCGGCGTTAGAGATATCAATCTCGCCGGTTACCTTAATGGTGTAGATCTCCGGCGTGGGGTTGGTGGAAATACCCAAATCCATGTATACGCTCCTTTACGTATCGAAAGTGCGGATAGTACTGGGCGCGGACTTGCGGGGCCCTAGGCGTTAGGCGCGCTCGGCACGAGCAAGCTCGGCAGCGACAAGCTTAACGGCCAGCACCAGCACGTCGAGCGCGGCCTCCAGGTCCTCGACCGTGGGATAGCTCGGCGCAATACGGATGTTGGTATCGCGCGGATCCTTGCCATAGGGCCAGGTGGCACCGGCCGGCGTGAGCTTGACGCCCAGGTCGGCGCAAAGCGCGGCGACCTTCTGGGCCGAGCCCTCGGGACCATCGAAGCTTACAAAGTAGCCGCCGCGGGGGTGCGTCCAGGTGGCACAGCCCGTATCGCCCAGGCCCTCGGTGAGCTTGCGCTCAACGGCCTCAAAGCGCGGACGCAGGAACTCGGCATGCTTTTTCATGTGCTCCTTGACCGCCTCGATGGTGGGAAGGAAGCGCACGTGGCGCAGCTGGTTGAGCTTGTCGGCGCTGATGAGGCCGGCCTTCAGGCGCTTGGAGAACTCGGCGATGACCGCGGGGCTCGCACCGATGAAGCCGATGCCGGCGCCCGGGAAGGTAATCTTGGACGTCGAGGTAAAAGCCACCACGCGGTCCTCGGTGCCCGCCGCGCGAGCGAGGTCGAAGATATTGGCGAGCTCGTCGGTCTCGTCGTACAGGTCGTGCACGCAGTAGGCGTTGTCCCAGAAGATGCGGAAATCGGGCGCGGCCGTGGGCATCTCGACCAGGCGACGCACGGTGTCCTCGCTAAAGGTGATGCCCGTGGGGTTGGAATACTTGGGCACGCACCAGATGCCCTTGATGGAGTCGTCGGCGGCAACCAGACGCTCGACCTCGTCCATGTCGGGGCCGTTGTCGGTCATCGCGACGGGGACATTCTCGATACCCAGGTCGGCGGTGATGCCAAAGTGACGGTCGTAGCCGGGAACAGGGCACAGGAACTTGACTTTCTTGCCGTCGTGCGCGGCCTCGTAAGCCTCCCAAGGCTCGCTGCCGCACGAACCGCAGCGCCAAAACATGCCGGCGATATCGTGCTCGATCAGAAGGCTCGACGAACCCAGTACGAGCGTCTGCTCGGCAGGGCAACCCAGGAACTCCCCCGCCAGCTTGCGTGCCGAGGGAATGCCCTCAAAGCAACCGTAGTTTGAGCAGTCGACGTTGCCGTCGTGCAGATCGGCATCGGCATTGAGGATATCGAGCATGGGTCGAGAGATGTCCACCTGGGAGGGCGACGGCTTGCCGCGGGCCATGTCGAGCGCCAGGCCCTTGGCCTTGACCTCGGCGACCTCGGCTTTGAGCGCCTCGATGGCGGCATCGAGTTCGGTGGTTTCCATCTTCTGGTAGATCGTCTGCATGGGTGCGACCTTTCGCGAAGCGGGACGTTGCAGTTCGTCTAAGTATAGACCGCCACCGCCGCAACGGCATGAAGCCGTGATAGATTAAGTTCATCGCAATGAATTATGAATCGCCGCGCATGCCGGCGTGGGGCGCCCAAGGAGGCACTATGGAATACGGATCGTTCCAGGCCGAGGAATTCGGCGACCTGCAGCGCCTGGTCGACGGGCTGTTTTACGACCGCCGCGCCATCGACCGCCTGGATCTCATCGTACAGGCCGAGATCTTGGACCTGGCGCCCGATCTCATGGAAATCGTGAACCTTTTGCCGCCCGGTTACTACGACCGCCAGTCACTTTGCGACCAGCTCAACTCCGCCTTGGCCGCCCACGGCTGGGGCGCCGTCTACGGCACCGTGGAATAAACCTAGTCATTTAAGAACGTCCCCATTGACTAAAACGCCGCTTGTGATGGTGTCCACAGGCGGCGTTTTCAAACTTGTATATGCTTTTACTTGTCTTTGGGCGCGGGGTGTTTGCAGACCACACTCATGTAGATCATACCGAGCACGGCAGCGGTGACCGAACCGGCAAGGATGGCGGCCTTGGCGGCCAGGACCTCAAACTGGGCCGTCGGGAAGGCAAGGCCGCTGATGAGGATCGACATGGTGAAGCCGATGCCGCCCAGAATGCCCACACCGGCAATCATGTGCCAGTTAACGTTATGCGGCAGCTCGCAGACCTTGAGCTTGACCAAGGCGAACGTCATGCCAAAGATGCCGATCGGCTTGCCCAGCAGCATGCCAAAGTACACGCCGAGCGTCACCGGATCGGTGAGCAGCGTGCTCATGTCCACGCCCACTAGGCGAACCTGTGCGTTCACGAACGCAAAGATCGGCAGAATCACAAAGTTGACCGGCGTGGAGATCAGACGCTCCATGCGGATGAGCGGCGGGGTCACGCGGTGCATAACGCGCTCGACCCTGGTGGTCGAGACGGTAAAGTCATGCTGGCCCAGGATGTGTGCCTCGTCGTCGTAGCGGTCATCAAGCAGCGGCAGGCACTCGCCCAACCAATCGGTGAGGCTATCGAGCTTGACGCCGCACTTGGCCGGGATGGTAAAGGCCAAGATGACGCCGGCGAGCGTGGCATGTACGCCGCTCTTGAACATGCAGAACCACAACAGCAGACCCAGTACCGAATACGGGGCAAGGCGGTAATGCTGCGTCTTGTTGAGCCACACGAGCGCGCAGGTCACAAGCGCAGCGGCGCCCAACCAAAACGGATTGGGGCTCTGACCGTAGAAGATGGCGATGGCGGCGATGGAGATAAGGTCGTCGGCGATGGCGAGCGTCGAGAAGAACACGCGCACGCCGTTGGGCACGCGGTTGCCCAAAAGCGACAGCACGCCCAGCGCAAAGGCAATATCGGTTGCCATGGGGATGGCCCAACCGTTGCGGGCGCCGGCATGGTTAAAGATCAGGTAGATGCAGGCGGGAACGACGACGCCGCCCACGGCCGCCAGCATGGGAAGCATGGCCTGACGCGGATTCTTGAGCTCGCCGACCGTCATCTCGTACTTAAGCTCAATGCCCACCAACAAAAAGAAAATCGCCATGAGGAAGTCGTTGACGAAAAGTTCAACGGTAAGACCGGCCGTAAGGTTGCCCAGACCCACATACAGCGGGGTCTCCAAAAAGTGATGGATGGCCTCGTAGGCATCGGTATTGGCGCAAATGACGGCGGCGATGGCGGCGATGACCATAACCGCGGCGGAAATCGTGCCGTTCTCGGCGATGCGCTCCCAAATGTCGTGGCGTTCAAAGCGCTTGCGCTCACGGACGTTGAACAGCTGCTCGGTTGCTGCCATGGGCGGCTCCTTTCACGGGAAAGCTCCCGTCTTAAAAAAGCACGGCCCGCCCAAGTGGCGGCGCCGCGCTCTAACGTATTACGCTTGCATCTAGCCTACCCTGCACGACAAGCACGCAGGCGTGGCCGAAAAGCGGAACCACAGGTTGAACATTATTTGCTCAACGGCACGGGCACGCCTGTCCAAGAGACGACGCGGCGCATGCACAAAAAACGACCGGAGCGCGGGGCGTCCGCGATCCGGTCGTGGCGTTTGGTCAACTAAACCTAGCAGGCGGCCATGATGGGGGCAGCGACCTGCTTCTTACGGGAGAGGACGCCCGGCATCCAGACGCCGTCGTGCTCGTCGGCAATGCCCAGGCCCTTCTGAGCAGCCTCGGTCTCGCCCTCGAGCAGGACCTGCGAGCCCTCCTCCATGATGTCGGTGATGCACAGGACAATGCCGTCGGCACCCTTCTCGGCGGCGTAGGCGCGCATGGCCTCGCGGATCTCGTCAATCATGCCAAGCGCACGGCTCTTGTCGACGGTCTCGTACTGGCCGATGAGCAGCTTCTTGCCGGCGGGCTCGAACATCTTGATGTCGTTGCCGACCATCTCGGCAGCGGTGAAGGAGCCGGACGGGCGGGTAAGGAAGACCTCCATGCCAAACTTGACCGGGTCGACGCCCACCTGCTCGCCGAGCTTGGCGGCGACGGCGCGGTCGACATCGGTGGTGGTGGGGCTCTTGAGCATGAGCGTGTCGGTCATCATGGCCGAAAGCAGCAGCTTGGCCTGGACGTCGGAAAGCTCAACGCCGAGCACGCCGGCGAGCTTGGTGACGATGGTGCAGCTGGAGCCCCAGGGCAGGCAGATGTAGTGCAGCGGGCCGGCGGTCTCGAAGTCGCCGATGCGGTGATGGTCGACAACACCAAAGACCGTGGCGTCCTTAAGGCCGGCGACGGACTGGGCGGACTCGTTGTGGTCGGTGAGGACGACGAGCTGACCGGCCTCGACGGACTCGATCACGCGGGGCTCGGCAATGCCGGCATCGGCGAGCAGCTTGGCGGACTCGGCCGGAAGCTGGCCCAGAGCGCAAGCCTCGTAGGTGTTGCCGGCATACTCAACCTGGTTAAGCAGCTGGGACAGGACGACGGCGCTCATGATGGCGTCGTTATCGGGGTTCTGGTGACCAAAGACAAGAACGTTTGCCATGGATATCCTCCACTTGATATGTGTACTTGGACGTAGCTATGGTAGCACGCCGATGCCGAGCCTTCGCAGACGGAAGGGTCACGGCATATTTTGGGGCAGGCATGGGGGCCAAGACTGTCCCTTTTGCACCGTGTTGGTGCAAAGTAACCTGACCCCCTTGCACCAGCTATTTACCGGCGGCGCGCAGGGCTACGTAGGCGGCGCCGATGATGCCGGCGTCGTTGCCGAGCGAAGCGACCTTGATGGGCGTCTCGCGCGAGGCGGAAAGCGCGTAGCGCTGGAAGTGCTCGCGGACCTTGTCGAGGTAGACATCGGCCGAAGCGGACGCGCCGCCACCGATCAGGAACATCTCGGGGTCAACCACGTTAGCAATAAGCGCCAGGGCACGGCCGAGATAGTCGGCCATGGTATCGGCAGCTGCCAGCGCGAGCTTGTCACCCTCGCGGCAGGCCTGGAACACGTCCTTGGAATCAGAAGGCCCGGTGAGCTCGATGGGCTCGACGCCCGCCTTCTTGCACTCAGCAAGGTAGTTGCTCACCACGCCAGTGGCGCTGGAATACTGCTCCAGATGGCCATGGCCGCCACAGCCGCAGGTGCGCTCCTCAGCCGGGTTCAGGCACATGTGGCCAATCTCACCGCCAGCACCCACAACGCCCGATACCACGTCGCCGTTGACGATTACGCCGCCGCCCACGCCGGTACCGATGGTGACCATCACGACGTTCTGCACGCCCTTGGCAGAACCGAGCCAGGCCTCGCCCATGGCAGCGGCGTTGGCATCGTTCTCGTACTTAACGACCGCGTCGGGGCAGTGCTTTTGAATGGCGATCCTCAGCTCGGGCAGGTTAATGGCAATGTTGGCCTTGACCTTGGCATCGCCCGATGCCGGGATGGGGCACGGAACGGCCAGGCCAATGCCCGCCACAAAGGCACGCGGAATCTGCGCCTTGGCGACCACCTGGTCGATAGCCTCGGTCACCGCGGCAAAGCCCGCAGCGTCAACGATGGGAGGCGTGGGCACGCTGGCCTTGGCAAGCAGGTTGCCGTCCTCGTCGAACAGGCCCTCCTTAACCGAGGTGCCGCCGACGTCGATGCCGATGTAGTACTGCTTAGGTTCCATGGGAGCCCACCTTTCTCGTTTAAACATTGCCTGTATGGTACCGCTCCCAAGGCAAAAACCTACCAAAAAGGGACAGGTTTGTTTTGGCAGGCTTTATCTGGGGAAACGCGAATGGTCGCTTAATAGGTCGCGCAAGACCTTCCCCAAATATAAAGGCGCCGGGAGGCGGAGACTCCCGGCGCCCGTCAAAGGGACTGTGTTGTCTGTTGGACCGCACGGCCCATCGCGGCGATAACGCCGACTAGGCCTGAAGTACCTGCAGCTGCTTGTGAATCTCGATGAGCTCCGTCGCCATGACGCGCATGGTCTCGGTACCGGCCATCTGGTCCTCGGCATGCAGCAGAATCAACGGGGCCTCGCCGTTACGCTCGCCGTTGGCCTCCTTCTTCAGAAGCCCCATGTGAACATCGTGGCCACCGTTATAGGCCTCGTCGCCCTGCTTGATAAGCTCCTCGGCGGCGTCAAAATCGCCCTCCTTGGCCTTTTGCACGGCATTGATGTACATGCTCTTGGCGGTACCGACGTAGCTGATGATCTCGAAGCAGGTCATCTGCAGTTCGTTCATATCCTCCATGCGGAGCACCTAGCCCATCACGCTGACGCAGTGGTCGATGATGCCGGCAGCGTTCATGCGGCCGTAGTCGACCATGTTGATGACCTCGACCGGAAAACGACCGGCGGCCTCCTTCTCAAAATCGCCCTTGGTGTAGCCGATCTGCGGACCAAGCAGCAACATGTCGCACTCGTCCAGGTGATCGTGGGCCTCGTTCATGGGACGAGCCTCGACCTCAATATCCAGACCACGGTTTGCAACCTCGGCCTGCATCTTCTGGACCAGCAGGCTCGTGGACATGCCGGCATTGCAGCAGAGCATGATCTTCTTCATGGTTTCCTCCTTATAACTGCGCGGCGCGCAGACGACAACTGGTTGTATTCCTTGCGGCTATTGTGCCCGCTCCCCTGTATCTTTACGCAAGGGAGAGAGCCGCGGGCACCGGCACCGCGTACCGGCGCCCGCAAAGGTGAAAGGGACGAACGTTAGGCGTTCTACTCGGCGAGAGCCTCCTGCTTGGCGATTGCCTTCTCGGAAATCTTCATAAAGGGCAGGTAGACGGCCATGCCAATGACAATCTCGAGAGCCTGCCACACGCCGGCGCGCCAGTCAAAGCCCGTAGCGAGCAGGGCATTGATGACGGGAGGCATGGTCCAGGGCACCTGGGCGATGCAGGGGCTGATGATGCCTGCGCAGGTAAGGCCATAGGTGATGCCGATGAACAGATCGGGAAGAAGGACGAACGGGATCATGAGCGGCAGGTTGTACACGATGGGGTAACCGTAGATAACCGGCTCGTTGATGTTGAACAGACCAGGCAGGATAGCCATCTTGGAAACGGTCTCGGAAGCCTTGTTCTTGGAGAACAGGAGCGTGTCGAGCAGAAGCATGAGGGTGCAGCCCGAGCCGCCGATGAGGGCGAAGCTGTTAACGATCTGCATGTTCATGTAGTGATCGGGCTGGATGGTGCCACCGGCGGCAAAGGTAGCCATGTTGTCGACGATGAGCATGGTCAGGATCGGCTCGACGGTAGCGCCAGAGATGGTGGACTGGTGAATACCGACGCAGAACAGCAGGTTAGCAAGGGTGTAGATGAGGATAACAGCCCACGGACCGGCGTTCATGATGCTCTTGAGCGGGTTGGAGATGCACGTGGAGATGATGGCGCACAGATCGGTGCCGGCGCACACGGCGAGCAGGGCTGCGGCAAGAGCGAAGATCGCGAGGTTGAGCAGCATCGGGATCATGACGTTGAAGGAGTTGGAGACCGCGGGAGGCACGCCCTCGCCCAGCTTAACCTTGAGCTTCTCGACGCCAGAAATCTTGATGAAGAGCGAGACGGAAAGCAGGGCGATGATAATAGCCGAGAACAGACCGTTGGTGCCGGTGTTGGCAGTCGAAAGGGCGCCCGTGACCTCGGCGGAGGTGATCTTGTCGGTGAGCAGCGGGCTCGTGGCGGCAAGCGAGGCGGTGATCTGCTGCGGCATCATGATGACGAAAGCAGAGATAGCGACGACCACGCAAGCGAGCGGGTTATCGAAACGCTTGTTCTTAGCGAGGCTGTAGCCAATCAATCCGGCCAAGATAATGGCAGAGACGTTGAGGGTGCCCAGCGTAATTGCCGAACCCCACGTCTGAAGGTTGGCAAGGCCCGCCGCATCGAGCGGGAACAGAGGGAACACGACGTTGTTAATAAGAACCGCGATACCCGCAAGGATATAGAGCGGCGTGATGGTCGCGAAGGCGTCACGCAGGGAACGCAGGTGAACCTGGTTTCCCACCTTCGCAGAGACCTCGGCAAACTTGTCGAGGAAGCTCTTTCCGTTGTCACTGGCCATGATTGCTCCTAACTTTCAAATCCGGCCTTTTCCTATGCGCACGGTGGTCTGTCGCCCTCTGCCACCAGATGTGCCATGTGTTGCGCGCAGCGGCGCGCGCTCTGGGCGTTCGCCCGTTCGCTAATCAACCACGTGAGTCGTGGCGACCTGCTTGAGCCAAGCTGCCGACTTCTTAAGGCGGCGCTTGTAGCCGTCCATAAGGTCGACCTCGACAAAACCGTAACGGTTCTTAAAGGCATTCGCCCAAGACCAGTTATCGATGACGGCCCAATAATGGTATCCACGGCACTTGGCGCCCTCGGCAATTGCCTTGGCAACCCACTCCAGGTGCTGGCGTACAAAGTCGACGCGGTAGTCATCCTGGATGGTTCCTTCGGCGTCTCGGTTCTTGTATTCGTCCATGATGCCGATGCCGTTCTCGGAAACGAACCACTCAAGATCGGGGTAGTTCTTAGCGCAGTCCATGCCAAAGTCGTAGAGGCCCTGCGGGTAGATCTCCCAGCCGCGGCTCTCGTTCATAACGGCGTCGGGCCACACGTACTCGTCGGCAAAGTGCGGCAGACCGTACTGGTCGATCTTGCTCGCCGGCGCCTGAACGCGCGTGGGGTGGTAGTAGTTGCAACCGAGCCAGTCGACAACACCCTGCTTAAGAATCTCTTGGTCGCCGGCACGGAACGGAAGCTTAACGCCGCCCTCGGCCAGGCTGTCGAGCACGTCGGCGGGAAGCTCGCCCTTGGTAATGAGGTCGAGCCACCAGCGGTTGTTGATGCCGCTGGTCATACGCACGGCCTCGAGGTCCGCCTCGCTGGGGTTCTCCTTGGTGTAGACCGGGGTAAAGCAGTTGATCATGCCGATCTTGGCATCGCTGCGAACGGCGCCCTCGTCATAGGCGCGACGGTAGTTGGCCACGGCCAGCGCATGTGCCAGCGAGATGTGATACTGCACGGTGCGAGCGCGGCTAAAGTCGTGGAGCTGCGGGAACCACACGCCCTCCTGATAGCGCTGCTCGGGCTCGACGATGGGCTCGTTAAAGGTGAACCAGTACTTGATCTCCTGGCCAAACTCGTGGAAGGCGACGTCGGCGTAATGTGCGTAAGCCTCGACAACCTCACGGCTCTCCCAGCCGCCACGGTTAAAAAGGTAGGTGGGCATGTCAAAGTGGTACAAGTTGACAAACGGCTCCAGGCCGGCTTCGCGAGAGGCGCGGAACAACTCGTGATACCACGCGGCGCCTTCCTCGTTGAGGTTGCCGTCGGCATCGAGCAGACGGCTCCACTGGATGGAAGTGCGATAGGTATCCAGGCCCAAGTCCTTCAAAATGCGAAGGTCTTCCTGGTACTTGGCCATAAAGTCATTGCCGGCGTAAGAGCCAACGCAGTTGTAGAACGAGCCCAGATCCTGGATGGACCAGGTGTCCCACAGGTTCTCGAGCTTGCCGCCCTGGTTCCACTGACCCTCAGTCTGCGGGCCGGACATAGCAGCGCCAAAGAAGAAGTCGTTGGGCAGCTGATACTGTGCCATCAAAGTCCTCGCTTTCGTGTTCTAGAGCTTCCGGTTGGAGACGGGTTTGCTTTGGCAGGTTATCCGGCGCGGGCGCGCACCGGTCATACCGATATCCAACCCGCCAAAACAAAACCGTCCCCAAACGGTCGATCCTGTTCTGCGGAAAGATTCCGTTCGTTGCTTAAACTATAGCGCTCTAATTCTAAAAGTAAAGCGTCTTTTTCTTTTTTCTTTCTCGAGCTTCTTAGATAAAGGTTATATGGGTGCCTTGTTAAGGGTTATACTTACTTGCGTATTGATATATGTCGGAAAGGAGGTTCAATGATTCCCAAATACGAGGCGATAGCTGCAGATATTCGTCGAAGCATCGAGGATGGCACTCTTAAACCGGGCGACAAGCTTCCCACCGTCGTTGAGTTCTGCGAGCTCTATAGCGTTTCCAAAATCACCGTCAAACGAGCTATCGAGCAAATCACCGAGGAAGGTCTTATTACCAGCCGACGCGGATCGGGTACCTACGTTAAGGACACGGCGGGACTTCCCGGTCAGGCGTTTTTCCAGGGCAAAAACGACCGTGCCCAGGGCTTTTCGTATGAGCACCGCGGGGAGAAGGTGACCTCGGTGGTCTACGATTTCTCGATTGTTAATCCACCAGCGGACATCGCAGCCCAGCTGGGAATTGCCGAGGATGACTTTGCCTATCACATCGTGCGCGTGCGTCAGGCCGATGAGAAGCCCATCGTTATCGAGTACACCTACATGCCCCTCGAGCTGATTCCAGGCCTTAAAAAGAAGGACCTGTACGGATCGGTCTACCACTTCATCCGCGAGCAATGTGGGCTGAAGATTTCGAGCTTCCACCGTACCATTCGCGCCGTGGCAGCAACCGAGGAAGAAGCCGAGCGCTTGGACACCAAGCCTGGCTCTCCCCTGCTCGAACTCACCCAGATTGGCTTTTTGGACAGCGGCGCCGCCTTTGAGTATTCGGTCTCGCGCAACGTTGGCGACCGCTTTGAGTTGCACAACGTAACGTTGGCATAGGTTTTTGTAGTCATCCGGGCGCTCGCTTTGAGCTGTTTTGTGCAGCGCCCGCGCAACACAATGGGGGTATGAACATGTCCGATTTGATTAAGCTGACGCCGATCTTCCACGAGAAGATCTGGGGCGGTCGCCACCTCGAAACCGTATTTGGCTACGACATTCCCGATGGCCCCATCGGTGAGTGCTGGGCCATCTCGGCCCACCCCAACGGCGACTGCCAGATTGCGGAGGGCCCGTATGCCGGCCACACGCTGTCGTGGCTGTGGGCCGAGCATCGCGAGCTCTTTGGCAACTGCGAGGGCAAGGAGTTCCCGCTGCTCATTAAGATTCTGGACGCCAAGGACGACCTTTCGATCCAGATTCATCCCAACGACGAGTACGCTGCCGAGCACGAGAACGGTAGCCTGGGCAAAACCGAGTGTTGGTATGTGCTGGACTGCGAGCCCGACGCCACGATCATCGTCGGCCAGCGTGCCAAGGACCGCGCCGAGGCCGCACAAATGATCGAGGAAGGACGTTGGGACGACATGCTCAACGTGTTGCCGATTCACAAGGGCGACTTTTTCCAGATTGATTCCGGTACCGTGCACGCCATCAAGACCGGCACGCTCATTTTGGAGACGCAGCAGTCGAGCGACGTGACGTATCGTCTGTACGACTACGACCGTCCCGGCACCGACGGCAACCTGCGCCCGCTGCACATTGAGCAGAGCCTCGACTGCATCGACTTTGATGCTCAGGCTCCGACCGACGGCACGGTGACCGCGCCCGAGGTGGACGGCGTAACCGAGCTCGAGTCCAACCCCTGCTACACCGTCGACCGCGTGCGCGTCGACGGCAGCAAAACCATCGACCAGCGCTGGCCCTTCATGTGCCTGTCGGTCATCGACGGCGAAGGCACCGTCTGCGGCGACCCCGTCCACAAGGGAAGCCACCTGTTGGCCCCGAGCACCGTCAGCTCCATCGACCTCGAAGGCAAGATGGAACTGATCATCAGCCACCTGTAGGTCGCACCAACAACCCAAACGCAACAAGGGGCTCTCCCGTCCATGTGCGGGAGAGCCCCTTGCCATATCTATTTATCAGCCCACCCGGCTCTCCAGATCAAAAAGCGAACGAGCAGAGCGACGTTCGCAAGCACCGTTACCCTAGGACCTGGGCGGGCGTATAGGGCAACATCGATCGCGAGTTCCGCACGCAAAGGAGAGCACTTAATGTGCTCTCCGTCTTGCGCAGGACTGCCCGAGCAGGCGATGTTGCCCTATACGCCCGCCCAGGTCCGCCAGGATCACGACAGCTTGACGATCGGCGCAAAGCCCTTCATCAGCTTTTTGGTCTGGCCGGTCTTTTCGAACTGGACCTCGATCATGTCTCCGGCGACCGAGATCACGGTACCCGTGCCAAAGGTCTTGTGGCTCACGGTATCGCCCGCGGCAAAGTCCTGCGATGCGCTGGCGCGATCGACCTTGCGCTCCACCGTCGGAGACACCTTGGACGACGGCTTTTTGGCTCGCGGCGCACCCGAACCAAAGGTCGAGGCAACACGGCCGGCGTCGGGCGAGACCCCACGATGGCGCTCGGTCCCGTAGCTGCTGCCGCCAAAGAAATCGTCAAAGCTCGATCCGCCGCGCGAACCGGAACCGCCGGTCGAGCGCGTATGCGAACCGAACACCTTGCCGCCATACATATCCGAACCCATGCCCGAGCCAAAGGTGCCGTGACGGTCGCCGCGCTTCTCCCAGCCCGTGCCCTCAAAACCGGCAGAACCGATACCGCTAAACTCGATATCCTCAAACGGAATCTCATTGAGGAAGCGCGAGCGCGGGTTGGCAGAGGTCGAGCCGTAGGTGCGACGCGTGGCCGCATAGGTCAGGAATAGGCGCTTACGGGCACGCGTGATGGCGACGTAGGCCAGGCGACGCTCTTCCTCGAGCTTGCCCGGGTCATCGCTGCCGCCAGAGTCGTGCACGTGCGGGAAGATGCCCTCCTCCATGCCGGCTACGAACACCGCCGGGAACTCCAGGCCCTTGGCGGAGTGGATGGTCATCATGGTAATGGCATGCGTCTCGCCGGCCAGGGAATCCAAGTCGGAGCGCAGGGCCAGCCACTCCATGAGTGCCGGCAGCGCCTTACAGGTGAGCGGACCGTAGGTGCGCTCAATCTCGTCGGCATGCACGGCACCCGCCGGCATCTCCGTCGGCGCGGCATACGCGTTGCCCGCGATGGCGGCGGCCAGGGCGTCCTGCGGCGAGAGCGCCGGGGCGGCTAGGCTATCGAGCGGATTGGAACCTGCGGCATCGCGCGCGCCGACGAGCGCCTCAAACGAGGATGCCGGGGCAGATGGCCCCGGTTCGGGCGCAGGCGCGCTCACCACAACGGGCTCGGACTCAGGCTCGGCAGGCACGTCGGCAACGCCGGCTGCGCGCAGCTCTTCCAAGCTCTCGAGCGTACCCTCGATATCCTCGTGCGTCTCCTCAAATTCGGCGGCGACGCCCAGGAATTCCTGAATGTTCTCGGCGCGGCTCTCGGACTCCATGGTGCCCTCGGCGCGAAACGCCTGCAGCAAGCCCGTCTTATCGACGATCATCTCGACAACGTCCTTGAGCTCGCCGTCCATGCGGCGGCCCTCGCGCACCAGCGACACAAAGCTCGACAGGCCGTTGCGCACCTTGGCACTAAACATGCCCGTCTCGGCGCACGCGATCTCGCAAGCCTGGAAGAACGAGCAACGGTTGTCGCGCGCCAGCTGCTCGATCTTTTGGATCGAGGTGGAGCCGATGCCGCGGCGCGGCGTGTTGATGACGCGCTTGACGCTCATCTCGTCGGCCGGGTTCACGATCATCTTAAGGTAGGCCATGACGTCGCGGATCTCGGCACGGTCGAAGAATCGCGTGCCGCCCACGATCTTGTAGGGCACGCCCGCGCGCAGAAACATATCTTCGAGAATACGCGACTGGGCGTTGGTGCGGTAGAACACGGCGATGTCGTCGTAACTCGTGCCCTTGGCATGCAGCTTTTCGACCTCGCCGGCAATCCAGCGACCCTCGTCGCGCTCATCGCTTGCCTGGAAGGCCTGGATCTTCTCGCCGTCGCCCTCGGCCGTAAACAGGCGCTTGTCCTTGCGCTGCGAGTTGTGACGTACCACGGCGTTGGCGGCGTTCAGGATATGACCCGTAGAGCGGTAGTTCTGCTCCAGCTTGACGGTCTTGCAGTCTTTAAAGTCCTTCTCAAAGTCCAGGATATTGGTGATGTCGGCGCCACGCCAGCTATAAATGGACTGATCGTCGTCGCCCACGACCATGAGGTTTTGGTACTTGGCGGCCAGCAGGTTGGCGATCTCGTACTGGACGTGGTTGGTGTCCTGATACTCGTCGACGCTAATGTAGCGGAAGCGCTCCTGATACTTGTCGAGCACCTCGGGGCGGGTGCGCAGCAGCTCGAGCGTGCGCACGAGCAGGTCGTCGAAGTCCATCGCGTTGGCGGCGCGCAGGCGGCGCTCCAGCTCCAGGTAGACTTGCGCGGCCTTTTTGTCATTGGGGCTGTCGGCGGATTTGAGCATGTCCTCGGGGCCGATCATGGCGTTTTTGGCCGAGCTAATCTTGCTGCGGATCATGTTGATGGGGAACTGCTTTTGCTCGATGCCGAGCGCCTGCATAATGTCGCGCACCATGCGCTTTGAGTCATCGTCATCGTAGATGGTGAACTGACCGGTGTAGCCCAACAGGTCGGCGTCCTCGCGCAGCATGCGCACGCACATGGCATGGAAGGTGCACACCCACATGCCACGGGTGCCGCTGGGAATGAGTGCCGCCAGACGCTCGCGCATCTCTGCCGCGGCCTTGTTGGTAAACGTGATGGCAAGAACCTGCCAAGGTTTAACACCCAGGTCGCCGAGCATATGTGCGATGCGGAAGGTCAAGACGCGGGTCTTGCCCGAGCCGGCGCCGGCGAGCACCAGCAACGGGCCCTCGGTGGACAGGACAGCCTCGCGCTGGGCGGGATTAAGGCTGTCAATGTCGACGAGCGGCTTGGCGGGCTTGGGCGCCGGCGCGGGAGCGTCGTAAATGTCGAGCGGGACGAGCTCGGGCTCCGGCGCAGCAGGAGCGGTGTATGCATCGAGCGGCACGGGTTCCGGCGCGGGCGGCACGGATACCGCGGCGTTCTTTTCCCAGGGCAAGGGCTGGGTCATGGGCGACTCCTCATCTGACGGACGGCGCGCCTGCGGGCGGCGCCATAGTTTGAGCCGTACCAGTATACCGAGCCGCGCGGACACCGACGCAAATCACACCACGACTCCGTGCGTCACCGTCAGGCCGCCCCAGCGAATTTGGCGCAATGGGGTCAGGTTGGTCTGCACCAATCAATTGACAATCACGAAACCGCCGATGTCATGGCAGCAGCAGCGAGCGGTGGCCAGGGCGAACAAATTGGCATGAAAAGGGGCGGCATAGACCTTCTGGTCATGCCGCCCCCTTTGAATGACAAGTTGTCGCCCCGGCCGCCGCGCAGCGTCGACCAAGTTACAGGCCGAGCATAGGCTCCAGGACAAAGAAGTACGCGAGCACCACGATGCCCAGGATGATGCGGTAGACGCCGAAGCACTTAAAGTCGTGACGGCGCACGAAGCCCATAAGCCACTTGATGGCAATGAGCGACACCACAAAGGCGACGACGCAGCCCACGCCCAGGATGGCGATTTCGTTGGTGCCGAACGTGCCGCCCTTAATAAAGTACTTGACCAGCTTGAGCGCGCTCGCGCCAAACATAACGGGAATAGCCAGGAAGAACGTGAACTTAGACGCCACCGAGCGCGTGCAGCCCAGCAGCAGGCCGCCGATGATCGTGGAGCCGGAGCGCGATGTGCCCGGAATCAGCGAAAGCACCTGGAAGCAACCGATACCCAGCGCGGTCTTCCAGCTCAGATCCTCGAGCGTAGTGATGGAGCCAAAGTCCAGGTTATCGTCATCGTCTGAAGCGGCAGCCGCAGCGGGAGTGGCAAAATGCGCACCAGCGGGGCGTCCGCCCGCCACCACGGCACGCGAACCAAACGAACCGGCAAGAGCGGCCTGGTCGCGCTTGTTCGCGCGCCAGTTCTCGATCACGATAAACAGCACGCCGTACACAATGAGCGCCAGCGCCACGACGGGAGCATTGTAGAAATGCTCCTCCATCCAGTCGTTAAGCGGCAGACCGATCGCCGCGGCGGGAATGCAGCCGAGCACAATCTTGCCCCACAGCACCCAGGTGTCGCGACGACCCTCCTTGCCTTTGCTGGGAGAAAACGGGTTGAGGTCGTAAAAGAACAGGACGCAGACGGCCAAAATGGCGCCAAGCTGAATCACGACCAGGAACATATTCCAGAACGTCTCGCTCACGTTCATCTTGACGAACTCGTCCACCAAGATCATGTGACCGGTCGACGAAACAGGCAGCCATTCGGTGATGCCCTCGACCAGGCCCATGAAGGCAGATTTTAGAAGCTCAATGATATCCAAAGGGACCCCCTCGTTAGACACCCGCCGATATTGTTCTGCGGACGGTTGCGGGCGATGTCCCATTATCAACCGTTCGGCCGCGACCGCGCCCACCCTTACCAAAAAACTCGCCCGTTCACAGAATTGCGAGCGGTCAAACCCAAATCCTTGGGTATAACTGCAACAAGATAAAGTGTCCAGCGGCCACGCATCCGCGCCCGCCCGATGCACGAGCCCCACGCCCGTGCGATAGACCAAGGAGGAAACCATGAACGAGGGCTACACCAAGGTATTTGTTTCACTCGACGGTACTGAGCAGCAGGATTTTGTGCTCGCACGCGCCATCAAGGTCGCCGCGAACAACGGCGCCAAGCTGATTATCGGCCACGTTATCGATTCCACGGCACTCGAGAGCGCCGGTTCCTATCCGGTCGATCTGGTCAACGGCCTAGAGGAGGCATTTAAGAACTCCATCGCCAAGCAGCTCGAAGAGGCCAAGGCCAATCCCGACATTCCCGAGGTCGAGGTCATGATTCGCGCCGGCCGCATTCGCGAGACGCTCAAAGACGAGATGCTCGACGTGGTCAAGCCCGACCTGGTGCTCTGCGGCGCTCGTGGCCTGTCCTCGATCAAGTATGCACTCCTGGGTTCAATTTCGACGTTCCTGCTGCGCAACACCGACTGCGACATCTTGGTCGTGAAATAGGTTCCTTCCCGCCGGCGCAAGGCCTGCGGGGTTATCACGCCGACGTCCTCGCCGCTTCGCGGCTGCGGGATGTCGGCTTAGATAACCCCTCCCGGCCTTGCGCCTTCGTCACCGTACTTCAGCGAGTTATCTGATAGAAAAATGGCGTGCCGCCCCGTTTGGGGCGGCACGTTTTGTTTGGGCGGCACGTTTTTGTTATAAGGCGATCCTGCTTAAACGAGCTTGCACTTCTGGAATGATCTTCTCGAACATTACCTCCGCCTCGGGAAAACCCTCTTCTTTGAGACCGCGCGCCGCGTCTCTTAGCGCGTCTGGAACCTCATTGCAGGTATCAGCAATCATTCCGGCGACAATTCCCCCGGGCAAACCCGCCTCAATCATTTGGCTCATCACCGACCCACGCGTTACGTCGTCAATCTTGCGGCTCCCACCAAACGAGACGCCCATCTCACGAACGAGACTGGGGTAAACCGTTGTGGACAGCACGTCATAGAGCGGCGCCAACCTCACCTGCTTCCAACTTTCGTCCCATACGAGCGACCAGTTCTTTAGATGGTTATCACAGTTACCTACGGCATAGTCGAACAGCTGGTTATAGCCGACAAGGAACCTGTCCTCCATTTGATTCGTCGACGCCCTTCGCACCGCATCGACGATAAGCCCCAGGTAATTGACGCCCGTCGGCTCATATTTAAGCTCACGCGAGATGCCCTTGGCCTGACAAACATCTTCCTGGTGCAAACGGTATGGAATTGGCAATCCGTCAACCGAGCGTCCGGTATCAGGCGTTACTCGGTCAAATCGTTTCACGGCGATAATTGGCTCGGCATCCTCAACTCGGATAAGAAAGCACTCTTCGGCCGATAGGTCCATCAGAGAGGCGGCTCTCACGCACATCGCTTCGCACACTGTCTCGCCCGGGAACGTTTTCGACCCCGCCTTGAGAATGTGTGTGGATGGGGCCGCTCCATGAGGCAGGTACCATCCACCACATGGGTCATCACCCGTATGGTAGAGACCGACCTTCGCCTGAGCACCTGCAAGGGAGATTCGACTCTCTAGCGTTAAATCAAAAGCAATCTCCGCCGGTGCGTATGCCAGTCCGCTTAGCTGTTCCGTATCTATCTCTTCATAGCCCATTTCGAGACCGTCGGCCGAAGGCTCTCGCGTCAAAACCAGAGCGCCGACAGGTTCGTCGCGGACCAAATCGAGCACCTTAAAGTAATCTCCGCGTTCCGCTCGCGCCCTTTTCTCAAGGTCCCTGTTGAGCTGCCCCTCCGGAATGATGCCGGAGAAAAAGGAACCCGTTGCGTCCGGACTAAATGTCTCGGCCGACAACGGCAGCGAGATCGAAATCGGCGCCGCATCACCGCTCTCGAGATATTTGGGGCTATAGGTGAATATCGGAAACCCCGCATTTTCCTCCAATATGCCAACCGGCTGGTAAGACCCATTAAACTCACGGTGAACGAACAGCGTGCCATCCATTACTTCCCCCTCACCTTCAGAATAAAATCAACATCCACGATGGAGGCGTAATCGAAAATGACACCAATTTCGACCGTTGTCCGCCCCCGTTCGATATCACCAATCACACGAAGGCTGCGACCCGTCATAGTCGCGACGTCACGTTGAGTCAAGCCGAGTTCACGCCTTCTGAGCCTAAGGGCCTTCCCCATCTCGGCGGGATCGAAAACCGTGCGCTCCGAGAAAGCGACTTCCGACGGTTTGAGCTTGATGCGCCCATCCAGCTTTTTAATCGTTGTCACCGTTCTCATGACGCCTCCAGCTATATTCCTGTCCGTGAACTTAGTATAAAACTGTAGCACTATGTTCATGTACGGGAATATAGTGTTGACTACATTAGCAATGTTCCCGTTCAGGAATATAGCTGCTGAAAAGCCTGATTTCTTCTTACATGGGAAGATCCTGAACGGCTACGCCATACGGGCTGACTACTCAAAGTATTGGAACTTGTTGGTTGAGAAGGCAAACGTGACGACGAAGCCTTCGCCGGGCTCGGATGCCGCGGTGACGTCAATGCCCATCTTGGAGCACAGGCGCGCCACCAGGTAGAGGCCGATGCCCGTTGCGCGCTTGGTGGTGCGGCCGTTGTCGCCGGTAAAGCCCTTCTCGAACACGCGCGGCAGGTCGGCCGCGCTCACGCCGCAGCCGTTATCGGCAACAGTGAGCTCAATGCGCTCACTTGCCAGGCCCTCGTCCAGCAACGCGCCCGAAAACACGATCTTCGCGCCGTCCTCGCGCGCGTATTTAATGCTGTTCTGGATGAGCTGGCCCAGAATAAACTCAAGCCACTTCTCGTCGGTAAAGACCTCGAAGTCGAGGTTCTCGCACACTGGGGCCACGTGCGCCGCGATGAGCTCGCGCGCGTTGGCCTTAATCGCGCCCGTCACCAAGGTCTTGAGATTCCAGCGGCGAATCAGGTAGTCACGCTCCACGACTTCCGAGCGCGCGTAGTACAGCGCCTGGTCGATATAGCGTTCCACGCGAGCCAGCTCACGGCCCAGGTCATCCACACGTGACAGGTCGTCTTCGCTGCCATCCAGATTTTCCAAAATTAGATGGGCCGCCGCCAAGGGCAGCTTGGCCTCGTGAACCCAGCTCTCGATATAGTCGCGATAGTCATCGGTCTGGCGCCGGCCTTCGGCAACCTCGTCGCAGGCAGCTTTGCCCACCCGGCGCAAGACCTCGTACTCGAGCTCGCCCTCGGCATAGGTCGGGCATTGCACCATCTCCTGCACCCATGCGGGACTCTCGAGCTCCTCAGCCGCGCGCTCCAGCTGGCGCAGAAAACGGCGACGGCGAGCGTACTCGATCACGATGCCGAGCATACCGAAGATAAAGGACACGCCGACCGCCACGACCACGATAGAAACGGGTGCGCCGGCGACCGTCAGCACAAAGCAGCTCAGCAGCACGCCGCACGTCCACACGGCGACGGGAAGCAGCGCGTCTTTAAAGAACTTGGCAAACGACATAGCCGGCCCCTAGACCGAATAGCCTTGGCCGCGGTGCGTCGTCAAATACCCCTTGATGCCGATTTTTTCGAGCGTGGTGCGCAGGCGGTTGATGTTAACGGTAAGCGTGTTGTCGTCCACGAAGGCGTCGGAGTCCCACAGGTCCTGCATGATGGCCGGACGCGAAACGATCTTGCCCGCGCGGCTCAGAAGCAGCGAGAGGATACGCAGCTCGTTTTTGGTGAGCTCGGTACTGTCGCCGGTTGCCGTATTGGTGACCATGGAGCGGGCGAGGTCGAGCTCCAGCCCCTTGTGGACGAGCGTACTGCGCTCACCTGACGCCGCGGTGCGACGCAGCAAGGCATTGATGCGCGCCACGAGCACACGGGCGCTGTAGGGCTTGGGAACAAAGTCGTCCGCGCCGAGCGTCATGGCCATGACCTCGTCGATCTCGGTCGTGCGCGACGTGAGGACGATGATGGGAACCTCGGATTCGCGGCGAACCTCGTGGCAGATATGCTGGCCGTCCTTGACGGGAAGCGTGAGGTCGAGCAGCACTAGGTCGGGCGCGGCGGCGAGAATATCGCGCGAGACATGCTCAAACGATTCGCATGTCTCAACCTCAAAACCGGCGCGGGCAAGGATGTCGACAAGCTCACGACGAATGGGCTCGTCGTCCTCAACGATATAGATCAGCGCCATGGATTCCGCTCCCCTCTCGGTTGTCTTGCCACCATTATGGCTGCGAAACTGCAGGTGTGCACCGCGCGCGGTGCCAAGGTGACAGAACTGTTCGCGAACGGGGGGCGTTTGGCTCGCCTCGCACTCGCAGCGGTGACGGGGACCAAAATGATTATTAAATCCCCGTCCCAGAATAATCATTTAGCGGCGGGCGCGAAGCTTTTCGTAGCCGTCGGCGAAGAAGGCGACCGTGGCGGCATCGGCCTCGGCGGCATCCGCCTCGGTTGCGGGAACCACGCCGTGTTCGTCGCTCACCAGGAACAGCGCGCCCTTGAGCTGAGCGGGGATGTCTACGCGCGTGACCGGGATGCCCTTGGTCTGGGCCAGCTGTTCGATGAGCGTCGCCGTGCCGCACAGGCACTCGTCCGCCGGCGCCACAAAGGTCAGCTCGCCGTTATCGACAGCAGCGAGCAACTCGGGCGCCACGCCGGTTTCGTCGGCCTCGGAGCGAGCCTCAGCGGAGCGGGCACGCAGCGCCTTGGCCGACGTATCGGCGAGCGGCTCGTACTCCCCCACCGTCATGGCGGCGTTGCCGTTAACGTCGATCACCAGCATGAGCACACCGTCGCGGGCGGTGTAGTCGCCCTCGGCAAGCGACCACTCAACGTGCTGTTTGGCCCAGCTGAGCATGTTATGGGTAAGCGGCTCGCCCTGCACCAGGCGCTCGGACAGCGCGCGGATGTGACGGTTGAGCATGGGCACCTTTTTGTTGGACATGCGCCAACGGCAGATGAGCGCGGGCTTGTCGAGCGTGAACTTCTCGACCGCCTCCTGATTGGCGCAAAATTCCTCGTACGCACGCTGATCCTCGGCATTGCCAAACAGCTCGGCATCATCAATCTGGGGCATGGTTGTACCTTTCGTGTTAGTCATTCCGTCCTCTTATACCAAAAAGACGGCCCTCCAAACGGAGCGACCGTCTTTTGCGGAGATTATTTTAGAAGCGAGGCTAGTCCAAGGGACGAGATAACATCCCATCCTCCCCAGTCAACCTAACAGGTCGGCGAGGGTTGCCCAGGTGCCGCAGATTGCCGTGAAAGAGGAGCGACGCGTACTTGGGTACGCGAGCGACGAATGAGCGGCAAGGTGCGGTGGCTGGGCAAGCCGCAGCGCCACCTCCCTACTTAGTGGCGGAAGTGGCGGGCCCCCGTGAAGACCATCGCGATGCCATGCTCGTTGCAGGCCTGGACGCTCTCGTCGTCGCGCTTGGAGCCGCCGGGCTGGATGATGCAGGTCACGCCGTGCGCGGCAAGCACGTCGACGTTGTCGCGGAACGGGAAGAACGCGTCGCTTGCACAGGCAAAGCCGCCCTTCTCCACGCCCTCGCGCTCGCAGAAGTCCTCGGCGCGCTCGCAGGCAAGCAGTGCAGAGTCAACGCGGTTGGGCTGACCCGGGCCCATGCCAATGCCGGCCTTACCCTTGGAGACCAGGATGGCGTTGGACTTGACGCCCTTGCAGACCTTCCAGGCAAACTCGAGCTCGGCCATCTCGGCGTCGGTGGGCTTGCGGTCGGTGGGGAACGTAAAGGTCGCAGGATCCTCGGTCACGTGGTCGACCTCCTGCACCAGCATGCCGCCGTCGACGGAGCGCAGCTCCACCTGGGCGCCGTGGTCCACGCCGCCGGTGGCCAGCACGCGCAGGTTGGGGCGCTTGGCCATGCGCTCGAGCGCCTCGGCAGTGTAGCTCGGAGCGATGATAACCTCGACGAACTGCTTGTTCTGATCGGCAAAGTGCTCAACCAGCTCATAGGGAACCTCGCGGTTGCAGGCGATGATGCCGCCGAAGGCGCTCTTGGGATCGCAGGCGAAGGCGCGGTCGTAGGCGGCCGTGATGTCCTCGGCCACGGCGGAGCCGCAGGGGTTCTGATGCTTGAGGATCACGCAGGCCGGCTCGTCGAACTCGCGGACCAGGTTCCAAGCGGCGTCGGCATCCAGATAGTTGTTGTAGCTGAGCGGCTTGCCCTGGATCTGCTCGGAGCCCACGAGCGGGAACTGCGAGCTCGCGGTATTCTCGCAGCCCTCGGCAAAGCGATAGACCGTGGCCTTTTGCTGCGGGTTCTCGCCATAGCGCAGGTCGTCGACCTTCTCCAGCGAGATCTCGAGCTTGGCAGAGGTGTCCGCCACGTCGCTTGCCTGGGCGGCAAGCCAACGGGAGATAGCCGTGTCGTAGGCGGCGGTGGTCTGGTAGACCTTCACCTGCAGGCGACGACGGGTGGAAAGCGTGGTGCAGCCACCGGTCTCGCGCATCTCGGCCAGGACGGCATCGTAGTCGGCCGGGTCGGAGATGACGGTAACGCTCGCGGCGTTCTTGGCGGCAGAGCGCAGCATGGAGGGGCCACCGATGTCGATGTGCTCGATGGCGTCCGCGAAGGTGACCTCGGGGTTGGCGACGGTCTTCTCGAACTCGTACAGGTTGACGACGACCAGGTCGATCAGCTTAATGCCGTGCTGAGCAGCCTCCTGCATGTGCTGCTCGGAATCGCGGCGGGCCAGCAGCGCGCCGTGAACCTTGGGGTGCAGGGTCTTAACGCGGCCGTCCATCATCTCGGGATAGCCCGTGAACTCCTCGATGGGGGTTACGGGGACGCCCGCGTCCTCGATGGCACGAGCCGTGCCGCCCGTAGAGATGATCTCGACGCCAAAGTCATCGACCAGCGTCCGTGCGAAATCGACGACGCCCGTCTTATCGGTAACCGAGATCAACGCGCGTGCGATCTTCACATCAGATCCCATGCAGTCCTCCTGTCTGGTACGCCGCCGTGCTCTGTGAGCCGGTGATACGTCGATCTGCAGCGCTCGCGCAGCGGCATTGAAAATACTGATTCAATGTAGCGCATCGAGCGCATCGATGCACCCCGCAACGGGCGCATATGCAGAAAAAGTTTGCGAGCGGAGGGGATGGGCACGGCACCGGGCACGGTGAGTTCATGGAACACAGGGGCACCATAATTAGATGCCAATAGCGTGGTAGAACTGTGCTCGATATGCATCCGCAAAAGAAAGAGGCACCATGGTCTCGCGGGTTCTCTACCGACCGTTTGATACCGAAGACTTCGACGCCATCGCGTTGATTCTGCAGCAGCTTTGGCATAACAATTCGGATAACGATGAGTACAACCGCCTCGAGGCCGCGTGCGACCTCGCCTATTGCCTTTCGTCTTCGACGTTTTCGCAGGTTGCCGTAATCGACGGTCAGGCGCGCGGCATTGCGCTCGCGCGTGCGGGACAGAGCTCCGGCGCCACCGTTAAGGAACATTGGCTGGATACCGAACGCGCACTGCTATCGCAAATGCGCGAGCTGGAGCCCGATGCCTGCGCCGAGTATCTCTCGTTTGTGCGCGCAACCATCCGAACCAACAACCGCCTGCTCGAAAGCAGCCCGTTACCACACGACAACGAGGTCACGCTGCTTGCCGTAGATCGCGACGTCCATGGCCTGGGCGTTGGCTCGGTGTTGCTCGACGCCGCAGTCTCGTACCTGTCCTCGCGCGGGGCGACGAGGGCGCACCTGTACACCGACTCCAACTGCTCGTGGAAGTTCTACGAACTGCACGGCTTTAAGCGCACGGCCACGCACCGCGCCAACCGCGAAGAGCGCCGTCACGACATGCCGCGCGAAAGCTTCCTCTACGAACTCGACCTAACAGCCTAGGCCCAGCAGCCATACCTAGTCATTTAGGAACGTCCCCAGTGACTAGTCGTTGGGGACAGTCTTCGTAGGTAGCGCATAAAAAGGGATGGGCTTTCCCCGACGGCTGTCGAGAAAAGCCCATCCCATAGCTTACGACCGTTAGAACGTTCCGCCGCCGCCTCCGCCGACGCCGCCGCCTCCGCCGCCCGAGAAGCCGCCGCCTCCGCCGCCGCCCGAGCTGTCCGAGCTCGACGCGAGCTCACGGATGCTCTCGTGATACACGCCGTCGAACGAATCGAGCGGCGACTCGGTACCGTAATGATGGTAGTACCACCAGTAGCAGGGGTAATTGTCGTAGAAACCGTCGGCCTCGCGCACCTCGGGAGGAACAGCCTCGGCAAGCTGACGCAGGACTTCCTTCGAAACACCCAGCGCCGCACCCATCACCAGAAGTTTATTCCACAGGACCAGATCGCCGGGGACGGCCTCCTTTAGGCGCGTGAAATCCTCAAGCCAATGCTTGAGCGCCTTGCAGCGAGCCGCCACCTCGGCGCCCTCCGGCGTAAAGCGGCGGAACGTAAGGCCCACGCCAATACCCACCAGCACAATCGGCACCGAGATAACCGCGGCGATAATGTTCGCCTGTGCGCCGTCGGTAAAGAAGATGGATCCCGCGGGAATACAGGCGATCAGAATACCAAGAACCAGGCAAAACACCATTGCGACAATGCCGTCCGAGGCAACGTACTCGCTATCGGCCAGCTTGCCCTTAACGGTGTTCTGATAGTCCTCGAGCTTGTCGCCCACGGGTGTAGCGTGCTGCTTGACGTAGTGCTGCAGCTCGTCGAACGTGCACGAACGGTCACCGTTCTCGTCGGGCTTAGCACCGGCAAAGAAGACCTTGAGCACCATGTGGTCAATGCCCTTGGCCGACTTCCAACCCGCATCACTCACCGTCACGCGATACGTCTGCTCTTCTTTTTCACGCCCCAACAGACCCTTCTTAGCCTTAGTCACGGTCGCCTGTTCCAGCTTGATCACACGGTCGTCAGTGAGCTTCATGAGCGTGGCGATATATGCCTGATCGGGCACCTCGTTCCAGCTCATGAGGGCCGAAAGCACGGCGGGATGGTCGGCCGAAGGCACATCGCGGAAATATTCGTCCTGGAAAAGCGGCTTGGGCTTGCGGCGGCGCAGCTTGAGCACAACGATTGTGCCGGTAAAGGCCACCGCCGCGACAACACTTAGTACGGCAAGTACATTGGCAATCATGCGAGCGTGAGCGCGGCGGGCGTTAGCTTCGTCGGCCCACGCCTTCTCTTCGCTCAGGATCGTTGACATGCGCTCCTCGCTCGAGGCGGAAAGCCATGGCACCCAGTCGCTGGGGAAGGCGATGCGTGCCTCGGCGAATTCGCCCTGATGCACGCAGGGAATGGTATAGGTGACCATGGGCTCGTCCTCATCGAGTGACACGTCGCCCGTCAGCGGACCGTGGCCCCATGCGCGGAAGTTATCGCCCTTGACGGCCGCCGTCCCGGCAGCGGCATTTGCGAAGTACACTTCCATCTCGACATCGTCGGAATCCGCGGACCAGCCGTCACCTACAAATTTCCAGTAGAGCTCAGCGGTATCGGCCCAGTTCATGACCGCACCGGTCATGGTGTAGCTCACGTAATAGATCACGCTATCGCCGCTCTCGTGGGGGCTGAAAACCTTGATCTTTACGCCGCCGTCGGACTGCTCGACCGTGTAGACGCCAGAGTCACCCTTGTTTGCGCTGTCGACCTTGTTAAACGCGGTGTCGTCTTCCTCGACGCTCAGCACATTGACGCCCGCCGCACCGCCCTGCTGGTTAGAGCCTGTATTGATCTCCCAAAACACGCCGTTGATGTCGTCATCGAAATCGAACTGGCGTCCCTCGACAACGGTCAGCGAGCCGTCGGCCTCAACCGTGGCGCCGATATAGGTTTGGGTCATGGAGTAGCCGTCGGCACGTGCAACGGCGGGCAACAGCAGCAGTGCGCACGCGACGAGCGCGCAAATGGAAACAAATCGCGCAAACGGGCGGCGCTGCCGGCTGACTTTGACGGCGAGGGTGTTCATAGGCACATCCTTTGTCTGTAAAACCAACAGCGCCATTGTCCCACGTTTGCGGGTACGCATGACGAATATCTAGGCGACCGGAGCGCCAAACGGGATGAAAGTCACGCCCGCACCCCGGCACTTGGAAAATGATCCATTGGGGACGGAGGAAAACGGATCATTGGGTTGAATCGACAGACAGCAACAAATTTGTCGTTTGAGACACTCTTGGGCTGAGTCCCGCGCCAGCAATAGATACCACTTCACAGCTCCGTCACAGGTGTAGCGGCTTTGTGTGGGCGCGGCATGCGCTGATTGAGCCGCCAGTCGAGGGGCATAAAGCAGTTGAGCGAAAACGGTTTGCCCCTTTGCCGTTCGCTCGAGGATCATGTCCCCCTTTTCCGCGGAAACCCCGGCAGTTGCGAAGAGCTGCCGGGGTTTCTGTCGTTTGTGAGGCCGAGTCGGCGTACGGCGATCGAGACGTTGGGCCGCAGACCCACCGTGCGCAATGCGCAGCGCCGCCAACTTGCGAGCCACGGAAACGCCTTCCCTACCGTGCCCCGCGCTATACTCGTCCGCATGGATATCAAAACACGCAACATAGTAACGCCCGCCGCGGATGCACCAACGTCGCAACCCGCCTCCGTTCCCGCACCTGTCGTGGGCCGTTTTGCCCCGTCGCCCTCGGGCCGCATGCACCTGGGCAACGTGTTCAGTTGCCTGTGCTCGTGGCTTTCGGCCCGCAGCCAGGGCGGCAACATCGTGCTGCGCATCGAGGACCTGGACGATCGCTGCAAGCGCCCCGAGCTTGCCGCTCAGCTGATTGACGATCTGGCCTGGCTAGGGCTTCAGTGGGACGAAGGCCCCTACTACCAGCACGATCGCCTCGACCTGTACGAGAGCGCCTTGCACCAGCTGCAAGACGCCGGCCTCACCTATCCCTGCTTTTGCACGCGCGCCGAGCTCCACGCCGCGAGCGCGCCGCACGCCAGCGACGGCACGCCCATCTACCGCGGCGCCTGCCGAGGCCTTTCGGCCGAAGAGGTCGCCCGCCGCAGTGCCCTGCGCGCCCCGGCCACGCGCCTACGCGTGCCCGACATCGACGACCTCGCAGGCGACGTGATCGAATTCGTGGACCGCACGTACGGGGCCCAATGCGAGGCGCTCGCCACCGAGTGCGGCGATTTTTTGGTGCGCCGCAGCGACGGCGTGTTTGCCTACCAGCTAGCCGTGGTGGTCGACGACGCTGCCATGGGCGTCACCGAGGTCGTGCGCGGATGCGACCTGCTGGGCTCCACGCCGCGCCAAATCTACCTGCAGCATCTGCTGGGACTTCCCACGCCGCACTACGCGCACATTCCGCTGCTCATGTCGCCGGACGGCCGCCGCCTTTCCAAGCGCGACCGCGATCTGGACCTGGGCGAGCTCCGCGCCCGCTTTGGCACACCCGAGGCATTGCTGGGCTGGCTCGCCGGGCAAACGGGCATCGCACCGGACACCACACCGCGCTCTGCCAAGCAGCTGGTCGAATACTTTAGCTGGGACGTCATCCGTGCGCATCGCGAGAACATCACTGTAACTGCCGAGTAGCCAAACGCCTCGCCCCTACGCAACATCCCAGGGCTGGAGTTCGTCGCCCAGGCGAACGATGCAGTCGTAGAGCACGGTGTGGCGCTCGGCCGGGTTGGCATCCCGATGGAAATGCCCGTAGTACCAGCGTTTGTAATCCAAGTGGTCTTCCAGCTCATCGAAAAATGCCGTAAGCCGATCAACGGCGGGGTAATTCCAGCCGGGTGCCGGATAAAGCGTGGGCGAAAGCATGCGCGTAGAGCAGGTGTGGGTGATCACGTAGTCGACCTTCCAGCCCACGCTGTCGAGCTTTGCCCGCGCCTCCTCAAAGTTGCGCTCGTCCGGCAGCTCCTGTGGCCACCAGCTGGAATACGGTATGCGGTATTCCTTGTCCACGCTCGTGGCACCGCCCATAGTAAAGATCGTTGAGTCATCGAGCTCAAAAACCTCGCCGCGCGTCAGGCGTCGGATGGGAGAGGTATCCGATAGGCGCTGCGTCAGCCCACCGTGCCACAACTCCATGGGGCGCTCCGCCCAATGATCGAAACGCTCGTGGTTGCCGTCGACGAACAGCGCGGTATAGGGACGCGATTCCAGCCAGGCGATGTCGGCGCACTCCTCGGCAGAGAAATCCCACGGAAAGCCAAAGTCGCCCGCGACGATGAGATAGTCGTCGCTCGTCAGGCTATCCCCAAGGTCCCAATCGCGCAGCTTTTGCATGTCGAGGCCGCCGTGAATATCGCCCGTCACATAGACCGTCATCGGATCACCACTTCCCTCTTATAACTTTCGAGATCGTGCTCGACCTGCTCGTCGCCCGTGGCATTGACCCACCACGGCCATTTAACGCAACACATCGGCTCGTCTACCTGCGCAAACCAAGCTTTGAGCTCCTCCAAGCTCACCGGGGCGTAGCTGTTGGCGTCCACGCCCACGTCATAGCGCAGCAGTCCCTGCCTGCGGTTGAACTCGTTGTATGCGCCGCCGCAACTGTGGATATGCCCGTGCAAATGCCAGCTGCCGTGCGACATGCCCTGCCAGTCGACCATGGGATAGTGGCTCAGCACGATTTTTTGGCAGTTGATCTTGAGCGCGCAAATGGGCGGCTCGACGATAAAAGCATCCGCTACCGCAGGCTGCGTCCAGTCTTTGTCGTGGTTGCCGGGCAGCAGATGGACGCGCTTGCAGGCAATGCTTTTGCGCAGCTCGTAGGCGTCTTGGACCGTCATCTTAAAGCTAAAGTCACCCAAGATGTAGAGCTCGTCATCCGCAGCAACCTTGCTGTTAATGTTGGCGACCATGGCATCGTTCATCTGCGCAACAGTCGACCAAGGCCTATCGCTAAGCCGTAGCATGTTCTCGTGTCCAAAGTGAGTATCGCCGGTAAACCAGATCACGGGGACCTCCTGTTGCTGCGGGGTATCCATCCCTTAGGGCTTACCCCTCGTTCTTCCATCCAAACGGGTCGAGCACCCAAAAAATCAGATCGAGTACGCCGCCGGTCATCATGGCGCCGGCAAGGGCCATGCAAACGTGCAGAGAACTGGCACTTCGGAGCACGTCGAATGGCCCCAGAACAGCCAGCAGCGCGACCGCTGCGCCGGCAAGGCACAACGCGAGGCACGGCCCCGCGTCCTTGACGCACTTCTTTGCGAGATGCTTGGTGTTATCGCTCATTGGTATCGAACTCCTTAGAGGATCGTTGTTTGGGTACATGCCGCCGCGGCAGAGCAGGGCGGCAGGGTAAGTGTCCCATGCCGTGCGGACACGTTTTTAAACCCATGTATCCGCAGGGACCCATGTCCTTGCAGAACACCCCCGAAGAATCGTCTAAGCCGCTGGCGGGCAACATACTGAACAGGGGGTCTTTCCTCGTTTGAGCGCGGTCGCCAGTGGCACGCTTGTTCTAATGGCATTTTGAGGAAGGTTTTTGCATCCCCCAGAACGGTGATAAATCTTGCCGTTCTTGATGACGATCACCTTGGTTTTTGAAGCAGCCACGCTGCGGGACTTGATGGGCGCATCCGCCTTTTGACGAGCCGGTGCCGTTTTCCGAGGCCAGCCTCTCGGAAAATCAGAATCGCAGAATCGATTGATGTAGCTGTCGAAACATCCATCGAACAGCAGCCCCGTTGCCAAGCCCGCCATGAACCCACAGGCAATCGCGGCCTCTCCTCTAATTTGCATATGTCCCTCCTTAATTAATCTTGAAGATAAAAGCGGCGCGCGCCGCAGGACCCATGCCCTTGCGGCGCGCGCCGAAAATGATCCGCTTTCCTCCGTCCCTAACGGATCAGCTGGCGGCGCTTGTCGGACAGGAAGACGCCGGCGGCAACCAGGACCGTGCCTCCAATTACGAACGTCTCGCCCAGCAGGTTGGACACGTCGCCCGTGGCGGGCATCGTCGTCTGCTGCGTGGTGGCCTCGGACGCCGAGGTCATGTGCTTGGCCTGGTACGCCACCTGCGTCGCAGGCTGAGTCTGCTCGCCATTCCCGCGCTCGGCGGCCTCTTGGCGAGCGATCTCGGCGTTGAGCTCGACAATAGCCTGGTCGAGCTCGGCCTTGGCGGCGGTATAGTTGGCAAGCGCCTCCAAGTAGGCAGGTGCCACAGCATCCGTCGCAGCAACGGCAGCGTCGAGCTCAATCTTGGCAGCTGCGGCGCGCTCGGCGGCATCGTGGGCTGCAGCGATCTTAGCGTTGAGCGCCTCATCCGCATCGTTGGCACGGCCGCTAGCGATGGCGTCGGCAAGGTTGATCCTGCGCAGGCGGGCAACCGCGGCGGCAGAAGCATCGCGATCAGCGGTCGCATCCGTTACGGCGTCGTCCGCCGCAGTCACGCCAGACTCGGCATCGGTCTTCGCCGAAGCCGCTGCCTCAACAGCAGCATCGGCAGCGGCCTTGTCCTCCGTCGCCTGAGCAAGTGCCGCGGCGGCATCATGTAGCTGAGCCGCACGAGCAGCAGCCGCGACGGATGCGGCCTGAGCCGCGGTCACAGCCGTGCCGGCACCGCTCGCAGCAGCCTGGGCGGCAACAAGCTCGGCCTGGGCAGCAGCGACGTCGGCATCTGCCTGGCCTGCCGCACCCTGCGCGGCATTCACTGCAGCCTGCGCGTCAGCCTGAACGGCACGCGCCCCCTCGAGCACCGCCGAGGCCGCATCAAATGCACGCTGAGCAGCGGCAACGTCGGCAGAGTACGCAGCCAGCTCGTCCTGGGCGGCAGCAAGCGCGCTCTCCTTGTCGCCAACGCCGGCGCGAGCGGCATCCAGCGCACGCCGGGCAGCGGCAGCCTTGCCCTTGGCGACATCGAGTTCATCAGACTTGGCAGTCACGACACTCTGCGCCGCGGTAACCGCAGCGCTGGCAGCGTCCACGTCGGCGCGGGCATCAGCCACGGCACGCGCAGCGGCCTCAGCCGCGGCCTGCTTCTCCCCCACGGCAGCCTGGGCATCCGAGGCCCCAGCGGCAGCAGCGTCAACATCGGCGGCAGCAGCATCGACTTGAGCCTGCCTTGCAGCGGCGGCCTGCGACGCGGCGCTCACCTTGCCGCCAGCCTGCGCAGCCGCGCCCTGAGCGGCAGAAAGCTCCTGACGAGCCGCGTCCACGCCCTGCCCAGGATTTGCCAACGAGTCACACCACGCATTAAGCGCAGCCTCGTATTCGGCAACCGTCATCGGATTGGCGGCATTCGTGTACCATCCTCCAGACATAGAGAACGTCTGCGCCTGCGTAAGCCAACGGTTCATCGTCCCGCGCGTGCAAACCCCCATACCCGTTACGGTGTAATCGGGATCGATCACATTCATGTAGTGACCGACTGTATGCACGCTCCCGCCATGCGCAGCCACGTAGCGATCGATTTCGTCGCCATGCTGCTCGTAGAAATCAAAAGCAGCCTTTCCCGTAAGGCCCGTCGCTCCCAGCGTAGCCGCAGCGCGGTCAAAGACGGCCTTCTCCTGATCGACCCACTGGATGAACGGGTCGCTTCCGTAGTTCCACGCCACGTTTTCGCCCACGTTGAACTGCATGGCGTGCGCAGTCTTGGTATCGGAGAAATTCGCATCGGCAATCGCGGTCGCCATCATGGCATACGTCACCTTGAGCTCACCCAGGCCAACGCTCGCACGATACTTGTTGCACGCCTTGAGCCACACAATCGCTTGCTTCATGTTGGTCAGACTCGTCGCGTCAACCTCCTCGCCCACCTTGGTGAGGCTGGCATATTTGCAGTTGAGAATCAGGTCCGCCGCATCGTCGGCACCCACGCTCTTAAAGAACGCAATGGCGCCCTGGCGGTAGTTTTCCGCCGAGGCGTTCGCCGTAGCCTGAGCGGCGTCGAGCTTGGCCTGCGCTTGAGCTACAGCCTGATCGGCCTGCTGCTTTTGAGCCTTTGCCTGGTCGAGCGCCTTGTCGGCAGCGTTCTTCTCGTCCTTAGCGGCCGAGAGCTTGGCCTGAGCGTCGGCCAGCGCCGCAAGCGCATTGGCATGCTCGGCCTTAGCCTGATCGACGGCGGCGTCTGCCGCGGTCGCAGCAGCCGTGGCAGCGTCCAACTTGGACTGCGCGTCAGCCGCAGCCTGCTGCTGGACGGCGAGCGCCTGCTGAGCAGCCTGCACCTCACCCTCGGCAGTGGTCACTTCCTGCGAGGCAGCAGCGAGTTCGCCCTCGCGCTGCGCCTGGACCGACTTGGCGGCGTCCAGCGCGGCAGCGGCGGCGTCCACCTTGGCCTTGGCAGCCTCGTACTCCGGGCCCGCGGCACCCTGCTCGGCACGGTCGAGATCGGCCTTGGCGGCGTCATAGCTCGCCTGAGCGGCATTCACATCCTTATCGGCCGCATCCTTTGCCTGCTGAGCTGCCGAAAGCTTGCCTTGCGCGTCCTGCTGTTTGGCCGCGGCGGCATCAACGCCAGCCTGGGCATTCGAAAGCCTGACCTGCGCGTCGGCGGCCTGCTGCTTTGCCTGCTCCAGCTCGCTCGCGGCCTGCTCGGCAGCGGCCTGAGCCGCGGCAACAGCCTCGGGCGTGGCATCGGCAGCAGCGGCCTGCGCGGACTTGAGCGCAGCCTGGGCATCGTCGGCGGTCTTCTGGGCAGCGGTCAGGGCTTCACCCTTGTCCGTCAGATCCCTCTTTGCGGCATCGAGTGCAGCTTGAGCGTCCTCGAGCGCCTTCACGTCCGCATCGGCCTTGTCCTGCGCGGCACCCATCTGCTGCTCCAGCTCGGCCGAAGCTGCAGAAGCGGCAGCGTCGCTTGTGCCACGGGCCGCATCGTAGGCGCTCTGAGCCTGCTGCTGGTTGGCAGCGGCGGCGTCGTAAGGAGCGGCGGCCGCATCCAAATCGGCCTTGGCAGCAGCGGCCTTAGCGCGAGCCGCATCGACCGCAGCCTGCAGGTTGGCGACCTTCTGCACCGCTGACACCGTGCCCGCGCCAGCGCTAGCAGCAGCCGCGCTCGTCAACGGAGACAGCACCGCAGCCGGCTTCGCAGTAGCGTCGGCACCGTTCGCACCCTGCGCCACCGCAGTCAGCGGAGACAGCAGCGACCCGCCCGTCATGGCGATCGTTGCCGCAGCAACTGTCGCCATACGCCCGGCGGCCTTCGCCTTACCCGCAGCGCCGCCATTGATGTTCTTGTTCACGTTCTTGCTCATTGCCGATTCCTTCCCACGATGAGCTGATGTTTGACACATAATCGATCCAATATGCCCCGCTAAAAAGAGGTGATAACGGGGTAATTAAATCGGAGGAGTTGGAGACAAGCCCACATCCATCAGCGGATGCCGAGCTCATACTCCCGCTCGCGCTCAATATCATTCAGGTACTCATAATCTTCGGAGCTAAGCTCTAGATCATCTTGAGCGAACATGTAGTTCTCGGCCTTAGAACCAATACTGCAACCGTAGATGGTATTGAGATCGATATGGTCGGTATTGTCGTTGTAAAGGGGGAAATTCTGCTGGTCATGCTCAAGTACCTCTCAACATAAACTGAAAACTCGTTTGCTTGGTCTCTTTTTGAGACCCCATCTGATGTGCTATGGCTGCAGTATATGTTCTCCCCTTTTACAATGCAAGCGTAATTTCAAAAAGTTCTAGGAGCGATAATTGCGCAACACCATCACTTGTCGCCACCGCCATCCTCTACCGCGCCCTCACGCGCAGCGCACTCGTTGAGATACTTGACCGGAATCGGCCACACGGACGGAGCCTTATAGCGCGAAAGGCCTATGTTGGCCAGCTGAACCAACAACTCAGACAAATCATCGCCGTCGAGTACCTCAATCGAACGCACGTGAATCGCAGTCGCCATATCCTCCTGGGTGCCGTTGTTGACGCCCACAAAATAGCAAGTCTTGCCCGCACGCTCGAACGTTCCAATGCCGTAATAAGGCGAGTTGTAGCTCTCGAAAATCTCTTTCTTACGCCCTGCTTTGCCTGTGAGTTGATGCTCACCCACCAGGGCCATAAAGTTATTGGAAAACGTCGTCAGTCCCGTATCCCGCACGCGCGCAAGCATAGACTGCCCGTTCGCATGCACGTCAAAGACATAGGCGCCCTTATCGAGTTTGCCGTCCGCGGTCAGCAGATCGAGCTCCATCTCGTCCTCGGGACCATCCTCTGCCGAATGTGAGGCATAGCGCATGCCCCCATCCGCGCCAATCGCCAACGTAGCGATACGCGAATCCAGCTCAATCTTGTCCTTTGTTTTATGCGGCACATCGACCAAGCCACACACCGTCACCGACTCAATATCCAAAGCATCAAGATCAAACGCCGTCACCCGCTCGTCGACAACATCCTGCTTTACCAGCAGTTCTTTGAGCATGGCGCCCAGGATCGCCTCTTGCGCATTGCGATCCTTTTGCTTTGGCGCCACCTTAAACAGTGGCTCGCACACATCCGGTGTCACGTGCTGTTCCACCACGCCAGCATGTAAGGCATAGCCGTCGTCCTCAGCAACCTCATTGGGCACAACGACAAGGTTCAGCGCCCGCGAATCCACGGCCCTTCCGCCATACGTTGCGCGAACGCCCCACGAGGAATCGTTAAGTCGATCGGCCAGCTGGCGCGCCACTTCGGCAAGCCCATTGCGCGCAAACGACACCACGATTCGCCGCCCCGCCATGCGCTCCGCAACCACGCGCGCGTACTCATCAACCTTGAGCACCTCGTAGAAACTCTTACGCGGGTATTCCATGAGCGTCACCCGGGCGAAGTCGCTGTAACGGCGTTCGAGAATCTGCAGCTCTCGATACAAAATGCCCTTCTTGGTATAGGCGACCTTGTCCGCCTGGGCCGAGAACGTCAGATCACGGCGCTTGGACGGCTTGTCGCCCTTGGCTCGGCGCAGGATGTACTCGTCTTTTTGTTCGTGGGCAAGCACCATCGTCGCCACGGGCGATAGCCTGTAGCCCACTTGGCTCTTAATCTTTTCGAGCTCTTTCTCGTCACCTTGTGCCCTGCCAATAAGCACACGGCGCTTGGTAAACGTCCGAATCTTAAGATCAAAGGTGCAATCCTCATCGATAACGATTTCAACCGTTTCGATCTTGGCAGGTCCCCTTCCGTCGCTTTCGACAGCATCGCGGCGGGCACCCTTGGCGCTAATGACATACAGGTGCCCGGTGTCATTGGGAACTTCGTCCTCAATCCCCTCAAACTGAGAGCAGGAGTTGAACAGCAAGCGGAGCGCAACGTAATCGTCCAACTCGTTCCAATTAGTTTTAATCGGAACTATCTGCTCCTGATAAAGCGAGGCATTAAGGTCGCCCGTCTGCACGCCCGCTTTGACCATCAGAAAGACGCGGTTGTCTGCAAGCTGCGTGAGCGCGACGACCTTGCCCGTCTGGCACACATCGGCCATAAAGTTCGCCACGGCATGCTTGCCCGCATCGCCGACGTTGCACCAAAAGACCGAGTAGCGCTCCTCGGCAGCAGCGGCATCGAGCTGCAACACGAGCTCTGATACGGCGATGTCTCCCAAACCGCACGGCTGGTTATGCTTCGATTGCACGGCCGATCGCCTCCATCATCTCCAAATTGATTGCACCGTCGGCGGCCATATAAGGAACGGAGAACACAGTCCCCTCAGCATCGAGTGCCTTGGGCACGCACTCAAGCGCTGCCTCATCAGCCAAAACGTTGACGATTAGCAGGCGTTTCGCCCCAACCTTTTGAGCCTTCGCCCTAAAGCGCTCGGCATCCGACGCCTCGCGACCGTCGCGAACATAAGCGATATAGGCACCGATGCGATAGTGCTTAAAATCGATCCATACCCCGGTCGTGTTGCCAGCAGCATCGAGCACCTCAAAGTCGCCACCTGTCTCGGCGTGTGCCGCATCGCCACGCGTAAGCGAATAGCGGCCGTCGTAATATGCCTCAAAGATTGCCCTTCCGGCAGATTCTCCCAGCTCACCCAGGTAGACCGCCTGGAACATATAGGGCGTCATGTGCGCCGTCGCCGCCGGCTGCAGCGTTGTGGGCACCCCGTCGCTCGACCAACGCTCACGCACTTCGCGAATTGACAGCAGCTCGGGTACGCGCGCCGCCGCCTGGCTCACCTGGCGAACCGTCGCGCCCTTTAAGCCCTCCTTGCAGTGGCAACGATCCTCCAGACGAGCAGCAATCTGCTCGACGGGCTCACCATCGTAGCTAGGGAATTCAAAGTGCGGCACCTTGCATGCCCCGCCTTCTGCATAGGCATAGCCATTTGCAGCATGCGACATGCGCAGCGCGGTACTCCGGCGCTCTGGGTATTGCGCGAGATCTTCCCACGGCAGGCAAAAATGATGCAGGTAAAAGTCGCGCTCGCCATCAAAAGCAGTGAGATCTTCGTCCCCGGCGTTTAGCGAGGTAACTTTCCACGCCAGCTTTTCGTGCTTTTGCTTGGCAAGGTTGTTCCTAAAGGCGGCAAGGTTCTGCTGCTTAACGGCAGCGTGTTCCTTGTTGTCCGTCATATGGTTGTTGGCAGCGGCGCAGGCACCAACCACCTGCTCAAGCTCGTAGCCCATCGGCAAATCATGCAAGAACGAAAAGTTGCAATCGTTCGCAATCTCGCGGTCGAGCAGCACCTGCACGCAAGGCATCTTTACACTCGTGCGCATCAGGCGACCCACAGCCTGTGCCACAATGCGAGCGCCTTCGACCTGATAAGAGAGGGTGTCGCGCACCGGCAGGCTCTTATTAACGCCAGATAGAAGCATCCGTACGTTCCGGCGCTTTTGAGTAAACGGAACCTCGCCGCGCGCTACCAGTTCCTCCTGCTCCACCACGCCAAGCAGCGCCTGCTGGACAAACTTATTTGAGTTGATCTCCACTCCCCAGGTCAAACGACTTGTGGGCGACTCGATATATAAGAAATCAAGATCCATCTTGGGGCGACGGTCGGCATTTTCAAAGCCGCAATCGACCTGATGAACCATGTCGCACAGATTCTCCGGCACCTTGTATTTGAGATTCTTGGAAAAGCCACCGGCCGAAAGATTGATAAACATCAGGGTCGGCTGGCCCAGCTCGAGACGTTTTTGAGCGCCACGCCAACCTGCATCCCATTCCGCAGCGTTAAAGCACGGCACCATGTCCTTGGCGGCCTCAAGCGATTTCTCGTACGACATCTCGGGGCACTTGATGTTTCTAATCACCAGCTCCGCGACAATCTCGCGCGCAAGATCCAGCGCCAGACTATTGAATTCGCCATGGTTTCCCATGTGGCGCGTGGTAAAAACGGCTCCCGCCCGTTGCTCGTTACGCGCCACACCACAGGCCCAAGTGCTCACGGCAACAAGCGTCTTGCTCAGGCGCTTCAGCTCAAACTCGATGCTCTTGGCGTCGCTCACGCCCACCCTGTCAGCAATCTTTAAGCGCAAGCGCACCGCAAGTCCCTCACTCACGCCAATCCCGTCAAAGAACCGCATCGCGCGCTCGTACACCTCGTCGGGCGACACAATGATGCCGCCAAAGGCGCCGCCTGCCAGCGCGACCATGCCGGCAATTTCCTTGGACTCATCCACCCAGGCAATATCGACGTCGTACTCCTTCGCAGCCTGTTTGTTAAACAGCTTAGTCTGTCGCACGATTTCCTGGTTGAGCTCGCCAATCCAAGCGTCCTTGCGAACCACGCCATGAACCTCGTCAAGGTAATCGAGGTTGAAGTTTTTGACGGTCGGCGCACTCCATGTTGCGCTCATGCACACGCAAGGCGCTTTGGCGGCAATGGAGGCAAGGTAGGCCTCGGGCATGCGCTCAATGCCGTGGCTGGTTAGGTACGTGGTAAACATGTGCTCGATGGTGGTTTCCATCACTAGATAATCGACACCACGCGCATACATCGAGTCGTCGGCGGCATCGATCTCGTCATTCTTGCGATCTTTAAAGAACAGCGCCAGCATCAACGAATCCCAAAAATACTTCTCGCTGGTCTGGTTGTTCCTAATGCCCAGGGCATCGATGATGTTCTTGCGCGAAAGGTCGTCCTTGTACGAAATGCTGCCGTAGTACAGCTTGTCCATAAGCGTGGCGCAACGGGCGAGATGACCCACCACCATCCTGACCAGACCGCGTGCACGACGCACCGCCTTGCTGACGGTTTGCTGCCCACTCCCTCCGCGAGTGATAATCATATTGCGAGTACCGCCCTCATTGAGTTTGAAGCGCAACGGATTCGCCGAGTTGTCGCCCACCGAAATATCGTCGCTGCCAAACAGATGTCGACCGGAGAGCTGCTCTTCTTTCGCCTCGTCAGACAGCGCAAAAGGCGGACGCAGTTTCATGTCCTTAATACAAGAGGCGAGTGCCTTTTGAATTTTCTTGGCATCCTTGGCGATTTCTTCGGCATCTTCCTCTACGCTCGCCCGCGAAACCCTGTTCCTCTCGGCGTTTGACCCTTTGTGATCGCCCGACGTGGAAGCGTGCGTATAGACCGCCATCCATTGATCTCGATTCCCCAGTAGCAAGGGGTCCACCACACCGCCGTTAAAATGACGATCGAGGATACGCAATACTTCGTCCGGTTGAAACGTCACGGGATCGTCTGTCAGCGTCGACAGTATGTCGGCCTTCATGTGGTCGATTTCATCAAAGATAAACAGGCCCTTCTCGGCAGCCATTGCGTTAAAGAACACAACGCCTGCACCGGTCACTGTATCGATCCTATTGATGAGCTTTTGCGGCGTCAGGGCAATCACATGCGGTATGCTCTCGTCATTGAGCAGGGCAGACGGCCAAATCTGGGGGATCACCTCCATGCCGCGCGTGATGTTTTTGAGCTCGTGGCTCACAGCCCAACGCAAGCTCGCATCCGCCGACGATAGCTTGTCGCGAAGGGCGGGGGTCAAACGGTCTGCAACACCTCCCAGACGATTTCGAGTGTCAAGGATGCCCAAAAGGTCATCGGCGATCTCCATCGCGTTGCCCCACGCTCGCTTAATGATGCGATGAGAGCTCTCGTCGTCCGCCTCGATGGGACACGGAATGTCGCGCACGCCCACGGCGCCCTTACCGCGCGTAGTCTCAATCCAATGCAGGATGTTATCGCCCGCACGCGGAAGATCGAACACCATGCGCTGCGCGGCATCGCCATCCATGCCCTGTTCAACCAGCAATTTGCGCACGCTCGCAACGTAGTTGTCGCGGTTGTCCTTACCCGGCACCACAAACACCAGGTAACGACGGCCCGGGCACTTGTTAAAACAGCCCGAATCGTCCCAGCCACCGGCGATGAGGTCGGCTGTGACCTGCTCGGCCGTATAGTTTTTACCCGAGCCCGTCGTGGCGCCCAAAAAGTACAGGCCATTGTTGCCCTGATCCTTGGGGGCAAACAGCGCACGCTCAAAAAACTCGCGCATCGCCTTTTGACGTGCAAGATAGGGAGCGAGCTCCTTGTCGTCCGCAGACGACGGATTCGATTGGCAGTTGAGATCCCACATAGCCATGGTCAAACCTCCGATTTAGTTGTTACACGTGTTTGATACCATCCCGTGCGGACAAAACTCGCGCTGGGCGGTCAAGGCGGCGGCGTCCATGCCGCTTGAGAGAAGAAAGAAAGGAAAGAGGAGCAGTCAGCGACTACTCGCACGAAGCGAGCAGTTTCTTAAGATCGCACTCCAACGCCTCGCGCTCTTTGGCATCGATCACTGCAAGGGCGACACGCATCAGGGATGCATCGGCGGCAGACTCCTGAACCTGGTCGGGGCGCTTGCTAAAGCTTTTCCCGGCAGCCTTCCGATCGGTCGCGCCGTTCAGTGCGGTGGCTAAAGATTGTCATCGGACTTTGCGCTGGCTTTGGCCGCCTCTTCGCCCGCGATCAGGTCCTTAACCGTTATATACGCACTGTACGTAGCATCCTCGATCTTTTCCAAAACATCATCAGGGTCGCAAGTGCCCCAAGTTTCTTCGAGGACTCGAGCCAATCCCCAAGCAGCGCTGAGCAGGACGTCAACGTCCTTTAGATCTAAATGATCGACCGTAAAGGGATAGTCCGCGCACTCCAGTAGATACGTGTCAACTGCGCCAATTGCCTCAGCCACGTATGGCTCAAGATCGCAATGGGGTTGGAGGGCGCACAGCGCCTTGTGCGGATCGGTCGGCTCGATCCAATACAGCGTTGTCGCATCCTCGCATTTCTCGAGCGGATAACGCTCAACCGCCTTCTCCCAACTTTCATACCAAGGATCGGCATCGCCGTCCGTCATCGACCTGCAAAGATCAATCGCCGCAGAAACAGTCGCACACGAGCATCTATAACTGGCGCCTTTCCTAAAATCATCATTGAGCTCGTCGTCGCCAGACAGCCTCGCCTCCATGATCAGAAACGGGCCGTCATCATCTGTAATGCTCATGGGATAGTTGTCACATTCGTAGTACGGATACATTTTGTCTCCAATCAACCGTTCGGTCACATTAACAAGCAATATCAAAACCGCGCTCACGCGGAGGGTTGTCGTCCTCGATCCATTCGAGCCCGTCGTTCTCATCGATTCCGGCATCGGGGACTGACGACCATCTGAACTCGAAACCAAGCTGGTCAAGCTCATCGACTCGCTCACTGATTACTCCGTACGCATCCAACGCATTCTCGAAATCCTCCGAAGACACATAGCCGCGCTCGCACTGCTTGCGCATCTGGTGCAAACGACCCATGGCGGCAGCGATGATCTCGCGAAGAACGATAACCTCGCGCTCGCATACATCGATGTTTCCTTTGTTGAGCTTGATGCAATCGGACATAACGGCCTCCCTGGTTTTAAGCCTTTTCGCTTGATTCCATTGAACAGCCGCAAACAGCCGCGTAATATGACTTTTATCGGGTTTTAAATTTTGGCTGTTTGGAGCATTAATGCTTGATTCCGAAAAAGAGCCGTTTAGCTGGGGTTTCGAGGCTGGCTTTCTTCGCTCTCCCGTCAATCCCCGCATGCTTCTTCTTAACAGAACGCCAGAGATTGATTGCGCCGATGACGGAAACGCAACCGGCAATGCAAGCGCATGGAATCTCGTCTCCGTAGCCAACGACCTATTACGCGTCGACTTAAGCTCGCTTTTCAACGAGATTGGGGGCCACTTTCGTGAGCGAGCAAAATTGCGCTTTTACATCGATTTGCAGAACGCCATTCGTCAGCCCCCTGCTCCCCACGATGCGCAACACGCTTCGATGGACTACGCAGCCGAACCAGACCATGACGACTGGCTCGATCCAGACGATTCCGACCAAGAGTCCGCGCAAGCAGAATTGAACGAAGCCGAAATCGAAGTCAACCTTCAAAAACAAAAGGAACGCGACCTCGATTTCTTTGCTCCGATATTCGATAAAGCCATTACGCGCCATGCACACGGAGAGATATCTGGCATGGCCAGGTATCTCCTTGAAAATGTCTGCAGGCAGTGTGTCATGAACATCACAGCGATTCCCGACTATCGCTATTACAGCTGCTGGATGAACAACAACGCTATTGAGTGCAACGAAATCAACCGCCTGTACCGCGCGGTGATCACGACATCGGCCCAACTCAATAAGCAAGAAATGGCGTCCCTCTTCAGCTCCTATCTCAAGCTCGTGTCGAACGACATGGACATTACAACTACCAACGGCAAGACCGGGCTAACAGAACCGGTGCCGTATAAACGCGACAATCCAAGAGACAACTATCCAAAGGTCAACTCGCAGATAGAAACAGCTTGCGGTTGCACCAATACCGATCTCTTTCGAGCGCTTCTCATTGTTTTTTATCAGGAATGTCTGGAGCTTGCCCCGCTGCTTAAAAACACCGAGGCACCTAGCCTGCTCGCGCAAAACGAAGAGTTTTTCCCAGCCGCCATCAAAACAAGCGACCCGCGACAATTTCGATTATTCGATAATCAGCTGCCGGCAATCATCCGCTTTGGCGACGCTTTTGCATACGCAGCCAAAAAGCACTTGCCCGGAAACGAAACGGCTCAAAAGCTCGAAGAACATTTGAGCGATATAAAACGCATGAATAGCGCCCCCTTTATGCAGGCGTTTCGCAAGAACTATCTCGAGGCTATGCGCGAGAACCAAATCTACGCAAATGGAGACTTCCATACGTATGCAGAGCTTAACGACCAGGAAAACCTCAATAGGCTCGTAAGGCTTCAAGCTGTTATTGCAAAGGCAGGAGAGCTTTACTTCACCGAAGAGGAATGTTCCTTTGCAAGCCTTTATGCCCGCATCCTCCACGAGCTGCTGCTGTGCGGCATTATGCCGATAACATGCCAAACCTGTGGTTCGCTCTTTTTTCCGACCGGCCCTAACAGCAAGTACTGCGATCGATATAACGCGGCGACCAAGCTCTATTGCAACCCGCGGCACAACGCCAAAAAACATCTTGGTCGCAAATCACCCCGCGACGTCGCACTCAATATACGGAGAAAAGCCGACACGGCATACGAAAAGGGTTTAACGGATTGTGCCCACTATTTTGACAGCCTTGGCAATTTTGTTCTCGATGGTCTTGGCCCAACATACCAAGCGAGCGACCTAATTTCCGACGAGCTCTATGCGGCATGGCTGTCTATCGTCAACCAGCCCAATTGCAGGACAAAAATCAGGCGACCAGATAGGAACGGTTTTCCATACCCCGTACTGTGGTACGGATTCATCCTCAATGGCATACAGTATGTACAAGTCGAGTTTCCCGAAGCCGAGTACCCGGCGCTTTTTGAACGCTTGAGCCAGCTCGCCGAAAGCCCGCAATCAAAGTGCACGCTGAAGCACAAGGGACCCGGCGAGCACCCATACAGCTCATGGCTTATCAAGTTATACGAGTTGTTGGAGATCATTGCGCAAATTAATAGCGCCGACCAGGTGGCAAAGCCCATTCCATTGCTTGGAATAGATAGGGACGATTGTGTCTCGACCGACCCGACCGCCCAAGGCACACGGAGCGCGCCCGACGCATGCGTCTACAGCACCGGCACGATAGATAGCCTTAGCTTTACCGTGTATACGAAGGGATATGACCCGGAAAAGCGGGAACGAGCCTGATGTAGCGGCTTCGAGCGAAGCCGCCGGTCACGGGGTGGCACCGGGGCGCGGACGCCGCGGGCCATTGGGAGCAACCCTCCTCCGCTACCTGCGCGACGTGGCAGCGCCGCTGCGTCGTCCCTGTCGCCGAACATCGTCCTGAAGGCGCGGGCGGGTGTCCATGAACAGCCGCGCCCGCACTAGCCTGGGGGACAGCCGCCCCGCCACCAGCAGTGCGCCGGCACGCCTCGGCACCGCCAGGGTCTCCGCCTCCACGGGCAGGGCAACTTTCTCGATGACCTCGGCAGAGCACACGCCCGACAGGTCAACCCCGTTGTAGACGATTGGCCTCATGCGTTGCCCCTCGCGCGCCCGTAGGTGTTACCGCTACTCTGAAAATGACCAGATGATCACCCAACAATCTTTGGCGAGTGGGGGCTGAACGCATCGTTGCCGTTCTGTTCATCCACCGCCCTGCGCCCCAGGCTTAAGGGTTCTGCCGCGTCATCTTCCACCCGCACGGACAGGACATAGTAGAAGTCGGCACCCTGATTCCCACGATCCCGCACGTAGCCAAGGTCGGCCAGGCGGTCGGCCAGCTCGTCCCTCGAAACCAGCTCATTCGAGGTTATGCGACACGCCACAGGCTCGATCTCGTAGGTGTTCGTCTGGCTTATGGCGTTCCGATAGAAGCGGAACCACGACGTGCGGAAGAGATCCTTATGGTGCGAGTAGACATGCCCGTCCTTAATGGCATAGAAGTAGAAGAGAAAGCGCCCGCCCTTGCGGAGCCTGCCGCTGCTTTCGAGAAAGTGATAGTAGTCATCGGGAGAGTCCCCTCGAATGTAGCCAATCACGAACGATTCGCCACCATGCCCGTAGGAGTCGCTATCCGTCTTGCCCGCGCTTGGAGGCTCAGCCACAACCATTTCGGTGAAGTAGCTCAGCCGGTTCAGCCGCGTATTGCTTGCCGTGTTCTCGCCGATGACCTTCTCTATGAAATCGCGCAACGCATTCTCTGCCGTCCTGCTGATGCTCGGCTTCATGGCGAAAGCGCCGACACCCGGCAAAATCTCCTCGAAGAGCCGGAATTGGCCCTTCTCGCCCGTTTCGCCCGACCCCGGATAAAGCACGTAGCTGCCAACCGTGCGCCGTATCGCGTCGTTGTACGTGTGCATCTTCAGCAGGTCACCGCGCTTGTAGGTGTTCGTGGTGGAGGCCGCCTTCTCCTCGTTAAGTTCCTCGCGCTCTGCCTCCTCGGTGCCCACATCCTTGCCGACAAGCCCCGTCAAGTCGGTGATGCGGTACTTGGCGTCGAAGTGGACGAATGCAACAGCTCCATCTTGCACTGCGGCTCGCTCGTTTGTATAAGCATCCGGGAATATCGCGAGCGTGTAGTCGGGTCTGAACGGTCTCGAGTACGAACCCTCGTAACGAGTGGCATGAAAGTCACGGGGCGAGAAGGTGCGGTTGTAGTAGAGGTTTACCTTCGCGCCGCACTGCGCAATCTGGAATGACTGGCAGGAGCGTACGCCCTGCTTGAGGGATATTGACAGCCCACCGTCGGGATTCGTCCCGATAAATGGGTGGTCATCGGTGCTTATCGGCTCGCACCCCTCGATCCCCCTTACGATGTCGTACAGCTCAAAGAAGATCCAGTACTCGTAGAGGAGGGCCACATTCTTCGATTCGCCCTCGTAGATGTCATCCTTGCCCTTCCAGTCGAGCTGCAGCGCCATATCGAGCATGGAATATGCGAAGAAGATCTGCGAGTATCCCTCGCGCTTCTGCAACACCTGGTTGTTCTGAGGCATCATCTGCAGGGTGCCGACATCGTCGAAGAAGGCGTCGCTGAGTATCATATCCAGCATGGCGTGCAGCGCGGCGGCTTCGCGATAACACTCCGTCTGCCGAGTATCGCCCTTCTCGGCATCCAGGACAGTCATCAGAGAGGTGCAGATCCGGTCAATCTCATGCAGGGCAAATTTCACTAACCGATTGGCGGGCGTGTCGAGCAGGTCGTACTTGCGCGTGACGCTGACCATCTGGGGGAGGTAGACGCCTCCCGCATCGCCGCCGCAGTTCAAGCGCGTCCACATCCGGCTGTTCGAGAAGGGGTTCGTATAAAACCTCCGGGACGGCATGCCAGCCCCAACCGACCGCAGCTCGTCCTCGTGATCCAGCGTCCTATCAGGGTTCCTCTTTATCGCCTCGAAGAGGGCTTGGAGGTTCGGTTCGTAGCAGAACTGCCGCAGGAAGACGAACTGCTCAAGCAGCGTCTCGCGATTCTCGTCGGCTTGCTTGTAAACGTTCGACGTGGAGCCCGAGTAGTCAAGGAGCAGCGCAGCGCACCTTGCGGCAAGCTCCTCGGTGAGCTCGATGTAATCGTCTTCATAGCCAATCTTGAGCGGGACGACTTCGAACTGTAGCATCGGCGCATCAGCTTCCTCGCCGAATCGAATCCTCGAACGCCCGAGATAGTTCACGAACTGGAAGGTGACACTATTGCCGTTTCTGTCGCACCTGATATTCTTGCCTTCGTTTTGGAACGAGGCGCGAGGATGCAGGCCACCATCAGGGGTCCGCTCGTATTCGAGCACATAACATGTGGTTTCGTTGATTCGAAGCGTGGGACTCCCGTCAAGACCGTCCTTGACGGCGAAGGCTGGTGTTGAACCAGCGCCATTCTGGGATGCTTCCGGCTTGAGACCGAAACACGTCAGCCCGGTTAGCCCGGTCTGCTGTTCCTCGTCCCAATCGACTCGGTCATGCGCACCGCTCTGGTAGAGCCTGGCTATTGTTCTTCCATCCGCTGCAAAGCGGATTGCGCCGATGCTGCCGTCCATAGGCTAGATGAAGCTCGCATACTGCACGTTATCGAGTTTCGCTGCCATCTGGCTTATCTTAACGGAGCTCAGCTCGCCATCGCATATGTCTTTCAGGCTTTTAAGCAGATTGCCGATCTCACGCTTGTTACCATGGAGCTTCGGCAGCACCTTCTGGACAATCTGCTCATCGACAGAACGCTCGAGTTCGTAGTTCTCGCCGTCAAGCTCGTGCGCGGCATTAACGTACATTCGCACTTCGCGCACGGTGCGGAAGGCAAACTCATAGCCGCATTTCTCCAGCTCTTCATACAGCTTGCCGAACTTCTCGAAGATGGCGTTAGCATCATCTTCGCTGATGTAATTGGCTCCCTCCCATATGTCCTTGGCGAGACGCAGAAAAGCCTGGGGGACGCCGGAAGCTGCGACGGCAACGTCCGGCGCATCCTCGATGGCTTTGAACCCTGCGAGGACTTCGGCCTTCGACGGCTTGAACTCTATGACGTTTGCCCTGTCGAGCACCTTGGGGCTAAACATGTAAGTGGTCTCATCGATGTTCACGGTGCCGACAACGAACAGGTTCTGCGGATAGGGCAGCCTGCCAGCACCGCCATCGCCGTACCCATCAAGCACGATGAGGTTATCCTCGCCGATGGTCTCCATGTGGCTGAGGAAGTCTGAGAAATACCGCTCGACATGGCTCAGGTTCATCTCGTCGAGGATGAGGAAATACGGAACCTCGGGGTTAGCGTTGGCCCGTTCGATGAGTCTCAGTATGCCGGTCTCTTCGTACGCGCCTTTGCCGCCGTCTGCAATCGGGTTGAAGAAGCCCAGCACCTTGGTGTTGTCGGTCCAGTCGGCACCGACCGGGACGAGCAACCAGTTTGGCTCCCCGTCTTCATCCAAGACCTCAAGGTACTTTGCAAAACGCTTGGAAATCCGCGTCTTGCCTGTTCCGCTGTTGCCAGCAAGGATGACAAAGGGCTTTGCCAGTAGTGACGTGATGTAGCGCCTGGAGAAGTCGGTTTTAAATTCAGCTGGAAGGTTGTTTAGCTGAAAAGTCCTCTTCTCTCTGCTTGATGCTTTCGATGAATTCTTTGCAGCAAGGTCGATTAGTTGATGCATTGCGGGCAGCACGTCATCGCCTTGTTCGTAGTCGATGCCCTCTTCGGCAATCAATTGGCTCGCTATGAGGTTTCGCATGAACTCAGCCACGCTGTAATCAAACTCAAGTTTCCCTGCGTAAACGTCAGCGAAATACTTGAATGCCGTGGTCAGGCTACCAGCCCTCATCTTGCATCCGCGATTGCAAAGGGCAATAAGATCGTCAATTCTCGACTTGTAGTCGTAATCTATCGCACCCGAAAACTGCCCGTCTTTGTATCTGCTTCCAGTGGCGAAGAAGAGTTTCGTTAGCTCCAAGATATATGCATCTTCGGAGACGCCCACAGGCTTTACTTCGGCTGCATCCATCCAGAATGTCCTTTCCGCAAAACCGTCCTCTTGCAACGGCGATGAATCGTTTACTTTGCCCGTCACTGGCAACAACAGCAGTGCGGCAAACAAGTTGCCGACATTTGGACGCTTTGCCCCGTCTCCTTGTATTTGCACACGTACTTTTCCGCCTTTTTTTGCAACGGGATAACGCGTGCCAAGGGAGACAACTTGCCCAGTAGAGGGTACGACTACTTCCAAGATGATTGCGTGTCCGATAATGTCAACTGCAGTCAGCGTATCCCCGTTTGCAAGAGAGCCTGAACCTTTGAGTTCGTACTGTCCAGCACCACCTTGTCCAACTGTTCTCCCGCGAACGGATAGCGTATTCTCGCTATATATAGAATTCGGAATGGGATAGCTCAAATTCCATTCATCGACAAAGGACATGGCAACCACCACAATTAATCTGCTGCATAGTCAGCTATGCATCTAGCAACGTACTCAGCAAGCTTAACTGGCACGGCATTGCCAATCGCCTGCTCAATGTCTGTCTTGGACCCGACAAACTCAAACTCTTCGGGGAAGGTTTGCAGATAGCTGCGCTCCTTGTATGTTAAGGCTCTCACACCTTCAGAAATATCAGCCTTGTCGGCATGATGCCTCTTATATGCTGGCGGTATCGGACGGTTGGTGCCTCGTACCGTTACCGCTGGCTCGTCAATCGTGAAGACGCCCCTACGCTGGAAGTTGCGTGGATGCATGTAGAAGTATTGCGTGCCGAGCGAATCGCCAAGGTAATCCCTGACGGTCATCTGCTTGTCGCTCAGCCTTGAATCCAAGAGTTCGCCGAGAAAGTCATCTTTATCACCAAGATGACCGACAAGGATAAAGCGCCTGCGAATCTGAGGCACACCACATAGACTGGCGTTGAGGACGCGCCTCGTGAGACCGTATCCAGCATTGCGGAATATTTCCAGCGCCTCGGGCAGGACGTCCATCCGCTCGATATTGTAAACATTCTCCATGACGAACCACTCGGGTCTGACGTCCCGAACTATCTCAGCATATCGGATGGTGAGATTGGCCCTTTTGCCGCGCTGTCTGGCGCCCGCAATGGAGAAGTCCTGGCAAGGGGGGCCACCGATTATCATCGACGGCGAATACTCTTCAATTTTCGGGACCGCTTCCGCATCGTAAAGATCGTATTTGAATGCCGGGTGGTCGAAGTTTGCCGAATAGATGTCGACAGCCGCCTGCCAGTTATCAAACGCCGCCTTTATGTTGAAGCCCGCATTCTGGAATCCGAGCGACATACCGCCGCATCCCGAGAAAAGATCAACGCAGTCCATCGCTCACATCCCTCCTGTACTCTAGTAGCGCTCGTGCAACGTAGGTGGCAAGGTTTACCGGTACGGCGTTGCCCACCATCTGGTTGATATCCGTCTTACTCCCAAAGAACTTGAAAGACTCCGGGAAAGTCTGGATCCTACTGCGTTCCTTTGGAGTCAAGCACCGGGCTTGACTGAGGTCCGCCGCGTCGTTGGGGTGAAGCTTGTAGTTCGGCGGTATCGGCCTGTCCACACCACGAATAGTGACCGAGGGCTCGTCGATGCTGAAGATGGCCCGCCTCGTGTAGCTTCGCGGAATTCTGAAGTAGTAATCAATTCCAAGCTCGTTACCGAGATACTCACGAATTGTCATCTGATGGTCAGAAAGGCCCTTCTCAAGATATGGGTCGAGGAACCCGTCGGGCGCCCCAAGGCATCCGATCAAGAAGTATCTCTTGCGAGCTTGGGGGACCCCGCACAGGCTTGCATCCATCACTCGCCCACTCAAGCCATAACCCTGCGCTTTGAGGGTGGCCCGAATCGCTTCCATGGATTTGCTCGTTCGAACGCGTGGGACGTTCTCCATAACGATGAAGCGAGGCTTGCACCTCGCGATGATCTCGGCATATCTAACAGAGAGGATTGCGCGCCCACCATCCTCGGATCTCTTGCCGGCCTGCGAGAAATCCTGACAAGGAGGCCCGCCGATGATGATATCCGGAGCGAAGCCGGCAACTTCCTCGGATACGGAAACGTCGGAGAGATCCCTTTTGAAAACAGGATGCTGGAAGTTAGCGCGATAGACATCAATGGCAGCGTCCCAATTGTCGTAGGCAGCCACAACATTGACGCCAGCCTTTTCGAAGCCGAGGGACATTCCGCCGCAGCCGGCGAAAAGGTCAACTGCCGTTATGTTCCTCTCGTTTTCCACGCGCTCGGTCTCCATTTCGATAGATACAGACAAATAAATAATTATAATTCCGTTTCTTCCAACATGCTTCAAGATCAGTCGGCAACAGAACAAATCCAGTTGTAACGCTTCGCCCGGACAAGAATCGCTCGTGCTCGATTCGAGCTTATTGCCGCCCAGCAGGGCAACCACTGTCGCATGCTCGCCCGTCAGAGGCCGTCCGCGCCGCATCCGCGTCCGCTCCGGATGCCGCGCCGGGTCGGTCGTGCCGCGGACCGTCCCTCGCGGCACGCACCCTCCGCTCCCGCGAAAACCCGTTCAACACAAAGGCTTTTAGGTATAGCCTTATTGCTGTACGCCACGAAGTTCCCGCCCACTCACGCCCTCGCTGCCAAACGAATACGCATCCCTCTCTCTTCTATGGATGCAACGCTGCCGAAATATAAATCGACTCATGCGATCGCTCTCCGACCTCAGCTGAAACGTTTCAGAGCGCAACAATCTTGAACCTCGATCCACCCTCCAGACAAACCTCCTCAGTTCATCCATTACTATCGAAAAGATCTTCCATGAATTTTGACGGCCTGTTTCAGCTGTAATGGAAATAAAAACCAGCTTTTCGAAGTCGGCGCCGCAACCAGGCAAGCATTTCCGAAATCGCAGCATCACATCGCTCGATATAAGTAATTTGCTACTGGTGCAACGGCCCCGAGCACCGTTCCCGCGCGACTCTATCGCAAATACGTTGCTTAGAACAGGGCACTGCCACATTTCAGCAAGCCAATCCGAATCCTCGTTTGGTCGGGAGATAGTCCAATTACCCTTTAAATATCATATCGTTGTGGTATTCAATAAACTCAGCTCGTGGGGCAAATCGCTTCGGAAGCGTAATCGGCTCTCCGTTGTAGCGCCACAAATATACCGCTTCCTTGAAAGTAGCGGCAGGCTAAACGAGGGCGGTGAGTTCCTTTTCTACTTCTACGCCATTAAGGACGGGCACGTGTACTCCCATCATAAAGATCTCTTTCGTACGACCCATTTCCGCTTCTACAGGAACGCAATCAGCGAGACAAACACTTACGAACTTGAACCCATGCTTTGCAAGGTGAAGGCTAACGAGCTGGTTTCGAGAGACGAACTAGCCGACCGGCTGGCCGCCATTGGTTACGAGCGGAATCGTGGGAGCCAGGGGGCGGACTTCCACTACGTGCTTAGCGTGGAGGTCGAGAACGCTGCAGTTGTGCCGCTGAGTCTCGCGTGCGGATTGGTCGACGGGCAGAACGGCAACGATGCTTTCAGCCCGCACTCGCCGAAGTTGGTGGGATAACATTTCACGAGCATGTCGATTGGTACAGGAGGAAAGATTATGGACGAGAGAATCAAATCGATAATCCACAAAGCTGTTGATGATGCCGGGCGTTATCCGTTTCTCTTCATCGGCTCTGGCCTCTCCCGTCGTTACTGCGGCACGCCGGGATGGGAGGGGCTGCTTTCGGATATCTGCGCCGAGGTGCTTGACGACCCATATGCCTTCGCGCGCTTCAAGAGCCAGGCGAAGATTGCTGTCCAGAACGGCGAGGTCGAGTCCGAACTGCCGTACGTTGCCACGCTCATGGAAAGCGAAGTAAACCACGAGCTCTTTGCATCGGATGAATTCGCTGCCTTCCGCGAAGATCACAGTGACGAGCTTACCGGGGACGCTTCGCCCATGAAGATCTACGTCGCAGATAAGATCGCGAGAGCTCGTCTCGTCGAGAGCGCCGAAACTGAGAAGCTGGCGAAGGCGGGCAGGGAAAAAGTTGCCGGCATCATCACCACGAATTATGACTGTATGTGTGAGACCCTATTCCCTGGTTTCACGACCTACGTCGGAGAAAGCGACCTCCTGTTCTCTGACCAGGCTTTCTCTCAGGAGATATACAAGATCCATGGCTCAGTCTCGAGGGCGGGAAGCATCGTCCTGACCAGCGCTGACTATGCGGAGTTCGCGCAGAAGAGGAAGTATCTCTCGGCGAAGCTGCTCACCCTCTTCGTCGAGTATCCCGTCATCTTCCTCGGTTATTCGATTCAAGACGAGAACATCAGGTCGATACTGGGTGACATCTGCGAATGCCTACCAGATGACAAGCTCAAACGGCTGGGCAAGCGGCTCATCTTCGTTCAGCACGCAACCGACACCTCTGTTGGCGAGATTGCTATGAGTTTCGGTGGCCGTACGCTTTCGATGACGAAGATCACCACGGATGACTTCGAGTCGATCTACGATGCGATGCGCAGCTTCCGGAAAATGTATAGCACGCGATTTATCCGCGAGTTGAGGGGCAGCGTGTTCAGGCTTGCGGAGCATATCGACCCGAGTTCCGACATCATCGTCTCAGGGATAGACAATGTCCTCAACGACCTTGACCCGGACCAGAAGATCGTCATCGGCCTGTCGGTGTCACCAAGTAGCATCGGAAAGCCGATTTCACCTGAAGATATCTTCGAGGACATCGTGCTCGATAACCTTCGCTATGACCCAAAGTTCATCGTCGAGAACTACCTCAACATGTACGTGCGCCAACGGCCCAACAACATGCCTGTCTTCAAGTACACGCGCGGACTCGGTGGAGAGGTCGGTAAGGACATAGCGACTTATCTCCCAACGCTCACCTCGATTGATAGCTATCGAAGCGAAACGTTCCGCAAATCGATGCCTGCGACTCGTCGCAGATTCGAAGGGTCGCTGAGCATAAAGGGCCTTGCGAATGCATGCGCGCCAAAGAGCCCGTTCGCGTTCATCCCGTGCCTTTCAGAGGAAGAGATGGACGTCGACGACTTGGAAGCGTTGCTGAAGCGGGCACTGGCTGACGTGGGAAACGACCCTGCCAAGAAGAGGGCTCTGTTGAAAGATTCGCATTATCGGAAGTGCGTCCGCATCTACGACTTCTTGCGCTATGGAAAGTAGGAAGTCCCCCAACCTTCACCAATAGTCCGGGCAACGGCATCCGAACCTAGATCCAGTTGGGGGACATGCTCCCGAACTATGCACGGTTTCCCGCGCAAAGCTAGTTTAGCAAAGAAATGTGGAGATTGGCGGTTGGGCGCTTGAGATTCCTGCCAACTGCCGCACCCCTTGAATATCAACTTCATCCGAACACCTCCCAAATTCATCCGTACATGTACGGATGAATTTGGGAATCCGATACCCTGAGGGCCGGGTCGGCCGGCCCCGGGAGATCGGAGGACGCCATGTCCGGAAAGAGCGGGAAGGGCGCCGCGAGGGCGGTCCCGAGGGCCCACGGCAGGCGATCGGCGATTTCATGCAACTACGGCTGAAGTGTCTTTATGTGGTTCAGCGCACCCAACAGTACCGTTTGATTTCGCTCAAAGCATAAACGAAACCATGCATATATTCCCAAGGCAATCAGGCATGGCGTCACGAAAACCCCGGCAGCGATTGAATTGTTGCCCGCCCATGCAGACAGACACCCTCCGACCGTAAGTGAGATGATCATGCTGATCACGCTGGGGGCCCAACTCGTATAATGCACCCCACTCACCGCCTGTTCGACTATTTCGCATTTCTTTTTCAGGCTAATGTCCTCATCCACTTCACCAAGAGAAAAGTCCACTCCCGAAATTAAATCGAGCAATTCAGCCTCACTGTAGCCGCCTTCCTTGAATCTTTTAATGAAGAAACCTCCTGGTCCAGGCCCACAGATAGGACGGTTTACACGAAACAGTTCCTTATAGGCGATTCCCATTGTTAACTCCTTAAAGTGCAGATGCTATTTACGCTATCGTTCTATCATTTCGTCCGGACAGATTTTTATCGGACCGTCGGCAACCGTTCACAAGGACATCCCGTTCAGTAACTCCCCGCGCTCCTCATACCCGCGCTCGAGCTTCTTCCCAAGCTCCGCAGCGCAGCGCTTCGTTTCCTCGGCAAACAGGTCATCGATAGCCCTGTCAATCCGCGTGCAAGTCTGCCGATGCTCGTCCTTCCAGGGCAGGTTGAGTCCCAAACTCGCGTCCCAATAGCCGCCGAGTTTGGCGTTAATTACTTCCTCGGGATACAGCACGTCGCGGCGAATGTCCTCAACTACATCGTCCTCGTCCATATCGCAGGCCGCATCGCCCTGCTCGAGGAACTTGCGCAGCTCCTTTTGCGCCCGGATGTTGTTCAGCATGCGAACACACACCACGGCCAAAAAGCGATAACGTTCGCATAGATCCCACTCGCCTTCGAGCCATACGCGAAAGCCCAGCATTTCGCTCGCGGACTCATCATCCATCAGGATCAATTCCCACGGAAGCACATTGGCGAGTGCGTCCTCCCCCAGCCTTTGCACGCCGTCGCGCATAAAGATGCACGGCTCCACGTCGTAATAGCCAAAACCGTGGCCCGCATCGCGACGATTGATGACATGCTTGGGCAACAGGATGATCTTGTCGCTGGGCTCGGGATCTATCTTCCGCAGCTTTTTGACCTTGCGGCGGGCGCGCTTTAGGCTGCGTTCGCTATCGCCACGGCCGCGGCCGTCCGGCTTGCCGCCGTATCGAAGGGCAACCTCACGCGCCAGGATCTTTGTGTCCGCAGCGCACAGCAGGTCGCTCACGGTGGGCAGGTCTTCCCACTCAATGCCATCGACGTCCCAAATCCTGTTCATGTTCAACCTCTTTCTGGCTGTGAATTTACGCACTTGTTCGCCCTGCACAACGTACTTGTAAGGCATGCGCCCCGCTAGAGCGCCTTCTTGCTGGGCGCAATCACCTCGTCCACCAGGCCCAGCTCCAGAGCGCGCCTGGCGTTGCACCAGCAGTCGCGCTCGGTGAGCTCGTGGAACTCCTGGGCGCTCAGGTTGCCATGCTCGGCCAGCAGCTCGTCCAGCTCGGCGCGCATGGCCGCTGTATGCTGGGCCACGATCTCGATATCGGTCTGCTGCGCCATGCCCATGCCGCCCATCAGTTGGTGGATGAGCACCTGCGTGTGGCGGTACACCTGACGGTGGTCGCCGCAGGCCAAGATCACCGCGGCCATCGAGGCCACGACGCCCTCGCCCACCGTGATCACGGGGCAATCGAGCGACTGCATGGTGTCGATGAGCGCCAGCCCCGCCGTGACGCTGCCGCCCGGGCTGTTGATGATGAGGGTGATGGGCTCGGTCGCACTTTGATGCTCCAGCACCAGCATGGACTTAATAAGGCCGTTGCAGGTCGCATCGTTGACCTCGCCCTCCAGCAGCAGCACACGGCTGTTGAGCAGTTCGCTTGCCATATCGACAGCGGCAACACGGCCGTCCTTGGACTTCTTTATGATGCTGGGCTCACGATACATAACGGGCATGGCAATTCCCTTCTAAACGGAATCGGTAAGGAGGCAAAAACTGGACCGCACGGCTTACGACTAACGGAAGCCGTGCGACAAAACATGCAAGATGGGGTACACAAAGCTGCAAGGGCTAATCCCTCAGCCACTTGGCAGCATTGGGATGATCGGCGCAAAAGTACTTCTTGGCGCGGAAGGGACGCATGCCGGTCACCTTGACCAGGCAATCGGTGCGGGGCATAAGCCCAACCTCGCCTGGGGTCATCACGCAACCGCGCACATCTACGGCAGTGCGCTCGGCGCCCACGTACTTGGTGCCCAAAACCGACTCGCCACACAGTTCGCTTATGTAGTTCTGCGTCGCGATGTTGCTGCCGCCGCCCATATAGACCAAACTATCGCAGTTATCGAGGATGGTAAGCGCCGTGGATTTGCCGTACACGACATCGAGCTGGCTCAGCGATTGCGCACACATCAAAAAGCTAATGCCGCGACTGCGCACAGTCGCAATGCTGCGCTCAAAATCGGGGATGCGGCCCACATTGGGAAACTCATCGAGCACAAACTGCACGCGACGCTGCAAATGGCCGCTGGGGCTGGCATCGGCACGGCGCTGGGCAAGGTTAAACAGCTGCTTAAGGGCAACGTTCGCAAGCCATGCATTAGCCGAATCGTTGTCGCTCACCTTAAGATCGATCATGCGCTTGCCCTCGTCAATACGATCAAGACGCATCTCGTCATTCTCAAAAACGCGCATGAGCTGAGGCGTCTTAAGCCGCGAGATAGTTGCATTGAGCGTGATCAGAATACTCTTAAGCGTCCTATCTGCCGCACCTCGAAAATCGCGATACTGCTCAACGCCATACAGATCAGCGTTCTCCGCACCAAACTTATCGAGAAACTCCCTGGACTCCACCTCTTCTACAAGGTAGTCCAACGGGAATCGCCCCTCACCATCTCCCGTAACCTTGATGAGCGCAGCCAGTTTAAAGACGTTGTTCATCTTAAGGTAGCGGCGCGGGGCATTGGGGTCCTCACCCGGCGTAAGGGTGCCGGCAAGGGTCTCCAGGAGGAACAGGATTCCAACAATCGCTCGAAGCAGCAGGTCGCTCGCGTTATTCCAGAACGGATCATACCTAAGGCTACGGCCGTCAGGATCGACCCCCTCCATGATTGCCGCCACTGTGGTGGGGATATCCTCGACATCCATCACGTAACGCAGAGGGTCGTATCCGGCCGACTGCTCGGGATTAACAGTATCGAGAACCGTTACCTCGTAGCCGTCCTCTTCAAAGCCTTTCCCCGTACGGCGCAGCAGCTCACCCTTGGTGTCTGTGACCACATAACAGCATTCGTGGTGATTGAGCAGGTTGGGCAAAATGAAACTCGCCGTTTTGCCGCTGCCGGTACCTCCAAAGGCAAAAACATTGTTGGACACACTCGTCTCCCAATGCTTGTCGTCCTCGTAGAACGCCACCGTGGCACCCTGCGCCAGGATCACGTCGCGCTGCTCATCGCCGGACGACAGCGCCCGCATCTCCTCCTTAGTCGCCCACTTCTTGGTCTGATACTCCGTTTGCTGCGCGGCCTCGTAGCCGTACATCTTGATGACTGGCATGGCGTGACCCCTTTCTTGTCCGTGGCGTTAGTGGTTGTTAAGCAATGCGATCGTCGCCGTCGTCCTCATTGAGCTGTGCCGAGTGCGGCGACTTGGTCGCGTGACCGATCAGGCGCTCGGCCTGCGCCAGATAACTCTCGCGAGCAGCAGTTGAGACCGTTGTGTCGCCCAGGTACGCAAGCAGTGCATGGATCATCAGCTTGTCAAGCAGGTCGTAATCTTTATGATGCTTGATATTGAGGAGATGGCGATTTTCGAGTCCGTGTACTTTGTTGGTCAAATCGATTTCCATCTTTTCCTCCATGTAATAAAAAGTGTGTCGTTCGTCCAAAAGTGCCTCAAACGGGCGTTTGACGCATAACTCAAAGTTGAAACGCGGACTCGTATCGAACACGCGTCGCTGCACCTTGAGGTAGCGCTTATAAAACATGACGGCATCATCTTCATCCGCCGTAAAGCCACGCGATCCATCGCGGTGCAGCCGGTCGCATGGCTTTCTGCCATCGGTATGGCGCACGAAGGAGGACGGGATATAGGCACCCTGCTTGGTGCTGTACTTCATCCCTGTCGCAACTTCCTCGAACAAGAGAACACCAGCCGATTTAAAGCCCGCAGTACGCCCGTGCCTAAACATACTCACCACAGTCGCTACACTGCCTATGCGGCTATCGCGCGGGGGAAAATACAGTGGCAGCAAAGCGAGTGTCGCGGCAGTCAAAAGTTCGCGGGCCTCGTGTACATCGGCTCGATACTGCTCGGGCACCAGCCCGGGAATATCGGGCGAGCGCTCTTCCAGCACGCCAACGAGCGATTTGGCCAGGCGCTCGACGTTCTTCTCGCCGCAGTACGGACACGGAAGAGACCGTTCTACCTTTCCGTTCATTTCGCACATGTCGCGGAGATCCTCGTCGATCGCACTGAGGAATGCCTCGTAGATGTTGTCCCGTTTCTTCATGAATGTTTCTTTCTATCCGGTTTCGGGTGTTTGGTGTAAGTCTGTTCTAAGTTTTAGAATGCTCTGAGGTATGGATGATGACAATCGACCTAACCTGCAGCTTCGTTAGTGAAATCACCCTGCTTGATAGCGCGGTTTGCCTAAAGGCTGTGTAGCGATTGCATCAAGCAGTTGGTATTGAGTTGGTTTTGGATTGCTTCGAGGATAGCACAGTAGGCTGTTCTCGTCATTAGAAATTTTTAAATTTTTCTGCTATTATATAGCCCACCAAGAAGAAAGGGCTCTATACATGCGTGAAACAACATCATTGCCACGTCTCACCGCCGCCGCCCTCTCGCGCGCGCTTAACCTAGAACAAGGCAGCCGCCTACTCACCGTTCGCCTACCTGGCGCCATCGGCTGCGAGGCGCTTCGTGAATGCTTCAGGCTGAACGGCAACGGCGTACCTAATATTTGCGAACTTGAGCCCGGCAAGCAGAACACGGGCAATGACAACGCGGCGCCGGTGTTTATCGATGCCACAGCTTGCGTTCGCAAACGTTTTCGCGAAATCAACAGCGCATGTGAGGCGCTCATTAATGATCTGGAGCCTGGCTACCTGGGCTTCTGCGATTGGGAGGCCTATCTCTGGTGCCTGTATGCACTAGCCCTCTCCGGTCGTACTCGAGCCGCCGTACTGCTGCCGTTCGAGTCTTTGGACAACGCCGAGCAGGCACGCGCGATTCTGTTGCGCGAGGGGCTCGTCGAAAGCGTCCTATATCACCCGCTCGCCGAATCTCCGATGCACGGCATGTACGCACTTATTGTATTGTCGACGGGAAATCGCAGCGTTTCATTCCGCAATGCCGCCACGCCCATGCCACGCCTTCGGTTTGCCGACGGGGCTCGCTACCCCAATCTTCCCTTGGCTTTCTCCCCTGACTGGAGCGGCATCGAGTGCGACTCACGCAAAACGGTTTCCATTGAAACCGTCGAGCTCGAAACGCGCAAGCTACTCCAACACCACGCCGCGCTCTCCAAAGGCAGGGTTGGCCTGATCTCCGTAGCTCAAAACTACAGCGCAACGCTCGGCGACAGCTTTATGCGCGTGGTGCCGTTTATGCCCCGAGACAGCACCACCTCGGATGACATCGACGCTGTCGAGGTGCGCCGCATTTCATCTCAGGATTTCCGCAACGGCTATTTGCTGCCCAAGGATGTTGCGGAAGGCGCGTCGGAGCTGGATTCCGAACCTGTAAAGGTAAGTCCAGACGTGTTGGCTCGTTACGAGCTTCGTTGCGGCGATATCGTCATGCCGCGCATACTCGGTCGTTACGGCGCGTCGAACCTACTTGTGGTCGGCATCGATGATGCAAAGCAGCATCTAGTTGCCTCGCACAACACCACCGCCATTCGCCCGGCGATTCCAACGATGACCGACGAGGAGCGCATGGTGTATGCAGAGATGGTCGCGGCGTACCTCACCGACGGCCATGGGTCCATAGTTTTGCAGGTATTGTCCGACAATCAGTACAGCCACGCCATCCGCCCTACCGATCTGTTCGAGATCGAAGTCCCACCAGCACTCGACCCGCGTACGCGCGAGTATAGCGAATCCATCAATCGCTTTGCCGAGGTCGTAAGGGCCAAGAAACAAGCCGAGGCCGCTGTCGCCCAAGCCCAGCGCAACCTCGAAGCCGCAAAGAAGGCCGTTACTCAGGTGGTCGACCAGGCCTGTGAGTAGCGCATACATAGGCAGTAGAAACGTCTTAAGCCGGCGGCAGGAACTAATCCTGCCGCCGGCTTAACTATCTAGCCTATTCCCATCCCGTGGTCTGAGGATTCCATTTGCGCACATTCGCCGAATGATTAAAGCACGGTGTATACAACCGATTGACGACCCCTTCTGCCCCAGCAATGTTCCCCGCGAGATCAAGTACCCCCGCCTGCCTCGCCATCTTTATGTACTGCGCAGAACCATTTTGTTTCCACCAGAGAGGCGCCACGAACTCTTCCGGCATTGCCACCTTGCGGGCAGATGCTTCTTTCTCGACCCTCTCGACAAGCGTAGTCCCATCGACGAAGCAAGTTTTCGCGTACACCAAGATGTCGACTATATCCTTGATTCGCGAAGAGGCACGGCCCTCATGCATCTCTACCATTGCGAGCAATTTATCTGCAAGGGCACTCTCCACTCGGCATACTCGATAGTCGCAGACTGGGAGCCCCTCAATATTCAAACGATCGATCGGCGCAAGAACCTCAGGCTCAAGTCCCCGCACTTCATCAATTACCAAGTCAATTGAAATTGGCTGCAGCTTCTTGGTTCCCATAAAGGGGGTGAACCACACCTTCGCACCACACCGATACTCATCTTCTTTTTTGATCTGCTCTGCACGATCAAAGACAAACGAAACGAAATCCTCCAGATCAATCGAAGCCGCCCGCGCCAGATCGGCAACAGCCTCTTCGAGGCTCTCCTCTTGAGCAACCAAGTCAATATCTCTTGTGACACGCGCATCGAGTGTTCGCGCCAGGACGCTTTGGCCACCCTTGAGTACAAAGCGGCCGTCATCTTCTGAAAAAACGCGACATAGGAAGCGATGAAAGTAGAAACCGACGATCGCCCGATTAGTATCCATCGGCGATTCTCTTGCGGCATCCCTAACAGCCATCTCCAGTGCGGCAGGTGTTTTGTACTTCACCATGTCCTCCGTTTTTCATTACTCGTTCAGCGCCGTCAACAAGGGCATCATCAACTCGCGTCGTTTGGCGGTTTTAGAGTTCTCCTCTACAAGATCTTTCAGCCGCTGTATCTCGAGCCCTCGCCCAAGCGCGTCGTTATAGGCATCGATAATTAATGAGGGGTCCTCGCAATCGAGGCAAAGATCAACAAGCGTGCGCTCGGGTTTAGTTACCGGCAGGCCGTCGAGCCAGACGATGTCCTGCTCAGCGATCTCGCGCTTTGCAAAAGAAAGGGATTCGTTTCTCGTATTGATGCGCATGGGCGCGGTCATCCTGTAGGGGGACAGATAGAAATCGCCCATTTGCTGTAGGTTCGCCGCTGTCGTACCGCTCACGGCGATGCCATCCCACTGGCGTTTTCTCTCCCACGCGCAAAGGGAGGGATTGGTGAGTTTCCAAAAAGCGTTGAGCTCGTCAGTGTCTCGGCGCTGCGTGCCCGACATCCGGTAGGCGCCGTGGCATATCCGTTCAAGACGCCCCACGCGGCATGAGTGTGCCAGCGCATCTCGAGAGATGTCCATACGAGCCGCCTGGGCTGTGGTGAACACGCCCTCACTCTCGGAAAGCTCGCTTATCGCCGTTATGTTGCTAAAGTACTTCATGTTGCAATTGTAGGATATTCTCATGCTTTTGCAACGTGATTTTGATTCCCTATGACCGGCGTGCTTTGCGTACCCCTTTTCTGCCACCACTTTGTCATCGGCCCACCATCCCCTGCTATCGAGGTCTAATACTTTTCCGCGAAGTGAACGTCTGTTTTTGGACCCCTGGAGCATCCGCATTTTTCAACGGCATAAACGCAGGATTCTGGCATCAAAGCCGCAGGAAACGGCACCCGAAAAGTGTCGATGCTTCGGGGGTCCGTTTTCACTCATTCACTTCTCGGAAAAGTATTAGACCTCGCTGTCAGCCGTCCCAAAGATCAGACTGCACCTCCTTCACGCCACGCAAAACCTGCCTTTTCTGCCCCCGCCCGCCTCCGCGCCACCCAAAAACTCATCCACTATTAATCTTGGCTCAAGAATCGCTTAATCTATAACCTGCACTATAGAGTTCGACCAAGGGCGGGGCGGCACCGCGCAACGCAGGCCGCCGAACGCAACGCTCGCGCCCGGGCAGATAGCCCGGCGTCGCGCCCATCGAACGAAAGGACAGGTCATGGACGACCTCGAAAAAGTTGAAACCATCCGCACCAAGTGCAACGTGAGCTATACCGATGCCAAGGCCGCGCTCGACGCCGCCGACGGCAACGTTCTGGACGCCATCATTTGGCTCGAGTCGCAGGGCAAGACCCAGACCACGTCGGCGCACGCCGCCACCGAGTCCGCGCCGGCCGATGAGCCCTCGGCCGAGATGGTCGCCGCACAGGCCGCCTACGAAAAGTCGAGCGAAAAGACCGACTTCTCCAAGAAGATGGACAGCGTGTGGGAGTACCTCAAAAAGCTCTTCCGCCTGAGCCTGGACACCAAGTTTATCGCCACGCGCCGCGATGCGATCATCCTCAACATCCCCATCCTGATTCCCATCGTCGCCCTGTTTGCCTGGGGCGCCACGATATGGCTGATGCTGATTGGTCTGTTCTTTGGCATGCGCTACCGTATCGACAGCGACGGCGACGTGCCCGGCAGCATCAACAACCTGATGGATCACGCCGCCGATGCCGCGGACGGCATCAAGCAAAATCTGAACGACGACAAGTAATCGCAGACGGGGGCACGCATGGCACGGATCCTTATCGTAGAGGACGAGGAGAAAATCGCCCGCTTTGTGACGCTCGAACTGGAGCACGAGGGCTACCAGGTGGAGCACGCCGCCGATGGCCGCACCGCCGTTGACCTGGCGCTGGAGCGCGACTACGATCTGATTCTGCTCGATGTGCTGTTGCCGCAGCTCAACGGCATGGAGGTCCTGCGGCGTGTCCGCAAGCACAAGGACGTGCCGGTGATCATGGTCACCGCGCGCGATGCTGTGATGGACAAGGTGGCCGGGCTCGATGCCGGCGCTGACGATTACCTGACCAAGCCGTTTGCGATTGAGGAGTTGTTCGCACGGATCCGTGTGGCGCTGAAGCGCTCGGAGGCCGTGCGGACGGCTTCGGGCGTTGGCGGCGCCGGCGTCAGGGCGGGTATGGCGGGCGGCGCGGGCGAGAGCGCCGTTGCGATTCCCCCGGCCAGCAACTCGACCCAGGCCTCCGCTTCACCCTCCCCTGCCACGCTCACCGTGGGCTCGGTTGCGCTCGACCCCGACCGCCGCGAAGTCACGGTCGGCGGCTCGCCCATCGCGCTCACGGCCCGCGAGTTCGACGTCCTCGCCCTGCTTATGGCACATGCCGGCACCGTGCTCACGCGCGAGCGCATCGCGCACGAGGCACTGGGCTACGAATACGTAGGAGACACCAACAACGTCGACGTACACATCGCGCACCTGCGCGCCAAGATCGAAGACGCCGGCGGTGCCCGCATCATCCAAACTGTGCGCGGGGTGGGCTATGTCTGTCGCGCGTAACGCCGAGACCAAGCGCGTCACCTCCATCGCCCGCGCCATCAACTGGAGCTACATGTGGCGCCGCTTGGTGAGCTACGTCTGGCTCGATCTGTTGCTGGTGGTGATTGCGGCGGCGATTCTCGTCTATGGATACAACCAGACGCTGCCCGACGGCGCGTTTACCGCGGGATGGATCCCCAGCGCCACCGTTCGCGGCATGTCGCTGACGCCCGCGCGCGGCTGGGACCTGACAACGCTCACCTATACCGTCGAGCTTGCGCGTACCACCAAGACCTTCCCCCTCGCGCAGGACCTCGTCTCGCTATGGCCTCTCTACCTTGTCGTTGTAGGTTGGCAGGTCATCAGCGTGCTCAACATGCTCGGCGGCGCGAGGCGCGTGCGCCGTACCATGGCGCCGCTCAACGACCTGGCCTTGCGCGTGGACGAGCTCGGCCGTATGCAGCTCTCCGGCGGCAAGATGGAAACGCTGGAGCAGGCCATCGAACGCGCAAGCGTCGACTCGCCGAGCGTCACCACCGGCGACGCCGACCTGGCGAGCATCGAGGTCGCACTCAACCGCCTGCTGCGCCAGATGCAAGAGGCCAAGCTGCAGCAGATGCGCTTTGTCAACGATGCAAGCCACGAGCTGCGCACGCCCATCGCGGTGATTCAGGGCTACGTAAACATGCTCGACCGCTGGGGCAAAGACGACCCGGACGTGCTGGCGGAATCTATCGCGTCCCTCAAGGCCGAAAGCGAGCACATGCAGGAGCTCGTGGAACAGTTGCTGTTTTTGGCACGCGGCGATGCCGGGCGCACGGTCCTGCGGCGTGTGCATACCAACCTGGCCGCACTGGTCGGCGAGGTATGCGAGGAATCGCAGATGATCGATACCGAGCACACGTATCGACTGGCCTTTGACGCTGCGCTTATCAGCGACCCGCGCTGCGACGCGTCCGTCGACGTGGCACTCGTGAAGCAGGCCCTGCGCGTGATCGTGCAAAACGCCTCCAAGTACTCGGACGCGGGAACGACCGTCACATTTGGCATAGCGCCCGATGCGGGCATGGGCACGATCGACATAAGTGTTGAGGACGAGGGCATCGGCATGAACCAGGAATCCGCAGCTCACGCGTTCGAGCGGTTCTACCGTGCCGACAACGCGCGCGATGCCGGCGCGCAGGGCTCGGGTCTGGGGCTCGCCATTGCCAAGTGGATCGTCGATAGCCATGGCGGTGTCATTGGCGTGACCTCGGTCGAGGGTGTCGGCAGCCGCTTTACGATTCGCCTGCCACGGTAGGGATGCCCCTCGGCATAAATAAAGGGATAGGGCCACGCGGCTCTATCCCTTTTTGCTAGCTATAGCAGCTTGTGCGCTAGTCGCGGCACAGGTGCACGGCGAAGCCGGCGAACTCGCGCTTAAAGTACACGAGTTTGGTGCCGCCGTCGGGCAGCAGCACGCGCGACTCCTCGTTGACCTCGAGCCCGCGGTCGGCAAACCACTTCTCCGCCGCATCGATGTCGTTGACGGCAAAGCCAATGTGGCCCTTGGCGCCACGACCGTTCTGCTTCATGATCTCGACCAGCGAATCGTTAAAGTACGAAACGGGGGTCTCGATGACGGGCAGGCCCATCATCGTCGAGAACAGCTCCGCGATCTCCAGGGCGTCTGCCGGGTCGGTGGCGTTAATGCCCACATGGGCAACGCGCATGCCAAAGAGCTCGACCGGATTGGCGTTCTGCTCACTCATACAGGCAGCGCCTACTGAGCCATAACGTCGAGGACGGCCTTCTCGGCAGCGACGCGGTTCATGCCGGTCATGAAGGGCACGCCGCTCACGTACGGGCAGGTGAGGCCCTCGGGGGCAACGGTGGTGGCGATCAGCAGGTCAGCGCCCTCGTCGCAGTAATCCTTGGCCTCGGAGATGGCGCACTGCACGATCTCATACTTGCCGGCATAACCGTTGGCGTCGAGCAGGGTGGCGACCTTCTGGGCAACGAGCGTGGAAGTAGCAGCGCCAGCACCGCAAGCCAAAACGATTTTCTTCATAGGTAATGTCTCCCTTCATGGTTTACTTTAGGTAAGTGTACCGCAGCGAGCGATGCCACTCGGCCTCGATGAGCTTTTATGCCAGTTTGCTTGCGCACTGCGTATAATACATCCAGTACGTGTTGTCATACCGCTCGCTTTATGAGTGACTAAGGACCCTAATATGCCCGATTCCCGCACACTCTGGACCGCCGTCGTTATCATCTGTATCGCCGTGTCGGTGTTCTTTAGCGTCAAAAAACGCACCACGTTTAAACGCCTGCAGCAGCTCATGGCCGCCAAGCAGTGGGACGAGTTCGATCGTTTGCTCGACGGCAAACTCACCAGCATGCTGTACCCGCGCTACAACCGCGACTACCTGCGCCTGAACTCCTATCTGCTGCGCGAGGACCACGAGCACGCCAGCGAGATGTTCGACCTGCTGCTGGGACTCAACCTGCCCAAGATGCAGCGTGTCGACCTGGTCATTAAGGCCTTTAACTACTACGTTGGCCAGGAGGACCGCAAAAAATCCAAGGAGCTGCTACACGAGATCAAGGGCTTTGAGGGCGGTCAGGCCGAGGCAGTCGCGCACGAGTGCCAGCTGATGTACGACACGATGATCCTCAAGCGCCACAACGACATTCCCGAGCTGGAGCGCATGCTCAAGGAGGCCGGTGACGACAAGGTCAAGAGCTGCCGCCTGGAATACCTGCTGGCCCTGCAGTACAAGAACAAGGGCGACGAAGCCAAGTTCCAGGAGTTCCTGGAGAAGTCGGGGCAACACTCGATGGCCGTCAACGCGTAACGGACGGCTTGTGCTAGACTTCTAGTCTCACGGGGGCGTGGCGGAATTGGCATACGCAGGAGACTTAAAATCTCTCGCCGCAAGGATTGTGGGTTCGAGTCCCACCGCCCCTACCATGTGATTGCTTACGAGCCCGTGTCCCGTTGGGATGCGGGCTCGTTTCTTTTGGACGCCGATGGGACTCGAACCCGCGAGGGGGCGAGCACCAGGCGGACGCGCAGCGTCCGCAGCGAGCCGACGAGGGCGCCGGCAGGCGGCCGAAGCCGGTGCGGATTTGCGGAGCAAATACGCAGACGTCCCACCGCCCCTACCACGTATTGTTTACGAGCCCGTGTCCCCAAGGGATGCGGGCTCGTTTCTTTTAGATGCCGGTGGGACTCTAAGCTGCGGTGGAATAGGTCCTGTTTATACCGTTTACCAGCTTATTTAGGAACTATTTCACCGCAGCTTATTTAGAGGGTGCTGAGAGCGGGGGTCCAGGCGATGGTGGGGGTCGCACCGTCGAGAACCTCGTTGATGGTAGCGGCCATGCCGGCGAGTAGGCTGTTCTCGCTTACAGTGAGCGTCTTGTAGCCGCCGGCTCGCATGAGCTCGCGGATCACCACGGCGCCCGCCAAGATCACGCCCGCGCGTTTGGGCTGTACACCCGGTAGAGCGGCGATGCCGTCCGCATCCAACACAGACATGCGCTCGATAGCGGCCGAAACCTGATCCAGCGAAAGCTCGCGCAGGTGCACAAAGCTCGAATCGTACGGTTCCAGCTTATGAACGAGCGCCACGAGCGTGGTGACGGTGCCGCCCACGGCGACCAGGCGTTCGGCGCGCTCAAAGTCGCTGGGCAGGCTCTCAAAATAACCCGCAAACTGTTCGTTTGCCCATGAGCCAGCGGCCGCAAGCTTGCTGTCCGTTGGCGACAGTGCCGAGAAAAATCGCTCGGTCACGCGACGGCAACCGATGTCCAGCGAGCGCGTTCCCTCCAGAGCAAAGATGCCGCGCTCCGGCGCATAGACGCCCGTCGCGAGCTCCGTGGATCCGCCGCCCGAATCGGCAACAATGATGCGCTCGCCAGCAAAGTCGTGCGCCACGCCAAAAAACGTCAGGCGTGCCTCGACCTCGCCCGGAATCACCTGTGGCTCAAGCCCCAGATCGCGCAGGCCGTCCAGCAGCAGCGCGGCATTGGACGCATCGCGCGCGGCGCTCGTGCATGTGGTGCAGATGCACGCGGCCCCAAAGGCACGCGCCTCGTCCACAAACATGCGGCATGCGGCGAGCACGCGCTCAACGGCCGCCTCGCAAAAGCGGCCCGTCGCGTCCACGCCCTCGCCCAAGTCGGTGATCTCGGTATGCTTGGACGATTCCACGATCGCCCCGGCCTCGACCTGCGCTAACACCAGTCGCGACGACACTGTTCCCAGGTCGATCGCGGCTACCTTATAGCGTTTGCAATCTGCCATTGCAGGCTCCCCTCCGGGCGCTATTTGCCGTTGGACACGACCGTCTGGCCCTCGACACCGTTAAACCCAAACAGCATGTCGAGCGCCTGGATGTACCACGGCGCGTCCTTACCGACGTCTTCGATTTCCTTGGCAACTTCGCTGGCCTTCTTGGCGTTCGACGACTTCCTGCTCGAAGACGAATCCGAATCGTCGTCCAGGCCCTGCACTTCAATTCTCTTCTCGCCGGGCATCACCAGGCCCAAGTCCTCGGATGCCGCGTCCTTGATACCCTCCTCCGAGAGCAGCTTGTCGACGCTTTTCTGCAGCTCGTCGTTGTACTGCTGGCGAATCTCGACCTGCTTGGCCAAGATATCGCTCGAGCGTTTGGCAACGTAGAGGTCGCGCACGGGAAAGTACAGGCTCACGAGCACCAGGGCGACGACAATACCGATAAACAGCCCTCGCTGAGGACCGTGGGTAAAGTCGTAAATTGCCTTGACCGCTGCGTTGTCGTTGGCGTAGTGCATAAAGTCCGAGCCCGAAAGACGGCTCGAGGGCCTGGTCGACTTTTCGTGCGTTTGAGCCGAGGGGTGCTGCGTACGCGAAGCATGCGTCGGGGGCGCCGAGCGTGGCGGGCGGCCCGTCGACGTATTCATTTGAGCACGGGGATGTGAGGCACTTGCCGGACGCTGTGCGCGGCGATCGACACCGGCGTAGTCGGACCCGCCGAGCTGCACGGTAGGTGCGCGGCGAGGCGACGGCTCGCGCGAACCGGCGGAATAATACCTGTTGTCGTAAATCTGATCCATGTGCGCCTTGTGCGGTTGAGGTTTGTTTGCGCTAAGTCCTTTAGTTATAGCACGAGCGCCCGCACCGCCTTCGGCAGCCTTTGCTCGACATAAAAAAGGCGCTGAGCCGTATGGCCCAGCGCCCAATGGTGCTCAACAGTGCCCGGCGGAAGCGAGGCGAATCCGAGTCAGCCCCGCCCCCCGCACACGCCGCTGCCTAGCGAATGTTGTAGAACGCAGACTTGCCGGCGTAGCGCGCACTGCCCTCGAGCTCGTCCTCGATGCGGATGAGCTGGTTGTACTTGGCAATACGGTCGCTGCGGCACGGGGCGCCCGACTTGATCTGGCCGGCGTTAACACCCACGACCAGGTCAGCGATGGTAGAGTCCTCGGTCTCGCCGGAACGATGGCTCACGATGCAAGCGTAGCCGGCCTCCTTGGCAGTCTCGATAGCCTCGAGCGACTCGGTGAGCGTGCCAATCTGGTTGACCTTGACCAGGATCGCGTTGGCGGCACCCAGCTCGATGCCCTTCTTAAGGCGCTCGGTGTTGGTGACGAACAGGTCGTCGCCCACCAGCTGCACCTTGTTGCCAATGCGACGGGTGAGCTCAACCCAGCCGTCCCAGTCCTCCTCGGCCATACCATCCTCGATGGAGATGATGGGATAGGTGTCGACAAGCTTCTCCCAGTAATCGACCATCTGAGCGCTCGTGTACTCAACACCCTCGCCCTTGAGCTCGTACATGCCGGTCTCGGCGTTGTAGAACTCGGTCGATGCCGGATCCATGGCGTACATGAAGTCGACGCCGGGCTTAAAGCCAGCCTTCTCCACGGCCTTGGTGATGTACTCGAACGGCTCGGCATTGGTCTTGAGGTTAGGCGCGAAACCGCCCTCGTCGCCCACGCCGCCGCCCAGGCCGGCCTCGTGCAGCACGCCCTTGAGGGTGTGGTAGACCTCGGCGCACCAGCGCAGGCCCTCGGCAAAGCTCGAAGCACCCACGGGCATGATCATGAACTCCTGGAAGTCAACGTTGTTGTCGGCATGCACGCCGCCGTTGAGGATGTTCATCATGGGCGTGGGCAGCAGGTGAGCGTTGACGCCGCCCAGGTACTGGTACAGCGACAGGCCCGCCGACTCTGCCGCAGCGCGGGCAACGGCCAGCGATACGCCCAGAATGGCGTTGGCGCCGAGCTTGGTCTTGTTGGGGGTACCGTCCGCGGCGATCAGCGCGGCATCGACGGCGCGCTGGTCGAAGGCATCGAGGCCCACGACGGCGTTGGCGCACTCGTTGTTGACGTGCTCGACGGCTTGCGAAACGCCCTTGCCCAGGTAGCGACCCTTGTCGCCGTCGCGCAGCTCGCAAGCTTCGAAAGCGCCGGTCGAAGCGCCCGAAGGCACCATCGCGCGACCGAAGCTGCCGTCCTCGAGCACGACCTCGACCTCGACGGTGGGGTTGCCGCGGCTGTCGAGTACCTCGCGACCGTAGACATCCAAAATATCGCTCATGTTGTCTCCCTCTCACTTGAAAACGTAGTTGATGCAAGCGACTGGCCGACTGTGCACCATTGGTGCGCCTCCGTAAGTTAGCCTTGTCGCGCTTTTTGTATTATGCCCTAAGTTAGCCGAGGGATACATATGAATTGGAGAAATCATTCCTTGGGACGCTTGTTTTTGCACCGAGCATTCATCTCTAGAGATCGCCCCCCCCCATTAAATTCTTCTATTGGCATACCGTCTTTACCTGGCTTGCGAATGAAAGAGTCAATAATGTGCTTTTACATCGTACAAAGTTCTGGATATCGTGCAAATCTAAGGGTCTGAAGTTCTGGATATCGTGCATAATCGAACTATAAAAGTTCTGGATATCGTGCACGAGGTAGCCATGCTTAAACGAAAAGCCTATGACAAACTACTAAAGTGGAAGCATGAAAGCGCTGGTAAAACAGCACTTCTTATTGAAGGAGCCCGCCGCGTCGGCAAGAGCACGCTTGCCCGCACATTTGGAGAAACCGAATACAAGTCCTGCCTTGTCATTGATTTCTTTCAAGCACCTGCCGAAGTTAAGCAATATTTTGAGGACTATCGCACTGACTTCGACTCGCTCTTCCTCTATCTCTCGGTTTTCTATAACGTCAAACTCTATGAACACGAGACGCTTATCGTCTTTGACGAGGTCCAGATGTACCCGCAAGCACGCGGACTCATCAAGTATCTCGTTGCAGACGGACGTTACGACTACATCGAAACTGGATCCCTGCTCAGCATCAAGCAGAACATTAAAGATATCGTCATCCCATCCGAGGAAGAGTCTCTGGAACTTGAGCCCCTCGACTTTGAGGAGTTTCTTTGGGGCATGGACGAAAAGGGGCTGGCCGGTCTCATTCGCATGAGTTTTAACAAGATGAAGCCGCTCCCCGATGCCCTACATCGCAGAGCGCTCTCCCTTATGCGCGAATACATGCTTGTAGGCGGCATGCCTGAGCCGGTATCCATCTATGTTGAACAGCGCGCTTTTGCGCCCGTCGACGCTTCGAAGCGCCGAATCGTCCAGCTCTATCGCAACGATATCTCTCGTTTTGCAACCGGTTACGAATTCAAAGTCGTCTCCGTACTCGATGGCATCCCAGGTCAGCTCTCTAAGCACGAAAAACGATTCAAGCTTTCCTCACTTGATAAAAACGCACGCATGCGCACCTACGAAGAAGCCTTCTTTTGGCTGGCAGACGCGCGAATTGCCAATATCTGCTATGCCGCAAGCGAACCGAGCGTGGGCCTTTCACTCAGCATGGAGCAAACGGCCCTCAAGTGCTACATGGCAGACACCGGCCTGCTTGTAACGCTTGCCTTCTCTGACAACAACGATACCGATGAAGACGTTTACAGGGCCGTGCTTCGCGGCGACATCGGATTGAACGAAGGAATGCTTACCGAAAACTACGTTGCCCAATCTCTAAAGGCCAATGGACACAGGCTCTTCTTTTATTCCCAAAGCGGAAAGAAGGAGGGGGAGGAGCGCATGGAAATCGACTTCCTCGTTACCCGACCCTATGTCAATGCCGCCGGAAAGCCGCGCATCAGCCCCGTCGAAGTTAAGTCGCCACGCAGATACGGAACCATCTCCCTCGACCGATTCCGCGCGCGCTTTAACAAGAAGATTGGGATGGCTTACGTGTTGCACCCTAAACAACTCGAGTGGGATGCCGAAGCGCAGCTGGCACATCTTCCGTTGTATATGGCTTTTTGCTTGTAGAGACCTCTCTACGAATGGATGCCGTGAGAGACGCAGGCCTCACTCGCTTGCTTTTGCTTGGTCCCACAGGTCGTTGAGTTGAGCGGTTGAGCAGGCGGCGAGGTCATCGCCCGCCTCGTGCACGGCGGCCTCCATCGCAGCCCAACGGCGACGGAACTTTGCCGTGCTGGCGCGCAGGGCGCTCTCGGCGTCGATACCCTCTTTGCGTGCAACGTTGACTAGGGCAAAAAGCAGATCGCCAAACTCCATCTCGCGCTCGGGCGTTCCGGGGGCCTCGGCCTCAAACTCGGCACGCTCCTCTGCTACCTCGTCCCACACATCCTGGACCGTCTCCCACTCAAAGCCCACGGCAGCCGCCTTGCGCGACACCTTCTGAGCCTGCATCAGCGCCGGCAGATGCGTGGGCACACCGTCGAGTAGGCCCTCGGGCGCAGCCTCGCCCGCCGCCACGGCCTTGTCCTTGGCGGCCTTCTCGGCAAGCTTGACCTCGTCCCAAATCTTGAGCACCTCGTCGGAGCTCTCGGCGTCCGCATCGCCAAACACGTGCGGATGACGGCGAATGAGCTTGGCGTCGATATCGCGCGCCACATCGGCCAGCGTAAACTCACCGGCATCCGCCGCGATCTGCGCATGCAACACTACCTGCATGAGCACGTCGCCCAGCTCCTCGCGCAGGTGTGCCGCATCATCGGCCTCGATGCAGTCGAGCGCCTCGTAGGCCTCCTCGATCATGTTCTTGCCAATGCTGCGGTGCGTCTGCTCGCGGTCCCACGGGCAACCGTCGGGCTGACGCAGGCGCCAAATGGTCTGCACCAGATGCTGCAGCTCGGCCGACGCGTTGACCAGCGTGGACAGGTCGCGCGAGCCCTCGGCATTTTGCTGAGCCATATGCTCGGGCATGGTTAGTCCTCCTCCATGATCACGTGGCGGAACGCGCCGCCCTCGTAGATACCGTAGCTGTGCGAGTCGTCCTTGGGAATGCTCACGCTGCCGGGGTTGAAAAGCCACAGGCCCGGGTGCGCCTCGCTTGCCTCGTTAACCTTGATGTGCGTGTGGCCGTAGACGAGCGCGGAGCCCTCGGGCAGCGCGGGCACGTGGTCGACGCTGTTGTGCATGCCGGCGCCAAAGACGTGGCCGTGCGTCAGGAACAGCTCGCGGCCGGTCTCGTCGAACAGCGTGGCGTAGTCGGCCATGACGGGAAAGTCGAGCACCATCTGGTCGACCTCGGCATCACAGTTGCCGCGCACCGCGATGATGCGGTCGGCCAGGGCGTTGAGCAGCGGAATCACGCGCTTGGGGGCGTAGTCGCGCGGCAGGTCGTTACGCGGACCATGGTAGAGCAGGTCGCCCAGCAGGACGATGCGGTCGGGCTGCTCGGACTCGATGGCGGCGACCAGGCGCTCGGTCCAGTATGCCGAGCCGTGGATGTCGGAGGCGATGAGGTATTTCATGGTGGTCCTTTCGGGTGGGGTTGATGGAGCTGGGCGTGGCGTGCCGCCGGCCGCGTTACTCAAATCGCAGTGCCGCGCTCTGGACCGCCTGCATCACGCGTTGGAGCGGCACATTGTGCTCGCGGGCAAGGCGGGCGCAGTCTTCGTACTCGGGCGCCGCGCGCTCGCTGCCGTCGGGCAAGGTCGCCACCTTGACGGACACCTCGCCCCATGGCGTTGTTACGCGCTCAAAGCGGCGTGGTAGGCAAACGCGCTCCATAACCTGGCGGCGGATGCCATTGGTCGTGGTTTCCAAAAAGACAATCGTCTGCAGGCGCTCGATATCCTCGTGGGTACAGATTACCTGCAACTGCCAGCCGGGACGGCCCTTTTTGCAGTAAAGCGGCAACCAATGCACTTCGCGGGCGCCGGCCTTGCGCAGGCAATCGGCAGCGTAGGCAAGCACCTCAGGCGACGCGTCATCGATGTCGCACTCCAGTTTGACGATAGTTTCGGGCGCATCGGTCTCGCGAGACAGCGGGGATGTGGTATCGCATGGCATACGGTCCGGCTCCTTTCCGCACGGGCTCGTTTTGTTCATCCAAACGCTAACACATCGCGGGCGGCGTGGGGGTGTCGTCATGGGATGGGCGGGACTTTTGCCCGTCGCGGACGTCGGCGTGCGCCGCCTGCCCTTTCCGGTCGGTTTCGACTTGCAGCGTTCCCGGCGCGTCAGGGGTCGCGCCATTACAATGGAGCGGATTCGCCAAATGCAAAGGAGTCGCCATGCCCGCCTGCCCGCTGGTCGATTGCCATACCCACACCTCGTTCTCGGACGGACACGCCTCGTTTGAGGACAACGTTCGCGCCGCTGCTGCAGCCGGTTGCCGTGCCATGGTCTCGACCGATCACCTTACCCTGCCTGCCAGCATGGATTCCAATTGCGAGGTACAGGTTGTCGAGGGCGACCTGCCGGCGCATCGCCTGGCCTTTGAGGACGCCCGCAAGCTCGCCGCGCAGATCGCGCCGGAGCTCGAGCTTATCTATGGCTTTGAGTGCGATTGGTATGAAGGCTGCGAGCCTTTGGTTGAGCGCTGGTCCCAGGGCGCCGTCGTACGCCTGGGCAGTGTGCATTGGATTGGCAACCCCGGCGATATCATGGCCGGTACCCCGGGTACGGCGGGGACAGAGGACGTCGTTCGTCCCGATGCGCCCGATTCGTGCTGCGGTTGGATCGACGATGACACCAACCTGCACGTTTGGGAAAACCTGGGCGTGCGCGGCGTGTGGGAGCGCTACGTCGACGACTGGTGTTGCGCCTGCGAAAGCCCGCTCAACTTTGACGTGATGGCCCACCCCGACCTGGTCATGCGCTTTTCGAAGGAGGGCTTTGCGCCCGATTTTGACCCCGCGCCGTTCTGGGGGCAGATGGCAGAATGCGCACACGACACGAATCGGCGCGTTGAGGTCTCGACTGCCGCGTCGCGCAAGGGGCTCGACGACTACTACCCCGCGACCGGCCTCTTGCGCTGCTTTGCCCATGCCGAGGTGCCCATTACCTTTGGCTCGGACGCACACCGCGCCTGCGACATCTGCTGGAACATCCGCGAGGCCCAGGCCCACGCCTACGACTGTAGCTATCGAACCTTCGACATCCCCCACCTCACCGGAGAATGGGAGCCCACGCCCCTCGCCTAAGACTAGTCGTTGGGGACACTCTTCACAAATGACCCCTTGGGGACGGAGGAAAACAGGTCGTTTTGCTCACCACCGACGCCCGTGCAACACCGCCCGCCAAAAAGACGCCCGTTTACTACGATGAACCGCAAACCTCCGACCATCGGCTTAATGCGGAAAATAAAACCGCAGGTAGAAGCGTTGACGATTTGCTCAAAACCGACATGTGGTCAGCAGATCCAGTTTCATCGTAGTAATTGGGCATGTTATTTGGCAGCGTCGGCAAAGACTGTCCCAAACGACTAGTCGTTTAAGAACGTCCCCAATGACTACCCAATGACTAGTGGCGGCGGGCGTTGAGTTCGCCGGCCAGCTCGTCGAGGGTGATGCCGTAGCGCTCGAGCGTCACGAGCAGGTGGTAGACCAGGTCGCCGGCCTCGTAGCGGATGTGATCGTGATCGTTATCCTTGCAGGCCATGATCACCTCGCTCGCCTCCTCGGCAAGCTTCTTGAGCAGCTCGTCCTCGACGTCGGTCAACAGACGAGCGGTGTAGCTCTCCTGCGGCGATGCGTCGCGACGGCCGTGAATCACCTCGGCGAGCCCCGTCAGCGTCTCACCGATATTTCCATCCTGAACGTTTGCGGTGCGCACACCCATAGTTCAATCCTTTCTGGTTGGCCAAGCGCCTAGTCGAGCGCCCGTCCTACGCGAGTTTCTTAAAGAAGCAGGTACGGTTGCCGGTGTGGCAGGCCGGACCCGGCGAGTCAACCTTGACCAGCAGCGTATCGCTATCACAGTCGGCCCAGAGTTCCTTGACCTCCTGCATATTGCCGCTCGTCGCTCCCTTGTTCCAGAGCTCCTGGCGGCTACGGCTCCAAAACCACGTGGTGCCGGTCTTGAGCGTCAACCCCACCGACTCCTCGTTCATCCAGGCAACCATAAGCACCTCGCCGGTGTCATACTGCTGAACAACACAAGGAATCAGCCCCTTGGCGTCGTATGTAAGCTTTGAAGGATCGGTTATCTCTTCCATTTCTCTTCCCAAATTCAAACTTCGCAGGTCGGCGAGGGTTGTCCAGGTGCCCGAGATTACGAGCGACAAGCCCGACGACGCGTACTCAAGTACGCGAGGAGGGTTGGAGCCGAAAGGTCGGGTGCCTGGGCAAGCCGCAGCATTAGAAGTCCAGCCTCACAGGAATGCCTTGGCTGGCCATATACTCTTTGACTTCGCGAATGCTGAAGGTTCCAAAGTGAAAGACACTGGCCGCCAGCACGGCGTCGGCTTCGCCCTCGATCACGCCCTCGGCAAAATGCTCGAGCGTGCCCACGCCACCGCTCGCGATGACGGGAATCGGCACCGCGCGCGCCACGGCACGGGTGAGTGCCAGGTCAAAGCCAGCCTTGGTGCCGTCGCGGTCCATGCTGGTGAGCAGGATCTCGCCGGTGCCGCGGCGAGCCGCCTCCTCGGCCCACGCCACCGCATCGATACCCGTGGCGTTGCGACCGCCCGCGGTAAAGACCTCCCACTTGTCGGCACCCGGCTCCCCGGGCAGTCCCACGCGCTTGGCATCGATCGCCACGACCACGGCTTGGCTACCAAACGCCGCGGCGGCCTGGCTGATCAACGACGGATCGCGCACGGCCGCCGAGTTGAGCGACACCTTGTCGGCACCGGCGGCAACCATGGTGCGCATGCCCGCCAGGTCGCGAAAGCCGCCGCCCACGGTATAGGGAATGGCGAGCTCCTCGGCCGCATGCGCCGCCATCTCGATGGTCGTCGCTCGGTTGTCGCTCGTCGCGGTAATATCCAGAAAGACGACCTCGTCCGCACCCTCGCGGTCGTAGGCGCGCGCCAGCTCCACCGGATCGCCCGCGTCGCGCAAGCTCACAAAGTTGACGCCCTTGACCACGCGGCCGTCCTTAACGTCCAAGCAGGGAATCACGCGTTTGGTAAGCATGGGCTATTCCTCCCCTCGAGCGGCGGCCAGCGCCTGGGCCAACGTAAAGTTGCCCTCGTAGAGCGCACGACCGGTAATGGCACCTTCAATCGCGCCCTCACCCACCGCGGCCAGTGCGCGGATGTCGTCGAGCGCCGAGATGCCGCCCGAAGCCACGACGGGAAAACCCGCGACCTCGGCCACATGGCGATACGCCGCCACATCGATGCCCGTCTGCATGCCATCGCGCGCGATGTCGGTATACACCAGATGCTTAAAGCCCAGCTCGGAAAGCTGCGCCACGGCATCGTCGAGCGCCACGCCCGCGCCGTCGCGCCAGCCGTTCACCTTGACCTGGCCGTCGCGCGCGGCAATGTCAGCCACCAACAGCTCGCCAAAACCTTGGGCTGCCACCTCGGCAAAACCCGGCTCGGTCACCAGCACGGTGCCCAGCGCAATGCGGCGAGCACCATAGCCGGCCAGCTCGTCGATGCGCGCGAGCGAGCGGACGCCGCCGCCTACGTCCACGGACAGACCGTCGACGCCGCAGATGGCCTTGATCGCCGCCGAGTTGGCAGCGCATGCGCCCTCGTCCTCGCCAAAGGCAGAGGACAGGTCTACGACGTGCACCCAGCTCGCGCTCTGCTCGGCAAACGAGCGGGCGACGGCCACGGGATCGTCGGAATATACCTTGCAACGGCTGCGGTCACCACGCTCCAGGCGCACGACCTTGCCGCCGATCAAATCGATTGCGGGAAACAGGATCATCGGCCGCCCTCCTCGACGATGTTGACGAAGTTCTTAAGGATGCGCTGACCCAGCGCGGAGGATTTCTCGGGATGGAACTGGCAGCCCCACACGTTGCCATGGCGCACGATGCACGGGAAGCTCCGTGTATAGTGCGTGCGCGCCAGCACATCGGCGGCATCGGCATCGTCGGCCACCGCATAGCTGTGGGTGAAATACATGTTGGCACCCTCGGCAAAACCGGCGAGCAGCGGGTCGGCCGCACCGGCGGGCGTCATGTGCACCTGGTCCCAGCCCACGTGCGGCACCTTCAGGCGGCTCGACTCCAAGCGCGTGCACGAACCGCGCATAATGCCCAGGCCATCGACCCAGGGGCCGCCGGCCTGCTCGGAGGCATCGTCGTCCGCCGGCACACCCTCGTCGCCGCGCTCAAAAAACAGCTGAAGGCCCAGGCAGATGCCGAGCAGCGGAGTTCCGGCGGCAACAGCGTCGAGCACCGCGTCCGCCTCGCCGCTCTGGCGCATAAAGGCGATCGCGTCATAGAACGCGCCCACGCCCGGGATAACCAGGCCGTCGGCGTTGCGGATCTGCTCCGGATCGTCCGACGTGCAGGCGGCGGCACCGGCGCGCGCAAGCCCGCGCACGACGCTCGACAAGTTGCCCTTGTGGTAGTCGACCACCACGATCTTCGGTTCGCCCACGCGACTCCTCCCTTTTCCCATCATCCAAAACCACCACAAAAGGGACAGGCACCTTTGTGGTGATTTGTGCGATCCGTCAGTTACAGCGAGCCCTTGGTGCTGGGGATGCCCTGCACGCGGGGATCGAGCTCGCAGGCGCGGCGCATCGTGCGGCCCACGGCCTTAAAGGCGGCCTCGATAATGTGGTGCGAGTTGCCGCCCACCAGCTCTCGCACGTGCAGCGTGAGCTTGGCATCGCGCGCAAAGGCATAGAAGAACTCGACAGCCAACTCGGTATCAAAGCTGCCCACGCGCTCGGTCGGTACGGGCAGCTCGCAATAGGCCTGCCCGCGGCCCGAGATATCCACGGCGGCCATCACGAGCGTCTCGTCCATGGCAATCGCCGCGTCGGCAAAGCGCGTAATGCCCGCCTTGTCACCCAGCGCTTGGCAAAACGCCTCGCCCAGCACAATACCCGTGTCCTCGACGGTGTGGTGCGCGTCGACCTCCACGTCGCCCACCGCATGCACCGTCAAATCGAACAGGCCATGACGGCCAAAGGCGTTGAGCATGTGGTCGAAAAACGGCACTCCGGTCGAGATATCGCACACACCAGATCCGTCCAGGTCGAGCTTGACGACAATGTCGGTCTCGCCCGTCTTGCGGGTCACCTCGGCATAACGGCCCATCTACATCTCCTCCTTCACCAGCGCGACAAACGCAGCCAGCACCTCGTCGTTTTCCTGCGGGGTACCCACGGTAATGCGCAGACAGTCCGCGAGCCCCGGCGCATAGCTAAAGTCGCGCACCAAAATCGAATACTCGTCGCGCAATCGCTCGCGCACGCGCGTGGCATGCGGCGTACGCACGAGCACAAAATTCGCCGCGCTCGGCCATGCCTCCACGGGCATGCCCTCGGCAGCCATCGCGCGCAGGGCGCACAGCTCGCGCTCGCGTTCGGATGTAACTTGCGCCACCACGGGCGCATACGCATCGCGAGCGCGCACGCAGGCGAGCGCGGCGGCCTGGCTCAGCACATTGACCGAATAGATCTGGCGAATCGCAGCGAACACATCGATGACCTCGGGCGCGGCGATCACATAGCCCAGACGCGTGCCGGCGGCGCCAAACGCCTTGGACAGCGTATGCAGAATCACCAGGTTGGGATGCTCGGCGATAAGTCCCTGCGCCGTGGTGGCCGCGCCAAACGAATCGTCGGCAAACTCAACGTAGGCCTCGTCGACCATCACCATGCCGGGGCACGCATCGCACAAGGCCGCGACAAAGTCGAGCGGTGCCACGTCACCCGTGGGATTGTTAGGCGAGGTCACGATCGCCAGGTTGCACTCGGGCGCGGCCGCGAACATAGCCGCCTGGTCGAGCTCAAAGGTCGCCGGGTCGCGCCACACATCGCGCACTTCAGTCTGGCAGAGCGACGCAAAGAACGCATACTCGCTAAAGCACGGCGGGCAGTTGAGCAGGGTCCGCCCCGCGCCGCCAAACGCCAGCAGGTAGTTATAGAGCAGCTCGTCACCGCCGTTACCCACGCAGACGTTCTCGCGCGCCACACCATGCCAAGCGGCCAGCTCGTCGCGCAGGTCACAGGACATGGGATCGGGGTAGCGGTTGAGCGGTGTGGCAGCCAGGGCTGCATCGATTGCCTCGCGCACGCCAGCCGGCACGGGATAGGTGTTCTCGTTGGCCGAAAGGTTGATGCACGTGGGCGTAAAGTTGGGATCATAGGGCTCAATGCCGGCCAAGTAGGGCTGGACGAGCTCCTTCATGCGGGGAGTGAGTTCGGCCATTTTAGGCCTCATCGCCAGTCGGGCCAGCGCCATCCGCGCTTGCAGCCGCCAGGTCAACACCCTCGGCGACCGTCGCCACGGCGTCGCCCGGCCAGGCGACCTTGGTCAGATCGGCCGCGGCCAGCGACGCGGCACTCACGGCATCCTCGCCCTGCTCCAGCACGCGGCGACGCAGCGCGGCGGATAGCGCGTGCGCCCACAGTCCCTCGGCCTCGGCCAGGCGCTGCGTAGCGGGAGCGTCGGAGAGCAGGCCCTCGGGTGTATAGCAAATGACGCTCGAGCGCTTGACGAACTCTTCGACCGAAAGCGGGTTGGAGAACATGGCCGTACCGCCGGTCGGCAGCGTGTGGTTGGGGCCGGCAACGTAATCGCCAAGCGGCTCGGAGCTCCAAGCGCCCACAAAGATGGCGCCGGCGTTGCGAATGCCGCCAAGCAGGCCCATCGCATCCTTGCAGTGCAGCTCCAGGTGCTCGGGCGCCACGGTGTTCACCGCCTCGACGGCGGCAGCCATGTCGGCGGCCACCACGATGGCGCCCTCGTTATCGAGCGAGGCGCGCGTGATCTCGGCACGCGGCGACTGCGCCACCAGGATGTCGATACCCACCTCGACCTCGTGCGCAAACTGCTCGTCGCAGGTCACCAGATAGCAGGCTGCCAGCGGATCGTGCTCGGCCTGAGCCATCAGGTCGGCCGCGACCACCATAGGCTTGGCCGTGGCATCGGCCAGCACACAGACCTCGGAGGGGCCAGCGACCATATCGATTCCCACGTCGCCGGAGACAATCTGCTTGGCCGCGGCAACAAAGGCGTTGCCCGGACCGGTGATTTTGTCGACGCGCGGAATGGTCTCGGTACCGTATGCCAGCGCGGCCACGGCCTGAGCGCCGCCCACCATATAGATCTCGTCCACGCCGCCGAGTTTGGCCGCCGCGAGCGTGTAGGGGCTGATCAGGCCATCCTTTTGCGGCGGAGTCACCATAACCACGCGCTTGACGCCGGCAACCTTGGCGGGAATGGCATTCATGAGCACCGTGGAGGGATACTGCGCGCGACCGCCCGGCACGTAGATGCCAGCCGCCGCGAGCGGGGTCACCTTAACGCCGAGCATCGTGCCGTCCGCACGCGTGGTAAACCAGCTCTGCTCGACCTCGCGCTGGTGGAACTCTCGAATCTGGCGTGCAGCCTTCTCGAGCGCGGCGACAAAGGCCGGATCGAGGCCTTCGAGTGCAGCGTCGATCTGCTCTTGCGGCAGACGGAAGCCCTGCAGCTCAACGCCGTCAAAACGCTGACAGTAATCGCGCACCGCAGCATCGCCGTTGGCACGCACGTTTGCTACGATATCGCGGGCGGCGTCGACGATGTTTTGCGGCAGCACGCCCTTACGGTTGAGCTGGTTGGTAACGAGGCGCTCACCGGGAGCAAGCTTGATGGTCTTCATATCGGTATCCCCTATCGGTCGAGGTTGTGTTCAAAAAACGAGAGACCGGGCGGCGGCGTCAGTCGGCCCGCAGCCCGGACGTTGGGGCGCCCGTGCGCGCTCGCGCTATTGTGCCGAGCCCGCGACGGGCTCAAAATGCTTGTCCTTCACGGCGGCCGCCAGGCGATCGGCCAGGTTGCGAACGCGCGGATCCAGGCGCGCGGCACCCGGGTTGACGAAGAAGCGGGCCGTGCAGTCCATAATGCGGCCGGTGATGACCAGGTCGTTGTCGCGCAGCGTGGCACCCGTGGCGGTAATGTCCACGATGCGGTCGGTCATGCCAACGATGGGGCCCAACTCAATATTGCCGTGCAGCGAAACGATGTCGGCATTCACGCCGCGCTCGGCATACCAGGCACTCGCGATGCGCGGGTACTTGGTGGCCACGCGAAGAGAACCGCGGCGGGCATAGTTGCGCTCGGCCTGGCCGGCGCGCCACGCGGGCTCCGCCTCGATAAAGGTGCACAGGCCGTAGCCCAGATCGACCAGCTGCAGCAAGTTGAGGTCTGCCTCGATGAGCGAGTCCCAGCCACAGATGCCGCAATCGGCACCACCGCAGCCCACAAAGGCGGGCGCATCGCTGGGTCGCACGATGACAAACTCGATATCGCCGACCGCACCCTCACCGGCGCGTGTGTCTCGGCCGCACACGATGAGATGACGACCGGGATCGCGCAGCTCAGAGACATCCAAGCCCGCGGCCTCGAGCACGTCGAGCGTGTCGGCCTTGAGCGAGCCCTTGGGCACGGCAATGCGCAGCGGGCCCTCGGCGCCACGGCCCGCGGCGTGATCGCCATCGGAAGCAGCGTCCTCGGCCGAGGTGTGCGCGGCCTCCAGGCGTTCAAGCGAAAAGGCGAAGCCCGCCGCCGGCACCTCAATGCCGTCGCCAAATGCACCGGTAAAGATGGAGTCGTAGCGTCCGCCCGAACCGACCGGATCGGGCAAGCCGCCGGCATAGGCCTTAAAGACCAGGCCCGTGTAGTAATCGAAAGAGTTCATGATGGAGAAGTCGAACGACAGCACCTGGGCGTCCTCGGGTGCCAGGCCCTCGACCAGGGCACGCAGCTCGCGCGTCAGCGGCGCGACGATACCGGCGGCCTCCAGCAGCGCGTCCACGCGGTCGAGCACCTCGGCACCGCCGTGCAGACGCGGCAGCTCGCAAATGGCGGCCTTGACGGCATCGGACTCGGTGCTTGCCGCCACGCGGACATCGAGGCCCACAAAGTCGTTGGCGTGCACGCAGCGCAGGGCCTCGGCGGCCAGCTCGCGATCCTCGCACGCCGCGAGCAGTTCCTTAAACGGACGCACGCTGCCCGCGATAATGCGCGCATCGGGCAGTGCCAGCTTACGCACGGCCTCGGCCACGAGCGAGACGATCTCGACATCGCCCGCAGTGCCGCCCACACCGATGAGCTCAAAACCCAGTTGCGTAAACTGACGCGAGCCACCGGCATTGCGCTGGCACTCACGAACCACCGGCGCCTCGTAGCGCAGGCGCAGGGGCAGGTCGGCCGCGCGCATGCGGGTCGAAACCAGGCGTACGATCGGCAACGTGTTGTCGGGACGGACCACCAGCAGGCGGCCGTCGTCATCAAAGAGCTTAAACGGCGTGTCCGCAATGCGGCCGCCCTCCTCGAGCGAACCCTTGTCCTCGAGCAGCGGCGTCTCGACCGGAAGGTAATGATGCTCCCTAAAGCAGCCCTTCACCGTACATGCGATCTCTTCGCGCGCCCGAGCCTCCTCGGGCAATATGTCCCGGAATCCCCACGGTGTGGCCGTCATCTGGTGAGCCTCCTCATGCTGTGCCTCGTATAGAACAGAAGACCGGCATAGCTTCGCCGGTCTTCTGGGTACTTTAGCATACTAGAGTGTTTGCGGGGAAAATCCACCGCAGCCGCTCATAGCGTATTCATTTGGAAACATTGGAGCGGATAACCCGCGGCCCACCTCGCCCAGCGGAAAAGTTCACGGACGAGGGCGGGGACGGGGTGCTTGGTTTTGGAAGTGGGCTTCGCGAACTTCCAAAACCAAG